>CAWDGV010000001.1:0-167710 GCA_963801985.1 uncultured Gammaproteobacteria bacterium
TTCTTCATTCTCGCGTCAGGAGTGAAAGGCTTGCCTTTACTGATTCCCAGCTCGGCAGCCAAACCCAACATTGCAGGATCACCTGAATTAGCCGGTTCATACTGAATCACTTCATTGAGTTCATCGTAAATAGAGGCATCGCCTGCATGAATCGTGTTATATTTTTTGCCCGAAATATTAATATAGTCATTGGGTTCAGGATTTTTTGCCTGCGCCAATGGATACATTTTAAAGCCGGCTTTAAAGGCCTTTAGCGTATCTTTAACTGACTCACCCGGTTTTCCAACCGCTCTGATGAGCAGCCAATGGCGATATGTATTCGTATGCATAACAAAATACCCTTCAGGTATTTTCCCTTGTAATCTTTCCCTACCAATAGGTATTTACCACCTTTGCCTTTATCGGGGCCGCCAAGACCAACATCCCCAACATACAAGAACCAGGCATTATCAACGATCCCTATAACAGGGGTGCCCACCTCGAACACGACCGGACCCTCTTTAACATTCAGTTCAATATGAATGTAAGGTGTTGTTGTGTTTGGCGTTAACCACAGCGATCTTGCGTCAAGCAACTCTTCAGTGATCGCAATCGTCTTATTCGGTTTAACACCGATGTTCCTATGCCCTTTTAGCAAGCCGTGCATGGAAGCCGTTGGAATACCGCTGGTAAAGAGCTGCACCGCTCTGGACGTATCCAGAAAGTCATAACTCTTCTCCAGTGTTGCGTCCGTTGGGAATCCATCGACAAATTTCAGATCCCCCAAATACTTTGTTTCCACGGTATCAGGAGTTATCAGTGACGCGGGCACGTCGGCCTTGTACTTGGGATCGGCGGCAAAGGCTGTTGTCATGCTGCCTGCCATTACACCGGCAGCGACCAGGGTGGTTAATAATTGCGTTTTCATTTTTGACTCCTGCAATATGTGTGAACGGGAGACAGTGCTTGTTGCCCCCTGCTCCCGTCCCGTCATCATTTGATCTTTTTAATCGGCGTCATCGGGAAGGTCTGGTCAAAATAGGCCTGTTCAGGACCATAAAGTCTTAGATAAACGAAGAAGGATTGACCTTCGTTAGTCTGTATCCAGTTGCTTTCTTTCCCTTTTGGCGCCTTAGGCCCAAAATACAGATCTACAGAACCATCAGCATTCGTTACTAAGTCTTTATCACGAGAGGACGTATCCGATTTCTTTTGGGCATTTCGAATAATCAATCGATTCTCAATGTCATATACCGTAACGGACCAGAAGTTGGCGGCTGGCGGTTTTGGCCCTACATTGAGCACATAACTATTACCACCCATCAATGCATTGCCATCCGCGTCGTAATAGCCACCTAAATAAGCGGAGCCTTTGCCAGGTGTGCGCGAAACCATGCCGGCAGAAGTGGTGGTCGCTTCAAAACCATAGGAAGCCCGCTCATTGAACATAGAGTAGTTCTCCAGATCGATCTTCGGGTTCATTCCTGCCATCGCATCTTCAAAACCGGAATCCTTGCCATAGATCGATGTGGGGAACATGTTTCGGGTTTTGTTGAACGAGATCGCCTGCGACATCGCCATGCCCACGTCCAAACCCGCTTGCAATATCTCTTTTTGATAGTCGGTTGGCTTGAACGGCTTACCTTTTTCGATGCCCAGGTCTTTCAGCCATGCATAGAAGAACCGATCACGGTCGGCCATCGGTTCACGCTGAACATAGGTGTTCACCAGTTTCCAGAACTGCATGTCGCGCGGCTGGGTATTGAGCGCGATCTTGTCGCCCGGCTTGGGCTCGTATTTGACGAATTTGGTTTTCGGTGGCTTGGCAGCGTCCGACAGCTTGTAGGCCTGAACTGCGGTCCTTAGCTTTTTGGCCTTATCGCCGGTGCCAAGTGCGCGGTAGAAGTAGAACACCCGGAAGGTGTCAGATTGAACGATTTTACCGTCAAAATCCTTGGGGTGTTCCTGACCCGGCCCTACCAGCAAAAGTTTTCCCGGCTTGCCGTCGATCTCGTGAATGGGCTGCATCCACGCGTTGTCGACGACGCCGTAGATCGCGCCGGGGGGCAGATCGACCACAATTGGTCCGGTTTGCGACAAATCCGAGAACCCGATGGTGTAAGGTGTCGTAACGTTAGCTGTCATGAACGGATAAACGCCGTCATATCCGTCATACAGGCCAAAGAAGATATCATCCTCCGAGACATCCATGCCGTTAGAGGTTTTCAGGTTGGCATGAAGCGCCGGATATAGCTGCTCGAAATTCATCATCGGCATCGCCCACGTCACCAGCTGTGTGGCGCGCTGCTCCAGGATCCGGCGGTGCAGAAACTCCGCCGTCTTTTTGGTGATGGTCTGATCCTGATATTCAAGTTTGCCCAGATAGGTTTCTTGACCTTTGTTTTCCGCCTGGACCGGTACTGTCATAGCGACTGGGAGCAAGCCCGCCATAAAAAGTGCACTTAGTGTTCTATATTTCATATCAATTTTCCTCTCAATACTATGCAGGGCGAGTACTGGCCCGCCCCGCTTATTTGACTATGGCTAATTACTTCACCAGTTCAATCTCACTTATTTTCCATTTCTGGTCGTACCAAACCTGGGTTGGGCCATAAATCCTCCAGAGTACGTGCCAGCTTTTACCTGGTATGGTTTGCAGCCAGTTCACGTTGCCTTCCGGTTTTTCAGGACTAAAATAAATGTCAAATGAACCGTCAGCATTTTGAATGACTGCCTTGTCCTTACTTGTTACGCCAGGGAAAGGCTGGTCGGTCTGCAATAGCGAACGTGTTTGCATATCATAAATCGTTACATCCCAAAAATTAGTTGCAGGAACGTCGGGCAGGATGTGCAGTTTGTAGGTTTTGCTTCCATCAAATCGTCGACCTTCCGAGTCACGAAGCCCTTCTAAATATTGAGAGCCCTGGCCTACCGGAGGTTTCACCATAGCTGGTGTAATTCCTGTGGCATAAAAATGGAAACGCTCACGCTCATTAATTAATCGAACGCCATCACGCATAAATTCATAGCTTCCGCCGGCGAAACCGGGTTCCCAGGTTTTACTTCCAGGGTAGGCTGCAAAACTTTCATCGCGGGCATTCCACTGTATAACTCTCTGTGTAGCATTACCCACTTTTGCGGCATCATCCAAGATTGCTTTCATGCGTGCATCAGGTGCAAAAGGTTTTCCCTTTTCAATGCCAATTGAAGCAAGTATTCCTAATATTTCCGGACTAAAAGCCGAATTAGGTTCTTCCTGAACCACTTGATTGACTTCGGCAAAAAATTCACCATTCGAAGCATGAAGGGTATTGATAAACTTGCCATTCATATTCACCCAGTTAACTTCTTTTGGCTGGTCTCCTAATGGGTAAATACGGAAATGCTCCTTCATGTTTTTAACAACCGGTTCGGCTTTGAAATCGGTCATGAATCCGCGCATGGCCAGCCAATGGCCATAGGTTTTGGATTGTTTAACGAAGTATCCCTTGGGGATATCACCCTTGTAATCAGGTGGTAGAAGAAGATACTTACCGCCCTTACCTTTATCATCTCCCGCATTACCAAAATCGGTAAGATATCTGAACCAGAAATCATCGATAATACCGAGCACGTTGGGTGGGGTTTCCATCACCATCGGGCCATCTTTTAGATCGATCCACATAAAGCTATAAACCATGTCGTATTACCTGTTAGTAGTAAGCCTCTTGGATCCAGGCGACCTTCCCAGATAATCATGGTTTCATTGTCCGGCCCAAAATCACGGATACCTTTACGGAAACCTACCAGTGAAGCCGCAGGTGTCGTCATAATCATGGCTTCCACGGCTCGAACAAAATCAAGGTTGTCCCAAACCTTTTTGGCTGTTTCTTCCGTAGGAAATCCGTCATTAAATTCCAGCGTACCAATGCTGGTTTCCATCTTGTCGGGTGTCATGACATTGGCCGGAATATCCGGCTGTATTTCATTTTAGGTGACTGCGATGCAACGCTTGTTGCCATACTGGTAAGCAGCACTGCTAAAACAGCCATGCTGAGTATGGATTTCTTTATCATGTTCTTGTCCTCTCGACATAAAATGCTTGTGCCAAAATGACACGGTGGCACACCTGAATTAACTATAGTTGCATAACGACCAAGTTAATGGCATTTCACGCCAAAGCGCATTCCGCTTACTGCGCGTAAGACAGTTGACGATACTCATGCGGAGTAATGCCCGACAGGCGCCGAAAGGCACGGGTAAAATGCGAAGCGTCGGCATAACCTAATGCAAGAGCTGCATCGATGACCCTGGTTTCAGGGTTTCGCAACATATCCGTGGCCACCTCAAAACGCGCCTGCTGCACGATATCGGTATAGCTAAGCGCAAATTCCTTGAGACGGCGTTGCATGGTGCGCACACTGCAACAGGTGATCTTCGCTGCCAGGTGAATGTCAGGATAACCATCATTCAGATAGGCCTGGATAATCGCCCGTAGCGAAGTCGGAAAATCCCAGGTTATTGCCGTCGAAGCATGAAATGGACTGGCAAAAGCATCCAGCTTGATAGCCCTGTTGTTAATGACTGACAAACCCAGCAATGAACTGGCAAATGTGATACCTGTTTGTGACTGCCCGGTTAGCAACTGGCTCTGATGAAATACATCAAGCATACACTGGCCTGGCTGGCGCTGCGCGTGCAATGTAATTGCTGCTGGATACCAGTCATGACCGGCAAAATGCCTGACAATTGTCAGCAGCGACATGAGCATTAACCATTCTTCCAGGTAAACAGCCTCGGATGAGCCGGATGTTGCTTTTTATTCACAATTCTGACCGTATCGCCCTCTTTTAGCATACGGATTTGCATGTTGGACTGTTCCTGGTCTGCCAGGCGTACAAAATGATTCAAGGCTTCTTCGAGTGAGGCCGCATTGCACAGCGCATGTTGCAGCTCAACGCCAAAGGCTGAAACTGTCATGCGCGAGCCAAAATCGATAATCAGGCTGTCAAGGTCATGTCGGCATGCCTTGTGCTGTGCAAACGACATGACTGCATTGAGTGACAGATAGGCCGATGGATTATCAGCCAGGTTGGCCGGCAGGTTAAACAATTGCAATGCCGCAGCGCGATTTTCCTGGCCACAATGTTTCGAAATATCCATCAGGAGATTCAGGTATGCAGCACGGATGACAGCGATAGGTTTCATATTCATTACAAAAATGCTCTCTGCATTGGTTTCCTGATGATTAGACTAGTGCAGCAGAAGCTTCGACACATCACCCCTCGCGGGGGAAAGATGGGTGATAAATGTGTGAAATATTGCAGTTTGCTGATTTGTAACAGGCGTTGCCAAAATCAATTCAGGAACTGAATTTGTCATCGTAAATAGCCATTTCAGTTCTCTGGCGGGCTATCCAGTTTATTGAGGTAGTTTACCGACAACAAGGGTAAATGCAGGTCGTAAAGCGTATTGAGAATGCCGGATAATTCTGCCTGGTCCCGGACTTCACCCTCGAGCACTGTCACCGGGCTATCCTGCTGATCCGGCTGCTGGATTTGCATTGATCCCAGGCGCCCAACCCAGTTCTGGTTCAGGTGTCCCTGAAGCACTATGCGGTAAAATCCTGGCGCAGAAAACTGGTTGTCATTCATTTCAAATAGTTACCGTTCATAGCTGGAGAATATTTCTTGTTTTTAGCTGGTTTAAGCCTAGAACGGGCAGAACAATTGCACATCCCCCGTGATGGGGGATTAAAGAGGGAACGGCTAGCTGTCGGATCGACTTTTTCTCAGGATCTCGTCGGCCACGGTTGCCGCTTCCCGACGGTTATTAACCCCCAGTTTCTGGTACAGGTGTTTGAGATGGGTTTTTACTGTTTCGACCGAGACAAACAGGTGGCTGGCAATTTCCTTGTTTTGCAGATGCTTGGTCAGCAATTCCAGGATATCCAGCTCCCGGTTGGTCAGAGGTTCTAACAAGCCATTGGTTTTGGCGACACTTTCCAGCCCAGGGAGAACAGCCCCATCCGGACTTTCTCCAGGCATTGGATTTGCCTGACCTGAAACAGCCATGATGCGTTGTAAAAATGGCGTGTCACCTTTTGTCTGAACAAATCGTTGTGGCAAGTCTGACGTATGCATAATTTCAGCAAATGGGCGCAGCCAGCCTCCGGTTTCAGCCCGGGCCACGGCCTCTGCAAATAATGTAAAGACTCTGTCTGACATTCCCTGCTTATCATATGCCAGGGCCTGCAACAGAGTAATTTCGATTACCTGGCAATTAAGATGAAATGACTCACTGAGTGCCTTCATTTGCTCAAGCATTACGATGGCCTGCCTCAGGGAATCGGCAGAGCCTTCCATAATCAATACCCTTACCTGGGTTATCTCTGGAACTTCAAGCCATGTAAACAGGGAAAATACGTTGACTGAAACCGAAGGCTGCATAACCGACTGTACCCAGACAAAAGCCTTTGTTACGTTTCCCTGTAACAGGTTAATACGTGCCTCGCATGATTGGGCAATGTGCATTTGCTCCGGGTCATTTAACTCAACGGCAAACTGTAGCATCTGCTGCACGGTGGCAGTAGCAGACTGTGGTTGCTGTAACATCTGCTGTGTTAAGGCAAGGCCGGCCATGGCATCTATGGCTGCTCGCGCATCCATGTGATAACGATGCTCAACGACAGCTTCCAAATGGCCTGTTGCTTCCTCCAGTTGCATGTCATGCAGCATCACAATGCCCTGGAAATATTGATTCCATAAATCCAGATAATGATTACTGCCGTGGCTGGCCTGTTCACGCATGCGGCTCGCGTTAAATCTCAGCTGGTGCAAATCGCCTGCAAGTAGTTCGACCTGGCATAGAGAGCCAATCAGCCTCACCATGACCAGGTGCTCTGCCTTAAGGATCTGCGTGTTAAGCCCCTCTATAGCCAGTGCCTGTTTACCATTCATTAAACGGGAAAAGCCAAGGTAGCCTAGAGCTTCAGCATGCAGGATTATTTGCTTGTCTGAGAAACGTTGCAGAATACTTTCAAATTCAACCTCACTTTGGGTGATGCTGCCGTCCCAAAAATGCAGACAGGCATTATAAAAATCCATTTCTACCTGAGCCTCATCGTTAACAGCATGATCCATGCATATTGATTCCAGTAACTCGATAGCCTGTAACAGCTGGGGCAGTTGCTGACGAAACAAAGCCGTCGCAGCTTTTACCAGCAGCAGCCCCGGTCGCTGGCTCCTGACATCTGCAGGTAACTTTTCAAGCCAGTTATCCAGCACAAACCAAGCATCCTGGTTCAATGCTTCGTGATAGTGTTTTTCAACGATTTGCGCAGCATGCATGGTATCGCCGGCCTTGAGTGCATGCTGTATTGCCTCATCAATATTGCCTTGCTGCTCAAACCAGGCCGATACTTTAAGATGAAGTTCAGCTATCTCCCCGGCTGAGAAGCGTTGCCGCATTTCATTTTCCATCAGTTTCTGAAACAGGTGATGGTAACGAAACCAGGTGCCTTGCCCGTCCAGCGGAATTATAAAAAGGTTTTCCTGGATTAAGGAGTTGATGAATTTTTCACCATCCATCATCCCGGTTTGCTCATTGTTGGCATTGACCTGAACCGATTCACCCAACACTTTTTCACATAGCGATAGACTAAAGCGGTCGAAAACAGCACTTTTTAATAACCAGTCCTGTAAAAACGGCGACTGCTTTTGCACCACCTCCTGCACCAGGTACTCCTGGGTCTGTTGAACACCACCGCGCAATCCCCTGAGAAACTCGGCCGGCTTCTCCATCTGCCGGGAGGCCAGTATCACCAGGCGTAAACCAACAGCCCAGCCTTCCAGTGCATTTTCCAGGTTGGCAATGACATCATCGCTCATGCTGATATTTAGCGATTTTTCAATGAGCATACGAACTTCAGCCTGGCTAAAACGCAGCTCTGTCATACGGATATCTGTCATTTGCCCGCTGGCTCGTAATGTATTCAAAGCTAACGGCGGATCGCGCCGCGTTATGATCACGAGATGAAGAGGAATCGGAGGAACATCCAGCAATTTCTGTAACAGGCTGTTGACCTGCGAATTACTGTCAATATGATGAAAATCATCCAGCACCAGGATAAAAGGCTGATCAATGGCATCCAGATCATTGGCCAGCGTTGTCGTCAGTGTTTCAACGGATGGCAGGCTGGGCGCTTCCACCAGTTCCAGGCTTTTTTCACATGCCGATGCAAAATTGCCGCGAACTGCGATGATAAAGTAACGCAGAAACTGGCGCAGGTTGCTGTCATCCGGCTCCAGCGAAAACCAGACCGATGGCCAGTCACAATGTTCCAGCCAACTGCCAATTAAAATACTTTTACCATAACCGGCAGGTGCCGATACCAGAATCAGGGGATGCACTTTTTCCCTATCAAGTTGCTCAAGCAGAATTTTTCGAGGCACTTCATCCTCGGGTATCTTCGGCGAATGCAGCTTGGTAAGCCTTAACGGCATCACGCTGTTGTCATTACTCTTGGCAGGATCCCCATCAGCGGCTTCATTGATTGACTCACGATATGCAGAGACCACATCACCCAGAATTGATGAGCTCAGGAAAGCCTCGCCCCGCATAACGGTATGAATACAATGCACCAGCTCTTCAGGTGCGCTGTCTTTTAAAACATATCCCATGGCACCGGCGCTGATCATATTGTCTACGAAGTGTTTTTCAGCATGAATAGACATGGCAATAATGCGTGTTGCAGGCACTTCAGCCAGAATGCGTTTGGTTGACTCGATACCATTGAGCTTTGGCATGGAGATATCCATGACCACAATATCAGGCGTGAGCGCCCTGACCTGTTCAATCGCCGCTTCGCCATCTTCAGCTTCACCGATTACTGTCAGATCCGGATCGCTTTCAAGCAATGTCCGCAAGCCTTTACGCATCAGCGGATGATCATCCACCAGAAGCACCCGGACTGTTTCTGGTTGCATCGTCATACTGTTTTGGTTTTCCCTTCTTGCAGTGGCGCTGTCAGGCTCACCCGGACACCTGCGTCATCTTTGTTTTCGATAGTCATCTCACCGCCGATATCTCTCATGGACTCCTGGATACTGAAAAGACCAAAGCTCTCGAGTTCATTTCGATCAACAAGCTTAAGCCGGTTCAGACCAACACCATCATCTTCCACCACGATGTTTATATTTCCGCCTACGCGTTGCAGCCTAACCGATACGTTACTGGCCTGGGCATGTTTGACTACGTTTATCAACAGTTCCCGCACATTACGATACAGGATTGCCTTGCTGTCATCGTCCAGCGGCTTGGGTTGTTCATCATCACTGAAACGGGTCTTAAGATTATAGTGTTGCGCTACCTGATCATTCAGGTACTCAGTTATTGCTGCTGAAAGCCCTAATTCATTCAATGTGGGCGAACTCAGGCTGGAAATGATATTGCGGGTATCATCAACCGCCTGGCGCAGGGAACTGGATACCTCGAGCAGCATGCCTTCGAGTTTTCTTCCTATAGATTGCTTAAGAGCAGCAGCCAGCTGGATGCGCATCAATGCCAGCGATTGTCCAACATCATCGTGCAGTTGCGTGGCAATGATCCGTCTTTCTGTTTCCTGTGTTCTGGTCAATTCTCCCGCCAGGCCTTTTAATCGTTGCTGGTAATTCAGGATTGCCTGCTCTGCTTTTTTGCGCTCGGTAATATCCTCGCTGAAAAAGACCACACTGTTAACCTTTCCCCGCTCATCCTTCAAGGCAAACCCGTACGTCTGAACCCAGCATTTTCTCGATACAGGCTTGCTGATGTCCAAAGTTGCCAAAGTATCGACACCATCATATTGATAGGCTGGAAAAATGACATCTTCACCTTTGTAGGTTTTCTCAATATAAGGCATCACCCCGATCAACCGGGCCTGGGCATCATCCAGTAAGTTGTATTTTTCATAGACTCCGTCTAACGACTCCTGGTTGAGCGCATACAGCTTTGCAAAAGCAGCATTCGCTTTAATCAATTTCCCATCAAGCCCGTGGATCTGAATAGATACCGGGGACTGTTCCACCAGGCGACGAAAACCAGCTTCACTCTCAAGTAATGTTTCCTCGGCTTTTTTTCGCTCAGTAATATCCGTGTGAATACCGATCAGTCGCAATGGCTTGCCCTGCTGATCTTTGCTCAGCAACCTGCCCTTGGAATGAATCCAGCGGTAATTGCCGTCGCTGCTACGCATGCGACATTCCAAATCAAACTGTTCGCGTGATTCCTGCAGCAATTCGGCAACCATCTTCAGCACGGCGCTCTTGTCATCAGGATGCAAAAGTCCTTCGAAAGTTTCAAAAGAATGCGGCAAGGCATCAGGCTTGTATCCAAGCATCGTAAACCAGACAGGATCCAGGTAAACCTCGTTTGCCTGTGGATTCCATTCCCACAGACCTGTTTCAGTGCCTTTCATGGCCTCTCGCAGGCGCGATTCACTGATCTGCAGTTTTCCCTCTGCTTCTTCACGTGCCACAATCTGCTGTCGCATGCGGTGGATCGTTATAATGGCTGCAATCAAAATGACCAGGATAACAAGTCCAGCAATAATGGAGCCATACAGCAACAGGTCATGTCTGTTAACAAATCCACTAATCGGAATATTTAACCAGCGATGACGCAACTGAAGGTGTTCCTCACGAGTCATCACCTCTTGCACCTTAATAATCAAGGCAGCCAAATGTGGCCAATCTTTACGTACTGCAATTTCCAGTCGATTAGGTTCAAACGATGCCGGAGCGGCCACTACGATATTCGACAGTCCCAGTTCCTGGCTAAGGTAGAGACCCGCCATCAGGTTGCTGACATAGGCATCTGCCTGGCCAGTGGCCAACTGTTTGAGTGCGGTACTTGAAAAATCCACCTCAATCAATTGCAGGTCTGGAAAATCCTTCTGCAGCAGGTGGTGAATAATATAATCTTTTTCCACCACGACCCGTTTACCCGAAAGATCCTCGATATTCAGAATGTTAGGGCTGTCGCCGCGCTGGAAAATCACGAACGGCGATGAAACATAAGGACGGGTAAATATTGCCAACTTCTCACGCTCAGGATTGCGTTGCCAGACGGTCTGTACTGCAATGCCTCCTGGCTCAGTCATTGAGCGCATCGAATCGGCGACATTCATCCCGGACACATAGTTGCAATCCAGACCATAGACAATGCAAATTGTGCGCATGTAATCAATGCCCAGCCCTTGTGGGATATCATCTGCAACAAAGTGAAACGGCGCATAATCGCCTACGCGCACGTTAACTTTAGGATCGGTATCCAGCCAGCTTTTTTCTTCAGGCGTGAGTTGTAGATTTGATCTGACCTTCAACGCCAGGTCATACAGCTCGGGATCAGCTGAAATAGCTTTGTCATTAAAGGTAATATTTTCAGTGGAGTCTGTTGCAAAGCCCAGGACAGGCAGAATGACCAGCAAAACCAGCAATGTCTTTAAATAAAGCATGCAGGGATTTTAAACAATTCCGTCACTATGACGAGCTATTGTTGAGAATTAAGGCCAACACAAGCTGGCGATATTAAGCGGTGATTAATAACAACGATCCCGGCAGAACACCGGGATCAATTGCAGTTTTACATGATTACTTGTCAGGTTCGATCCTGGTGATCTTGTTACCCTGCAAGCCAAGACCCGCCATCAAGCCTTCCTGGCCAAAAATAAATGCGTAGACATCATCTTTAGCCGTTGTTGTGGTCAGGTTTTTAGCCATGCCTGCATCGACAACAACAACCGTTGGACCAACGCCAACTTCCCAGCCACTATCTTCTTCAAGTGATTTCATCGCTGCTGGTGTCATCATGAACATGACGTAACCATAAGTCTGACCACCGGCCTGAAGACCGATCGAAGCACCTCTTGAACTATAGTAGGCGGTGGTTTCGCCATTAACACGCAGGACACCATCACCACCCTGTCCAGCGAGAATCAGTCCGGCTTTGAGAATTGAAGGAAAAATCAGAATGCCGTTCGCTTCCGCTGCCAGCTTTTTGGCTACAGGGGTGCTTTTATACAGCTTTTCCAAAGCGATATCAGCTTCCTTATTGAGCTCCTCGGCTGACGCTGCCATAACAGCGCTCTGTGAAAAAACCAGCATCAATGCGACAGAAACTGCCGTAAATAGCTGGCGATAGGTGTTTAAAAATTTCATGGTAAAATCTCCTTGAGATTAAATCTGGTTAAAGCCGGCCTGATGGCCAATGTTACTTGGACACCTTATCCATAGCGTCCAGGGCTTTTGCTGTTGGGTTATCCAGGCAATAGTCAATAAACTGGTCTGTGCGCTTTGCCAGCGTTTCAGTATTGAACGAGGTTGTTCCCTGCTTGCCCAGGAAATAACCGTGCAGCAATGCAATGGCAATTTCACGGTGGTCTATGGTAAAAACCATAACGTCCTTGCAGCTGTAATCATTCAGGTTTTTATCGGCTGTCTCTTCTTGCGCAGAAACCATGCCGGAAAAAGCTACCAGCGACAGAGAAATGGCCGCCGCCGTTAGTGCGATTTTCCTTTTAATCATATAAATCTCCTCAATATATTCGATGTAAATTTGAAATCATTAAATCCAATATCAAAACTGAACGCGACCTGCCATGCAGTTATCATAGGCATTCTTATAGGCATTGCTTTGTGACGCATTATTTCGCACACCGCCCAAAATACCACCCAGCGCGGCGCCTCTACCGGCTGCTTTACTGCTGTCACCAACAATCGCGCCGAATGCAGCACCTCTGAGCGCACCACCAGCAACGCCACCAGCGGTACTGCCGGCATCCATTTCCACACGCTTCGCGTAAGCCTGACAATCAGCCGGAGACGGTGATGCCGCAAAACCTGCCACAGGCAATATTGCCAGGGCACCCACTAACACCCATCGCTTCATCATAATTAGTCCTCTTGTATCTTCCATTAATCTCTCCCACAAGCAGCTGGGCTGCTTCATCTTCTAATACGAAGAATAGCCCTGGTAGATTCTCAATTCTAGCCATTTAATGCCAAATGCTGAAAATCCTTCAGGTCCCTGCCAAAATGACCAGAATAATTTTGAATATTAATAACTTATAGGTGCAAATAAGCCATAAAGTGGGTATAATTTGAAGTAATATTCATTTGAATTGATATTGCACATTGAGGAAGACAAAAATGAAAAAGGGGTTATCTTTGAAAATCTTGCCTGCGCTGGTTTCATTAGCCATCGCTCCGGCAACAGTTTCGGCCAATAGCAGTTTTATGGCATTACCTGAACAGATTAACATGGTTGCCCTGGGTGTTGGTCAGGCTCCTGACTACTCTGGTTCCGATGATTACGAAACAGCGGCAGCACCTTTGGGGCGGTACTATTTCTCTGGTAACCGTTATGTCCAGCTACTGGGCCCGCAGGTAACTGTTAACTTGCTGGATGATGACAACTGGCAGTTTGGTCCTGAACTGCTCTATCGTTTTGGCCGTGACGATGATGTCGATGACCGTATTGTCAAACAGATGGACGAGATTGATGACACCACAATGCTGGGTGCATTTGTCGCCTATACCATCAAGGATACTGACAACCCTTTGAAACGCTGGGTATTCAGTGCAGATGTGATCACAGACGTTGATGATACCAATGATGGTATTTTCGGTACGGCGATGGTGAAATACTGGTTTCCTGTAGGTAGCGGCTCAGCCCCAACGTTAATAAACATCAGCGGTGGCATCAGCTTTGCGGACGATGATTACAACGACACTTACTATGGCGTCAACGGCGCTAATGATATAGGTCTTTTTCCTAGCCTGAACGGTTCAGCCTATACTGCCGATGGCGGTATTAACTCAGTGCGAGTTGTGATTGGTGGCGTGAAGCCATTGAGCAAATCCTGGATGCTTGGCGCTGGAGCCCGCTACGAAGAGTTACTGGGTGACCCTGAAGACAGCCCCATTGTTGATGAACGCGGTGATTCCAGCCAGTGGATTTACGGCGCCACTGTTGGATATACATGGTAAAAACCAAGTGAAGCCGACGGCTTCATCTTGATTAAAACAAAAAAATGCCCGCAAGTTGCGGGCATTTTTGTATCTTGAATAAACCGTAATTAGTTTGGCACCACTTCAAGTACAACACGTCTGTTCAATTGACGCCCTTCTTCGGTGTCATTGCTAGCTACCGGCTCGGATTCGCCACGGCCTGCTGTCTTGGTGAAAGCTGCACGGGTACCATCCAGCTTGATCAGATAGTCAGCAACTGACTGTGCTCTTTTCTCGGACAGAACCTGGTTATATTCAGCATTACCTACAGAATCAGTATGACCGATCACCATCAAGGTTCCGCCACCTGCACGCAGTGCTTCACGATGTGGTTTCAAAAACTCATTCGCCTCGTCCAAAATCACCTGGTAATCACCTGTTAACTCGGCACTGTCAAATTTGAACTGGATGTTACGTAACACCATGGCGCTCACCGTTATTTTAGGCTCAACGATCACTTTATCGCCCTTGACCACGCCTTCAGCTTCAATAACGGTTACCTTGGTTCCTTCAGCAGAAGTCGAGACATCAGACGCCTTGACACTGACCGTTTCGTATCCACAATCCTGCAAGTATTCAGAACTGTCTTTACGAGTGGTTCTCACACAATCGCCACTGCCATTCGTTACGACCTTGCCATCACTTGAAACAAGATAGCTTTGTACCTGCTCGTCTGCCACGACAGGATTTATCAGTGCCAGTAGTGACGCAGATACGGCAACAGCCAGTGTTGATTTTTTAATATTCATTTTTAATCCGTCAATTAATTTAAATCCAGGATGAGAACATCACTGGTAGTGAAAAACCTCCCATCTATTTTACCAGTTTAACGACGTAAACATTACTGTCTAGCCATTCCACGCCATGCTAATGATATAGATGAATATCACCTGACAAAACCAGTTTTTCTAAAAGGTGTTAAGGCAATATCCGGGCATTCAAAGCACAGACAAATAAAACCTAAATTCCCATATTTCACTATATATAGTGATATTGGCTATTTATTTCACGCAATATGTTGATTTTAGCCATTACACTTACTAGACTGGATTTAACCGGGTCAACAGATGGTAACCGGTTTTCTCCGATGATGAGTCTGTACGTTGAGGTTTTTACGGTGCTTTATTTAAGCACCGTTTTTTTCTGTAATCGACAGCAGTTGCTAAACCTGCTCCTGCTGCTGGCTCATGGATTCAAAACTCATGAAATAGCTCTCTGCCAAAGCTGAATGGATATGCTGGATACCCAGCTGAATATCATCCATCAGCTGGTGCAATTCATTTTGACTGAGATTGTCAGTATCGACATGGGCGATGAGTCGTACAGTTTTCCTGATAGAAGCCAGTGTTTTCTTTGAGTTCACAAAAGCGGCAACGCTTTCTTCCACCGAACCCAGGCAATGTGCAACAGAGCGGGGAAACTGCATATCCTTTAACAGGTAATGAAGCACAGGTCCACGACTGACCCTGATCTGCACATGTCGACGGTAAGCCTGGTAACCGGACATGGATTTAAGTACGCTCATCCATTGCAAGGCATCCAGCGTTCGGCTTTCTATCTGGTCATCCTCGAACAGGTCGGTGGAACGCACATCCAGAATCCGGGTTGTCATGTCGGATCTTTCCAGGTTTCTGCCGATACGGGCAAAATGATAGCCCTCATCCCGGTATAGATACAGAGCCTAACAGGCCACCAAACTGTTGAGAGCCGGCAATGATATCGTTCAGGTAATCTTCCCTGCCTTTTTTGCTGATACCTTTTTTTGCATTATCCTTTGCATAAAGATTCAGTTCATTAAGCAATTCCCAGACTGAACGCGGTAACACTTCCCTGACTGTCCGGCAGTTTTCCCTGGCATTTTTCAATGAATTGACAATAGAGCCGGGATTGGTTTCACCAACAATCAGAAAGCGCACAACCGTTGGTTCACTATCATCGTTACAACAATCGGTAAATTCCTGGTCCAGACCACCAATACTAATCAACGGCAACCAGCCCGGCGAAACACCTTTAGGCGTATCCAGCATCAACTGGGTATTAACCTTCAGCAGACGGGCAGTATTTTCTGCGCGTTCGACATAACGGGTAAGCCAGTAGATGTTTTCTGCAACTCTCGACAGCATCGTGTTTAGCCCTCATCCATATCAACAATCCAGGTATCCTTGGAACCGCCACCCTGGGAAGAGTTCACCACTAACGAACCTTTTCGCAGGGCAACACGTGTCAGCCCGCCTGTGGTCACATTGATTTTTTTTCCGCTGAGGATAAATGGCCTTAAGTCAACATGGCGCGGCTCAATACCTTTACCAATGACAGTAGGCACCGTGGAAATACCCAGGGTTGGCTGGGCGATGTAATTACGTGGATTCTTGTTAATATGTTCTTTAAAAAGTTTGCGTTCTGCCCGTGTTGAGTAAGGGCCAATCAACATGCCATACCCCCCTGACTCATTGGCTGGCTTAACAACCAGGTCTTCCAGGTTCTCCAGCACGTAGTTTTTCTCGTCTTCATACATGCAGCGATAAGTCGGCACATTGGGAATACCTGGCTCTTCGTTAAGATAGTAGCGAATAATGTCAGGCACAAAAGCGTAAACCACCTTGTCATCAGCAACTCCTGCGCCGGGAGCATTGGCCAGGCCGACATTGCCGGCTTTCCATGCACGCATCAGGCCGGGGACGCCCAGCGCCGACTCCTTGTAGAACACTTCGGGATCAAGAAACTCGTCGTCAACACGGCGGTATATAACATCAACCCGCTTGGGGCCGGCTACCGTTTTCATGTAGACACAGTCGTCGCTGTCGACAAACAGGTCTGAACCCTGCACCAGTTCCGCCCCCATCTCCAGCGCAAGATAGGCATGCTCAAAATAGGCCGAGTTATAGATTCCCGGTGTCATTACGACGATGACAGGGCGCTTGATTTTCCTGCCGGAGAGTTCGGCAAGCATTTCGTAAAGCTGTGTCGGGTAATCACCCACCGGCAAAGGCGCATAACTTTCAAAAAGCTCTGGAAAAACCCGCTTGGTTATCAGGCGATTTTCCAGCATGTAGGAAACACCCGAAGGAACCCGTAAATTATCTTCCAGAACATACACGGTGCCATCGTTATCCCGCACCAGGTCTGAACCACAAATATGTGCCCAGATACCATTAGGCGGTGTTATGCCGATACATTGTTTCCTGAAATTTTTTGAATCCTTGAGAACTTCTATGGGAAAAACACCGTCCTTGATGATCTGCTGCTCGTTATATAAATCATTGATAAACAGGTTGAGTGCCTTAACCCGTTGTTTAAGTCCGGCTTCAATGCGGTCCCATTCACTTTTGGGGATAATGCGGGGCACGATATCAAAGGGCCAGCTACGATCTATCATACTGCCCTCTTCATCATTGTAGACAGTAAAGGTAATCCCCATTTCCTTGATCGCAAGGTCAGCCGCAGCCTGGCGTAACTGAAGCTCATCCTCATCCATGTTTCGCAGCAGCTTGACGATCTCCTTGGCATAGCTGCGCGAACGGTTCGGTGAAATCAGGGCCTCATCGTAAAAGTCCGTGTTGTACTGGGTAAGATCAATGGTCATTCATTCAACCTTTTTTGTCTTTTGATGCATAACGCAAATCCAGCGTGTATGGATGGTCTGGATTCGGATGCTCCGGTGGTATCTCAACCGTTCCGGCTGTGTGTCCATGCTGCCAGAATCGTGCCAAACGCCTTGATTCAGCGGCAAAAGGATTAATCGGGAAATCTTCCGGATTCAAACCGCCGGGATGGGCGACATGGTAAGTACAGCCACCCAGCGAAGCTTTGCTCCAGCCGTCGATAAGATCGAAAACCAGCGGTGCCTGCTCCGGAATGGATGGATGCAGCCCGGAAGGCGGACTCCATGCCTTGAAACGGATGCCAGCAACATACTCACCACGTTCTCCAGTGCACCGTAATGGAACACGCTTGCCATTGCATGCTACATAATGGCGCGATTCGGTCATGCCGCGCACACGCAATTGCAGGCGTTCCACGGATGAATCAACAAAGCGAGCAGTACCCTGGGCAGTGACCTCTTCACCCAGCACATGCCAGGGTTCAATCGCGAACCGCAGTTCAAATTCAATATCACCCGCCTGCATCGTTCCGTAGCGGGGAAAGCGAAACTCGATAAATGGATCCAGCCATTGTGGATCAAACTCATATCCCCAGCGACGCATATCAGCAACAACATCCCGGGCATCCTGGGTGACATAATGCGGCAACATGAAGCGATCATGCAGCTCGGTTCCCCAATGCACCAGTTTCTCTTCATAAGGCTGCTGCCAGAAGCGCGCCACCAGCGTTCTTAACAACAGGTTCTGCACCAGTGCCATGCGCGAATGCGGCGGCATTTCAAAACCGCGAAACTCGACAATGCCCAGCCGCCCGCTGGCTGAGTCAGGCGAATAGAGCTTGTCGATACAGAACTCTGCCCGGTGGGTATTACCGGTCATGTCGACCAGCAGGTTTCGCAAGGTACGATCAATAATCCAGGGCGAGAAAGTCTCTCCCCGGGGCAGGTTCTGCAGGGCAATTTCCAGTTCATAGAGACTGTCGTCGCGCGCTTCATCCACCCTGGGTGCCTGCGAAGTGGGACCGATAAACATCCCTGAGAACAGGTAGGACAGTGATGGATGGTTTTGCCAGTAACGGATCAGGCTGGCCAGCACCTGGGGCTTGCGCAGCATGGGGCTGTCGGCTGGCTTTACGCCACCAAGTGTGACGTGATTGCCGCCGCCGGTACCCGTGTGACGGCCATCGAGCATGAATTTTTCAGTACCCAGCCGCGACAGGCGCGCTTCTTCGTAAAGTATTTCGGTATTCTCAACCAGTTCCTGCCAGCTTTCAGCCGGGTGGATATTGACTTCGATGACGCCCGGATCCGGCGTCACTGAAAAGCGTTGCAGACGATCATCGCGCGGCGCCTCGTAGCCTTCAAACACCACCGGCTGGTCGAGCTCTGCCGCGATGCTTTCAATGATGCCCAACAGTTCAAGCCAGTGATTCAAGTGAGTCAGTGGCGGTAAAAAGATATGCAGGTGGCCGTCACGTGGTTCCAGGCAAAGCGCGGTGCGCACAAACAGGGACTCGTCCAGTCCCTCATCAGCCGGCTCCTGGTACTGCAGGCCATGCTCCTCGGCAGGCTGCGGGCTGTACTGTGTATAACGTGCGCTCACCGCTCCGCCAAGTTCCTCCTGCTTTTCAAAAGGATCAGCTTCAACCACTTTCTGCCTGTCCTTGTCTTTCTGCCAGAGCAGTGAATTCAAGTGGCAGGCGAAACCCCATTGGGGAATCACCGGGCACCAGGAACATGTTTTCGCGCCGGAATTTCCAGCGGGAACTGATCCATTTTTTCGCCACCGGATCCCAGGCCAGTGGCAAGGCATAACCGACAACTTTATCCAGGCCTTTTTCAAACAGTTTCAACAAGCGTTTTCTTTCGGTTTTATCCTCAAGCTTGTTGTTTAAGACATCCAGGTTTTCCGGCAACGTGCCTTCCTTCCAGAGGTAATACAACACGTCCTCGTAACCGGGTACGGCATTGGCCGGGGCAATACCCAGCTTTTTCGCCAGGGTCCGCGGCAAATTTTTCTGCCGTCCGGGCATCAGCTTTACCCGCGGAGACCGGGTCAGCCAGTAACTTTTCATCCTGCCAGACCGGCTCGCCGTCTTTACGCCAGTAACAATGCAGGGCCCAGCGCGGCAAAGGTTCACCCGGGTACCATTTACCCTGGCCATGATGCAAAACACCACCCGGCGCAAACTGTTTCCACAGCCGGCGGTAAAGGTCACCGGCCAGCTTGCGTTTATGATCTCCGAGGGCTGCGATGTTCCATTCAGCCCCATCCATGTCATCGATTGAGACAAAGGTGGGCTCCCCGCCCATGGTCAGCCTGACATCATTTGCCTGGAGCTGTTCATCAACCTGTTGACCGAGCAGACATTACCTCGGCCCATTGTTCCTCGGTAAAAGGCTTGGTAACACGCGGGTCTTCCTTGATACGCGTCACCTGGTTAAGAAATGTAAAAGTGACTTCACACTTGTCGGTGGCACCTTCAACCGGTGCTGCACTGATGGGATCCGCGGTACAGGCCAGGGGAATATGCCCTTCACTGGCAAACAGGCCCGAGGTCGGGTCTAGCCCTACCCAGCCGGCTCCGGGAAGATAGACTTCGGTCCAGGCATGCAGATCGGTAAAGTCCTGTTCCGGCCCGGAAGGACCATCAAGCGAAGGCACATCCGCGGTCAGTTGCACCAGGTAACCGGAAACAAAACGCGCCGCCAGGCCCAGGTGCCGCAGGATCTGTACCAGCAGCCAGGCACTGTCACGACAGGAACCTATGCCCCGCTCAAGGGTTGTTTCGCAGGTCTGGACGCCGGGTTCCATACGAATTGAATACTCGATATCCTTCTCGAGTTTCTGGTTGAGACTGACCAGGAAATCAATAATGCGCTTGTTTTTATCGGCGTGCTCTTTCAGCCAGTCAGCATGATCTTTAATCCAGGCATTCAAGCGCTTGCCGTCTTCAGATATTTCGAAATACGGGGCCAGTTCTTTCTTGAGTTGCTCCGGGTATTCAAAAGGATAAGTTTTCTGCGTAGTCTTCAACGAAGAAATCAAACGGGTTGATTTTCACCAGCTCAACCACCAGGCCAACATCAATGACCATCTCGCGGGTTTTTTCTTCAAAAACCAGCCTTGCCATGTAGTTGCCGAAAGGATCCTGCTGCCAGTTAAGAAAATGCTTGGCGGGTTCGACCTTCAGCGAGTAATGCAAAATTGGCGTACGACTGTGTGAAGCCGGCCGCAAACGAATAATATGCGGTGAAAGTGAAACTGCCCGATCGAAGTGATATTCGGTCCGATGGTGAATGGCAACCTGGATAGACATACTACATCCCTGCTAAGAGCAAATGGGTAAACTTAATTAATACCGGATCTATCTAGCAAGTTTAGTACCAGAAATATTTAAAGCAAAAACATTATCGGACTTTTAATAAAACAAACTTCACTGCATACTGTAATTTCATCGATATTAGCTTTCATGGGTTTACAGAATCATGACTTACTGTGTTGGGCTTCGTCTCAATGACGGACTTGTTTTTGCATCAGATTCGCGCACCAATGCCGGCGTGGATTACGTTACCTCCTACAGCAAGATGCACGTCTTCAAGCCGGCCAGCGACAGAATTTTTGTTATTCTGTCTGCCGGTAACCTGGCAACCACCCAGGAAGTTATCAACCATATTCAGCGCGATATTGATTACCCCAGCAACGAACCAAACCTGGCTAACGTCCGTTACCTGTTTGAAGCCGCTGAATATATCGGCAAAATCAGCCAGAGCGTGCAGATGGAACACAACGCCGCACTCCAACATTCCGGGGTCAGCGGGGAAACCACGCTGCTGCTTGGCGGCCAGATCACGGGGCAAAAGCATGAACTGATACTGATCTATCCACAGGGCAATTACATTGCGGCATCCCCGGAAACCCCCTACCTGCAGATTGGCGAAAGCAAGTACGGCAAGCCCGGGCTGGACCGGATTGTCAGGGCAGACCTGTCTCTCGATGAGGGCGCAAGGCTTTGCCTGGTTTCCCTGGATGCCACCACGCGTTCCAACCTTACCGTTGGCCCCCCTTTTGAAGTTGCGACCTATATCCAGGGTGAGCTGAAGCTCAATTGTCACTGCACCTTTGAAGAGACCGACCCTTACCTGATTAACCTTAGAAAATCATGGAATGACGGCATTAACGATGTCTTCCGTAAATTGCCGGCAATGACCTGGAGCCCACAACAGCAACAGTTGTCTTTACAGCAGAGCCAGCAGCAACTGCAAAACCCGCAGCAACAGCAACCGCAACAGCAGGTTCAACCATTTAGCGCACAGACCGGCTGCAAAATAACCAGCGAAAACTGATTCTATTAATCTATTCAGACCAGGGTTTACTGTAAAAATATTATTGCTTAAACAGCGCTGCCGCTTTGTTGCCGGGGTATGGTAAAAGTAATAACCGCCCCGCCTCCGGGATTGGCCATCGCCTGAATAGTACCACCATGGGCACTGATAATTTCTTTACAGATAGCCAGGCCAAGGCCAGTACCACCAGCATCCGGGCCTGTTTTAGTGGACTGGACGAATTTATCAAACACGCTTTGCAACTCGTCATCCGGTATTCCCACACCATTATCAATTACACTGACAGTGATTGCCGGAATCGAAGCGGATTCTGCGTCAACTGGTGACATCTCTGTTTCTGACAGCGTCACCCGGATAGCCTGGTCCTGTTCACTGAATTTAATGGCATTCGATAACAGATTACGCATGACCTGGTGCATTCTCTGCACATCAATAAGGGCATGAGTTGCAAACCTGGCCGGCTCAACTTTTAAATCGAGTGATTTATTTTTCAGCACTGCAGCCATTTCAGCAATAACATCCTCAATAACCATGACAAGATCCTGATCACTGAAATGAAATTGCATGCGTCCCGCCTCAAGTTTGGCAAAATCAAGCAACTCGTTCACCAGCTGTAACAGGCGGTTGCCACTGGCATTAATACGTGAAAAGTAATGCACCAGCTTATCGGCTTGCTCGGTGGACGTCTTCTTGATGCCCATCTGCGAGAAAGCCAGGATTGCATGCATGGGTGTACGTAATTCATGTGAAATATTGGCAAGGAATTCACTCTTGGCCTGGCTGGCATGCTCTGCAGCTTCCTTGGCTTTCAGCAGGTCAGCAGTTTGCTCATTCACCCGCTCCTGTAAGCGCGTGTTGTAACAGGATAACAGATTTTGGCGATAGATCAGGCCTGCCAGCAATAAACCGGCAATCGCCAGGTAAACCCAGTAATCAAGAATATTGAATGCATGTGTATATTTGACCGATACCCACTTGTTATAAATTTGCTGTTTTTCTTCAGCCGATACGGTTTTAACCAGTTGATCCAGTATTTCGAAAAGCACCGGCGAGTTTTTGTTAACCGCAATAGACCAGGCAAATTTGAGGTCAGATTTACCGGCAATGCGAAGCTGTCCTGAATAGTTATGTTGAATCACATAACTGGTGACCATCATTGGAAAGGCATAACCGTACAACTCTCCACGCATCACTTTTTCCAGCCCGTCGACAGGACCCGGGTTTTTGACAAACTCGATGTCGGGATAGGCTTTTTCAAAGATATCGGTGAATGAACTCTTTAAGGGAATGCCAATCTGCTTGCCTGACAAACCAGCCATGTCCGGAATAAAGACTTCATCATTGCCTGTTGCTATGACAATCGATTCTTTCAAGTAAGGTTCAGTAAAAAACAATTTACTGGAAAGTTCGCCAGAGCCAAGCAATGAAATATGCATCTCACATTGGCCACTGATGGTTTTGTCTACCGCTTCGGCAATTGTCTTGCTGGCTACCGGCTGCAATGCAACGCCAAGGCGTTGCTCGAACAAATCAATATAATCAGCGGCCATACCCGTTAGCTTGCCTTTATCCATAAAACTGAAGGGTGCGATGTTTGGCGGGTAACAGACATTGATTGAAGCTTTACCTTGTAAATATGTCCGTTGATCAGGACTCAATTGTAAACCCCTGCCTTTATTCAGTTCGTTAACCTTGCGGCCCTGAAGGCCAAGCCATTTTGAAGAAATAACCTGTTTTTGATTGTCGCTCAGGCTGTCCAGACCTTTTTGCAGGATATCTCGCAATAAGGTCCAGTCTTTACGTACCCCCATATGAAGCTCGCTGACACCGACATCAACTGCTGTTACTGCTTTTAAACCCTTGATTTGCTGTTGCCTGGTAAAATGGGCAATCAGGGCCGTGTTTTCGATAAGACCATCAGCTTTGTGCGTTATCACGCTGTCTATTGCTTCAAGTGAACCATTCACTTCAAGTATATTTATTTGCGGATAATTTTTTTGCAGATATCCAATCTGGGCGTAGCCCTTGGGTATTGCCAGGGTTTTGCCAGCCAGGTCCGCAAGACCTTTAGTAACCTTGTCTGAATCAGACATATAAAGATAATGCCGTATATTCAGGTATGGCCGGGTAAAATTAAGAAAGCTGGTGCGTTCTTCGTTATACCAGAGCATGGGTAACACATCGATCTGACCTTCCCTGGCCCGTTGCAGTAATTCATTCCACGTATAGCCAGTGTGGACTTCGAACGATAAACCTGTGGCTTGTTCAAGCAGCTGCAGATAATCAAAAGCTGCACCGGTATATTGCCCATCCTCCACATAATCATAGGGCGGCCAGTCCATTTCCCCGCCCACAATAATAACCGGGTGATTTTTTATAAACGCCTTTTCCTGTTTGGTTAACTCAACAGTAGATCCTGGCATTGTGCCTGCCTGGGCAATTGGCAGGAAAAACAGGCACATCAGCATACCCAGCGTGAACCTTATTTTTAAAAAAATCATCATAAATATATTGCCAGCCGATCAATCAGCTATCGAACATGCAGACTGAAAACACCAGTAATGATATTGCCCCTGTTTAATCATGCCTTAAAATTCTTCCCAGTCATCGCCATCATCCGACTGGGGAGATGGTTTCGCTGGCATGGGGGCAGCAGCTTTAACTCCTGGTAATTTTTTTGCCGCAGGCCTGGATGCAGCTGATTCTGCCCTGGGTGCAGGGTTTGCTTGTGCGTGGTTTATTGCAGCCCGGGTTATTGTTCTGGCAACAGCCACTGGTTGCCGGCCGGATGTATTGAAAAACTCCATTGCCCGTTGCATTTCTGAAGCATTGTCACTCATCGCCGCACTGGCGGCCGATGTCTGCTCGGCAAGGGCGGCATTCTGCTGAGTCATTTCGTCCATGTTGGTGATAGCCATGTTGACCTGTTCAATGCCTGAAGTCTGCTCAGCACTGGCGGCGGCAATCTCGGCAATAATGTCACCGACCTTTTTTACGCCATCAACAATTTCTGATAATGACTCACCGGTTTGATTAACCAGTTCAGAGCCGCTGCTGACCTTGTCAACAGAATCCTTGATGAGCTCCTTGATTTCCTTGGCAGCTGCTGCAGAACGTGAAGCCAGGTTACGCACTTCAGTTGCCACCACGGCAAATCCACGCCCCTGTTCACCGGCACGCGCCGCTTCGACAGAAGCATTCAAGGCCAGCAGGTTGGTCTGGAACGCGATCTCATCAATCACGCCGATAATCTCGGCAATCTGGTTGGATGACTCGCTGATTTGCTGCATGGCTGAAACAGCCTGTTCAACGACTTCACCGCCTTTTTCTGCTGCACCACGTGCAGTTGTTGCAACCTGGTTGGCCTGTTGCGCATTGTCACTGTTGTTTTTCACCGTGCTGGTCAGCTCTTCCATGCTGGCAGCAGTTTCCTGCAGGTTGGCGGCCTGTTGCTCGGTACGACTACTGAGGTTGTTATTACCGGTGGAAATTTCATCAGATGCTGTACCTACCTGGTCCGAGATCGACCTTAAGCGTTCCACCGTTTCCTCAACATTACCAATGGTTTTATTAATGTTGTCTTTGACTTCCCCGAAAGTACCCTGGTAATCACGCGTGATGGTTTCTGTCAGGTCCCCATTGGCCATGTGTTCCATGACGTTGCCAATATCGTCGAAGACACTGGTAAGCTGATCCAGCAGACGATTAAAACCATTGGACAACTGCAGGAAGAAACCCGTCTTGTCCGTGGTATCAAGACGGCTGCTCAAATTGCCCGAGCTTGCCGCATCGACCAGTGAATCAATTTCACGCTCAACCGCAACTTCCTGGGTCCTGTCAGCCCATTCAACCGCTGTTCCCAGGCGCGTGCCATCGGTATCGACAACAGGATTTGCCGTAATGCGCATGGTCCTGCCACCAATTTCAAGTTCAGACTGGAAAGTCGAATCCAGCTGGTCCAGCAGTCGCATCTGGTGCGCCGGGTTTTTATGGAAACCATCAATGTTGCTACCCAGCAGGTTCGCAGCATTAAAGTCGGGTAGGTCCTGACGAAAATCAGACTGGGCTTCAGTAAACAGTTGTGCAGCGTTTTTATTGACGTAAATAATTTCACGTTCAGGGTTTGCCAGCATGACGTTACTGGAAACATTATCCAGTGCCACCCTGATTCGCTGGTTCTCAGAGGCAATTCGACGCTCCTCTTCCAGCCTTTCCTGCTCCAGGCGTTGCTGCTCGAGCAGTTCAGTCTGGTCGAACCACTGCGTGACACGCCCAACGTAATTTTCATCTTCATCATAAACAGGATTTGCCAGCAGGTGCATCGAGCGGCCGGCAATTACGCCATCCAGCTCTTTTTCGGATTGCAGGTTCTGTGAATATACCTTTTTGAATTCACCCTCTTCAAAATAGCTTGAAAGTTTATTGCCTATCAGTTTATCAACCGCAAAATCAGGTGCTGTTTTCTGCCATTCAGCTTCAATTGCCTCGAATTGCTTCCTGGCGGCACGGTTCATGTAAATCAACAGGTTGTTATCATCAGAGACAGTCGTTGGCGTACTGTTATTATCCAGTGCCAGCTTGATCCGCATGGTTTCAGTGGCCTGTTCCTGGGCATAGGCAATATCAAAGCCAAGCCGAATCTGTGTCATGCGCGTCGCTTCAATGGTCTTACCAATTTCATCACCCTGTCCTTCACCAACATCCTTGCTGAAGTCACCTTCTGCCATGGCTTTAACCACGTCGACCAGTTTACGGATTGGATTGGCGATATTACGGACAGTTGACCAGGCGATCAGCAGGGCGAACAGAACAATAATGCTGACAACAAACAGCTTGATGTACTCGTTGGTTTTAAAGCCATCGATACGTTTTTCCAACAGGTTTTTTAATGCCGGGGCCACCTGGTCATAAAGTGCATAACCAGCAGCTATCGCATTCGAGCCGGTTTTAAAGGCAGCCTGTGCGTCCATTTCCTCAATATCACCTTGCAGCAAACGCTCAGTGTCAGTCACCATTACATTAGCTTTCGAGACAAAGTCATTGATAACTGTTTCCAGCAAGGGCTTGAGTGTTGCATTGTTTTCAAACGCCACTGCCATACTGCGAGCCGTATCCTCGATTCCCTTACGGGCAATAACCAGCTTACCGATTACATCGGCCTTACGGTTTTCTGTCAGTTTTCCACGGTCAATAACACCCGCTGTAGTCCCCCTGAGAACAGCAAGATCTTCAAGTACATTTGGCAACCGCAAAATAACGATATCCATCAGGTAATAACTGTCCAGGTCTGGATCAAGAATCAGGTTGGAATTATCGCCAACACGGCCAATCAGAGCCTGTACTTTTTTGATCACCTCAATGTGACGGTTGTTACTGCTTGTTGAATCAAGCGTACCGAGATCAGACAGTAGTCTGCTCCAGTCATTTTTAATTGCCGACCACTGCTGATCAACATCCAAAGTCTGCCCCAGCCTGCCATGCATTGCCTCAACCGACTGGATACCCTGATCAATGCGGGACCTGACAGCTGCCAGGTCTGCTGCAGTCGCATCGGCGCGTTTCAATGCATCCGCAACATCACGATGCTGCCCCATCGTTTCCAGTAACGTACGCACGGGGTCATTGTAGTCAACCCCCATGACTTCTTTCTCAGCAAAATTAATTGATACATTTTCAGCGGCGATGAGTAAATAAGTCAGCACGATTAAAGGCACCAACAGGGAACCAATCATGATGGCAAACTTGTTGCGCAGTGACAGGTGCTTGAAGAAATTCAGCTTGCCAGACAGGGTTGTCGATCGCAGCTTTGCCTTGCCCATGTTGATATCGCGATACAATGACTCGGCCTGCATAACCTCGTGACGCTCTGGTGCGGTGCGCACAGACATGTATTCGACCACCTGGCCGTTTTTGGTTATTGGTGTGACGTTGGCCTTTACCCAGTAATAGTCACCGTTTTTAGCACGGTTTTTGACCATTCCAACCCAGGGTTTGCCAGCCTGAACGGTTTTCCATAAATCTTCAAAAGCAGCCGGCGGCATATCAGGATGCCTGACGATATTATGATTCTGTCCAATCAACTCGGCATGCGTGAAGCCACTGATTTTTACAAATTCCTTGTTGGCAAAAGTAATTGCGCCTTTCAGGTTGGTTTTGGAAACCAGCATTTTGCCTTCCGGGTACGGAATTTCATTTTGCGTGACCGGCTCATTTATTTTCATCTCAGAAGTCCCGTAGAAAAAAATGTTGTTATTCGACTTGATTAAATGAAGCACTCTTGCAGTGTTCATCCATTCTTTTATTACTGAACTAACGACTTACCTGGTCAAAACTTTAATCAAAACCGGTGCTTATACCTCTGCAAAATTTCGGGTTATTTATTCGACTGCTGACAGGGCATTCCCCTGCTTCTAAATATTCATCGAAATGTCATCCAAACGTAGTAACATTCCCGCATGCAAACAGCTATTCGTCATTACCTGACCATTACCTTCAGCTACTGGGCGTTTACCATCACCGATGGTGTCCAAAGCTTCTGCGGAGCCGGTCGACAGCAGTGAAAAACGCCTTTTCAAATGGGTAGCCATTCTCACGGGTTCCAAAAACACCCTCAAAGGTGCAGGTTACTTTATCGGCGGCCTGTTACTGTCGCTGGTTGGTTTTCGTGGAGCGCTCTGGGTTCTTGCCGGTGGTCTGGCAGTGGTGCTGGTGATTGCGATGCTGCTCCTGCCTCATCATATTGGTAAAACTGCTGCGAAAACCCGTTTCAGCCAGATATTTTCCAGGAGCCGGGAAATCAACTGGCTGTCAGCTGCCCGCTTTTTCCTGTTTGGTTCGCGCGATGTCTGGTTCGTCGTGGCGTTACCGGTCTACCTGTCTTCCACCCTGGACTGGCCTCATGCCCAGACCGGGGCCTTTCTCGCCTTCTGGATTATTGGCTATGGCATCATCCAGGCATCTGCCCCGGGCCTGCTGCGTAACAAGCCGGTTTCCGGCAACACGGCGATCAGCTGGACATTTATCCTGGCGACAGTACCGGCCGCTATTGCTATTGGATTATTACAGGGCCTGCCAGCGGAACTGGTGCTGCTAACCGGGCTGGCCATTTTCGCTGTGGTCTTCGCCATCAACTCGGCAGTCCACTCCTACCTGATCCTCAGCTACTCTGAACATGACAAGGTCGCTGTGAACGTGGGATTCTATTACATGGCAAATGCCGGTGGCCGCCTGGTAGGTACCGTACTGTCGGGCTGGGCATTCCAGCAGTATGGCCTGACGGGATGCCTGTGGATATCTGCCGCCTTCGTGCTCATGGCCGGTATGTTGAGCCTTAAGCTTTCTTCCAAAGCAATTCCATAAAGTCTTTCCACTCAGTAAACCTTGCAATGTCACTGAGGACGCCGTGAACCCTTCCATGGGGGCTTGCCGGCAGCATCCCTGCTGCCAAACACCTCACAGACAACACAAGGCATACTTCGCTACGAATGAACCCTGGGAAAAACCGGTCAATGCGTTCCTGTAACTCGATGAAGCGGCTCCATTCAATATAATGGTATAGTCACCAACACAGGGAACAAAAAAAATAAATCATGGTCACTATGCATGACATGAAAAAACAACAATATTTATAATAGATTAGCTATGGAGTCCGGATGACAAACACATCAGATTTGGCGACAGCATTTAATACAGCAAAATCTGCTTTACAGGAAAAAATAATTGGCCAGCAAAACCTCGTCGAAAGACTGCTGATCGCTTTGCTCGCAGAAGGCCACCTGCTGGTAGAAGGCCCTCCGGGCCTGGCCAAAACCCGGGCTATCAAGGAACTGTCCAAACTGATCGAAGGTGATTTTCACCGCCTGCAATTTACTCCGGACCTGTTACCCGGCGACCTGACCGGAACCGACGTTTACAATCCCCAGGGCGGCGAATTTATCTTTCAGCAGGGCCCAATATTTCATAACCTGATCCTGGCCGATGAAATCAACCGTGCCCCTGCCAAAGTCCAGTCTGCCCTGCTTGAGGCCATGGAAGAAAAACAGGTAACCATCGGATTACATACCTATCAATTACCTTCCCCTTTTCTGGTCATGGCAACCCAAAACCCGATTGAACAGGAAGGCACTTATCCTTTGCCGGAAGCACAGCTGGACCGCTTCCTGATGCATGTCACGTGTTGATTATCCTGCCGCTGGTGATGAAACCGCGATTCTTGAACTGACTCGCGCCGAGGCTGCCAGTGATAACAACCGGCCTGATAAAGTACAAGCCGATGGCTTTATTTTGTCCAGGGCACATATTCAGCAGGCCCAGTCTGAACTCCCTGTCATTGCATATGGCTGCATCGGTTCAGGAATACCTGGTACAGCTGGTACTGGCAACGCGAAATCCCCAGGCCTACGGTGAAGACCTGATGCACTGGGTCAGTTTTGGAGCCAGTCCGCGCGGCACCATAGCCCTGGATCGCTGTTCCCGTGCCCACGCCTGGTTGTCCGGCCGGGATTATGTCTCGCCGGAAGATGTGCAGGCTGTATTTCTTGATGTATTGCGCCACCGTGTTTTGCTCTCCTATGAAGCGGAGGCGAAGGCTATACGCCTGATGATTTTCTGAATGAAGTCTTACAGCGGGTGCCTTTAGTCTGACATGTTCGATCGCCTGTTTAAACGCCGTGGTACAGGCCTGGATTATCAAGCGCAACAGACCCGAGTTACGCAATCCATGCCTCGCTGGAAGAACTGATTGGCCTGCGCATGTACGCCCGCCAACTGACTTTTGCCAGCACCGTACCTTCCAGCAATCTCATGGTCGGCAACCATTTGTCACGTTTCAAGGGACGCGGCATGGATTACCTTGAATCCCGCAATTACCAGCCCGGCGATGATATCCGCAACATGGACTGGCGGGTTACTGCCCGTACCGGCCAACCCCATATCAAGTTGTTCCAGGAAGAACGACAGCGACCGGTGTTAATCATGCTGGATTCAACCCGGGTATGTTTTTTGCCAGCCAGGGACGCTTCAAGTCGGTTATTGCTGCCCAGGCAGCGGCCATACTGGCCTGGTCAGCCGCCAGTCATGGTGATCGTGTAGGCGGACTGATATTGAACCAGGAACATGTTGAACAACCGCCACTGGGAAATAAAAATGGCATCCTGTCTTTCCTGCACCAAATAGCTGAACACAGCGACCCGGAAAACTATATCAAGTCTTCCAGCACGCAATCCGCCGTTCCAGGAACAATCCAGGCTACACGGTTTGAAAATGGCCTGAAGCGCCTGGCCAGAATTGCCCGGCCCGGCAGCCTGGTCTTTATTTTGAGTGATTTTTACCAGCTCAACGAAAAGTCAGTTCAACAGCTGGCGCAGTTAAAAGCCAATTGTGAATGCGTCCTGGTCCGTGTCCTGGATACACTGGAAACCACGCCGCCGCCAGCCAACCGCTATACCGTCACCAATGGCCGGCAACAGTCAGTTTTCAATACGGCAGATACAAGGCAGGCTGAACAATACCGTCTATGGTTCAGTCAGCATCAGGCTGAACTCGACAAGGTGTCCCGGCAACTTGCTATTCCAAGAATTGAGCTCAACACCAGTGAGCATCCAATTCAGCGTTTGCGTAAGGTTTTTTCCAATAAATCCGCGTCACGCAAACCGGTTTCACTCAAGGCTAACAGGCGATAATGATCATGCCCATGCCGGACCAGGAAAACCTGTTACAACTGCATGATATTCATTTACCCGCTGCTGCCAGCTGGTGGCCGCCGGCACCCGGCTGGTGGATATTGACCGCTATCAGCCTGCTGCTACTGACATGGATTGTTTACCGCCTGGGCAAATGGATGAAAGCCGCGCTTTGGCGCAAAAAACTGCTGTCCGAATTTAATCAATACCATGCCCGCATCGATGCGATGGATGACACCACGCTGGCAACTGAGATTTCCCGCCACCTGCGGCAACTGGCCCTGACACTCTATCCTGCCAGTGAAGTAGCCAGCCTTACCGGCACGGACTGGCTGGAGTTTCTGGAAAGCCACAGCAAGCAGAAAGGCTTTTTTGAGATACCTGGCAGATACCTGGTTGAAGCACCTTATAAAGCGGCTGCAAACCAGTTATCCATTGCCCAGAAAAAGCAGTTGCTTAAACTGGCCAGACAGTGGGCTGTTTACAATACCGCACTGCATGCTGCGCATAAAAAGAATCGTCAGCAGGGGGAACAATAAGTGTTTTCCCTGCAGTTCGAATTCGCCTGGCCCTGGATGCTGCTGAGCATTATCCTGCCGCTGGCCAGTTACCGACTGTTACCCCCTGGCGGCAGGCAGCAGCAAAGCGCACTGCTGTTTCCATTTGCACAAATGCTGCGCACCATGAAAAGCGGAACATCTCCAGATAAAAAAAACCTGCTGCGCTGGCTCGCCCTCACCGCCTGGTTGTGCCTGGTCATTGCAGCAGCCCGCCCCCAGTGGGTCGGTGACAGCATCCATGTGCCCGTAACAGGGCGCAGCCTGATGTTGGCCGTTGACATCTCCGGCAGTATGGAAAATGAAGACATGGTGATAAATCGCCATGCCGTGACCCGCCTGATGGCAGTCAAAGCAGTAGCTGGAGAATTTATCGAGAAACGCGAAGGCGATTACCTGGGACTGATTCTGTTTGGCCGCCGTGCTTACCTGCAAAGCCCGCTCAGTTATGATCGCCGCACGGTACAGATACTCCTGAATGAAGCAGTAGTAGGTCTCGCCGGCAAGGAAACGGCCATCGGTGATGCTATTGGCCTGGCAGTCAAACGCTTGCGTGACCAGCCAGCTGAAAACCGTATTCTCATCCTGTTAACCGATGGAGCCAACACAGCCGGGGAAGTTGATCCCCTGAAAGCCGCTGATCTTGCCGCCCGGGAAGGTATAAAAATCTACAGCATTGGTGTCGGAGACTCTGGCGTACGGGTGCGCGGCATGTTTGGCTTGAGAACACTGGGCAGTGACCTCGATGAAGTCACGCTTAAGGCGATTGCCACTAAAACCGGCGGACGCTATTTCCGCGCCAGGGACATCCAGGAACTGCAGCAGATCTATGCATTACTCGACGAGATCGAACCGGTTTCAGATGAGCAACAGAGTTTCCGGCCTGTCAGGGAATTGTATCAATGGCCACTGGCATTGTCCGTGTTACTGGCAATGATGCTAAGCCTGATAAGAAGGAATACGACAGATGGCTGATTTTCATTTTCTCAATCCCTACTGGCTGTTACTGCTCCTTCCCCTGTTCGGATTAATCGGCTGGATATACCGGCAGAAAAAATCCAACTCAGCATGGCAGCAAGTGATCGAACCACAATTGTTACAACATCTTCTGGTTGAACCCCTGAACCCATCACGCAACTGGCCTTTGGCAGTTGCCGCGATCACCGGGCTGCTGGCAATTCTGGCGCTGGCTAACCCGGTCTGGGAAAAACAGCCGCAAACTGTCTTGCAGACACCTCGTGCCATGGTGCTGGTACTGGATTTGTCAGCTTCAATGAATGCATCGGACTTAAAACCAACGCGCCTGGTTCGCGCTCGTCTGAAAGTACAGGATATTTTAAAGCGGGAACAGGAAGGCCTGACCGGCCTGGTTGTGTTTGCCGGTGATGCCTTCAGCGTGACCCCTTTAACCCGTGACAATGAAACCATCAGTTCACAGCTACGCGTGCTGGAGCCCGGCATTATGCCGGCACAGGGCAGCCGGCTGGATCTTGGGCTGGTTAAAGCTGGCGAACTTTTACAACAGGCCGGCATCCATGCAGGCGATATACTGTTAATAACTGACGGTTTTGATTCTGCACAGGCGGTACTGGAAGCAAAGAAACTGCATCAACAGGGCCACCGTATCTCCGTACTGGGCATTGGCACAACACAAGGTGCACCGATAAGTGATGGCAAGGGGGATGTTTTCAGGGATAAAAACGATGTTCCGATACTGGCAAAACTCGATGAAGAACGTTTAACCCAGTTGACTCAAATTGGCGGTGGTCGTTACAGTTCAATTCGCCTGGATGAATCCGACCTGGATTATCTTCTCGGCCTGCCTTCATTAAATTTTGACCAGGCTATGGATGAAAGCTTATTCGAACAGAACCAGTGGAAACAAAATGGTCCTTACCTGACTTTGCTGTTATTACCATTGGCTGCCCTCGCCTTCAGGCGCGGCTGGCTGTTATCCGTATTGCTTGTTATCAGTGTATTTCCTGTTCCACAACCGGCCATGGCTTTTAGTATCGATGAAATGTGGAAAGATTTATGGCAAACACGGGAACAGCGAGCTTCCGAGGCATTGCTGCAGCAGCGTCATGAAGATACCGCCAGCCTTTCGTCCGACCCGGCAAGGCTGGGAAGCGCTTTCTACAAGCAGAAAAAATATACTGAAGCCCTGCAGCATTTTGAACAACTGCAAGACAGTGATGCTGATTATAACCGTGGCAACGCTTTAGCCCGCCTCGGTAAATACCAGGAAGCTATTGATGCTTATGACAAGGCCCTGCAACAACAGCCAGGCATGCAGGATGCCATTGAAAACAAGGCTGCAGTTGAAGCGTTGTTAAAACAAATGCAACAACAGGCACAAAACCAGCAGCAACAGGAAGAGGATTCAGATAACAAGGATGATGCTGAATCAGAACAGAGTGAAACCGGTCAGCAGCAGGATAACCCGCAACAGCAGCAACAGGCTGAAAGTTCAGAGCAACAACAGGGTACAGAAAAGCAGGACTCGCAACAGCAGGCTGATGGTGCCGGACAACAGGCGGCTTCTGAACCACAAAACCAGGACCAGAATCAGCAGGACGAATCAACCAGCCAACAGCCGGAAAACAGTAATCAAACACCTGGGCAGCCATCTGATAACCAGTTTGCTGACGCAGCAGAAGCCATGGACAAAGATGGCAGCGAAGACCCACAAAAGCCCGAGGCAAAACCTGAGACAAAGCAGGAAGCGGAGCCCCGGTCGGCTCAACAGCAGGAATCATCATCCAATCAGCAGCCACAGCAAGCCCAGGCTGATCAGCAAGCCTCCGAGCTCAGCAGCGAAGAACAGTTGGCTGCAGAACAATGGCTCAGGCGTATTCCAGATGACCCGGGTGGGCTTTTAAAACGCAAGTTTTTATACCAGTATCAACAGAGAAACCAAAAACCATCATCAAGGCAACCGTGGTAACAACGGTATTTATTATGAAGCGAAGTTTTATCAATCAGGTTCTACAGTCTTTTCTGCTTGTTGGATTGCTTGTTTTGTCCCAGCTCGCAGTTGCCAAGGTAACCGCCAAGGTTGACCGGCAATTTGCCTACGAAGGTGAAACAATCACCTTGAGTGTTCGAGCGGAAAACAGCCCGAATGCACGCGAACCCGACTTTAGTCCATTGCTCGAAAACTTCCATATCGGCGGTACCAGCAAGAGCTCATCAATCAGCATCATTAATGGCCGCAGCAGCTCAAGCCTGACCTGGTCTGTCCGTTTGCAGCCAAAAAAGCTCGGTGAAATTGAAATTCCCTCGCTTTCGGTCGGGCAGGAATCCAGCATGCCGTTCAAGATTGAAATCAAGCCGGTTCCGATACAGTCTGGTTCCCAAGGCAGTCAGCCGTTATTTATAACCCTGGAGATTGACAGCAAGGCAACACGTTTTTATGTGCAGCAACATATCCCCCTGGTCACACGCCTGTATTACAAGCATGACATCAACCAGGGACAAATTACTGATCCTGCACCGCAAAACGCAATCCTGGAAAGACTCGGTGACGATATACGCTACACCACCCAGTACAATGGACAGGACTACAAGGTCTTTGAGCGGCGCTATTCATTGCTGGCTGAAAAAAGCGGTGAGTTGCATATTCCGTCAATCCATTTCCAGGGAAATATCAGTAAGCCCCAGTCTCAACAGGGGGGACAACGTCGTCATGATCCTTTCTCAACCTTTTTCAGTACACCGTTAATCACCCAGGGACAGCCTGTCAGCATCAGAAGTAAACCGATTGACCTGGTGATAGAGTCTCACCCTAGTGAGTTCGATGGTCAGCAATGGTTACCTGCCGAGTCTGTTTTATTGCGAGACAGCTGGACCAAGAACCCGCCAGTATTCAAAGTGGGTGAACCTGTCAGCCGTACCATTACCCTGGAAGCCAAGGGACTGGTCGCCTCCCAAATAAAACCGCTTGAACTACCATCAATCTCATCTTTCCGGCGTTACGCTGAACCGGCAGAAACCGAAACTCGCACCGATGGTCAAAGTGTGTATGCCATTAGCCATCGCACCTTTACCTATATTCCGGCCTATCCCGGTGAACAGGAAATTCCCGAGTTCACTTTGAAATGGTGGAACGTGATTACCCAGAAACAGGAAACCGCCCGGCTTGCTCCCTGGAAAATTAACGTTGAAAAAGGCCTCGACAACACACCAGCCGCGCCACCGTCAACAGCCAATGTAGCTGGCCAGTCCCAAACGACGCCATCTGCACCTGCACTACAGGAATCAACCAGCGCGGATATCGCCTCGGCTGATGTAATTACCCGGTTGAAAATGTTCCTGAAAGACTATGTTTACTGGATTGCTGCTTTCTTCATTATTGTCCTGGCCATTTTAATTTTGCTGGCCAGGCGAAAAACCAGGCCCGGGAAAGACACTGCAGCAGATAGCCAGCCCGAGATAATGCCGGACACTGCGGATTCCAGTGACAATACCCTGCACCAGGCTGTCAGCCGTGAAACCATCAATTCAAAACAGCTGCTGCAGGATTTACGCGATGCCTGTGAACACAACAACGCCCAACAGGCGGCCCGCACATTATTGCAAATGGCACAACAGACCTGGCCGGAAAATCCGCCGAGAAGCATCGGCGCCCTGGCAGAATCATTTGATACTGGACGACATGCGCTGCAGGAGCTGGATCGTTACCTGTATTCAGGTAGCCGCGAAAAATGGAATGGCCAGGAAATCTGCGAGCTTTTCAAACGCGGATTCAAAGTAAAAGCGGACGACAAATCAGCCAAGCCGGTTTTGCGCCCGTTATATCCAGAGCAACCCTAGCCCACTGTGCTGGAATAACTCATCGAGGCTTGCGTTTGATCAAGCCTTTCAGCCAATCTCACTTGAGCGACTGCGAATGAGAAAGCTGACATTCAAGGTAACTTCAGTGAGTGAGTGCTACTCGGTATAAGCGGAAGTCAGCTAATCCAGATGAAGGGCAGCAAATCGACTTAAGCCGTCATCTGTTACAGGATTTTGACCTGGTAATAACAGGCAACAACGTGGTAATAGCGGATACTACTAATTCAGGATCATTTAGTTTTGATCCTGTGTTGTTGCCGGCAGGCGGTTCGTATAGCGTCCATAAAACCATTTCATGATAAAGGGTGGTAACAATGTGGTAAGTGCAATAACAATCACCATCCCTGCATATATTTCATTATTGAATATTCCGCTTACTCTACCCAACTCCGCGAAAATTAGACCAACTTCACCTCGAGGTGTCATCGCCAAACCGATAGCCCAACGTACGTACCATGTTTCTTTAATAAAAAAAGCACCTATGAGCTTGCCAATAACAGCCGCCAGTAACAGTAAGAACGAGAACATCCAGATAAAGGGGGAGCTCCAGTCAATCTCCCGCAAATTTAGAGACAGTCCCACAAACACAAAAAATATTGGCGTAAATAAATGCACAATGGGTTTCATCTGATCTTCAATACGATGCGCGAATTTCTCATCGGAGTGTAGGGCAATACCCAATGGCAGAAAGAATCGTCTTGATAGCGCCAGACCTGCAGCAAAGCCACCTAGTAGTTCCGGTGCTCCAAGCAAATGGGCCAGCCAGGCAAAAAACAACACCAGAGATACAATGGTGGTGGGTATTAGGCCCGGAATTTCACTCACTGCTTCGAAATGCTTGATTACTAATGAGATCAGTTTGGCGGCCACTGGAGCAAGCACGAAAAACGCACCCACGAAAATCAACACCTTGCCCGTATTGAGCAGGCTTACCCCGCCACCAATAGAAAACTCATAGAGTAGCGCCAGTAACACCACGCCCATGACGTCATCCAGTACCGCCGCACCCAGCACAATTTGTCCATCAGGTGTCTGTTGACGCTTAAGATCAGCTAACACTCTTACTGTGATCCCGATGCTGGTGGCGGTAAGCGTACCTCCAATAAACAGTGATACCAGCAGTGACAGGCCGAACACCCAGTAGCCCAATATAAAGCCCAAAACAAGCGGTAAAACAAATCCGATTATAGCTACTATGAAAGATTTGCCTCCTGTACGTACTAGTCTTTTTACATCAGTACCTAAACCAACTTCGAACAGCAGTAGGATAATGCCAATTTCTGCCATCAACTTGATGGCTTCATATGGCTCAATCCAGCCCAGTAAACTGGGCCCCAGCATTACACCTGCGAACAGTTCACCAATGACCGATGGCACCTGCAAACGCGTCATCAATTCTGCAAACACCCTTGCGGTGAGCAGAATAATCAATAGCGTAAGAAAAAAATCATGGGTTTCCATTATTGATCCCGACTAAAACAATAATATTTCAAAACCGATGAACATCAATTAGTGCTATCTTAATAGAAACTGTGAGTCGCATAGTCATACTTTCTGATTTAAGTTTTTTATTTTTTATGTTCACCCGTTAATCCTTCAATTTATTATGGACACAGCACTTCAGTTAATAACATGTCGACTAATTTGAAAAGGATAATTCTGGGAAAATTAATCCAATGAGAAAAACTGGACTTAGCCCGGCCATATGTTACTCCAATAGTCAAAGAGCTTTATCTTTTTGACAGAGGAAGTTTTAAGAGGCAATGAAATTGTCTGCTTTCAATGGTGCGGTCATAGACCTAATTCAGAAACACCAAACTGACCGGTTGAAACCGCAGCCTTGAGCAGACATAAAAAACTCCTTTTGCTTTACTTCCAATATGGAGCCAATAATTTCGCATAATGATCTGGACAAATCCTACGACTAGTTATGTCGACAACGAAAGCATTTTCCGGATCACTCTGATGTCTGGTTTATTCGCGAACGCAATGAGCTGAAAGGTTGATGAAAATACTGCAGATTCTCCTCATGCAGATCTGGATGTAGATACTATGGGTAGTGAAGACAATATGGAAGGTTCTGTTGATGCGGCTGGAAGTAATTCTAGAGAGGCTGTGGATGTAGATGTTGGTCAAGGCGCAGGAGGCCCACGTAATTAAACTGATTCCAGTTATTTAGTGACTGCAGAAAGGCACCTGTAAATCAGATGCCTTTCTTGCAAATGGAGCAAATGATGATCTGTCACTTAGTCTATTGAGAATCTGTAACTGACAGTATTGCTTATTTCAACTATGTCTGCTTTTCAGTGCGATCTCAACCGTTCGATGAAACACTCCTTCTTTTGTTCAAAGAGAATGTGTTGCATCGACAGTTTGAAATGGAAGGTAAAAGCGGACATTTTCAGATTCAAATCTATCGGTCTATTTCATACCCTTAGTAGTCAACTGCATCTTTTTTTAAGATCATAAATCAGACATCTTAAATACAAACTACTTACAAAGTCTTCTCACTTCAGTCTCTCTAGTGATTCCAGGCTCACTTAGAGCAAGTGGATTGGTACCAGCAGGACCACGAATTTGAATAGCTGCACCACAGTGGACGGCCGCTCCATTTTTAGCAATACAGTTCAAAATAGTTCTGGCAAAATCACTACCGCTTCTGGGTGGAGCAACAATTGAACATTCCAACGGCGTAGGGTCGAAACCCAATAAAGCACTGGGCCGCCAGGCTTCACAAACCGTCAAAAACGAATTATCCACCTCCCAGTCATTGTGCAACGTATAATCGAACAGATTTACACGACCAGAACATTCTAGATGACCCAAGCTGTCTACCGAAATCACCTCTTCAAGTACCTGCCAAGTGATTCTTGGTAAAAAGTAGATTTGAGCTCCGTACCTATTGGCTTTTCCTAAATGATTGGTTACAAAAATAGTTGCAACCTGGCCTACAAGGCCTTCCACAGAAGAAGGAAGGGTTACTTCCAGTTCATTTTCATTCCAGCTGTTTATCTCAGCAGTAATTTTTCGCTCACCAATTGTGATGTCAACCTCACCTGGACGCGATAAGAAATTACGACCATGCAGACGTATAGTCTGACCTGGTGTGATAGTCGGCAATCCCCTATTGGGGTCAGTCGTTAATGTTGCTTCTCCACCACCAATGGCCATACGCCTAGGACTACTCGAAACAACTTCATTAATGTCCGGCACTAAAACCAAAGGTGATACCTGGAATGTAACTTCCCTGCCGGCACTCAATACACCTTTGGTTCTCCTGTGTTCGATAGAATTGACCCAAACAACCGCTTTCATAGGACGTGTTCCAAAACCAGGCACACGCTCAACTAACGATTTTATCGCGTTGGATTGTTCAAACAGTCTAGAGCCCGCAGAGGATTTATAAATCGTTGTAGTCACTGCACGATCTCTCCAGGTTTCCGTCTGAAAGGGAATCGTGACTTGCGCATCTTTTAACACAACATGAACATATCCTGGCACATCACCAAAATTATTTCCCCGTATAGTGAGGTTACTGTCCCATTGGGGTTCTAACGGCAATATTTCATCAATACTGGGATTATCTGGATCCCCGCTGTTTCTGGCATCGAAAGTTCCGGACAATTCACTGGGTGTAGCCTCTCGTATTCCTGATGCAGATGTAGCTGTCATAACTGAGGGAGCAGGTATTTTTTTAAGTTTTGCATTTAACTGAGCGACCTTATCCTTGTGTTCTTTTAACGAAGCCATTCCTGGAGAATTCAGTGGTTTTTGTAGTGTTATTTTCCCAGGTTTACTTACTGTTTTTTTTCTGGAATGAATTTGCTTGGTTAATTTTTTTTGTTTTAAAGCTATTGAACCGCTTTGGTCCACTTTCGACTTTTCTTGCCTATCCGACTGTGTTGATGTTTTACCAAGAGTACTAGACTTGGAAAATTGCCTGATTGACTTTGAAGATGAATCAAGGTCAGAAGCGTGGACCTCACCCTTATCTTTAATCTTATCTTTGTCAAAAGCTGGCCGTATCATCTCGTAATGTTTTGAATCTTTTGCGGTTTGTTTTTGCTGTTGCTGCGCCTTTGATAGAACGCGAGCTGGACGCTTTGCAAGATAAGGGGAGACATTCAAGGTTCTGGAGGTTTGCTTGCCTTTGTCATCATAAGCGACTACCCGCAATTGTCCCTTATCTACCTTGCCTGCATAATTGGTAATATCAAAACGTGTCCGCCTTTTTCCAGACAGACTGCCTAAACGACGTTTACCCGTATAGAGATGTATTTTTGCAGGTGCAGGTTTCACATCCAGGAAAACCCTTCCCTTGCTGCCACTCAGCCGCATGCTTGTTGCTGCAGTGGTTACTTGGACAGGTGGACTTAATTTGCGAACATCACTGGCAATGACTGCCGCATTGAAAAAGTCGAGGTTGAACATAACCAGTAAACTGACAGGCAGAAACAGAGTTTTTTTCACCTTAAAACTCTCCAACACCATAAAAGCATAGCTTTTATGAGATCCACTATCTAACTTGGCCACAAGTTACCGGATCCCCTCGGAGATGATCAAGGTCACTTCTGTTTTGAGTATCTAAACAGGCAAGCTGCGGGTCGTAACTGTCTTCAGACCATGAAACTCCTGCAGGACCTTCTATAAAATATCTATCACGGAAAGAACACTCTGAATATGCGTTGGTCCAGACAACGCGATGAACCTGTATCGAGTTGCTATCTGGAACTGGCTGACGTTGTTTATAATAGGCACCACAGTCATACCTTCCCTGCCATCCATTTCCTTCGACTAACTGCGTATATCCACTTTGAACTGTCCAACCGTTATAGAGCCGTTTAAATATCTGATTTTCTCTTTTTTGCCCAAATACACACAAAAGCCAAGCAGGATCATCTCCTGATCTATAAGAAAGCTCACCAAACCTGGGGGTACACTGAACTGTAATTGTATTGTTAGTAGTTGAACCATGATTCCCGGGTCCCCAATACTCATCGGACCAAATTGCCGGCGTAAATGTTGCCACCGCGGTTGCCTCGTAACCCGCGTGATTTCTTACCATGACACTACCGGGTGTTCTCAACAGCCCTATGATTGGAGGTACCTTCACCCAGATATAGATATCATCCCAGGAAGTGATTTGAGCCGGAAATTCTTTTCCTGAGAATCTAAAAAATACCTCTCCCTCCTTTTGTGAAAGAAAGTTTTCACCCTGAATAAGCAAAGGCTGATTGGGAATAATATCTGGGTGCGATAAATGGTCAATTCGGGGGGGTAAAAGTGACAAATCCGGTATTAATGTGATCTCATGCAACGGGCCAGTCTCCCCACCAGGAACTTTCACCCATATTCTGGCATCAGTGGCACGATCTCCTATGACTCCGGCTACTTCATCAGGAATCGTCACGACAATCCTGTTATCGTTCCATGACACGATTCGATCACAGTGAATCATCTGCGTGCCCCGGTTTGTACTATCAAACAATAGAGTCACTATGCAATGTCCGGGGATAGTACAGGGTCCACCAAAACCTGAACCTGAAATGGTCACATTACGACCAATCTGTACCCTGGAAGGAGTAACACTGTCTATCCGCCAGCCGGGAGAACTTCCTGCTGGAGCTCGAACCGGATCAGTTGGTAACAAGTCCGCCCCCACAAGATCGCCTCCTGGCCAGGCAGCTAGTGTATGACTCCTGTTTTTAATAAGCCTGTTCTTTTGAATAGCAACTTCTTTGTTGATGTCTTCCAGGCGTTTTTGGTGGCTTTTACTCACCGTTCCTTTTTTCAGGGTCTGTGAGTGTTTAGACACCTTCAACTGCTTACCAGGTAAAGTATCTTTTTTAGAACGTTCACGCTGAGCGATGCCCTTCAATTTCTCCAGGTATTGCCTCTCCGTGAGCGCATTTGCCAGCTGGTTTGTCTCTCGTTTGGAAAACTCGGTCCCACTGATTGAACGTTTCAGATCTTCGAGCGAACGTGCCTGTTTGATTTTATCCAGTAAAACACCCACTTTCGAGCTCACCCGCTTGCCTGATTGCGAAGGCGTTTGTGAAAGTGCCCCGGGTTTGGAAACCTGCCCGGCTGACTTTGGTGGAACGCGAACTGGCTGCTTTGTAATATAAGGGGAAACATTCAAGGTTCTGGAGGTTTGCTTGCCTTTGTCATCATAAGCGACTACTCGCAATTGTCCCTTATCTACCTTGCCTGCATAATTGGTAATATCAAAACGTGTCCGCCTTTTTCCAGACAGACTGCCTAAACGACGTTTACCCGTATAGAGATGTATTTTTGCAGGTGCAGGTTTCACATCCAGGAAAACCCTTCCCTTGCTGCCACTCAGCCGCATGCTTGTTGCTGTTTTGCTCACATGAACTGGTGGACTCAATTTGTGAACATCGCTCGATACGGCTGCTGCATTGATAAGACTGAGGTTAAATAAGAAAAATAATCCGCTTAGAAAAATCAGTGTTTTTTTCATGATAATTTTCTCCCCAACCATCTGAACATATCGATTCCTTTTGTTACCGATTCTTCACATTGCTTAGCCTCTAAAATCCTGCTTATTTATTTACCTGAGTTTCACGATAGAGCTTGTTATTCCCCTCATCCAGTTCCTTGACCTCATGATCTGAATCTACAATAACAGCCATCCTGATCTTTCCGTACCAACTCGGATAAATATAGCCACTGCAATGTAATGACCGACTTTCCTTAATCTGCAGATTCTCTATGCGCCATGTACATGCCGGCTGGCTGAAGTTTTCACCAGGCCACCACTGCACAGTAAACGGCCCAGAACCTTTTCGTCCTTTATTATTGACAATTACCCGCACGTCAACCGGTTCTTTACGATTGGGTGGCACCGGCTTCCAGTCATAGCGCGAAATAGAAAGATCAGGCAGGAACTCATCCTGTGTTGACCTGCGAAGACTTGTTGGTGGTGCAGGTTTGCTATTTCTGGAAGGAGCTGACCGGGTACTTGTTGGCGGTGCTGGCTGAGTACTTATCGGTGGCGGCGGTTGCGTGCTTGTTGGATGGGCTGGCTGGTAACTTGTCGGTGGCACTGGCTGCGCACCCGTTACGATAGACGTACCGGTGAATACAAGAGCAACAGAAAGAAGCCCCTTTTTAAAACAACTGGAAAGACTTGCCATGATTAACTCTCCTTGAAATGTTCTATTTTCAGGCTAGCTCAGTAGTCCATGATAAAGGTTGATGTGGATCAATGAATAAACATTTTCTCCAAATTAACCAGTGTCGATAACATTTTCCGGCCATAATTTATCAATAGGCAGGTGTACTACGTTTTCTAGTAATATTTTCAGGAAGAATACGAGATGAAGGCACTATTCATGAAAAACTGGACATTACTGTTTATCGCTTTGTTGCTTCTAGCTACTGTTTCAGCCGTGCAAGGTGCAGCATCGGATAGCGTTAAATCACACAAGTTGATTCCAACTGTTAAAACATCGCCACCCACAATATCCATGAAGCCCAGTGGCAATAAACTCTTCATGCATATCAAACCTTCACCCAAGGCCATCGAGATATTTAGTGGAAAACGTCGTCTGACCACCATCAAAGGCAATAATCGCACACAGTTTGATGTCACGCGCTATACCTCCATGACAGCCAATGGTCGTATGCTTGTAATCGTAAAAGACAAAACAGGAAAACAGCACAAAAAAAGTCTCGATGTTTCTCGATATATTATAAAGCCTACTCCTGCGGCTCGAGTGAATCGCGAACCTGTTTCCCCCAACCAGCCAGCAAGGGGTGACCGTATAGAATCTATTGGTGGCAATATACCCATGAATACCCCTCGGAATGGCAACAGTGCTACTTCCACCGGGCGCCGCCCAAGCACATCAGCAGGCATGATGACTCAATCGAGTTCATCCAGGTTACCTACTGAGGGAAAAGCACGTATCTCTCGAATTCATCCTCAACCTGCAATAGTCGGTAAAAACTTCACTTTGCATGGCGAAAATTTCGGTACCTCCAAAGGGACAGTGTCTCTAGAAGCTGTGGGACTGACATTAAGCCCCACTGTTACTCGCTGGACTGATACTGCAGTTGAGCTTGTTGTTCCCGGAGGTCTGGCACCACAATTGGGTTATGACAATATCAGCGGGCGTGTCTGGCTTTACACTGCTGGCAAGACATCCGGTGCCACCAGCCAACTCGAAATATCACCAGACAATGACACACTTCCACCACTGATTCAAAATGCACCATTAAGTGTTGAACCAGGTGATGAAATCACAATTAAAGGAAAGCATTTTCTCATGCCGGCCGGCACGGTATCACTTGATTGTCCTGGAGGCGGAATTTCTACCCACGTATCCGACTGGAGTAACAACCGCATCCAGGTAACACCAGCTTCAGCACTGTCCAAGCCGGTGGAAAGCAACGACTGCAGTCTTGTTGTAACCAACCGCCGCAACATGACAGCGAGGCATGGAATTCGGCTCAATGTGGTTCTCAAACAGAAGACATGGAGAACACGGGCTAGTCATGATTTTTCTCGTCGCCGTTACAGCTTATTACCAGCTGATCTTGAAAATGGGTGGGCCATTGTAGATTCATCATTCAAAGTGGAACCACATTATGAGCTTTTTGAAAGATTTTTCTGGTTACAGCAACCACCCGTTGGGGGTAGAACCATGCGCGGTGATATTGATGGTGAGTTGAAGGCCGGCTATGGCAGACCATTGGGAACTCGTGAAATCACTTTTGAATTCAAGATAGAAGGACCAGCAAAACTTTCAAATTTTGAATAACGATTAACCAGATAAACTTCAAGGATTTTTTCCTCTCTACAAATTCGCTCAGGTAAAAAATGAGATTATTAGCAAAACATTTCAAGTTGGCGCCAGCCAATGTCATATCTGTCCTGGGCTACTGTATACTTGTTACAGCCGCATGGGTTCTCACGATTACTGCTTCAAATGCCGAGCAAGAAAGCAGAATTAGGCCTCTACTGGTTCAACCGTCTGATTTTAACTACAGGGGTGTTTTCCTGCTTCCTAACGATAGCCAGAATTCAAGTTGGGAATACAGTGGATATGCAATGACATATTATCCAAATGGCGATCCCGGTGGTAAAGATGACGGTTTTCCCGGATCCCTGTTTGCAGTAGGTCATGACCATCATCAGATGGTCTCTGAAATCTCAATTCCAGTCCCGGTTATTTCGTCTGATCCATCGAAATTAAACAGGGCTACCACCCTTCAGGACTTTAGTGATATCAACAGTGGAGTATTCGGTGAACTCGAGATTCCGCGAGCTGGGATTTGCTATTTGCCACCACTTGGCAATCAAACCAGTGGAAAGCTGCATTTCACCTGGGGGCAGCATTTTCAGTTTGAGCAGGTTCCGTCTCATGGATGGGCTGAACTGGATCTGGAAAAGCCATCCCTGTCAGGCCCCTGGTTAATCGGGGACTATCCTAACTATGTCCTGAATGATTATCTCTTCGAGATCCCTGAGAGTTGGAGCAATCAACATGCTCCTGGTTTACGACTGGCAACTGGACGTTTTCGTGATGGTGTCTGGAGCGGTCTAGGACCTGCACTGTTTGCAATAGCCCCCTGGGAAGAAGGCAATCCACCACGGGCTGGCACCCGCCTGGAAAAAGTTGTTCCTCTTTTGCTATATGGTGAAGTGAGACCGGGTCACCCGGAGATTGATGTATCGGCTGGGCACAGGATGAATGATTTTTCGGAGGCGGACGAATGGTCAGGTGGCGCCTGGCTGACAAGTGGTGAAAAGAGTGCCGTGATTTTTCTTGGCACCAAGGCAGTAGGCAAGAGTTGGTATGGATTCTCGAATGGTATTGTATACCCGACCAGTAGTTCCCCCGATACTGTCTATCCTGAGCTACCCGAGTGGCCTCACGACGACCGTGGCTGGTGGTCTTCTGAGATTAAAGCACAGTTGCTTTTCTTTGACCCGAATCAACTGGCAGCTGTAGCGAAAGGAAAAATGGAGACCTGGCAACCACAACCATATGCTGTTCTTGATCTCACTGAATACCTGCTATCTCCAGATTTTGATTACGCTAACTACAAGCGCTATCTCGTAGGTGCTATGGCATTCGATCGCAAAAAAGGGCTGCTCTATCTCATCGAACGTCAGGCCGTACATGAAGGACAAAGCGTGGTGCATGTCTTTAGTATCACAGAGTAATCCATTCTTTTTTCAGAATATTACAAAGCGTCAGCAGTTCAGCAGTTCAGCAGTTCCTGTAGTCCGATAGAAGTGAGTTAGATAACTAAGAGAATTAGTGTGGTAGTGACTATTTCTGTGAATACAGCAAACGGCTGCAAACGACCTGGTCCAGCCATCAAGGGTGACGCTCTTGAACGACTGCTTATGAGAAAGCTGTCATTGGTGACGGATTTATCGACAGCAGCAACTCAGCACATGCCGACAATCTTGAAAATTCTATTCGACTGACCACTATGTCTGATAAGCGGTTGTTGAAGGTTACTGCTCAGGTGTCTGTGGTGATTTCTTTGGCGTTTTTAGTTTTATTTGAGCCAGAAAGACAAAACCCCAGCTTTTGGACGGCTAGGGTTCAACCTCTCCTATACAAAGGGTGTATCGGCGGGTCGTGCTCCACAAGTATGAAGGAGCTATCTTTCAGTCTAGTTAAGAAATTTGATTGTTCAAGCTCTTATTTGTCCAGTTAATCATAATTAACTCAGATGCCTGCTTCAGGTCGTTAGCGGTTGCTGAAGAAGCAACTTCAGAATGACAGCTATGGGCATGATTTAATTTAGAAAATTAGGTCCGCTTACAACTGATAAGCCGTCATTAAGAGAAAGAGCGTTAATAACCACTTCTCCGCAGAACTTGCCGGTCACCATCACCAGGTTTATTGAATTTTACGACCGCTTTGTAGATTCAAAACTGTTGACTGACCGCTATCGGTAAAACTCATTTCCCACCTAAAAATACTGACTGGCTGCAACTTGCCGGCAGAGGTCAGACAAAATCTTCCCATATCCGCTAACGATCTGAAGTTGACGGTCACCTTTCTCAAATAATTCTCTGATGACAGGCGGCTTCGGACTGATAGGGGAAGTCGAGTAGTTTTCGAGCAGATGCCCAGTAACGCTGATTAGCCCACCGCCACTAAGTAAATTCAATGTGCGGTATTGTCCCTCGTGGGAGAGGTTATAGATGCTTGCTAAATGCCCTAAGCGCTCCTTTGATAACATCGTAATAAGAAGTAGTCATTCAGCGCAAACAAGAAAAACCGTTGGCTCATCCTCTAGTAGCATGTCAGACACCGGTTTCAAACAGGGTTACTGTAGATTCTCACGCGTCTCGCCTTTCCCAGGGGTGGGTCAACGGTTTTCAGGCCCAATGAGCAACCCGAGTGCTAATCAGCTTATCACTTACCTAAAGGGCTGAAAATCTCACCCTTTACGTTGGGCCTATTAAGAGTATAGATGACAGGAGTATTATACGCTGAATAAAGTTAATGAATCTTAACTCAACAGTCCGTGAAAACGGGGTAAAACGCCCGGTGTCGCGACTGTACACTACTCAACCAAAACCGGCAGCATGTTGAACTCTATTTACCTCAGTTTTATCTGTACCGTTTTAGCTTCATTTTCCCTGGCATTTTCCTGTTCCAGGTAATGCAGCTCAATGGTGTCACCGGCCTTTTTAGTGAGCATGGCCAGTTTGAAATCAGCATGCGTCCTGACTTTGGTGTCATCAATACCAACAATAACCGCACCTTTTTCAACGTTGGCATCTTTAATGGCACTGTTTTCTGAAAACCCGTCGATGATCACCAAATCACTGTCAAGCTTCAAAAAGGCACCAATCATACCGACTGGCTCGAGCATGCGGGGAGCTGACATAACCAGGTAATCTGCCATGTCCCTTGTTATCGGTGTTGCCTGCTCAGAAACCAGGATAGAGACCGGCTTGATTTGCATACGCCGCTGAATCCGGTTCGGAATACCTGACCCATACTGAATATGACCACTACCGGCTAAAACCAGCATGCGATAGTCTGGTTTATCCCGCAGGTAATCGGCAGCTGTTTCTGCCATTGATTCATCCCAGGTCAGCTGGCCACGAAGAAAACTATCGAACTGCTTGCCATATTCCGGGTGCAACTTAAACATTTCATACAAACGTTTTTCATAGTCCTTGTCTGACCAGTCATAACTTCCTGGCAGCTGGTCTTTTAAATCCTCGGGCAAATCATCAAAACCTTGCCGACTCAACGCCTGGGTCAATTCACGTGAAGCATTCAAAGCAATAACCGGTATTTTGTTGTCACGCGCAAACTGCATAATTGGACGGTACAGGCGATAATCATATCGCCAACGGCTGAAGTATTCGGTTGCATGTAACATTTCCTGTTCAGACAAGTTACCTGCAATGAATTCATCCAGGTATTTTTGAAACGGTTTCTGAAACCATTCAACGCCCAGCGCGATATTGGGTGATTGCTGATATAAGTACTTCAAGGTTTCCAATTGCACCTGGTGATGATCCAGGCGTGTGTGTGACTCACCGACCAGCATCACACGGGCATCCTGCTCCTGTTCCAGAATCAGTTGCAGAGAACTCACCTGGTCAAGTTTAATCACGCTTAACTGACTGGCATCAACATTTGTCTGCTTGTGCTCTGCATGGGGTGAAGCGATTAATAAATTACCTAGCAGATTGGCGAACATTGCAACTAAAATCAGAATCAGCAATCCAACAAAAATTAACTGACGAGGCACCCTTTGATGACGGACTCTGGCGGCAAATTTATCCGGTTTAGTCATAAAATATATTCCTGGTTTTTGATGGGTATATTACTGCTTACATCCATATCAGCTGAAGCTGAGCCCGTTAAACACAATCTTAAAATTGAACTGCAACCTGACCAGTCAATCATTAACATCACCGATGATCTACAGTTACCAGCCGGTATCCAGCAGGCAGTTTTTTCATTAAATAAAAATCTGCAGATCACGGCTGAGGGCGGCAAACTGGTCTCCCTGTCCTCAGCCAATAATAACCATCGGCGTTATTACCAGTTAAGGAGACTATCCCCTGATGGAAAGGTTCAGCTGAAATACCATGGGAAAATAACTACGACCAAGTCCAGGGATTTCTCTGGCATGCCTGACACTGTATTTAATAAGGATGCCATTTACCTGGATGGCAATAGTGGTTGGTATCCCAAGTTCAGCCAGCATCCCTGGCAAACATTCAACCTGGAAATCGATACGCCGCAAGACTGGCAAGTCATTAGTCAGGGAAAACGCATTGAAAACAATGCATCCCTGTCCTATTCAATGCCATATCCACAGGATGACATTTATCTGCTTGGCGGCAGGTATCAACGCTATGCCAGGTTGCACAATAATATTGAAATGGAAGTCTACCTGCTTGAGAAGGACGACAGGCTGGCAAAGCAGTACCTGGATAAAACCGAACAATACCTGACACTGTACAGCCAGTGGATAGGCCCCTACCCTTATGCCAAATTTGCCGTTGTTGAAAATGCCTGGCAAACCGGTTATGGCATGCCCTCATTCACCTTGCTGGGCTCACAGGTGATTCGCCTGCCGTTTATCCTGTATACATCATTACCGCATGAAATCCTGCATAACTGGTGGGGTAACGGTGTGTTTGTCAATTTTGAAAATGGCAACTGGAGTGAAGGACTTACCGCTTACATGGCTGATCACTACAATAGTGAACAACGTGGGACTGACGCAACGTACCGCCGGAAAGCGCTTGAGCGCTATGCCAACTTTGCCAGTAAACAACGGGATTTTCCGATTGCGGAATTTACCTCCCGTCACAGTGAAGCCAGCCAGGCAATTGGTTACAGTAAATCACTCATGCTGTTTCACATGTTACGCAAGCTTGCAGGTGATGAGCAGTTTAAACAGGGTATCCAGCAGTTCTGGCAACAATACCAGTTTAAAGACGCCTCTTTTCATCAACTGATTGAACAATTACATACCGGCAGTAAAGCTGAAATAGCAGCCTTTCTCAGGCAATGGATATTTCGTGAAGGCGCGCCGGAAATCAGGCTGACTGCTGCACAAGTTTCTGCCTCCGATAAAGGCTTTGATTTATCAATTAGCGTGTCACAAAACCAGGACGGTGAAATTTATCAATTACAGTTACCTGTCAAGGTATTGTTCGAGAATGAAAACCAGACGGTTGAGGAAACAATCACCCTGAGCAAAAAAATTCAACGCTTCAGTTTCAGTTACCCGGCTAAACCCAAGGCTGTTCACCTTGACCCGGAATACGATATTTTCCGTCTGCTGGATGCCGGGGAACGCCCATCTTCCCTGGGCAGACTCTTTGGCGCCAGTGAACAATTACTGGTTTACCCTGCCGGTGCCACGGCACAACAGCAACAGGCATGGCAGCAACTGGCGGACGCCTGGAACAGACAATTTGGCAACCTGAAGATCACCAGTGATACAGAGCTTGAAGATTTGCCCGCTGATACCGCAGTCTGGCTGCTGGGTTGGAATAACCGCTTGCTGCAAGACAAGCGTATGCTGTTCTCCTCCGGCTCGCAACAGTTAGGGTCTCAAACCGCCGAGCTCAACCAGCAAACTCTCTCAGCCGGAGAACAGGCCGTTGTGCTGCTGGATCCGGACAACAACCGCAATCCACTGGCTTTCATTGGTGCCCGGTCGCCTGAAACCATCATGCTGCTGGCCAGGAAACTGCCACATTACAAAAGCTATGGCGCTTTGGCCTTCACCGAAAATACCGCCGCCAATGTTATCAAGCAACATCTGCAGGTTATCTCCTCGCCTATGCAAATAAAACTTGATTAACTACCAGGGAAGCTCTTCACCATCAAAGGACCAGAATTTACCGGAGTCCTCGGGTTGCAGCCGATCTATCACCTGCATCTGATGACTGCATTCATAACCATCCTCCAAAGCCAGGATAACAGCAGTTAGAGACTGCCAATGCCATTTAGTTTCACTGAACTTTTCTGAGCATAGCGGTTCCGTTAAAAAATGCCCCACAGGGGATGTGGGGCAAATGAAGGGGCGAAGATAAACGCCAAAACGTCTATCACGCTTCAAATGTAATAACTGTCTCCAGTGACATCAACACAGCAATTTAAAGGTTTTTGACTGGCTAGCGTGAGATAAAACATGGATATATGGCTGGTAATATTTTCAATCTTGCTGATGCTGACGATAATCCTGTTCCTGTCAGGTTATTTCCCTTATCCATTTGGCATTTTCATCCTCATCATAGCGGTCATTGCACGTCTCTCTGTCCTGAGGTGAGTACGCATGAATTAATCCATATCCGCAACTATGGCGCTTTGGCCTTCACAGAAAATACCACCCGCAATGTGATCAAGCAGCGAATAACTACCAGGGAATTTATTCATCCGTATGCTTTGGCCAGGCACTGGCATCGATCGTATCCTGGTAAGCGTGCCATGTAGCGTGTCCGATTAGCGGCAACAATACAGCCAGACCAAGAAATGCTGTGGCAAAACCAACCAGTATTAAAACAACAATCAGCAAAGACCAGATCAACATCACCATCTTGTTGCGCAGTACGGCATTCACACTGGAAATCACTGCCGTCACCATATCCACCCTGCGGTCCATGATCATCGGCAATGAAAATGCACTGGCACAAAATATTATCGTGGCAAAAATTGCTCCCACTGAAGAACCAATAGCGAGAAACAAGGCCAAATCAGCGATTTCCTGTCCACCTTCTGCCGGGAAAAATACATGAACCATTGAAGCTGAACGCGCCCAAACCAGAAACACAACGAGCAATATCATGGTAAAAACCAGCTCATTACCCAGGTGACGACGCTCCTCGCGCAGACAGTATCCCAGTTCAGGATTGAGCCCTTGCTGCAACTGGCGGCTGATGGAATACAAACCGATCGCCATGACTGGCCCCAGGAATATAAACCCGGAAAGCATGGCTATCAGTAGATAGATGCTTCCAAAGTAATAGGCTGTCAGGCTGATGGCATAGCTAAGCAATAGCAGGACAACACCGTATGCCAGGCTTTGCCGGGGAGCTTTTAGCAGATCCTGCCATCCCTGCTTAAGCCATCGAAACGGTGCACCCGAATCCAGCCTGTGACAAGGTGCAACAAACGGTAGTTCATCCGGACTGGGAGATTGCTGGTCTGAATCGCTGCTTTCTGACATGAGATATATTCCTGGTTTTTTAGTGAATTAATTTATAAATATAGCCAAAGTTATCAGAAATATATCAAGCAGCTACCCTTGAAACTGTTTTGCGCAGCCCCTAATCCAGTAAAGCCTGCTTGACGCGCTGCAGTCGGTCATTAGCTTCCCTGGCAACTTTTGCGACTTCAGCATTACCGGACAAGCTGATAACCGCCATGGGATCCATGAACACTACGCTGCATGATCCATCATCATTATCCCGCACCACCACATTACAGGGTAACAACACGCCCGCATCAGCATCAGCTTCAACAGCCTGGTTAGCCAGTGGCGGGTTACAGGCTCCAAGAATCCGGTACTGACTCCGCTCGATACCGAGCTTGTTTTTAATGGTTGCTGCAAAATCGATATCCGTTAACACCCCAAAACCCTCTTCTTTAAGGGCATTAGTGACTTTTTCTACTGCGTCATCAAACGCAGCGTTTACATTGACTGAAAATGAATACATTTTTTTTCCTTAATTAAAATTTAATTGTCTGTATTATCCATTCGCCCGATGGCGCAGCTGACAAATGACTTGGCTTTCGCCGCAGCCGCCTTGAGACCTTCTGCCGTGCCTTTTTCCGGGTAGCCCAGGCGCAATAACTCAGCCGACACTTGTTCCCTGAGCAGTTCGTCACCCTCTATCGATACCACACCTGCTTCGATCGCAACGGCAACTGAATCGACAGCATCCAGCCCGGAGAGCTTGTTCTTTATGGTACTGGCACATCCAGCGCATTTTATGTTTTCTACTTCTATCGCATATGACATAACAAATCCTCCTTCAGGTCATGAAGGAAATATGGCTTACCCTCACTTCCAGCTACGGCGGTTAATCGTGTACTCATTCACCCGCCCCTTGAAAGGTAAGACAAGCATTCCGAGCAAATTACTCACTTCATCTTTTTTCTCAAAGCCCCGAATACCTATCTGCATGGCTTCATGGCCCGCGTCCGGCTGGGCTTTATAGGTGCCTAACAGCCTGTCCCAGATGGAGAGATTAAAACCGAAATTGCTGTTGGTTTCATCATCTTCAACCGAGTGATGTACCCGGTGCATATCAGGGGTAACCAGTAGAACACGCAACACCCGGTCAACACCCAATGGCAACCTGACATTGCCGTGATTGAACATTGCCATACCATTCAGGATAACCTCAAAAATAATCACCGCTACAACCGGGGGGCCTAGCGCAATAATGACAATGAACTTAATCACCATGGAAAGCAGGATTTCGAGTGGGTGGAAACGCAGGCCGGTCGTGACATCATAATCAGGGTCCGCGTGATGTACCCGGTGCAGCCGCCACAAGACGGGGATGGCATGTACCGTGACATGTTGAAGCCAGATCATAAAATCCAGTACCACAACGCTGAAAACCACGCTGAGCACGGGTGGCCATTGGAGTAATGAGAGGATGCCCCAACCGCGCTCTTCTGCCAGCAGCGCCATGCCAATGGTAGCCGTGGGAAAAACAATGCGCAGCAGCACGGTATTCAACACGACAAGCGACATGTTATGCAGCCAGCGGTAACCACGGGAAACTGTTGCAATGCGTCGCGGTGAATACGTTTCCCAGAAAGCCATGATCAACAGGATTCCAATAAAGAAACCCAGTCGAATAAAAGTTTCGTAGTGCTCAATCAGTGAAAACATTGCTGTAACATCCAAATCGGTTGGTTAATATAAATTTTAGGCTATGATTAAATGCAGTTTAACCCTGTTTCCGGTATTACAATAATGACAGCCCGATCGACCATGATTCCGACAATGGCCTCAATACAGCCACGAAACCTGTTTTACACCTTCGCTTTATCCCTGTTGCTGCTCTTTATTTCCGATCCCGTGTTCGCCTTAAACGTGGAGAAAATTGGCAAAGGCGTGGCCGGCAATGATCGTGAAAAAATGAAAATGTTAAAGGATATCGTGTTTTATACCGGTGTCTTTTTCGCCATTCTGGGTGCTATTGTCACCGCCTTCATGAAAAAGAAATTTGCCCTGCAGAAAAGAAGTGACACCAATAATGCCGTCGGACCTTTCCTGCTCATTTTCGGCCTGCTGCTGATGCTGGCCAAGTTGTTCTGATATGAAAAAAATTATCTTACCTATTCTTACTGCCGGCATGGCATTCCTGCTCACTGCCTGTGGCGATACCCCGGAACCGGTTGCTGAACAAAAATCCGGCCATGTCTGGCAGTCCCAGACAGATGCGTTGCAGGAAGCAAAAACAACAGCCGATGACTTGTCGCAGTCCCTGCAGCTTCGTGAAGACAGGTCAAGGCCGACCGACTGATAACTTCAGCCAGCCGGACCCGATTTTAAAATACCGTTTTTACTTTCTGATCAGGCGTATCGCCAGGAAGACCGCGGCTACTGCAAGCGACAACAGCAACACATGCTCAAAACCCAGTACCGGGTGTGGCTGGCCTGAAGCATAAATAGCGGCATGATCACCATGTCCGCTATGAGCCGACACGACTCCGGAAAATAATGACAGGATGGTGATGAAGAGGTAAGACAAGCCGTTTTTTATCATTGGGATTTTCATCATTAAACTACCTTAACTTTAACCAGTTCTTCACCTTCAGGGTCTGTTACATGCACTGCACAGGCAATACAGGGATCATAACTGTGAATCGTACGTAAAATTTCAATGGGTTGTTTTGGGTCATGCAACTGATGGTTATCAGTTAATGCTGCCTCGTAAGGACCATCATTGCCTTCCGCATCACGCGGACCGGCATTCCAGGTTGAAGGAACAACCGCCTGGTAATTATCAATTTTCTGGTCCTTGATCACAATCTAATGTGCCAGCGCACCACGTGGCGCTTCCATGAAGCCAACACCACGGGCTTCTTTAGGCCAGGTGGATGGATCAAACATCGCATCATTATGCACACTCAGGTCACCCGCCTTGATATTACCAACCAGGTTATTCATCCAGACATTCATCTGGTCACCAATCAGCTTGGTTTCCAGGGTACGTGCCGCGGTACGACCCAGGGTTGAGAACAGCGCATCAATTGGCACATCCAGCTGTTTTAACACGGCACCTGCCAGCTCAACGGTTGGCTCATGGCCGGTTGCATACAGCGTCAGAACGCGAGCCAGAGGTCCGACTTCCATCGGCTGGCCTTTCCAGCGTGGCGACTTCAGCCAGGAATAGCTGTTTTCAATATCAAGAAAATCATAAGGTGGTTTCGGGCCAGAATAATTCAGGTTGGTTTCACCATCGTATGGGTGCAAGCCTTTCTTCTTACCAACACTGTAGTCATAGTAGGAATGTGCAATAAACTCCTGGATCTGGGCTGGATCATTCAAATCAATCGGATGGATCTTACTCAGATCACGATCGAGAATGACACCACCAGGAATAAAGTATGATGACGGATCATCCATACCCTTTTCCGGCATATCACCAAACGTCATAAAATTACGAACACCCGAACCACGTTTGAACCAGTCCTTGTAATAACTTGCAATCGCCAGCGTGTCAGGAACATAAACATCGTTCACAAATGTCATCATTCGATTGATAACATCCTGGATCTGCTGTAAACCCAGAATATTCAATGCAGTTGCACCGCTACCACCCAGTTTGCCCCGGTATCGATACTGATTGGAGAAGGAGAACCACCCACCAGGAAATTGGGATGCGGGTTCTTGCCACCAAAAATGGTATGAATCTGCACAACATCACGTTGCCATGACAAGGCTTCAAGGTAATGAGCGACAGCCATCAGGTTGGCTTCAGGTGGTAGTTTATAAGCCGGATGCCCCCAGTAGCCATTGGCAAAAATACCCAACTGACCGGATTCAACAAAGCCTTTAATTTTCTTCTGAACATCAGCGAAATAACCCGGTGAAGATTTCGGCCATTTCGAAATCGACTGTGCCAGTTCGGAGGTTGTTTTCGGATCCGCATTGAGCGCGGAAACCACGTCAACCCAGTCCAGTGCATGCAGATGATAAAAATGCATCACATGATCATGTACATACTGGGCACCAATCATCAGATTTCTGATCAATTGCGCATTGGAGGAATCGGATAATTAAGGCATTTTCTACGGCGCTTACCGAGGCAATACCATGTACCAGCGTACATACACCGCAGATACGCTGTGTAAAGGCCCAGGCATCACGAGGATCCCTGCCTTTGAGAATGGTTTCAATACCTCTGACCATGGTGCCAGCACTGGAAGCACCAACGATATTGCCGTTATCGTCTGTCTCTGCCTCAATGCGAAGGTGGCCTTCGATACGTGTAATCGGATCAACAACAACTCTGTTACTCATTGTCAGTTTCCTTAAATTTTTTATACTCATAATTTACCCGGGCAATTAGCCTCTTGGCTGCCTGCTCACTTATTCAGCTAGATTGTCTGCTGCCAAAGCGACCAGGCTTTCAATGTTTTTATCCCAGTTGGCATTGGCTGCACCATCCATGAAGTTCAGGCGGCAACTACCACAGGAAATAACCACGGTATCAGCCCCGGTCTTGTTGACTTCGTCAATCTTGATCGAAAAAGCTTTCTGCCTGAGATCACTGGCACGGTTAATCAGGAATACACCTGCACCACCACCACAGCACCAGTTCAACTCCTTGCTGGATTCCGTTTCAGTCATATCCACACCAAGAGCGTCCAATACAGCACGTGGCTCTTCAATGACCCCACCATGACGGGCAAGTTTACAGGGGTCATGCATGGTGACTTTTTAATCTTTACCGATATTTTTCAGCTTGAGTCTGCCAGCCATGACTTCCTGGCCAAGGAATTCTGAAATTGCCAGCACTTCAAATGGCAGCTCCTTGCCATAATTATTAGCACCATCCCAGCGTAAAGCAGGATAGGCATGTCCACATTCCGGTACCAACACAGTCTTGGCGCCAATTTCAATAGCCTTGTTGATAATGCCATCACTGGCATATTTCTGCAGGCCTTCGTAACCGGAAAGCAGACCAAAGTTGGCAGCCTCAAAGTTACTGCTGCTGAAAGTCCAGTCAAGCCCAAGGTGGTTCATGATTTTAACCGTGCCAACCAGCGCATCATTAAACAACATGCCATCAACCACGGTACTTAACACCAGTACATCAGCTTTTTCCTTATCAACCGGCACATTCATGCCCTGGCTGCGCAAATTCTCAACAACCCCCATGAATTGCTCGGTACCAAAACCGAAAACTGTTTTCTGACCACACTGTTCTTTTTCCACCATGGCCAGTTCAACCGGTATCATGTCCGCTTCCGCCAGGGCTTCACGCATGACATTCACACCTTCCCAGATATTGATACCCATCGGGCAAATCTGGGCACAACGGGCACATTCGGTACAGGAGTCATAGACCAGTTCCTGCCAGTCCCACAATTCCTGAGTTGTAATATCTTTCGTGTAGAGCTGGTGCAGCCAGCGTATCGGTGACAATTCGCGCCGGTAAAAACGTTTGAGCAGGTCAAGTTTTCTTATTGGTACGTACTTCGGATCATTGGTGGAAACATAGAAATGGCAGGCCGAAGCACAATGACCGCAATGAATACAGCTTTCCATATCAGTCGCCATTCTGCGGCTGATCTTCTTGAGAAAGACATTCTTGGCATTTTTAACACGCTCTGCATCAGTCTGTAATGATTCAACTTCCAGTTTCCCGAGGTTTTCGACACCCTCCTTGAACTGCTGAAAGACTTCCATATTAATCATATCTTGACTCCTCTTCTCGCATAGAAAGCACCGAGGTGAGCACGTGAAGGAATTACAAAAATCGCATGTATCAGTTTGCTGAACGGGAACCAGACAAATAACAGCTCAACTGTCAGCAGGTGAATGGCAAGAATGGTCTCATAACGGCCGCCAATGTGCGCATAAGCCATCAAGCCAGTCAACACGGGCAACAGGGTCACTACCCAGCTGGAATAATCACCAAAAGTGGAAATCATTTTCAAAGCCGGCGTGGTAAGTCGGCGAATCAGCAAAGCCACCATAGCTGCAATTGTTGCTGCACCGGCAAACATGATAATACCACTGGGCAATCCGCCCCAACTGAGCCCCGTCATATCTTTGATCAGGGTGATATGAGGTGCAAACAGAAATACCACAACAAACAAGCCAATGTGCATGATATAGGCCATCAATAACTGGAAACTGATACGCTGGGCAAATTGCGGTCTGGGCCACATGCGGTTCCAGATGGTCCTGATCGCTCCGCCAGCCGTTGAATCAATTTTAGGCTTGGACAGGTCTTTCGAATGCCTCAGCCAGCAAGGTGCCAACAACTCTTAAAAAAGTACCTGCTACCAAAATAATCAAGTGACCACTCCAATGCCGGGCCACGTGCAAAATCAAGTAATGTCATTATGAAGATTCTCCTGATTCCTGATGTTTTTTCGCCAGGGCGCATGCACCAATACCTATAACAGCACCAGCAGCAGCGGCTGCTGCAATACCCTTCTGCACTGACCCCATGTCCTTGTGGCAAGGCCTTGTAGAAACCACCTTTATCCCAGAAATCCGGTTCGGAACAGCCAATACATCCATGCCCTGACTGAATTGGGAATGAAGTACCATTATTCCATTTGGTGGTGGCACAGGCATTGTAGGTAACCGGGCCTTTACAACCGACTTCATAAAGACACCAGCCTTTGCGGGCACCTTCATCATCAAAGCCCTTGGCAAACAGACCCTTGTCATAAAATGGCCGTCTGTAACAACGGTCATGAATTGATTCACCAAAAAATGCCACTGGACGGCCATAAATGATCCAGTTCCGGAATACCGAAAGTCAGTACATGAGCCAGGACACCGGTCATGACCACCGGAATAGGCGGACAACCCGGGATATTAATAATCGGTTTATCCTTGATGATATCGCTTACCGAAACGGCACCGGTTGGGTTTGGATTAGCCTTGGGCAAACCACCATATGCAGCACAGGTTCCGACTGAAACAATCGCAGCCGCACCTTCAGCGACTTCCTTTAAGCATCGGCCAGATTGGTGATGCCAGCAATAGTTGAATAAACCCCATCATCTTTTATCGGAATCGAGCCATCCACAATCAGGATATATTTGCCGTGATGTATCTTTCATGGCCTGTTCCCTGGCATGTTCGGCAGCGTCACCGGAAGCCGCCTGTAGCGTGTGATGATAATCCAGGGAAATAAAATCAAAAATCAGGCTTTCAAGCAGTCGGTTTGTGAGAACGTGTTATAGGATTCTGTACAACCGGTACATTCCTGGAAGGATAACCAGATGACCGATTGCCGTTTGCCTTGGACAGTGTTTCTGCCATGACTTTGGCTGCTGCCGGCGGCAAAGCCATGGCCGAAGCAACCGTAGAACAGAACTTGAGGAATGAGCGTCGCGAAACGCCGTTATTCAATAGAGACTGACCCAGGGTTTCATCGTAAGTCTTTTTATCAATTGTAGACATCTACAATTCCCTCACTTGGTATATTTGAATTCGTTTGCAGATTCTTCAAGCAAGCGACCTGCTACGTTTTGTAATAACATCTAAATCATTAATAGTCACAAAATATGAGAAGATTTTTTAATTCAGTGACTTTATTTTCAAAGCGCCGCCATCGCGTGAGCCGAGTGTCTGATTTCATCGATATGGGTAACCAGTATTTCCGGAACCTGCGTAATTTCAATCAGTTCACTGAAAACCTCACCATCATCTCCGTAGTGTGTTACCCACCAGATTCCACGATAAGCGGTTTCACGGATACTGCTTGATCCAATACTGTTAATAGTCGCCTTGACTTCACCCACACCCAGCATGATCGGCCAGCTCATTGATATCAGCATCAGTCATCGGCAGGCTCAGCAAATCGATAATATTGGTTTCACCGTGTATCAGCCAGCCGTGTCAGATAATCCTTCAATTCAGTCATTATGGCTGTTGCCATACCTGTTGGCCTGTCAATGACATTGACAGGAATATCATTCAGACTCATGTGACCACCTTTGTAATAAAGATTCGATTTCGGAAATTGCCTCCGGAATAGCGGCAGAGACGGCATCAGTTGGGTTTTCACCCCAGTCAATATCCTGCGGCTGTATGCCCACCAGGGCACGCTTTTGCGGCAAGTTCCCGCTCAGCAGGGTAATGGACATCACATCGCCGAGGCTGACTTCATGCACACTGCGCTTGTTGCCACTGGTAATGTATTCATCCATTGCCTGGTTCTCGAAGACCCTGAACCGTGCCCGGTGCAGATTTCAAGTTCGGCCGCATCAATCACAATAAACTGGTTGCAGTTTTCGATGGGTTCCGCCAGGGTGAAACTCAGCGTTCCCCCATCCATGATTTCTGCATTGCGCACTTTTGCTGAACTGCTGGTTTTGAGCTGTTCGAGAACATGCACACCAATACCCTCGTCGCTAAGCAAAGTATTGCCGATGCCCAGAACCAGTGTTTTGGGTAGCTCTTGTTCCTCAGAAGTGAACAAGCTGTTTCCTCCAGCGAGAATGAATTTTGACTACGAGTTCAATACTAGTTATTGCAATTTCAAACCGAATTGATTCAAATCAACTAAAGTAAATGTATATTTGAGTTAGATTTACAAACTTAATTTTTCGCAGGATTTATTGATATGTGTCTAGGAATCCCCATGCAGGTCGTAGAAATTAATGGCTACAACGCACGCTGCGAAGCCCGCGGTGTTGAACGTACTGTCAGCCTGTTCATGATGCAGGACGATAATATCCAGGTGGGCGACAACCTGATGATCCACGTTGGCTATGCCATTCAGAAAATGACCGAGGAGGAGGCCCGCTCGGCATGGGAAATCTATGACGAGATCCTGGCGGCTGAAACCGCCGCTTCACTAACCTATGGAGAAGCCTGAAAAAGTAACTGCATATGCATGAGCTTGCCGTCTGCCAGGACATCATTACCCAGGTTGAAAGGATTGCCCGGGAAAACAATGCAGTTGCAGTTTACCGTATCACTTTGGAAATTGGCCCCTTATCCGGTGTAGAAGCCGTTTTGCTGGAAGCTGCTTTCCCCATTGCCAGTGCCGGTACAGTGGCAGAAAAGTCAAAACTTGAAATTACTGAAATACCTGTCAAAGTGACATGTAACAGCTGTCAGAAAACATCAACGGTGACCACCAATAACCTGACCTGCCGGCATTGCGGCGACTGGCAGACACAGCTGGTCAGTGGTGATGAGATGGTGTTAAAACGAATTGAAATGGATACCTAAGCGATGTGTGATACTTGCGGTTGCAACATTACACCAGGCAACAAACACCTGGTTGAGCATAATGGCAAACTGGCCACCACTGAAGATGGCAAGGCTGCCGTGGAAGTTTTACACAGCCTGCTGCATGAAAACGATCACCAGGCTATGCATAACCGCCAGCACTTTGATCAGCACAAGGTACTCGCCATTAACCTGATGTCTTCACCCGGTTCGGGCAAAACCTCGCTGCTGGAGAAAACCATTGAAACACTTGGCAAGGACATCCGGATCGCCGTTATCGAGGGCGACCTGGAAACCGAAAATGATGCCAACCGTATTCGCGAAAAGGGCGCACCCGCGGTACAGATCACTACCGGCTCTGCCTGTCATCTTGATGCCCACATGGTGCACGATGGTCTGCACCAGCTGGAGCTATCCGGTATCGACATCCTGTTTATTGAAAACGTCGGCAACCTGGTCTGTCCGGCCAGCTTCGACCTGGGCCATCACCTGAATGTAACGCTTTTATCTTCCACTGAAGGCGATGACAAGCCCTCCAAGTACCCGGTTATGTTTCGTGCAGCCGACCTGATGCTGATCACCAAGTCCGACCTGCTGGAATATCTTGACGATTTTGACCCCGAAAAGGCCATACAGAATTTCAGAAAACTGGCCAAGGACAATACGGTTATTACCCTGTCATCCAAAAATCAGCTGGGCTTCGACGAATGGATCTCCTGGCTGCAGGACAGCCTGCAGCAGCACCGTGAAAAACTGGCCAACGGTCAAACCCAGCACCCGGCCATACAGCCCGACGGCATGCATCTGCATGGTCATAAGCATTCACACAGTCATGAACATAGCCATGATCATGATCATCAGCACGAGCATCATCACTCACACCCATGAGCATTGATGCGAGCACCTGGCTGGAACGCATTCGCAGCCTGCCGCTGCCTGACAACATCCGGGTCATGAATGTTTGTGGCGGCCATGAACGCTCCATTTCCATGGCCGGGCTGCGCACCGCCCTTCCCGCTAATATTGAATTGATACCCGGCCCGGGTTGCCCGGTGTGTGTCTGCCCGGAAGAGGATATTTACCAGGCAATTCAACTGGCCCTGCATGAAGACATTATCCTGCTGGCTTTTGGCGACATGTTGCGTGTACCGGTCAATGTGCCCAAAGGTGAGGTTCGCTCCCTCGAACAGGCCCGTGCCGCTGGCGCTGATATACGTCCCGTTGCCTCGCCGCTGGATGTGACTGCCATAGCCCGCCAGCAACCTGACAAAACCATCGTTTTCTTCGCCGCCGGCTTTGAAACCACCACCGCACCTGTTGCTGCCATGATTGCCGAGGGCCTGCCTGATAATGTGCAGGTCCTGCTGTCCGGTCGCTTAACCTGGCCTGCCGTTTCCATGTTGCTTCAGTCCGGTGAAGCCGGTTTCCAGGCACTGGTTGCACCCGGTCATGTCGCCACGGTCATGGGCCCTGAAGAATGGTCTTTCGTGACCGATGATTTTCATATCCCTACCGCAGTCGCCGGTTTTTCACCGGAAAGCCTGCTGGCCGCCACCTATTCGGTATTGCGTCAGTCCCTTGAAGACAGGATCTTCCTGGATAACTGTTATCCCGAACTGGTCAAACCCGGTGGCAATGCCGGTGCGAAAAAACAGATGTCGGATGTTCTGGATGTCGTTGATGCCAACTGGCGTGGCATTGGCATCATTCCCGGATCGGGCTTTGAATTAAAAGAATCCTATGCAAAGCACAATGCCCGCATCCAGTTTCCCAGCTACGATGAAGAGAACCGTCGTCGCAAGGGAAAAATGCCACCCGGTTGTGACTGTGCCAACGTCGTACTGGGCAAAAAATATCCCAATGAATGCGTGTTGTACGGCAAGGCTTGCACACCGCGTAATCCCGTCGGTCCCTGCATGGTGTCTGATGAAGGTGCCTGCCGTATCTGGTGGTCTACCGGTGTACGGGAACAAACATCTGTTGCTTAAGATTCTTATTAACAGACAGCTTTACCGAAAAAGTCCGGATATTTTCCGCTTCCATTTATCTCTTGCAGAAGACGCCGTAAAAACATCCCTGTTGGCTTGGATGAAACATCCATGTTTCATACACTTCTGCAAGAGATAATCGAAAACGGTTCGGCCCCTAAATAAATGCTTACGCAAAGATTAATTGTTACCGGCCATGTTCAGGGCGTAGGTTTCCGCCCTTTCATCTACCGTCTTGCCCGGCAACACGACCTGACAGGCTCGGTCACCAACCGCTCCGGTGAAGTTGTCATCATCTGCCAGGGCAATGAACAATCACTGCAGGACTTCGCACAACAAGTTATTGCCAAAGCACCGCCACTGGCAAAACCCTTAATCGAGCACCAGGAAAAAATAGAAAGCCCGGCCTTTGACAGTTTCACCATAGCAGCCAGCCACAGCAGTGAATCTCCGGACATCCATATTCCACCCGACTATTTCACCTGTGATGATTGCCTGGCTGAAATGACTGACCCGCAGCAACGGCGTTATCGCTACCCGTTCACCAATTGCACGCAATGTGGACCACGTTACACGCTGATTGAAGCTTTACCTTACGACCGCCCAAACACCAGCATGAAGGATTTTCCCTTGTGCGCGGACTGCCAGCTGGAATACTCCGATCCGAACGACCGACGCTTTCACGCACAACCCCTGGCCTGTAAGAAATGCGGCCCGACACTGTCATTCCAAGACGAAACACAATCAATCCTGGGAAATGACGCCAGCCTTCAGGCATGTATCAAGGCATTGCAGGCAGGCAAGATCATCGCAGTAAAAGGCATCGGCGGTTATCACCTGATGTGTGATGCCCTCAATGAAAATGCCATCGAGACCCTGCGCCAACGTAAGCATCGCCCGGACAAGCCACTGGCGGTTATGTTTCCCATGTCAGGCAACGATGGACTGGAAACCATCAGGCAATTTGTCATACCTGGCAATGAAGAAGAACGCCTGGTCACTGACCCACAAAGACCCATCGTGTTAACCGCCAAACGGGCGGATTGTTCGCTGCCAGATGCAATTGCACCGGGACTTAACGAAATCGGTGTTTTCTTACCCTACAGTCCGTTACACCATTTACTGCTTACAGATTTTAATGGCCCCTTGATTGCAACCTCTGGCAACGTCTCCGGTGAGCCGGTTATCACTGACAATAAGCAGGCTGAAACCAGGCTGCAGCAGATCGCTGATGCTTTCCTGCTGCATAACCGCCCCATTGTCAGGCCAGCGGATGATTCAGTAAAACGGGTCATTGCAGGAAAGCCCCGTAACCTGCGGCTCGGACGCGGCCTGGCTCCACTGGAGATACCACTTCAAATCAAGGCTCCTGCAAAACTTTCCGCCCCTGTGCTGGCAGTTGGCGGGCACCTGAAATCCACCGTTGCCCTGGCCTGGGATAACCGGCTGGTTATATCACCCCATATCAGCGACCTCGATACCGCACGCGGCCTGCAAATATTTGAGCAGGTTATTCATGACCTGCAAAAACTTTACCAGGTCGATGCAGAACATATTATTTGTGATGCCCACCCGGCCTACCAAAGTCACCGCTGGGCTAAAAAACAGCCTTTACCATTTACACCGGTTTGGCATCATCATGCGCACGCCGCTGTTGTCAGTGGTGAATATCCCGATATCAAAAACTGGTTGATGTTCTGCTGGGATGGTGTCGGCCTGGGAGCTGATAACAGCCTGTGGGGTGGTGAAACTTTTTATGGCAAGCCGGGTAACTGGCAGCATGTCGCAGCATTCAGGCCCTTTTATTTACCCGGTGCTGACAAGGCTGGCCGTGAACCCTGGCGTTCGGCAGCCGCTTTACGCTGGCAAACCGGTGATTTCACTTTACCTGTTCTCGACAATGCCTCGCTGGCTTTACAGGCCTGGCAGAAAAAAATCAATACACCGCAAAGCAGTGCCGCCGGCCGCCTGTTTGATGCTGCCGCCAACATGGTTCTGCAGGTGGACAGCGTCAGCTACGAAGGCCAGGGCCCCATGCAACTGGAAGCCATTGCCAGTCATCATCAGGACAGTATCACGATGCCCATCACTCCTGACACTGCCGGCATTATGCGCATTGACTGGTCCTCTTTGCTCAAGTCATTGCAGGACGCGAACATACCGCAGGCACAAAGGGCGGCGATTTTCCATAACAGCATGGCGCAGACGGTTATCGACCAGGCCCTGTTATTTAACAAGGAATTTGAAATTAATGCGATAGGCCTAAGCGGCGGCGTGTTTCAAAACAGGCGGCTGGTTGAAACCATCATGCGCCTGGGAATGGAACATGAACTTGATATCCGTTTGCCGGAAATTATTCCGGTCAATGATGGCGGCCTGAGTTACGGCCAGGTTATCGAGTTTTTAGGTTTGCATTAAACAATCGTGTTATTTTTACTCCGCCCAATAAATATTGATTAAGCAAATTATATAAGGCAGGTGTGCATGGTTTGCTGAAGTGTTGGCAGCAGGGATGCTGCCATCAAGCCCCCAGGGAAGGGGTAACGGCGTCTTCAGCAAACCATGCGCAGCTACCTTACAACGCGATTATTTTGGTCATTTAATATGCAAGACAAATACATCACCCTCGCCCATGGTAACGGCGGACGCTTCATGCGCTCGTTGATCGAAGATATCTTTGCCCGCCATTTAAGCAATGACACGCTCGATATTCAGGGTGATGCAACACGTCTGCCGGAGATTGACGGTCAGCTGCTTTTCTCGGTCGATGGCTTTACCGTGCAGCCCTTGGAATTTCCGGGTGGCAACATCGGCTCTTTGGCTGTCCACGGTACTGTCAACGACCTGGCAGTCAGTGGCGCCCTTCCCCGCTACCTGAGTCTCAGTGCGATTATTGAAGAAGGCCTCGAATTTAAGCTACTCGATAAGCTGGTGAAAAGTATCGCCGATGCCGCCAACGAAGCCGGCGTCAAGGTCGTCACCGGTGATACCAAGGTCGTGCCGCATGGGCATGGCGGAGGCGTTTATTTCACAACATCCGGTATTGGCATTAAACAGGCAGATGTAGAACTGGGACTGAGACAGGTTCAAGCCCGGTGACAAAATCCTGGTCAGTGGCAGCGTTGGTGATCATGGCACCTGCGTCATGCTGGCACGCGAGGAATTTGGCTTAAGCGGAGATCTTCAGTCCGACAGTGCCTGTGTACTGCCATTGACCAGCAGCATTTTAAATTTTCCAGGACTGCATTTTATGCGTGACCCGACCAGGGGCGGCCTGGCTACTGTCGCACATGAAATTGCAACTGCTAGCGGTCATACTGTGCGTTTATTTGAAAATGCCATACCCGTGAAGGACCCGGTACGCTCGGTTTGCGAAATGCTGGGTTACGATCCCTATTATCTCGCCTGCGAAGGACGTGTTGTTGCCGTTGCCAGTGCAGAAGCGGCAGATAAAATTCTGGCGAAATGGCAAACATTAGCGGCTGGCCAGGATGCCGCCATTATTGGCCAGGTTGAACAGCTGGATGCCGGTTCAGGGCATGTCATACTGGTAACAGAACTGGGCGGCGAAAGGTTGCTGGATGAACTGGAAGACGATCCGTTACCCAGAATTTGTTAAACAGGTTTTCATCAGTGCGGTAAAACCAGCGTGGTACCGCCCAGGCCAAGCCAGTACATCACTACTTTCACGGATTCCTCGAGGTAATAAATAATACCTTTCTCGGTGGTAAACCAGTTGGTTTCATCAAAAATATCATTCGGTGCGGCTGCCATTTCCAACTGGATATAACCCAGACCGTTGGCATTAAAAACTTTTTTGAAAGCATAGTAGGTCCGGTAGGTATGTGGCTTGTCAGTGACGACAATCAGGTGCTGTTCACCCGGATTTTTCTTCAGGTAATCCACCGCATCCAGGGCTTCATCATAAGTGCTCATCGCACCCTCTTTATGCGTTGTGGGCAAAAACTGCACCGGCACTTTAAGCTTCAGCAAGTTCAATTCAGCATAGGCATTGCGCGCCAGCACGTAAGGACTTAATTTCCCGTTCCAGTTCTTTTCCTGGGTCAGAAACACCTTGTTGGCATAACCTTCATGGTACAGCCTGGCTGCGTAGTCAGGCCGGGTATCAATATTGCCACTCATGATGATCATGACATCTGCACCCTCGGTAGCCGTGTTAATCGTAAACAGCCTGGCATAGCCAGTCAGCAATTGCGTCCTGAATATGTAGAGCAACAATAACAAGATAATGAAAAACAGGATTTTCTTCATAGCAACCAGCCGGGTCCCGAAAATAATTAAATCCAATATAACAGATTCACCTGATCATCTTCACAGGGTTTTAGCCGGCAAAAAGATTTTTTGCTGACAGACTCGCCAACTGAGCCTGCCAGCAGGCATACTCCAACCTATGGCAATTGCATCGCTACCTCCAATTCACACAGACGCATTATTCGAACAGTTACGTGCTGGCGGACTGTTGCTGACGGTTAATAACCGACTCGCCAAGCGCTTCACATCCGACTATAGCCAGTGGCAACTGGGACAGGGGCATACCGTCTGGGAAAGCCCGCAAATCCTGCCCTTGTCTGCCTGGCTGCAGCAGCAGGTGGAATACCTGTCAGACCAGGGGCTGCAGCATGACCAGGTACTCAATCCCGTCCAGGAAAAACAGTTATGGATCGACCTGATTCAGGAGGATGCCTATAACAGCTACATGATGCAGCCTACGGCTATTGCCCGGCAGGTTATCCAGGCCTGGCAACTGTTGAAACAATGGCAGATCCCCTTCAGTGCTCTGACAGCTTCAGAAACACCGGAGACAGATGCCCTGCTGAAATGGTCGAAAAAATTTGAACAGCGCTGTCAGCAAAATAACTGGCTCAGCCAGACTTTAGTCATTTCACGGGTCTCTGAAGCCATTGCACAACAACAATGCCAACTGGCAGAGATTATTGTGTTTGCCGGCTTTGAAGATCCGAACAAGCTTCATCAACAGTTGATTGACTGCCTGGTCAGCCAAAACTGTCAGCTGAGCCAATACCAGCACCAGTCGATTAACCAGACAATTCGACGCACCTCCGGAACGGATTTTTCTGAAGAATTACAGGCTGCAGCCAACTGGGCAAAGCAACTGCTGCTGCAATCCACCGATAAAAAAATCTGCATCGTGGTTCCCTCGCTGAATGAAAACAGGCAGTCTGTCTATCACTGTTTTGAACGAACATTGCATCCGGAACGAATTGCAGCTCCACCTTATCAACATAAAAACCTGTTTAACCTGTCGCTGGGCCTGCCCTTATCACAATATCCCCTGGTCCATGATGCATTGGCGGTTCTCAGGCTGCTGCAACCCACTTTTTCGCTGGCTGAAATCAGCCGGATCTTGAATGCGACCTACCTGTTCAAACAACAGAACAGCCATGTATTGATGGCCAAAATTGACCTGCTTCTGCGCGACTTTGGCAGACAGCAATGGAGCCTGAAAGCGCTGATCAGTTTTTTCAGGAAAAAGCAGCCTGACATCAGTTACCTGTCCGACCTGCAATGGATCAAACAGCTGGAAAAAATCCAGGAACTCAGGGATAACAGCCACTCGGGGCAATCTCCCGAAAACTGGGCGAAACTGTTCCTGGCAACCTGGAAGGTTGTTGGCTGGCCCGGAAGTCGCACACTCGACAGCGCTGAATACCAGCAGTCAGAACGTTTGCTCAGGCTGGTCAGTGAATTCCGCCAGGTCCAGCAGGTCAAAACAGAACTTTCATTATCCGAAGCCGGCAGCATCCTGTTACAGATGGCCAACGAGCTGGTCTTCCAGGTGCAGTCTGATGATGCACCCGTGCAGGTCAGTGGTTTACTGGAAGCTGCTGACCAGCAGTTTGATTACCTGTGGCTGACCGGGCTGGATGACCAGACCTTACCGGCGCGCTCATCACCCAACCCTTTCATCCCCATCGCTGTGCAGCAAAAATATGGTATTCCGCATTGCTCAACAGAACGTGAACAGCTGTTTGCCAGCAACATGCTGAGGCTGTTTATTCAAAATGCCAGGGAGGTCGTTTTAAGTCATGCGCAACGTGAGCAAGACCGGGAACTCAGGCCAACACCGTTACTTTCATCTCTGATCAAAGACGGCTATCAGATTGAAGCTGGCAAGATATCTGACAACGAAACTGACAATAGTGAAAAGCCGGAACTGGAAATCTACAGCGACAGGCAAATGCCGCCTATCCCTGTCGGGAAAAATGTCAGGGGTGGTGCAGCCATTTTAACCCAGCAGGCACAATGTCCTTTCATGGCCAATGCCAGTTTCCGTTTAGGCGCAACGGAACCACAGGCTGAATACGATGGTGTCAGTCCACTGGAGCGGGGCAACCAGCTACACCTGGCGATGGAAAAAATCTGGCAACAGTTGCGGACTCAACAGCAGTTGTTGGCGTTGACCGAAGAGCAATTGCAGCTACTCATCCAGCAGGTTGTTGAAGATGTATTGACAGTTCAGCGCTACAAGCGTCCCGACCTTTACCAGGAACATTTCCACCAACTGGAAAAGCAACGCCTGCACAAACTGATCAATGACTGGATGGTACTGGAAAAACAACGACCGGCCAGTTTCAGTGTGATCGAAATGGAACAGGATAAAACCATCGAAATTGGTGGCCTGGTGATTAAAACCAAGGCCGACAGGGTTGACCTGCTCGACTCCGGTGAGCGGATTATCCTCGATTATAAAACCGGTAAAATGGCCAACAGTCGTTCCTGGGTGGAAGACAATATCCGTGAACCCCAACTACCGCTTTACAGCCTGTTTGAACAACATCAGCTGGCAGCACTGGCGCTGGCCAAAATCAATGAAAAACAGTCGCAGTTTAATGGCCTGTCACAACATGACAAGCTGCTTCCCGGCATCAAGGCATTCAAATTACCCGAGCATTTTCAAGCAACTTCTGATCAAGAAAATGACCCCTGGAAACTGTTAAGGCAACACTGGCAAAAACAACTCACTTCGCTGGCCGAATCCTTCCGCCAGGGCGAGGCGCGGATTAATCCTGCCGATTGTAACTTCTGTCCCTACCCCGCCTTGTGTCGTAAACACGAGCTGGCGAATCTACCAGTCGAAGAGGACATTGCATGAACGCACCCATCGCCGATCAGCAACAGCGTGAGCAGGCACTGGATATCTCGCGTTCGTTCATTGTGCAGGCACCTGCCGGCTCTGGCAAAACCGAGCTGATCAGCCAGCGCTACCTGGCATTACTGGCAGTATCTGACCGGCCCGAGTCCGTATTGGCCATTACTTTCACACGCAAGGCAGCCAGTGAAATGCGCCTGCGTATTCTCAATGCACTGGAAGCGGCAGAACAACCGGCTCCCGACGAGGCTCACAAGCTCAAGACCTGGCAACTGGCCAGGACAGCACTTGATAGAGACCAGCAGCTGAACTGGCAACTGCTAAACAACCCGGGACGCTTGCAGGTCGTTACGATTGACAGTTTTAATGCCAGCCTTACAAGACAAATGCCCTTGTTATCCAAAATGGGAGCAACCGTAGCACCTGTTGATAAGCCTCAACCCCTGTTTCTCGAAGCTGCCCGGCGCACTTTAAAAGAAGTTGAGTCCAGACAATGGCAGGCAGATCTTGCGATTCTCATGCTGCACCTGGGAAACAATGTTGAACGTATCCAGCAACTTCTGGTGAGCATGCTGGCCAGGCGTGATCAGTGGCTGCGTCACCTGGCAGGTTCGAACCTGTCACAAGATGCGCAAAACAGTTCCCGTCGCGGTGAGCTGGAACAGGCACTTTACCAGCTGGTTGAAGATCATTTAAGCAAGCTGCAGCAAGCCATCCCGGCTGGCCTGGCTGAGGAACTCGAAGCACTGGCAGAGTTTGCTGCGCAGCATGTTGATAGCGGGAAAAAGCCCAATATCGCGCTCTGGCTTGAACCTCCAGCCGCATCATTGGGCAACCAGCCGGAACAGCTGGAATACTGGCAGGCATTAGCCGAACTGTTGTTGACCGACAAGGATGAACCACGCAAAAGAATTGATAAAACCATCGGCTTCCCCGCAGCCAGCTCGGAAAAAGACCCGCAACGCAAAAGCCAGTTGCAACTGTCGAAAGAAGCGTTAACTGCAGTAATTAATGAAGTGGCAGCTGATGCAGAACTGGTCAAGCTGTTTGCCAACCTGCGCAACATGCCTGCCCTCGGTTATACCGATCCACAATGGCAACTGCTAGCAGCACTCAGTCGTATCCTGTTGCTCAGTGCCGCCCACCTGCGCATCGTCTTCAGTGAACAGGGACAAACAGACTTTGCCGAGATAGCCCAGTCGGCCCTGCAGGCGCTGGGTAATGAAACAGAGCCAACCGAACTGGCAATGATCCTGGATTACCAGCTGCAGCATATCCTGGTTGATGAATTTCAGGATACCTCCCAGGGCCAGTTCCAACTGCTGCAGAAACTCACACATGACTGGCAGGCGGATGAAGGTAAAACCCTGTTCCTGGTGGGTGACCCGATGCAGTCGATTTACCGCTTTCGTGAAGCTGAAGTCGGTCTTTACCTTAAAGCCCGTCAACAGGGTATTGGCAACATCCGGCTTGATCCTCTTTACCTGCAGGTCAACTTCCGTTCCCAGCAGGGTATCGTTGAATGGGTCAATCATCACCTGCAGTCAGCCTTTGCCCAGCAGGAAGATATCAGCACCGGAGCTGTCACTTACAGCGCTTCGGTCCCCTACCATGTGAAGCTCGAACAACAGGCTGTCATATTGCACAGCTATATTGAACGTGATGACAGCCTGGAAGCCGATGCAGTTACCCAGGTTGTTGCACAATCACTGCAATCTGACAGTGAAGACAGCATTGCCATCCTGGTGCGTAGCCGTAACCATCTGCTGGAAATTATCGAGGCTCTCAAAACTGCCGGCATTGCTTTTCAGGCGGTTGATCTTGACCCGCTGCAGGAACAGCGGGCCGTGATAGATCTGTATACCCTCACCCGCGCATTACATCATTTTGGTGACCGCCTCTACTGGCTGGCTTTATTACGAGCCCCCTGGTGCGGACTTTCGCTGGAGGACCTGCTGGCTATCGCCGAGGGGCCTGACCCGATTATCTGGAACAATTGTCTCGATAACCGTGTTCAATCTACTCTCTCTGACACTGGCAGAATGCGTTTACTACGCCTGGTCAGCCTACTATCACCCTTCCTGGAACAGCGGGGCCGCCTGTCGTTAAAGAGCTGGACGGAGTCCATCTGGTTTGCGCTGGGCGGACAGGCAATCTATACAGAGAAGACCGACACACAGGCCATTAGCGGCTACCTTGACCTGCTGGAAAAACATGAGCAGGGAGGTCGCATCCATGAACTGGCCTTGTTCAATGATGCCCTGGCAGGCCTGTATGCACCACCTGACAGCCTGGCCGATGGCCGGCTGCAAATCATGACCATCCATAAATCCAAGGGACTGGAGTTTGGCACCGTCATTTTGCCGGGACTTGGCCGGGCTGGTAAACATGATGAAGCCGGCCTGCTTGAATGGCTGGAACGACCTAACCGGTTTGGTGATATGGATCTGCTGATGTCTCCCATCAAGGCATCGGAAACGGATAAAAATGACAGCATCAGCCAAAGTCTTAAAGCGATAAATAAAGAAAAAGCCCGCCATGAATTAACGCGCCTGCTGTACGTTGCATTAACCCGCAGTAAAAACCATTTACACCTGTTCGCCCATGCCCGGCTGGATAGAAATGGTCAGGCCAAGGCAGAGAGCCACAGCCTGCTGGCCATTCTCTGGCCCCAGCTTTCGGAACACTTTAACCCTGAAGTACACAAGCCGTTACAACATGATGAAACAAAAGCCACGCAAACTGATCAGTATTTGCAACGCATTCCGCCTGGCTGGATGCCAGCCATTCCCCTGGAATTACCGGTTAAAAACCAACAATCATCGGTATTAAGTGATACTGGGCAGACTGACGTCGAATTTGACTGGGCCACTGAAACTGCGCGGCATGTTGGGACCTTGACGCATCGTTACCTGCAACAGATAGCTGATTCAAGACTGCATGACTGGCATGCAAGCAAATTGGAACAGTATAAAACGGCAATCAGCAATGGACTGAAAAACCTGGGTACCGATAGTAACGAACTGGCGATGGCTACAGAAAAAGTCCTCGCTGCTTTAAAACATGCGCTATCAGATGAACGTGGCTTGTGGATACTGGATAAGCATTTGCAGGCAGAAAATGAATACGCCCTGACGGCACACGAAGGTAATGAGTTCAAACGCTTCATCATCGACAGAACCTTTGTTGATGAAAACAACATCCGCTGGATTATCGATTATAAAACCGGTAGCCATGAAGGTAGTGACAAGGACTTTTTCCTGGACCGTGAACAGCAACGCTATCAGCCGCAACTCGAACATTATGCTGCGCTGATGCAACAGCTTGATGCCAGAACAATCAAGCTTGGTCTATATTTTCCAATGTTAAAAGGCTGGCGAGAATGGCAGTATGCCGAATAAACAATGACACAGTCCGGTCGCATCAACGCGATTTCTGCTGCTGTTTTTACGCAAAATCCGTAACCAATCAAGCCAAGACTGGCACGAAACCTGCATTTTTCATGCTAAAGATGGAAAAACGTTAACTGCTATGAAAACAATAACTGCCAAACACCTGGTCACTGCGCTGGTCCTGGGCCTTAGCACATCCGCGGCCGCCTCCAACTTCAATCTTGATAAACTGCCGCATTTCCACCGTGAAAACTTACCCGTCAAGCCGGATGAAGCAATGCTGGCGAGAAGTTGCGAGGAACTGGATGAGGCGATTACTTACCTGATTCCGGCAACCTACCAGTACAAACCTGACTTTTATGATGACAAGTATAATGGCGCTTCTGTCTGGGCCACCACCATTGATGGTCTTACTGATGTTGCCTGGCTTTACCTGCCCTACTCCTGGTTTATCGGCTACCAGGAAGAAGGACGCCAGCACCAGGCCTTCTACCAGATTGAAAAATTACGTCATGCCAAGGCCATCAAGCATTGCTACGTGCAATAAGGAAATATTGCTGCCTAGTCCAGGTTGAAGAAATATTTCATTTGCCCCAGCGTTGAGCTGTCATGATCTTCATTCAGGGTACCTTCTTCCAACTCGGCACGGATGCGGGTTGCCAGCTTTTTGCCAAGTTCAACACCCCACTGGTCAAAAGAATTAACATTCCAGATCACACCCTGTACAAAAACCTTGTGCTCATACATCGCCAGCATGGCACCCAGGCGCCTCGGACTAAGCTCATCCATGATGATCGCGTTGGTTGGCCGGTTACCTGGAAACACTTTGTGCGGCAGGATTTCCTCGATACGCTCATCAGACAGGCCTTCCTGCTGCATCTCCGCGCGCGCTTCCTCGGCAGTCAGACCACGCATTAATGCCTCTGTCTGCGCCATGAAGGTCGCCAACAGGGAGATATGGTGTTTTTTCTCGGTGGCGCCACTGCGCACAGCCGCAATAAAGTCAGCCGGCACCAGTTTGCCGCCCTGGTGCAATAACTGGAAAAAGGCGTGCTGACCGTCAGCACCGGAGCCACCCCATACGATCGGTGAGGTGCTATAAGTCACCACCTCGCCATCACGAGTTGTCCCCTTGCCATTACTTTCCATGTCCACCTGTTGCAGGTACTGGGGCAGGAAACGCAGATACCAGTTATACGGCAGGATGGCATGAGTTTCTGCACCGGCAAAGTTGCCATACCAGATACCCAGCAAAGCCAGTATCACCGGCATGTTTTCAGAAAAGCGTGCACGCCGAAAATGATCATCCATCATCTGTGCGCCGTCGAGCAGTTCATAAAAACGCTCCATGCCGATACCCAGTGCAATGGAAAGACCGATAGAGGACCAGAGTGAGTAACGGCCGCCAACCCAGTCCCAGAATCCAAAAATGTTGCGCTCGTCGATACCAAAGTCAGTGACTACCCTGATATTGGTGGAAACAGCAACAAAGTGTTTGGCAACAGCTTTGGGCTCATTTTCGAACGCCGCGCAAAGCCATTCACGAGCATAGGCCGCGTTGGTCATGGTCTCCTGCGTGGTAAAGGTTTTCGACGAAATGATAAAAAGCGTCGTAGCCGGATCCAGGTTTTTCAGGGTTTCACGCAAATGCAGGATATCCACGTTGGAAACGAAGTGCAGGTTTAATTTCGTACTGTGATAGTGCCTTAATGCCTCGGTCACCATCATTGGACCCAGGTGGGAGCCACCAATGCCGATATTGACGATATCCCGAATAGGCTTACCACTGAAGCCGGTCCATTTTCCGGAACGTACCTGGCGCACAAACAGTCCCATTTTTGCCAGCACATCAGTGACAGCCGTACTGACATCCTCACCTTCCACCCACATCGGGTCACCGCAGTAGTTCCTCAAGGCAACGTGCATGGCAGCCCGGTCTTCAGAATTATTGATTTTTTCACCGGCAAACATGCGCTTGATCCAGCTCTTTAAATCCGCTTTTTCAGCCAGCTGGTTAAGCAGGTCCAGGGTTTCTTCAGTAATACGGTTTTTGGAGTAATCCAGCAAAAGTCCACAGGCCTGCAGGGACATATTGTCAAAACGGTTTTTATCCTGGTCAAACAGATCGCGCATATGCACATCGCGCATATCATCCCAGTGTGACTGCAAAGAGTTCCATTCATCGGTGTTGGTAATTTTCACTTAAGAGTTCCTGCTGTGAGTTATTGCCGCGAAGTTTACAAGCCTGCATGCCCGATTTCCATCCGCACGCCAATCCAGGATTGGATTTTGTGCAATTTTATGACCAAAACCACAATTTTTCAGGCAAAATAGACTATCCTTGCTGGAATGCTGAAAAAAATAACGACACAAGATTCAATCAGCCATGAAAATACTTTTTGCCTGCAGTGAATATTTCCCGCTTACCCGTACCAACGATGTTGCTGACTTTGCCGCCGGCCTGACTGGCACAATTGGCCAGTTATCCCATGATATACGGGTTATCATGCCGGCGTATCCCGAGGCCGTGAATGCGGCACGCCCGCTCGAAACCTTGACCACCCTGGAGTTTGCCGGTTGCGACGAGACCATCAGGTTACTCAAGGGTAAAATTGCGGGACAGACTTTCCCGGTTTACCTGGTGGATGCTCCAGGCTTGTTTGCAAGGCATGGACATCCTTACAAGGATGCCAAGGGCTCTCTTCGCCGTGACAATCTCAAGCGTTTTGCCCTGTTTAGCCAGGCAGTCTCCATGATTGCACTCAACCATGCCGGCCTTTCCTGGCGTCCGGATATTGTACACTGCAATGACTGGCAGACAGGACTGATCCCTGCATTACTCGCACAGGACTGGAACCGGCCTGCCACTGTTTTCAGCAATCATCAGATCTCCACCATTGAGGCTCATGCCTTGGCAGAACTGGATGAGCTGAAATTACCCGCTGTAATCAAGCACAGTGCCAACTGCCAGATTGGTGGATTGTTCTCAACGCTTAAAGCCGGTATCAGTTATTCCGACGTGGTAGTCAGCAGCAGTGAAACTTTTGCTTCCCGGTACGAGTCATTGCCTATCGCCGATGAATTAAAGTCAGCCTTCAGGAAGCTGGGAGACCGTTTCATTGGCATTCAGCCTGCACTGGATGAAAACCGCTGGAGCCCGGTCAATGATGAATATATTCAACAGCCATTTGATACGGCGACATTTGAGCTCAAATCCCGCAATAAGTTGGCTTTGCAACAGCGTTTCAAGCTACCTGAAACTGCTGCCCCCATCACCATTACGGTATTCGATGAAATCACCGAGTTCCGGGATAATGACGAACTGATTCAAAGCGTTGTTTTGCAAGACCTGCTCCAGGAAGAAAACTGCCAGCTGATTTTGTGCTGTGACACGCTTAAACCCGGCCCAATCCTGAACAACCTGGCACAAAGTTACCCACAACAGGTGAGTATTTGCCTGCAACCCGATGAAGAGGATCTGCATTACCTGGTAGCTGGTTCTGATGCCGCGGTCTTTTCCAATGAAAAACGCCTGACCCGTCTGCTACCTGATGCCTGTTGGCACTACGGGACAGCAACTGTACTGGGTAATACACTTGAAAGTCACGTCGGCATTATCGATGCAACATCGGAAAACCTGATGCGCAATACAGCTAATGCCTTTATGTACAAAAACACCCTGGTTGGAGAAATGTTGCCCACCATGCAACGCATGACCCGGTATTACCATAGAACGGGCCCCTGGTGGAAAAAGCTGGCCATTAATATCATGGACCAGGCGGCAATAAAACCACAGGCGGCTATCCAGTCTGCACACCAATATCTTGAATGCTATCAATTTGCGATAGATAATCCTGCTTCAAACCCCGACCAGAACTAGCAGGTATTATTTTGTCTGATGAATTTACGAAGCTTTGTCTGAAAAATGACAAGGAACTGCGCAGCCGCGTAAAACTGTTTGGCGAACTGCTGGGCAATGTTCTCAAACAGCAGGCCGGCGAAGAAGTTTTCCACGTGGTTGAAAAACTCAGAAAGGGTTTCCTGTCTTTACGCAAGAAACCGGACCACAAGGCGCAACAGCGCCTGGAAAAGTTCATTGACCGCTTGCCTGCCGAGGTGCTGACACCGGTCATCCGGGCTTTCAGTATTTATTTCAAGCTGGTTAATATTGCGGAAACCGATTTTCACGAAAGACAGCGGGAAATCCTGTCCTACTCCGGTGCAGAACCCTGGGAAGGCTCTTTTGCCAACATGCTGCAGCACTTCAAAGCTCAGGGCATGTCACCTGAGCAATTGCAGGCCCTGTTGAAGGAATGTATTTATATTCCGGTTTTCACTGCCCATCCCACGGAATCAAAGCGCCGTGTTGTGATGTCCCAGTTAAGAAGGTTCCGGCGTACGAGCGAACCACTTAATTTCCTGCGCCAGAGACACCTGGATAAACAGGCCATCATTGATGACCTGGAAAACCAGCTGAATATTTTATGGAAAACGGATGAAGTGAGGGCTACAAGACCTGAAGTTCGCCAGGAAATTCGCCATGGCCTGCAGTTTTTTGAGGAAACGATCTTCAAGGCTGTACCCCAGATATACCGCAACCTGACCATAGCCACCCGCAGAATCTATTGCGAGGAAAAAGATTGCCCACCCATTGATATCCCCAACCTGATTCGCTTTGGCTCATGGATTGGTGGTGACCGTGATGGCAACCCCAATGTCACACCGGATGTTACCCGCACTGCTGTAAGACTGAACTCACTGAGTGTTTTAAAAGAATACATCCGCCGATGTAACGAACTGATTTCAGAACTGACATTTTCTGATCGCTTCTGCTCGCCAAACATGGCTTTTATTGAACAGCTTTCCGAGGATGATGACTTTTACGAAACCATTCCCCACAGCGACCAGAAAAAGTTTTTGCACGAACCCTATCGACGCAAGCTTTTTATTATGCAACAGCGCCTGCAATACAACATCGCCCACCTGCAGGATAACCTGAATCAGCAGACGCCCGAGCATGACAAGGGTTACCAGAATGAAAACCAGTTTTTAAGCGACCTCTACTTGATCAGGGACTCGCTCATTAGTCATGGCGACGCAAAGGCTAGCCGGGGTAATTTACAGGACCTGATCTGGCTGGCTGAAACCTTTGGCTTCTTCCTGACCCGGCTGGATATCCGGCAGGAATCAACCGTGCATTCAGATGCAGTTGCCGACATTATCGCCAGCCCGGCAAACGGGACTGACTATGTCTCACTCAGTGAGGATGAAAAGCTTGAGCTGCTGGGTAACCTGGCCAGTGACGCCGACTTTTCCCTGCAGCGCGACAGGCTCAATGAGCAAACCCTGCAGGTCCTGCAGGTGTTTGATGCAATACGTGAGATGCGCGAGGAAGTCAGCGCCAGGGCCTTTGGGCAATATGTTATCTCAATGACACACCAGGCCAGCCATATCATGGAAGTGATGTTTCTGGCCCGCTGCTGTGGGCTCATCAGTTTTGACGGGGACAGCCCGGTCAGCGGCCTGGAAATTTCGCCCTTGTTCGAAACAATCGAGGATCTTGAGCATATTGAGCCGGTACTTGAAAAGCTGTTATCCAATCCGGCCTACCGGCAGTTACTGAAAAGCAGTGGTAATACCCAGGAAGTCATGCTCGGTTATTCCGACTCAGCCAAGGATGGCGGTATTACGTCTTCTGCCTGGAACCTGTACCAGGCGCAGAAACATGTGATTGCAATTGGCAACAGGCACCAGGTTCATATCCGCCTGTTTCATGGCAGGGGCGGCACCATTGGGCGTGGCGGTGGTCCAACGCATGAAGCGATTCTGTCCCAACCTGAGGGCACCGTTTCCGGTCAAATCAAGTTTACCGAACAGGGCGAGGTACTTTCCTTCAAGTACAACAATGTCGCGACGGCAGTCTATGAATTAACCATGGGCATCACTGGCCTGCTGAAAGGCAGTGCCCACCTGGTGCAGAACAGCAAACCGGATATACCTCAATATCTCAGTATCATGCAGCAGCTGGCTGCTACGGGTGAACAACACTTCAGGAATTTAACCGAGCATACTGAAGGTTTTCTGGATTACTTTTACGAAGCAACCCCGGTGAGTGAAATTTCGCACCTGAATATTGGTTCACGTCCTTCCCACAGGGCCAAGGGTGACCGTTCGAAATCATCAGTCAGGGCAATTGCCTGGGTCTTTGGCTGGGCACAGTCGAGGCAGACATTGCCTGCCTGGTATGGCCTGGGCAAGGCACTGGATGACTTCATCCAGGCAGAGCCCGGTAACCTGGCAACATTACAAAAAATGTACCGGGACTGGCCATTTTTCACTGCCCTGATGAGTAATTCACAGATGGCGTTATTTAAATCAGAAATGATGATCGCCCGGGAATATGCAAACCTGTGTGAAGATCCGGAAACTGCCAACCGGATATACCAGTTGATCAACGATGAGTATTACCGCACTAACAATGCGATTCTGACCATCTCCGACAGTCACGAGTTACTCGATGAAAACCCGGTATTACAGATGTCACTGGTCCGACGTGATCCTTACCTGGATCCGTTGAACTATATCCAGTTGTCGTTACTGCATAAAACCAGGAAACCCGATATCACCGAACAGGAAAAATCCACCTGGTTTACCCCGCTGTTGCGCTCGATTAATGCCATTGCCGCCGGCATGAGGAATACAGGCTGAATATATTCATCCTCAATACCGGTCGCTGCGGCTCAATGACTTTCATAAGGGCCTGTGAACATATCAGTAACTACACGGCTGGCCACGAGTCACGCTTAAAATTGCCGGGACCACAACGCCTGGCCTACCCAAAGAATCATATTGAGGCGGACAACCGTTTGTCCTGGTTTCTTGGACGCCTGGATGAGACTTACGGTGACAATGCCTTTTACGTGCATTTAACCCGGGACGTTGAGGCTACGGTTAACAGTTTCACCAGGCGGGCAGACTTTGGTATTTTGAAAGCCTACCGGGAAGGGATTTACCTTGAACCCAAAGAGGATGACCGGCAAAAACTGGCGCTTGATTACGTTGAAACTGTCAATGCCAATATTCGTAGCTTTTTAAACAATAAAAGCCGGCAAATGAGTATCCCGCTTGAACAGGCAAAAAACCGTTTCCCGGAATTCTGGGACAGGATTCAGGCTGAAGGTAACCTGGAGAAAGCTTTAAAGGAATGGGACATCACGCACAACCAGTCTGAGTAGCAACCGACCCAAGCCTGGGCTAACCCCGGCAGATTTTTCCCTGGTTACAACCCCTTTCCAGGTCAAGATATTCGAACTGACAATCATCGAACTGCTGTTGCCATAAGCTGACAATTTCCAGTTCATCATCACGCCTGGCATCATCCAGGAAAATTCGGCAATCATTTGCCAGCTTGTCATGCAACAGGGGTAAAGCCGGGTAACGTGAATGTTTTTGAATAAAGCCCGGTGGACCATCAATAACAAACAGATCAACCTGGGCAACAGGCAACCCTTCAAGTGAGTACCACTGGTAGTTTTGTGCATTAATCGAATAGTTGGTTAACGGTGCATGCAATACGGTCACGTAATCTGACAAACCGTAAAACGCGATAACGTCCCTGCTCTGCTGTGCATACTGCTCACCATTTTCCAGGCTGTACAGATGTCCAGTCCCGTTTAACTGGCAGGCACGGGCCAATACCAGCGTCGTTAAGCCACTGCCACATTCAAGCAGGGTTGCCGGTTTTGCCTGCAAGGCATGGTTGGCAATCAGTTCAAGAAAATCTGCACAGGCTGACCACTGGTCGACATAGGGAATACCGGCATCGAGAGCCAGTTGATTGACCAGGGTTACATAAGACTCAGGAGGATTGACCAGGCTTTGCATTAATTTTTTATCCGGATTCATGCTCATCATTGTCAGATTTCAAACCCACAGAGTCAAACCCCGGGCCTGGATGAAGGCAGTCACCTTCAGGACATCACGTCAACAAGATAGGCTTCAATTTCAGTCTTGGGTAAAGGCTTGCTGAAGTAGTAACCCTGCACTTCGTCACAATTGATAGACTGCAGGTATTGAATCTGTTCAGTCGTTTCAACCCCTTCAGCAATCACATTCAGTCCAAGGCCATGAGCCATCGCAACAATGGCATTGGCAATTTCACAGTTTTCCTTGTCTTCAGGCAAATCAGCAATGAAGCTCCTGTCGATCTTCAACGTATCAATGGAAAGACTGCGTAAATAACTGAGTGAGGAATAACCTGTCCCGAAGTCATCAATCGCCAGGGGGATACCAAAATCATGTAATTCGTCCAGCACCGATTTTGAATAGTTGATTGAATCCATCAAAACGGATTCGGTGATTTCAAGCTCAATCATGTCCGGTTCAAGCCGGTATTTTTCGACCATGTATTTCACATGGCTTAGGAAATCGGGATGATTGAGCTGTTTAACCGAGATATTTACCGCTATTCTGATAACGGTTTTAAATTTTGTACGCCACTCATCGCAGGTTTTGCATGCCTCTTCCAGCACCCACAAACCGACTTCATGTATCAGGCCGGTTTCCTCTGCAACCGGAATAAACTTGTCCGGACCAACAAAACCCATCTCAGGGTGTTGCCAGCGTATCAGGGATTCGACACCGACTACCTGTCGTGTCGCCATATCAATCTGTGGCTGATAGTTCAGCCAGAATTGCCGTAACTCAATCGCCTCACGCAGTGCGTGCTCAAGTTTCAGTCTTTGGCTGATCGCTTTATTTAATTCATCGGTGAAAAACTGGAAATTCCCTCTACCCAGGCTTTTGGCATGATACATAGCCGTGTCTGCAGCACGTATCAACTGTGTCGGGTTATCACCATCGTCAGGATAAATACTGATACCGATACTTGAAGCTACCATTAAATTATTTTCATCAATCAGGTAACTCTGGCCAAGGGTTTGCTGCATTTTTTCAACAATGGTGACAACATGGTCAATCTTTTTGATTTCCGTCAGCAATATCAGGAACTCATCACCACCAAAACGACACACGGTATCAACATCCCGGATCTGCCCCAAAAGCCTCTGGGCAACTTCTTTTAACAGCTTGTCGCCAATCTCATGACCCAGGGTGTCATTAATATTTTTAAAGTAATCAAGATCAATAAAGATGGTCGCCATTTTATAACCATGGCGGTTTGCATTAAGTATTGCCTGGTGTAGGCGATCGGTCAGCAAACCACGATTGGGCAAGCCGGTCAGGACATCGTGATCTGCCAGGTAACGGATCTGTTTTTCCTGTTCCTTCTGAGACTTGATGTCAGTAAATATGCCGATGTAATTAACCACCTCGTCATGGTCATTTTTTACAATCGAAATATTGAGCAACTGCGGGTAGATTTCTCCATCTTTTCTTTTGTTCCAGATTTCTCCCTGCCAAAACCCGGTTGCATTCAACTTATCCCACATGTCGGCATAAAATTCCCTGTCCTGCTTTCCTGAAGCAAAGACACCAGGATCCTGCCCCAGGACATCATCAGACTGGTAGCCGGTAATATTCGTGTAAGCACGGTTGACTGAAATGATTTTGTTGTCGCTATCCGTGATCACAATACCTTCACCCGCATATTCAAAAACACTGGCAAAAAGTCTTAAGGTAAGCTCGGATTTTTGCTGGTCAGTTACATCACGCAAAATCAGGATCTCGCCAATATGCTGATTCTTTTTATCCGTCAGAATACTTTTACTGAATGAAACAGTGATCTGCTGACCATCCCGGGTAAGACCTTCACAGTAGCCCTTTGTGCTGTTATTACCCTGATCGCCAAGAATATGACAAAACTGCCCAGGTTTATCGGGTGTCTGCGGAAACAGGATTGCCAGTGGTTTACCGGTAATATCTTCCTGCGGATAACCAAAAATTGCCGTGGCCGCTTCATTCCAACTGGAAACATTCCCCTCAGTATCTGTTGTAACAATAGCATCCGCTGACTGCTCTACTACCGTGGCGAGCATTTCGTCCTTGCGGGCGCTCTTCTTAGCTTCTTTAGTAATCTTTTCTGAAAGCAACAGTGCCTTTTCTTCCAGCTCCCGGTTGTAATTTTTCAATTTATCCAGCAACTGCCTATCCTTGCCAGCCAGTTTAATATCAAGCATTAACACCAGCACCGTAAAGATGAGTATCACTATCACCCCGATCACGATCAGGATCGACATCATGCCTGCCGGAATACCGTTTCCAATTGCGCCACAAACCGAGCCAGGTGCAAAAATGGCAGCCTCCATGCCGGTGTAATGCATACCGGCAATGGCAATACCCATCAGAATTGAGGCATAAGCCCTGGGTTTATGCAGCAACCTGAAATAATTCTTACGGTCATCAGCCGCAACAAAAAACAGGCGCATGGCTACAAACGAAGCGCCATAGGCAATTAAAAGTGACAGGGTTAACAGGATGGGATCATAGGCGATTGCCGGATACATTTTTAATGCATACATACCGGTATAATGCATAGCGGCAATACCGGTTCCCATGAACAGGGTCGCCAGCAGCAATCCCAGTGAAGTATGCATCCCCCTGCGTACAACCAGCAAGGCAATGGCCGTTGCACCTATCGCAAACAAAATGGAGTAAAGCGTTAGAGGAATATCATAAGCCAGCGGTATATCCAGGTGAAAAGCCAGCATGCCGACAAAATGCATTGACCAGATAGCCAGTCCCATTGAGATCGCACCACCGACCAGCCATAGCCAGACAGACCTTTTCTCTATATGCGGGATTCTGGAGGCAATCGTCAGCGCGACAAATGATGCCCCGACAGCGAGGACCAGGGATAAAACCACCAGCCAAAAGTTATAACTGCTTTGCATGATTAATGGTTATATCCCTTTCTGAAGACTATTTTTTATAGTGAAGCTGAAAAGCCAAAAAAATTTCCATATTTACAAAAAATATAGATGATCGGACAGATTCTGCCTGTGTTAATAAAACACGGAAAGCTTACTTGCCGGCAGGCAATAAACTCACGTTACTTGGCAGGCACAGAAATCAATGCACTGATACCTTTATCGCTCATCAGCGTGGTTGGCATGACACCGTTCCACACCTCGAGCCCCTTGTACTGAACCAGGGCTGGGGTTAAGGATTTTGCTATCAGCTCATTTGCTTCCAACCGCAATAGCGGCCAAGGTAAAGAAAGCGGTGAGTTTTGTTCCCGATTGTTGCATGTGTAATCCCTGATCTTATTCTAATTCGGGGATAGTCTAGCAGACGTCCTGCAGCGGGTAGAGGCTGGCCTGCCCCTGAAATACAGGATAGTGATATAGGTCACAGAAAATGACACGCGGCCAGAACGAGCACAGCGAGTTCAGGTCATACTTGATGAAGCTCCGCAGGAGATTCTAAGTGCCCGGCAGGGGGAATTGTGATTGCCCCAGGCAATAAAAAGGCAAGTTAAGAAATGAAAATGGCACGCGGCCAGAACGAGCACAGCGAGTTCAGGTCATACTTGATGAAGCTCCGCAGGAGATTCTAAGTGCCCGGCAGGGGGAATTGTGATTGCCCCAGGCAATAAAAAGGCAAGTTAAGAAATGAAAATGGCACGCCCGGCAGGATTCGAACCTGCTACCCTCGGCTTAGAAGGCCGATGCTCTATCCGGATGAGCTACGGGCGCTTAATCGTTACATCAAAATAGTGCCACTACACATCCATGTGGGCGTGTTCCAGTCCAGCCTTCCCTGGCTGGCCGTTCAAGCCGCTGCATTGTGCCACCGGCACAATGGTCGCCTTTCACCCGGATGAGCTACGGGCGCTTAATCGTTACATCAAAACGAAAAAAGGGGTCACAGTCATGTGACTCCGACCCCTTTTATAAATTTGGTCGGGGTAGAGAGATTCGAACTCCCGACATCCTGCTCCCAAAGCAGGCGCGCTACCAGACTGCGCTATACCCCGAATGCCTCAACTGAAATACCACATCAGCGAGGAGGCGGCATAATACTCATCCAGATCGCCCCCGTCAATTCAAGAATGCGGAATATTTCCTCCCGGGCATCCTGACAACCAGGATACAAAACGAGTATGATTGCGCTTCGTGCAAAACTCACAGGATACAAGCGGAATGACAGCTCAGATTTTAGACGGTAAAGCGATCGCGGCAGACCTGAAAGCCCGTGTAAAACAACAGGTTGAAAGCCTGGTAGCCGATGGTAACCGTCCGCCCGGCCTGGTTGTTATCCTGGTTGGCGAAAATCCTGCTTCCCAGGTTTACGTGCGCAACAAGCGAAATTCCTGCGAAGAAGTGGGCTTTTATTCTGAGCTGATCCAGCTGGATGCCGATACTTCCCAGGAAAAACTTTTAGGCCTGATTGACGAGTTGAACGCGCGTGAAGCGGTTGATGGAATCCTCGTACAGTTACCACTTCCAGCTCATATCGACGAAGAAACAGTCACTGAACGCATCCTGCCAACCAAAGACGTTGATGGCTTCCATCCTTATAACGTTGGCCGTCTTACCCTGCGCATGCCTTTATTGCGTCCCTGCACGCCAAAGGGCGTCATGACCATGCTCGAACGCACCGGTGTCGAACTTGTTGGCAAGGATGCCGTCATTATTGGCCAGTCAAATATCGTGGGCCGCCCAATGGCTTTAGAACTGCTGGCTGCCCGCTGCACAATTACTATCTGCCACAGTAAAACCAGGGATCTGGAAGATAAAATCCGCGCTGCTGACATCGTGGTTGCCGCCGTTGGCATCCCCAAATTCGTTCAGGGTGACTGGGTTAAGGAAGGTGCCATAGTGATCGATGTGGGCATCAACCGCCTGGAAGATGGTTCGCTTTGTGGTGATGTTGACTACGAAAGTGCTGCAGAAAAAGCCGCCTGGATTACACCGGTACCCGGTGGCGTTGGTCCGATGACGGTTGCCACCTTGCTGGAAAATACCCTGCAGGCTGCTGAGATGCATGAGGGCCTTATCTGATTTTTATCAGGCTGTTCTTCCATTTCAAGTTATCAGCTGCATCCATTAATTTAAGACAACGCCCGACCTCGTTTTCATACCAGAAATTATGTCCCTGGTTGGGTTCCGCTTCAAAACCCCACCAGGTTCCACTGGCATCCTGTGCAATCCAGTTAACCCATTCGGGCAGGTTTTGTCCTGGCAGTTCGGGCTGGCTCAAAAGCGGACACCCGGTGTTTCCACTTTAAGGCCGTTACTCATGACACCCATGAAATATTCGAGCGCCTTGTATTCTTCGCTGCCAACTTCATAAGGTTCTGCCCTGAGTTGCACAAAACATTCGTTAAATCGACGATGCAGACTGGTTATACGGCTGGAACCGAAACGGTAGACCGGAAAACCGTTGGTTTGCCCCTGGGTCAATTTCTGACCACGCAGCCTCAGCCCCTGGTATTGCACATGGCAATGATGGCAGGTCATGCCCATCTGGCCAAAACGCTGGTTGTAAAGTTCTTCACCGAGCCGGTAAGTCGGCATAGTGCCATGGTTAACATCTATATTGATGATTTCGCCCCTGGCCAGTGAGCGCGCAAAAGTCTCCAGTGCGACTGCCTTGGGTTCGTCATACATCAGCGGGAAACGATCCAGTTTGTCCGTCCAGCAGGCATGAACCCGGTCCTGCAATGTCAGCAGTTTTTCATATTTTTCATCAAACAACGGATAACTGGCGATTTTCTTCCGGTCCAGTTTCTCACCATTGACTCCATGACAACTCGAGCAGGCGGTTTCCTCCTCTTCAAAGTCATTAAAGATTACCCGGCCCTGCTCTACCGTCTCCATACCGGGATTAAGAAAATCATCATCCTGAATTGCCTTTATCTGATCATTGAGAAAATCATAGCCGGATACAGGATTCTGATCTGCCCAGACATTAACGCTCAAACTTAAAGCAAGGACTGGTAAATATTGGATTAAATGTATTTTCATGGATACGTTTTCAGGCTGAGCAGGTAAGCAACAAGGTCTTCTACCTGCTGGGCTGACAGCATGGTTTTACCTGTATATTGTTCGGCCATACGATAATTATCGTCAGGATCACGGTAAAAGCCCGGCATGATTGTGGCCGGGTTGATGACAGCAGCATCAACCAGGCGCATTCTCAATTCACCCTCGGTGTATCGCATAGCGACGCCGTACAAAGGCGGTCCGATCTGACCATGGAAATCCTCTTCGGGTGCCGGCAGCCCATGACAGGAGAGGCAGTTACCCTGCGCACGGTCAATCGCAACAACCCGGCCCCGCCCGGCATCACCGGCAAGTCCACAGAGTGCCTGCATAATTGCATTTTTTCCATCCGAAGTATCCTGCTTCCAGTCACAGTACTCATCAGCAGCAACGTGACAGGCTGACAGCAATATGAAAATTGCAAAAATGATTCTGGCCGGGAAAATGATTTTCATGCTGCCATTCTAACCAAATCAGCAAGGCTTGCCTCATTGCATTGCTGCAATTAACCCCAAAATATCTGCTTAATTGCTGTCGGCAGATAAAGCACATTGCTGTACTGACAGGCGATATGCGAAAATGTCCTGATTCGATTTAACTCAAATTCCAAAACTATGGCTCAGTACATTTACACGATGAACCGCGTTGGCAAGATCGTTCCGCCAAAACGCGAAATTCTCAGCAACATTTCACTTTCTTTTTTCCCGGGTGCCAAAATTGGTGTGCTTGGACTTAACGGTTCCGGTAAATCCACGCTGTTACGCATCATGGCTGGCATTGATACGGATATTGAAGGTGAAGCCCGTCCACAGGCAGGCATTAAGGTGGGCTACCTGCCACAGGAGCCACATCTGGATCCGGACAAGGACGTGAGAGGAAATGTTGAAGAAGCCCTGGGGCATATCAAGGAAGCCCTGACAGAACTGGACAAGGTTTATGCCGCGTATGCAGAACCCGATGCAGATTTTGATGAACTGGCCAAGCGCCAGGCAGAACTGGAAAATATTATCCAGGCTTCTGACGGTCATAATCTTGATCGCCAGCTGGAAGTGGCCGCCGATGCTTTACGATTGCCACCCTGGGATGCTGATGTTACCAAGCTGTCTGGTGGTGAGCGTCGTCGTGTCGCCCTGTGTCGCCTGTTACTGTCAGCGCCTGACATGCTGTTGCTGGATGAGCCAACCAACCACCTGGATGCCGAGTCTGTTGCCTGGCTGGAACGCTTCCTGCACGACTACAAGGGCACCGTGGTTGCAGTAACTCATGACCGTTACTTCTTGGATAACGTCGCCGGCTGGATCCTGGAACTGGACCGTGGTCATGGCATTCCCTGGGAGGGTAACTATTCTTCCTGGCTGGAACAAAAAGAAGCCCGGCTCGAACAGGAACACAAGCAGGAAGCCGCCCGCGTAAAAAGCATGAAACACGAGCTGGAATGGGTTCGCTCCAATCCGAAAGGACGCCAGGCAAAAAGCAAGGCCCGCCTGGCGCGTTTTGAAGAACTGCAAAACCAGGACTTCCAGAAACGCAACGAAACCAATGAACTGTATATTCCACCCGGCCCCCGCCTTGGCGACCTGGTGATCGAAGCCAGTCACCTGAAAAAATCTTTTGGTGATAACCTGTTGTACGATGATCTGTCATTCAATCTGCCCAAGGGTGGTATCGTCGGCGTCATCGGCCCCAACGGTGCTGGTAAAACCACTTTGTTCCGCATGATCACTGGCCAGGAACAGCCTGATGAAGGTGAAATGCGTTTAGGTGAAACCGTCCAGGTTGCCTATGTCGACCAGTCTCGTGATGCACTGGGTAACGACAAGACGGTCTGGGAAGAAATCTCTGGCGGCTCAGACGTCATTACAGTCGATCGCTACGAAATTCCGTCACGCGCCTATGTCAGCCGTTTCAATTTCAAAGGTAGCGACCAGCAGAAACGCGTAGGTGATTTATCCGGTGGTGAACGTAACCGGGTACACCTGGCCAATATGTTGAAATCCGGCGGTAACCTGTTGCTGCTTGACGAACCCACCAATGATCTCGACGTTGAAACCCTGCGGGCACTTGAAGAAGCTTTGCTGAACTTCCCCGGCTGCGCTGTCGTTATCTCGCATGACCGCTGGTTCCTCGACCGTATCGCGACCCACATTCTCGCTTTTGAAGGTGATTCACAGGTGACCTGGTTTGAAGGCAACTATGAAGACTATGAAAAAGACCGCAAACGTCGCCTGGGGGATGCTGCCGATCAGCCGCATCGTATTAAGTATCGTAAGATTGACGCCTAATATCGTCATTCCCGCGCAGGCGGGAATCCATTTAGGTTAGCTGCACCGAATATCACTTTATAGAACCGCTATGAATACATCCCTGTATGCTCTGACGAAAACATCCCTGCTTTCGAAAATTCTGAAAGTGACATCACGGCGCAGCTTCCGCTACTGGCTAGTATTTGCGTTATTTTTTTTCCCTTTTGTTTCAATCGCCGATGTCGTTAAACCCGCACTGGTAGAGATCAGCGTCTATAAAAACGGTACTTACAGGATAGAAATCCGTGCCAGTGTCGAAGCGTTACTCACGGGCATCAATGCTCGCTACAAGAACACCACCGAGGCACCCAACTCAGACAAGTATGATGAATTAAGAAAGCTACAGGCACCCGAGTTACAGGAAAAATTCAAACCTTTCTATACAACATTTGAAGATAAAGTCAGGCTGGTATTTGATCAACAGGATGCTGCTCCGAAAGTCACCCAGGTCGAAATACCTGAACCGGGTTACACCAAGGTGCCACGTAACAGCGTAATCTACCTTGAAGGCAAAGCCAATCTCAATGCCAGGCAATTGACCTGGTATTACCCGGCCGCTTTTGGTGATAACGCCGTGCGTGTCAGGCAGGTCGATGAAGCTAACGAAAAATGGCACTGGTCTGAATGGCAATGGATTAGGACCGACCAACCCAGTGAACCATTTTCATTAACAGAGCTTATTACCGAAAGGCCTGTGACAACAGTTATCAAGGAATACATCATCGCAGGCTTTGAGCATATCCTGCCGATGGGAATGGATCATATCCTGTTTATTGTCGGTATTTTCCTGTTAAGTACCCGCATGCGTCCCCTGCTCTGGCAGGTCACCATGTTTACCATTGCGCATTCGATAACGCTCGGGCTGTCGATGAATGGTGTCATCAGCCTGCCCGCCAATATTGTCGAACCCCTGATTGCGTTATCCATCGCCTACATCGGTTTTGAAAACATCTATCACAAGACCCTGCATAACAGCCGCCTGATCATTGTGTTTGCTTTTGGCTTATTGCACGGCCTGGGTTTTGCCAGTGTATTACAGGAATTCGGCATGCCAGCTGATGCTTTTATGACAGCCCTGATCAGTTTTAATGTTGGCGTCGAACTTGGCCAGCTTGCCATTATCCTGCTTGGCTTCCTGACTGTTGGCTTCTGGTTTAACCGCAAGTCCTGGTATCGCAATGTCATCATCATTCCCGGCTCAGCCATGATTGGCCTGGTGGGTTTGTACTGGACTTATGACAGGATTGTTTTTTGAGCTTTACAGATCTGTAACCACTACTTGCGCTGAGTACCCCGGGAACATTTATGGGCTTGCTGTATTACACAAACCTGAAAAATATATGCTAAAGTGGCGAAGTAAAATCTTGCAGAAAAAACATGGAGAAGAGCATGCCTGAATACCTATCAATAGATCGTCAGGACAATGGAGTGGCCCGACTGACACTTAATAACAAAGACAAAGGCAACAGGTTCAATGGCACCATGGTCAACGAGTTGATCACGGCTTTACGCGAGCTCGAAGAAGACCATTCTTTAAGAGCACTGATCATTACCAGCTCTGGAAACTGTTTTTGCCAGGGCGCTGACCTGGAGTGGGTCAAGGAAGCCCAGGATCATTCCCCCATGCCCCACATGGATCCCGGCAGTCGTATCATTGACGCGTTGCACGAACTGGACTCTTTTCCGCGACCGGTAGTTGCCCGGGTTAACGGTGATGCCCTGGGAGCCGGCGCCGGTTTACTGGCCTGCAGTGATATCGTCATTGCCTGCGAATCGAGCAAAATCGCTTTTCATGAAGTGACCTACGGACTGGTTCCAGGTGCAGCCGCTGTCTATGTTTCCAACGTTATTGGAATGCACCAGGCCAAACGCTGGCTGTTAACCGGTGAAACCATGGATGCAGCCCAGGCACATGATATCGGCCTGGTTCATATTACTGTGCCGGACGAAGAACTGGATAACGCCGTAAATTCCCAGGTTGACCTGCTGCTGCATGGCGGCCCAAGGGCACAACGTGAGACCAAGAGCCTGTTGCGTCAGCTTTCTGACAAGGACAAGTACCAATCCCCCGGCTACCGTACCGGTTTTGGCTCGATCTTCCAGCGCTGCCTGTCTTCCAAGGAAGGCAAAAATGGCATCCAGGCGGCCATTGATAATGAGCTGCCACGCTGGGCGCCGGAAAAGAATCAATAATCAGGGTTGTTGCCAAAACAGCTTTACCAGGCGGGCTTCAGGCCCGCCTTTTCATTCAGGTGTTTAATCACGCTGCCAGTGAAGTCTGGCCGGGCGAATCATGCCTTATAAATCATTCCTGATCGGCAGGTTCATTGATCCAGCTGTTGAGCAATTCGTAGCCAACTGCCAGCACCACTGCCCCGACAAACAGGCCAATAATACCGAAAGCCAGCATACCGCCAATGGCCCCAAAGAAAATGACCAGAATCGGTGTCTGGCCACCCCGCCCCATCAGGAAAGCCCGCATCGGTCCATCAATAATGCTGATCACAATTCCCAGCACCAGAAAGCTGACCGCAATGAAAAGACTGCTGGCATAAAAAAGGTATATTGCAACTGGCAGCATCACCAGTAACACTGGCAACTGAATAGTGGCCACAATCAAAACCAGCAACGTCCAGAGTCCCGCACCCGGCACACTGGCCAGCCACATACCCAGCCCTGCCAGGATTGACTGGATAATGGCCACACCTAAAATCCCCTGGGCCACGTTACTGGTTGTCTCTACGGATAACCGGGTCAGCAGCAGGCCTTTTTCATCAGCCACTTTTTCAGCAAGCCGGTTAAACCATTTTTTAGTATTTTCAGCCTGCAGCAGGAAAAAACCGGCAATCAAAATTGACAAAACAGATTGCATAATCATTGCGCCCAAGCCAGCAGAGAAAGACAGTAACTTCTGACCGAGTATTTTTAAAACGGGAGAAATATTTTTCAGAATACTTTCGATATCTTCCTTGGCAATCAATCCCTGCAACCATTCACCAATAAACGGTACCTTTGCCAACATGGGTTGCAGTGCAGGTAGATTGATCTGATCAGATTCCAGTTGCGTTGCAAGATAACGAACCATATCAATAGAAGAGATCGTCAACTTCGTCATCGGGATGATCAGAAAACTCAAGAGTACCAGTGAGATCAAGACAGCAGATAACAGCCTGCGCTGCCGGGTCCATACACAAACTTTTTCATAAACCGGGAATACGGCAATGGCAATGATGCCACCCCAGATAAGCGGAATGATGAAGGGACTGAGAATCTCGTAGCACCAGATAGCCAGCAGGAAAATCAGGCCCAGGCGGATCAGGAAATTCAGGGTTTGTTTGGAGTCTGTATTTGAAAACATGTTTATTTCACCACAAAGAACACGAAGCGCACGAAGAAATTAAAAAATTCCCCTTTCACGAATAACAATCAAAGTTACTTTCAAGCTTAGCTCAAACTTGATTATGAAATTAACACATCAATAAACTTTGTGTTCTTCGAGCCCTTCGTGGTGAATTATTTTACCGCTGATAATACTCAACAAACCATTCAGCAAATTTGCCAATGCCTTCCTGGATACTGGTGGAAGGCTTGTAATCAAAATCCCTGACCAGATCATCCACATCAGCGTAAGTATCCGGCACATCACCTGGCTGCAATGGCAACAGCTCTTTTTCTGCTTCCCTGCCCAGGGCATTTTCCAGGGCCTCAACATAATCCCGCAGTTCAACCGGATTATTGTTACCAATATTATAAACACGCCAGGGGGCTGAGCTGGTGGCCGAGTCCGGCTTGTCACTGCTCCAGTCTGGATTGGGTTCAGCCGGCTTGTCTATCACGCGAACAATGCCCGTAACGATATCATCAATGTAGGTAAAATCACGGCGATGATTGCCATTATTAAATAACTGGATCGGTTTGCCCTTGGTGATGGCCTGGGCAAATTTCTGCAAGGCCATATCAGGACGGTCCCATGGACCATAAACGGTAAAGAAGCGCAGACCCGTGGTTGGCAGACGGTAAAGATGACTGTAGGTATGCGCCATCAGTTCGTTGGCTTTCTTGGTCGCTGCATACAGGCTGACAGGATGATTGACATTATCGTGCGTTGAAAACGGCATCTTGGTGTTGCCACCATACACAGAGCTGGATGAAGCATACACCAGGTGTTCAACATTATTGTGGCGGCAGCCTTCCAGGATATGACCGAAGCCCACCAGGTTGGTATCGATATAAGCCAGCGGATTTTCTATCGAGTAACGCACACCCGCCTGGGCAGCAAGGTTAACCACTCTTTGCGGCTTGTGTTGTTTGAACAATTCAGCAATGCCCTGCCTGTCCTCCAGGTCAATGCGGACATGCGTGTAGTTCGGATGATCGATATGACGTGCCAGGCGAGCTTCCTTTAATGCCGGATCATAATAGTCATTGTGATTATCAATACCAATGACCTCATCACCACGATCAAGCAAGCGCATCGATAACGCCGAACCAATAAAACCTGCAGCACCAGTAACCAGAACTTTCATGATTTTCTTCCTGTCTATGCCCGGCCAATGGAGTAATAGGTGAAGCCTTTTTTCGCCAGTCTTGCGGGGTCATACAGGTTACGACCGTCAAATATCACCGGTGCTGTTAATTCATTCTTAAGCTGGTCAAAGTCCGGCGCCCTGAACTGCTGCCACTCAGTCACCACGATCAAGGCATCAGCATTTTTCAATGCTGCTTCCTTGGTGCCCATCAGGGTCAGGTCATCACGCGTACCGTAAATACGCTGGCATTCGTTCATCGCTTCGGGATCAAAAGCCTGTACCCTGGCACCGGCATTCCATAACGCTTCCATGACAACACGGGCAGGCGCTTCGCGCATATCATCCGTTTGCGGTTTGAAACTCAGCCCCCACAATGCAAAGGTTTTGCCCTTGATACCCTCTTTGAAATGATTGCTTATCTTGTCAAAGATCACTTCTTTCTGTCGATAGTTAACAGCCTCGACCGCCTTTAACAGTTCACTGTTATATCCAATACCATCAGAAGTTCGAATCAGCGCCTGTACGTCCTTGGGGAAACAGGAACCACCATAACCACAACCCGGGTAAATAAACTGGTAGCCGATACGCGTATCTGAACCGATACCGTGACGGACCGCTTCAATATCGGCACCCAGACGTTCGGCCAGCTGCGACATCTCGTTCATGAAGCTGATCTTGGTAGCCAGCATGCAGTTAGCTGCATACTTGGTCAGTTCAGCACTGCGTACATCCATGACAAGGACACGGTCATGATTACGGTTAAACGGCGCGTACAGTTCACGCATGGTGTCAGCAGCATCCTTGCTTGATGTACCGATGACAATACGGTCAGGCTTGGTACAATCACCGACAGCTGCACCTTCTTTCAAAAACTCAGGATTGGAAACCACGTCAAAACCGATTTCTGCACCACGTGTTTGCAGGACCTCGTCAACCTTGGCCCTGACCTTGTCAGCAGTACCAACCGGCACAGTGCTTTTATCGACAATGATCTTGTGATCCTGCATGTGGGTTGCAATGGTCTCAGCCACTGCCAATACGTATTTCAGGTCAGCCGAGCCATCTTCATCCGGTGGTGTACCGACAGCAATAAACTGGATTTCACCATGCGCAACGCCCTCTTCGGCATTGGTGGAGAAATGCAGACGACCTTCGGCATAGTTATGCTCAACCAGTGGCGTCAGGCCCGGTTCGTAAATTGGAATAATGCCCTTCTTCAGGTTCTCGACTCTTTCTTCGTCAACATCAATGCAAAACACATCATGACCGGCATCTGCCAATACAGCAGCCTGCACCAGGCCGACATAACCTATTCCAAAAACAGTAACTTTCATTTAAATGTCCTTAATTTCTTATCTAAATTTTTGCAGGTATTCTACCAGAGTTTGTTTACGGTTTATTGACTCAATCTGACAGAAATCTTACGGCTACTGACGGGAAATATCGGCTATTATGGGAAAATCTTGAACCGTGCCGAATAATGCTGCCTTGACCATGAAAGATAACCCTGCATCAATCCAGTGGCCTGCGGTGATTCATTATGAAAATGACGCCGAGCTCGAATACGTGGAAAATGAACAGCATTGGCGAAAACAGCCTGACTGGACAGAAGGACATTTTGAAACCCGGGACAGGCTGATTGACAGCGAGGGACAGGTCTTTTCGCTGCAGCCTGGCAGCGATGCCACGGTCTTGCCGGTGGCAACAGGTGATTGTTTATCGCTGAACGAAGTACTGGGACTGGTCAAGGCTCACCTGGCCGACCTGGGCTCCTGTTGCGTCGCCAAAACCTATGCGCCGACGATCAGGGATGCCATTCTGATGGTGATAAATACCGAATGCCAGCTTGAAGGAAAGGATTAGCCGGCCTGCGAATCGTTCTGTTTCACCCTGAACAACGCCGAAATATCCTCATTGCCAAAACCATCATCCATCAACTGCTGGTAATGCAGCAGTGTCTGGTCAACCACTGCTGAAGGAATCTCACCCAGCATTTCACGGCAGATCAGCAGGTCCTTATGATGCAGGGCGATGCGAAAACCCGGCTCAAAAATGCCATCACACATGGTCTGGCCGCGATGACGCAGAAACCAGTTGTCCGCAGCGCCTGACTGGATCACGTCAATCACCTTGTCGGTATCCAGTTGCTGGCTGATCGCAAATGCCAGCGCATCAGTCACAGCCTGGTTAATGCCAGCAGCCATAATCTGGTTTACCGCCTTGGTTGACTGCCCCGCCCCAACAGCCCCCATCAGCACCGCCTTGCTGCCTATTGCATCGAATACAGGCATCATCTGCTTAAAGATCGTTTCATCACCACCGGTCATGATGACCAGGGTACCGTTTTCGGCACCTTCCCGGCCACCGGAAACCGGTGCATCAAGAAAATGAATACCATGCGCTTCGAGACGTTCTGCAACATCCTGCGCTGTGTGCGTACTGACCGTTGAAGTATCAATGACAACACTGCCGGCACTCATTACCTGTGCCAACCGTTCAGTCACTTCCAACAGGTCCGCATCTGCTGAAACCGAGGTAATCACCACGTCAGCCATCTGCACAGCCTGTTCCAGGGATTCAGCCAGCGGTATCGCAAACCGGTCTGCCACCTGCTTTGCTCTTTCGGCCGTTCTGTTCCAGCCAAGATGCAGCAGTCCTGACTTATGCAGATTGGACGCCATGCCGGCACCCATGGCACCCAGGCCAATTACGGAGACTTTCATTTGATGATGTAAAAGAAAAAGGCTTAATGAATGCAGGTCGGCTCAAACAAAGCGGTACCGACCTGCTATCGAGGAAAATTACAATGCAGCCAGCGCTGCATCGTAATCAGGTTCCTGCGCAATCTCAGGCACCTGCTCGGTATAAGTGACCTTGCCTGACTCGTCCACGACCACAACTGCACGTGACATCAGGCCAGCCAATACACCTTCTTCAATACCGACGCCATAGTCGTTGCCGAAAGCTGGTGATTTAAAAGTCGATAAAGAAATCACGTCATCCAGGCCTTCTGCACCACAAAAACGCGCATGCGCAAATGGCAGGTCAGCAGAAATACATAAAACAACGGTATTATCCGCACTACTGGCTTCCTTGTTGAAACGGCGAACCGAGTCAGCGCAAACCGGCGTATCAATGCTGGGAAAAATATTCAGCACCACTTTCTTACCTGAAAACTGGGACAAAGTAACATCGCCAAGATCCGTTCCGGTTAACGTGAAGTCTGCAGCCTGTGAGCCAACTGCCGGCAATTCACCGACTGTGTTGAAAGGATTACCTTCAAGTGTGATTTGAGCCATGCTCTTTCTCCTTTAAATGTGATTATTTTGATAAGTACGCTCAACTACCGGAATAGTACAGCAGGCTCTGACAAAAGAAACCTGTAAGTTAATCGTGGTTTCTTTGTGTTCGATTCAGCTATATTGGTTGCATGGATACACAAGCTCTACTCAAAATGCTCGAAAACGGCCAGGATAACCTGCTGCTGCGTTTCGGCCTTGGCCAGACCCTGCTTAAACAGGGCGAAGCCGGGCAAGCCATTGAACACCTGCAAAAAGCCGTCAAATTTGATCCGCAGCATTCAGCTGCCTGGAAACTGCTGGGCAAGGCACTGGCGGCTGATGAACAGGCTGAAGCCGCGATTAATGCCTATGAACAGGGAATTGCCGTGGCAGAGGCCAAGGGAGATATCCAGGCAGCCAAGGAAATGCGGGTGTTTTTGAAACGACTGCTTAAATGAAATTTTGATACAAGCTATTCACCACAAAGGACACGAAGAACACAAAGAAACTTAGGTTATTGGATTGTAGCAGTGTGTTTTAGCTGGAATGTAAATATCAGGTTCAAGTGAGTGAATCAAGGCACTGAAAATCACTGCCCGAACAATACCCGACGCGAGAAATATTTACTGAGACAAATTATCACAACCAAAAGAAACAAAAACTTTGTGTTCTTCGTGTCCTTTGTGGTGAATATTATCGTGGTGAATATTATTGTGGTAAATAATATCTATCTCTCAGCTCCCAGTTGTTTAGCCCGGCGATCTCTTTCCCCGGCTTCCAGCTTTGACTGTTCAGCCGTTTTACCTAAATCCCAGCCAGCTGCATGCTGTTCGACCAGTTTCAGCATCATATCGATATGCGTATCACGGCTGTTCAGGCAGGGAATATATTCATACTGTTCACCACCGGCCTGCAGGAAAGTCTCGCGGTTTTCCATCGCGATTTCTTCCAGGGTCTCGAGGCAATCGGCACTGAAACCGGGACAGACAACCTGCACATTTTTCACCCCGGCCTTGCCCATGGCTTCCAGCGTGTGGTCGGTATAAGGCTTGAGCCACTCTTTCGGACCGAGGCGCGACTGGAAGGTCAACTGCCAGTCCTCGGCATCGAGTTCCAGTTTCTCTGCCAGTAACCGGCCGGTTTTGTGACATTCACAGTGATAGGGGTCACCTTTCAACAGGTAATCCTTGGGTACACCGTGAAACGACATCACCAGCTTTTCCGGTTTGCCATGTTCCCGCCAGAAATCCCGGACGCTTTGCGCCAGTGTCTCGATGTAACGCTCATCATCATGATAATGATTTATAAAACGCATCTCGGGCAACCAGCGCCAGTGTTGAAATTCGGTAGTGACCGCATCAAAAGTTGAAGCGGTGGTTGAGGCTGAATACTGGGGATAGAGCGGAAATACCAGCAAACGCCTGGCTCCGGCCTGGCGCAGCTTTTCCAGCCCATCCTGAATGGATGGTTGGCCATAACGCATCGCCAACACCACTTTAAACCTGTCGGGGTACTGCTGGTCGAGGGCATGCTGCAATGACTCGGCCTGCTGCTGCGAGATAGTCAGTAAAGGAGAACCTTCCTCGGTCCAGACTTTCTTATAGGCAGCCGCTGAACGTTTTGGACGGGTATTGAGAATGATAAAATTTAATACAAACCACCATGCCAACCTCGGTACCTCCACCACGCGCGGATCCCACAGAAACTCCTTGAGATATCGCCTGACATCGGCTGGTTCACAGGAATCCGGTGTTCCCAGGTTGGTCAACAGAATGCCGATTCTTTCTTCTTCAAGATGGCTGTAGTCGGGTTCGTTTTTTATTTTCAAGGTCAATCTCAACAGGTCTTTTATTCGGGCAACTAAATTAGCACGAAACATGAACCTTTTTCATGTTAAAAGGTATAACTAATGTATTTATTGAACTCGCCTTTTTTGCCATGAAACATTTTTTCCTGATTATCCTGCTGATCAGCAGCTATTCACCACTGCATGCGTCACAGGAAACTGCACAGGTCATTGAGATTGTCAGCAATACCGAAATCAAAACGCTTGGCCCGACTGGAAGACGCCAGCAAATCCAGCTGGCCGGTATCCAGCCAATAGAGAAAAATCACCCGATTAACCAGTCCGGTATAAAGCGCCTGCAAAGCCTGGTACTGGGAAAAACGGTGCAACTGGAAACAATGCCTGGTAATCAGGCCCAGGTCAGCTACGGCGGGTTGAATATTGCTGCCCGTCTGCTCGAAGAAGGCCTGGTCACTATTGACATGGATGGCATCCAGCAGATGAGACCCGTCGAGCAACAGCAATTTGTGTCTGCCCAGGAACGGGCTATGCAAAATCGCCGCGGCTATTGGTTCAGGTATCAGTCCAGGCCCGTTCAGCGTTATCATTACCCGCAATGGCCCTCACAGGGTTTACCGGTGCCACTCACCAATGCCCCGGTGTTTAAACCTTAAAACGGCTACCCTTTAGCACATTGCCCAGCTCCACTTAAACCAGCTACACTTAAACGGTATGTCCGAAATAACTGAAAACAAATCTGCAAAATTACAGACAGAGATGGGCGAGATTGAAGCCAACCTGGCTTTTTTTGAAGCCCGCTTTGCCCTGATCCAGCATCAACCGGATACGGCCTATAAACGTGCCCAGCTGAAAGCCTACGAGATCATGCAGGACCAGTTGCAGACAAAGCTGGAAGAACTGCAGTTGCAACAAAAATTACAGCAGGCCAGAAAGAAAAAATAAGCGACATTTTTTCAGCTTATTATTCCCTGGGCCGCGCTGCCGGTTTCATGCCTGGCAAACCTGAATTCAAGTGATCAAACCAGCAAATTCACCTGCTTGAAATGTTATGGTTAGTATTCAATTTTTACATAAGCCAAATCTTTTCCTTGTGCTAACCTAATATTTAATTAATGACCGAATAATAAAAACCCAGCAATGAGCCAAATACTTGATCTACTTCGATCCACTGCCGCCCTTTCCGGCAGCAATGCGAACTTTATCGAAGAGATTTACGAACAGTATTTACAGGATCCCGACAGTGTCAGTGAAGACTGGCGCTCACGTTTTAAACAGCTGCATTACGAACACGGCGAGCCCGTCGCAGAAACACCACACAGTGAAGTCCGCCACTATTTCGAACGCCTGGCCCGTGACATCACTCATTCAGCACGCATCGCCGGAAACTGCCTGTCAGCCGATGCTGCAGAAAAACAGGCGGCCGTGTTACGCCTGATCAATGCCTACCGGGTACGTGGCCATCAGCACGCCAGGCTTGACCCGCTGACTTTGCGCGAACGCCAGGATGTGCCCGACCTGTCGCCCGCGTTTCACAATCTCACTGCAGCTGACATGGACCAGAGCTTCAATACCGGTTCCATGTACAGCGAAGAACGCATGACCCTGCGCGACATTATTCAGTTCATGGACAAGGTCTACTGCGGTCATGTCGGTTCTGAATACATGCACATTACCGACACCGAACAGAAGCGCTGGATTCAGAAACGCCTGGAAGGCTACCAGGTCACCCCCGAGATCGATGATGAATACCGGGTCTGGCTGCTGACGCTAATCACTGCGGCTGAAGGTCTCGAACGTTATCTGCATACCCGTTATGTCGGCCAGAAACGTTTTTCACTGGAAGGTGGTGAATCCCTGATCCCGATGCTGGACGAACTGATCCAGCGGGCCGGGATAAAAGGTATCCATGAAATTATTATTGGCATGGCTCACCGTGGACGACTCAACGTACTGACCAATATTCTCGGCAAGCCACCAGGTGAACTGTTTGATGAATTTGAAGGCCGGAAAAATTCATCCCAAGAGTTACGTTCCGGCGATGTCAAGTATCACATGGGTGCATCTACCGACATCAGCACACCGGGGAAAATGTCCATGTCGCCCTGGGATTTAATCCATCCCACCTTGAGATTATCGGCCCGGTCATCCAGGGCTCGGTACGCGCCCGCCAGCATCGCCGCGGTGATCATATCGGCAACCATGTGTTACCTGTCATCATCCATGGTGATTCCGCGTTTGCCGGCCAGGGCGTGGTCATGGAAAGTTTCAACATGTCGCAGGCGCGTGGCTACCATACCGGCGGCACAGTGCACATCGTCATTAACAACCAGATAGGTTTTACCACCAGTAACCCACTGGATACCCGTTCCACCCTGTACTGTACCGACGTCGCTAAAACCGTGCAGGCACCTATTTTTCACGTCAACGGCGATGATCCTGAAGCTGTCGTGTTTGTAACCCGGCTGGCCCTGGATTTCAGAAATCATTTCCGCAAGGACGTCATCATTGACATGGTCTGTTACCGCCGCCATGGACACAATGAGGCCGATGAGCCCGCTGTCACACAGCCAATGATGTACAAAAAAATCCGCAACCGTCAGACCACGCGTGAGCTCTATGCCCAGCGCCTGATTGCCGCAGGACTGGTGACACCGAAACAGTCTAACAACATGGTTGAAGATTATCGTTCTTCGATGGAGAAAGGCGTTGTCGTGGCTCGTCCAGTGATGTGCGGACTGGAAAATCAGCATCATGTCAGGTGGCAACCTTTCCGTAATATCAACTGGGACTACGCAACTGACACCAATATTACGCATAAACACCTGCTGTTCCTGGCTGAGCAATTGCAGAAACTGCCCGATAATTTTGAACTGCATCCCCGCCTGGTCAAAATCATGGCCGGCCGTCACAAGATGGCAATTGGCGAACAGATGGTCGACTGGGGTTTCGGTGAAACCCTGGCCTACGCCTCGTTACTGGAAGAAGGTTTTCCCATCAGGCTGTCAGGCCAGGATTCAGGCCGCGGTACTTTTTTTCATCGGCATGCGGTGTTGCACAACCAGCTGGACGGTGATACCCATGTTCCCCTGCAGCATATCAGCGACAGGCAGGCCGATTTTGTCGTTATCGACTCGGTCCTGTCCGAAGAAGCCGTACTGGCTTATGAATACGGCTATGCAACGGCAGAGCCCAATTCACTGACGATCTGGGAAGCCCAGTTCGGTGATTTCGCCAATGGCGCACAGGTCGTCATTGACCAGTTTATTTCATCCGCTTACAGCAAGTGGAGTTTGCAGTGTGGCCTGACAATATTTTTACCGCATGGTTACGAGGGCCAGGGTGCAGAGCATTCATCGGCACGTATTGAACGTTACATGCAGCTTTGCGCTGAACATAATATGCAGGTCTGTGTTCCCAGCGGTGCGGCGCAGATTTTTCACCTGATCAGACGCCAGATGTTACGCCCTTTCAGAAGACCCCTGGTGGTGATGACACCCAAAAGCCTGTTGCGTCACCCATTAGCTGCTTCACCGCTGTACAAGTTTACCGATGGCCAGTTCCTTAACGTGATCCCCGACCCGGAAGAGCCTGATCCAATCAAGGTATCCGATATCATCATGTGTACAGGTAAAATATATTACGAATTGCACGAAGCCAGGAAAGCGCGTGCGATTGAACATGTAGCCATTATTCGTATTGAACAGCTCTACCCGTTCCCCAAAGAAGATTTTACCCAGGCCATAGCGCCCTACTCCAATGCTGACAAAATGATCTGGTGCCAGGAAGAACCGCAAAACCAGGGAGCCTGGGACATGATCAAGCACCGTTTTCTCAGGCAGATGGAAGTCGGGCGTGACCTTTTTTACGTGGGTAGACCTGCCGCCGCAGCACCCGCCGTTGGTTTCCCCGGCTTGCATCGCCAACAACAGGAAACACTGATCGAGGAAGCTTTGACCGGTCAGTTCAACCCCAATATGAATTGCAGGATTCCACAATGAGCATTGAAGTCCATGTACCCGCCTTACCTGAATCAGTGACTGATGCCACCATCCTGAGCTGGCATAAAAAGGCTGGTGACCCGGTTAAACGTGATGAGAATATCCTTGACCTGGAAACCGACAAGGTCGTGCTTGAAGTGGTAGCGACTGCCACCGGTGTTTTATCTGAAACCTTTTTCAACGAAGGAGACACCGTCGAAGCCGGTCAGCTCCTGGCAGTCATTACTGCCGGTGATGCCCCAGCAACACAAACTGAAAAACCTGCACCGACTGAAACAGCCCCCGTGACTGCCAAGCAGGAAAGCCCGTCCACCAAGGATGCCGATGTATTGACTCCAGCAGTGCGCAAACTGGTCAAGGAGCTCAAGCTGGACCCCACCCAGATCAAGGGTACCGGTAAGGATGGACGTATTCTCAAGTCAGATGTCATGGCTTACCTGGATGCCAGGGAACCCAGTGATAGCCCAGAGGACTCGGGATCCATCGGCAAGTCAGTCACAGCTGCAGCACCCAGCGGCGAACGCCCTGAACAACGCGTGGCCATGACCCGCTTGCGTGCCCGCATTGCCGAACGCCTGGTTGAAGCCCAGACCAATGCCGCTATCCTGACCACCTTTAACGAAGTCGACCTGTCTGCCGTCAACCGGCTGCGCGCCGAATACCGTGACAGTTTTGAGAAGAAGCACGATGTTCGCCTGGGTTTCATGTCTTTCTTTATCAAGGCCAGCATCGAAGCCCTGAAACGCTTTACCGCCGTCAACGCCTCAGTCGATGGTACTGATATTATCTATCATGGCTATTACGACATTGGTGTTGCCGTAGGCTCACCTCGCGGCCTGGTTGTCCCGGTGTTACGCGATGTCGACCAGATGTCTTTTGCCGACATTGAAAAAACCATCAAGCAATATGGCCAGAAAGCAAAAGACGGCAGTTTAAGTTACGAAGATTTAAACGGCGGAACATTTACCATTTCAAACGGTGGTATCTACGGTTCGATGTTATCGACACCTATATTGAATCCACCGCAAAGCGCTATCCTGGGAATGCATAACATCCAGCAACGCCCCGTCGTGGTCGATGGTGAAATCGTGATTCGCCCGATGATGTACCTGGCATTGTCTTATGACCATCGCATCATTGATGGTAAAGAAGCCGTGCAGTTCCTGGTAACCATCAAAGAATGCCTGGAAGATCCGGCCAGGCTTTTACTGGATGTTTAACAATTTTAGATTTTCACCACGAAGGACACGAAGAGCACAAAGTTTTGTGTTCATTGTGATCTTCTGGTGTATGAGGAAGTAAAAGGGGTCAGTACCCTTTTATTTTTTACTGTTTTCGCCATGCATTCAAAATTAATATAAAAGGGTACTGACCCCTTTTACTTTTATAAATAAATTTCTTAGTGTCCTTTAAGTCCTTCGTGGTGAATACCTATGACAACCATTAAACAATCCGACTTCATTCAAAGCATTGCTGATGGCTTCCAGTTTATCTCCTATTACCATCCACTGGACTACATCCATTCACTGCATGCAGCCTATGAAAAAGAACAGTCTGCCTCAGCCAAAGATGCCATTGCCCAGATCCTGGTCAACTCGCGCATGTGCGCCGAGGGCCATCGACCCATCTGCCAGGACACCGGCACGGCCGTGGTGTTTCTTGAAATCGGCATGGATGTGCAGTGGCAAGCGGACCTGTCCGTTGAAGACATGGTCAATGAAGGTGTCCGGCAGGCTTACAATCATCCTGACAACCTGCTGCGTGCCTCGATGGTTTCAGATCCTTTGGGAAAGCGCACCAATACCAAAGACAACACGCCTGCCGTTATTCACACCCGGCTGGTCAAAGGAAACAAGGTTGAAGTCAAACTCGCGGCCAAAGGCGGCGGTTCAGAAAACAAGTCACGCTTTACCGTGTTAAACCCGAGCAGCTCGCTGGTCGACTGGGTGCTGGAAACCGTCCCCACGCTGGGTGCCGGCTGGTGCCCGCCCGGCATGCTCGGCATCGGCGTTGGCGGTACTGCCGAAAAAGCCATGCTGCTGGCAAAAGAATCCCTGATGGAACCGATTAACATCCAGCAGCTGATGGAAACAGGCCCGTCAAACCGCGTTGAAGAATTAAGGCTGGAGCTTTATGAAAAAGTAAATGCTCTCGGCATCGGCGCCCAGGGACTCGGTGGCATGACCACCGTACTGGATGTAAAAATTGCCGACTACCCTACCCACGCCGCTTCATTGCCTGTCGGCATGATTCCGAACTGCGCGGCAACCCGGCATATTGAATTTGAACTCGATGGTTCAGGCCCGGCAATTCTGACACCACCGAAACTATCAGACTGGCCGGATGTTACCTGGGAAGCTTCCAGTGATACCAGGCAGGTCAACCTGGATACTGTCACCAAGGAAGAAATGTCCGGCTGGAAACCCGGCGACCGCCTGCTGTTGTCAGGCAAGATGCTCACCGGACGGGATGCTGCCCATAAGCGTATCGCCGAGTTACTTGAAAAAGGCGAAGCCATGCCGGAAGGCGTCGACTTTACCAACCGCTTTATCTACTACGTCGGCCCGGTAGACCCGGTTGGTAACGAAGTTGTCGGCCCGGCAGGCCCCACCACCGCCACCCGCATGGACAAGTACACCGAGATGATGCTGTCGCAAACCGGTCTGATTGGCATGATCGGCAAAGCCGAACGTGGCCCCGTTGCGATCGAATCGATCAAGAAACATGGCGCGACTTACCTGATGGCAGTCGGCGGCGCTGCCTACCTGGTCGCACAGGCCATCAAATCATCACGCATAGTGGCGTTTGAAGAGCTGGGTATGGAGGCGATCCGTGAATTTGAAGTCGTTGATATGCCGGTAACTGTTGCTGTTGATAGCCAGGGCGAGTCTGTGCATAAAACTGGACCGGCAGAGTGGAAAATCAAAATCGAAGAAATGTTTAAATAACAGAAATTTGCCTTTTGTCATTCCAGCATGAGGCCAGAACGAGCCTGACGAGTACAGGGATCATACTTAATGAATCGCCGAAGGAGGTTCCAGTGCTTTTAGCTGGAATCTAAAAAGCTGTAAAGGGCGCTGCATACCCATCATCCCAACATGCTAACCTTCCTGGCATTCCAGCATGAGGCCAGAACGAGCCTGCTAGTTCAAGGGGATACTTAATGAATCCCGAAGGATGTTCTAATTGCTTCTAGCCTGAATCGATATAACAAGCTACTAAGCTGCAATCCCGGATAAAACCAGAGTATTAAGATCGGCCCTTTTGCTCGCATGCTCTAGTGTTAAACTGACAATGGCTCCCTGGCTGATCAATGTCAACCACTGTATCTTCATCCAGATCCTTTGTATCAGCGACATCAGTCTCCCTGAACTAAATATATAAAGCATCAGTATCATCAAAGTAGCTTAATTTCAACTTGAACCTTCTGTCAAAAAACGCATTATGGACAGTTTCACCATCCTCCAAAAGTATAACCCTTAGAAAACTGGTTTTCCAACTCGCGAATTTCCCCAACGTATAATACGATCGTCTTTTTGGATAACCTCATTTTCGGGAAAATCAATTACAGACTGAATCCATTCAGTTTTGATATAAGACCGGTCCGGTCGGTTTTAAGCGTTTCAAAATAACGAGTAGTTTTCATCCTGAATACTCAAAGAATTTTAGTTACCAACTCTATATCAAATCCTTTTGATATTTTTAAATGAAATTAAACGTCGTTTCAAGAAAAACGACAACACCGCCTAATAAAACGGGCTCAATTCAACCGGCACTCAACACATTCTTCCAGTTGTTCCTGCATACGGTTACCACAGGATTTCTCAGCATCGGCAATTGAAAGATAAGCCATACTTTTACGTGCCAGAAATTCTTTAACCGCTTTGGAGGTTCTGGCTGCAGAAACCATGCTCTCACGATAATCAACCAGGAACGGAGCTCTCAAGCCACGGTATTCTTTCATAGCACCTGTCTGGTACAAGGCAATACCCAGTCGCTTGATCAAACGCGCAAGCGACTTGGTAATGAACATGTAACTGTAATTCAAACCATTGTTGATACCGTAATTAGACAATGCTCTTAACATACCCAGAGTAATTTCAAACTGGTCAGCTTTATCGATACCGCCAATCCAGTCAAATTGCGGTTTACTGATATGAGAAAACTGGCTGGTTGTCTTGGTGTTCTTGTTAATAATACAGAACCTGGAGATCTCGCCAATCGACTCACGAGGCATACCATTCAGAAAATCATTGCTAAGGGTTTCCATTTGCTCAACTGGCAGTGTCGTCTGATCAGGAATAATCAGGCGTGTAGACGCTATCCAGCGGCCTGTTTTTTTCTCACGCACAATGAAATGAACAGAATTTTCATCCCAGGCATCGGTTTCTTCACCATTGGGAAAAGCGGAGGGATCTTCGAAACCACGCTCCAGGCAGAAAACCCGGTAACGAATTTGTTTATTTATACTTTTGCCAAATTCCGTATCGGCCAGAAAAACCTCAAATCGTTCATCAAACATGGCAGTTTTTCCTATACCGGTTATTATTGAAGTAATAAACAGAAATTAACATCAATCCCTGAATAATTAAAAGAATTAAAGGCCTTTTTTCCGCCATGAAACTCAAATTTGTGAAAAACATCACAAAACTTATTGAATTACACCGGATGAACCTCGCAGAACCGTACCATGAGTACTTTAAAATGGTGGTTGCGGATTCCCAGGAACTAAAAAACAAGGCTTTCGAGCTGCGCTACAGCGTTTACTGCGATGAACTTGGCTGGGAAGACCCGGAAAAATTCCCGGATGGCCTGGAAACGGATGAATTTGACCCCTGGTCAGAACAATGCCTGCTTTACCATAAATCGACCGAGCAATTTGCCGGCACCGTCCGACTTGTTAAGACCAGTGCAGATAATCCTGACCAAAATATTCCAATGATTGACCATTATGAAGGTGACTTCTGGGACGGACCTTTCAACCCTAATGGTATGCCGCTGGGCAGCTACGGGGAAATTTCCCGTCTTGCTTTGCTTTCCACGTTCAGAAAACGTGCCGGTGAACGTGATACACCCGATGGCCAGGGCAAAGAACTGTTTCAGTGGAACCAGACTGAACGACGCCGGTTTCCACACATCGCCCTCGGACTCTACCTTTCAGCTGCAACCGCAGGCCTGGCACATGGCATGACAGGCGTCTACGCCATGATGGAACCACGCCTGGCAAGGCACCTGCGCTTTGCCGGCATCCAGTTTGAACAGGTAGGAGATCCCGTTAACTTTCGTGGCATACGTGCACCCTACTATATTTCGCGTGAAAGCATCATGAAACATCTGGTCAAACCCTTACGGGGCTTGTTGCATGCCATTGCTGACGATATGGATGTTAATTTGAAAAAGAAATTTTAGAGATTGCGAAAATCAATGGGTAGCCATATCGTCGTCCCCATCTCTATATAAATAATTTCGAGAAATTAGCCATGAAAATCAAAAAATATTCCTGATCACATCACTGATCTTTTCTGTTTCATCCATGGTTTCAGCAGAAGAAATAGTAACTCCAAAAAAATCCAGATAGCCACAACCCATGATGGAAAAACAGTGGAACTTTATGATGACGGCACCTGGAGCTATGCAGCAGAAACAACTGTTAAGGATAATAACAAATTGGACAGCCAACCTTCACCTGAAGATCGAAATAAAAAAGCGCTCCCAGGACAATGCCGTTTCGGAGCTCGCCTGATCAACAATTCAAAAGATCTGGTTACTGAAATTTCTTGCGCTTTGTTGCTTATAAAAAAGGGGACATTCGTTTTGAAAACACTTCCCGCTCCTATCACAGCATCAAACCAACACTTTACCAATACAAAGATATCAACTTTGTCGAACTGGAATGCGATGAAATCGATAAGATAGTTGTGGAAGGTACCAGAGGCTGCAGGACCGGTTCGCTGGGTTATTACACCTCAACTGCAAAAGATTGCCTGGATATCATCAAAATTCTACCGACTGATTTATTTGAAATCTCAAAATAGTTGCTCGTTTTTGACCAACAACCACTGTCAGCTTTTTTTACAACTCAAGATGATATCCAATTAAAAACTAAACCTAAAAATTAACAACATATTGTTTTTAATGTGTTTTTTATTATTGGCACGTGATTTGCTGTATTTGTGACGTAAAACAATTTTACCTTTTGGACTAAACACAGTAAGGATGAGTACGATGCTCAAGAAAACATTAACAGCGGCAATAACAGCAATATCACTAGGTACTTCTGCAACTGTATTTGCAGTACCAAATATTCTGCCAGATGGCCCTTTTGTATTTAAATTCTCTGGTAATGAGCAGGTCGATACATCAGGAAACAACAATATTTTAGATCAAACTGAATTCAGTAGTTTTTCTGATGTACCAACAGGCACAAATGAAGGTAACTGGGGTATTTTCAGCGTAACATGATCATGGGACGGTAATGACGATAGTAACCCCAAAAACGATGTTCTTAAAGACGGTGCGACCGCTCAATGGAATGCCGGAGATAATGGCGGTCTAATTTTAGGTATGTTCTACGGTGTAGAATTAACTTCTCCAACAACTGCAACAGGTGGTTTTATAGATCTATATTGGATGAGTGATACCAGCTTTAATATGGGTGATACTGGAACAGGTGGTGATGCTGATTGGACTAATCGTGTCGGTTTTCCGAGTGATTTCACCGGAATCACTGACGTAGGTGAAAAACTTGTTACGATAGCATTTCCCGGTATAGTTGACGGCGATGATGATATTTTCACAAAATCAGCTTTAGATATTCCTGGACCAAACTTTATATTAGCCGGTTATGCTGATTCATACGGTAATATATCGCCGATTCCGGCACATGGGCCGATCAGCTCGATAGCAATGGATTCAGAATTGATGGTTCTGATGCAAACCTCACTAATGGAGACGACTCTTCTGAAGAATTAGATGTGAGATTCCGCAGCAACTATAGCACACTTACCAGATTGGGACGGTTCAAGATCTAATGTCAAGGGCCTAGATATGCAGGATCCTGGAAGGGGATTCAACGTACCTGAGCGCGAAATATCCTTGCTCTATTCAGTCTTGGACTCATTGGACTAGGTTTTGCATCCAGAAGGGCAAATAAAAAATCTTGATTAAATAGACTTAGCTTACAGTCAAAAGCCCTCTCATTTGAGAGGCTTTTTTAATTCCACTCTTTTTATACATTACTTTCAAGAAATAAACCTTCCAGCCCTTTGTAATCCTGTACAGCAATTTTAGACATTACATGGTTCTCCACCCAAAAGCGTTTATGACTTTCTTGATCTCCTTGAATCGGATACTGATGTATCTGGTAAAAACACAGCCACTTTGAAAGCTTATGTTGCCAATTTCCCAAATTTTGTGCATCAAGCAAATCACTAATTTCCTCATAATCATAAGCTGCAATCAATGAATTGGTCGAATCCTGCTGAAACTCAGGAAAAGCTTGCGGTGTAAACACTTGTGGAAATAGCTCAGCCGATTTAGGGTTCTTGGGCCTGGCATGATCGAATAGCCAGATGGCACTATTGAGTTGTTTACTCAGTCACCAATCTCCTCAATAGATTTTTTTAACAAGATGCCATCAGGCAAATGATGCAAGGCGAAGACACTGGAGATCACAGTCGGCTTCAAATCAACATAAGGCTGTAAATCAGTCATGTCACCTTTAACCAGCTCAACTCGGTCAGACAACCCTTCTGCCTCCAGGTATTCCTTACCGACCTGTATCATAGTATCGGCCAGATCAACACCAATAATTTTTGCATCCGGTCTTCTTTTACGCGAGGTAACCAGAAAGCGGCCTGACCCCGACCAAATCCAAACAGTACCTCCTCGGGCAACAGTTTACTAATTGCAAGGGCATTGAAATGGTAGACAGGAATCAACATTTCATCACCTGCATCGTGGAAGCCCTTTACATTATCCACATCATCCATTTCGGCTGTCGGTTCAGGACGGCGTTGTAGGGATTGGCTTCCAAGATATTCATACGCAAGTAACTTGATTATTCCCATCAAACGGTTTGCCATCATTTCACTCCATCAAAAAAAATTGATTGTTTGCATGCTAGACTGACTAGAATTTCTATTAATTTTTATTGTAGACCATGACATACGCATTACTTGCAAGCCAGCTTGCTGGTACTGTTGCCATTTTGGCTTTTCTACCCGGAAATCTTTCCAAAGCCATTGCTTTATTAATCCTATGGGCAATGACTTTCAAAGACCTGAAGAAATACGAAATCATTTTTTATATTATTGCCTGTATTTTTTTTTCCCTTATGAATGGTGCTTCTCTACACCAGGGCATCTTTGCATTTACCGAACCTGATCTGTTCTTAATGCCTTACTGGGAGTTTTTCATGTGGGGCTTTTACCTGTTACACACGCCTACGAATGCTAAAGGCCCTGCACCAGAAGGGCAGCGCACTCATGCATGGACTCTGGCAATAGCCTATTCCATCGCATTTGGCACAATTCATGACCAAAACACCCTGTTAATTGTAACCGTCTTACTGCTTACAATAGGCCTGGTTTTCTTTCATGAGAAAATGGACTTGGCCTATACAGGATACATGATTGCACTTGGCGCTAATTATTGAGTACACGGGCGTTCATACAGGACTCTGGTCATATCCAGGTCAGCCTGCAGGTGGCGTTCCTTTATGGTTCATCACATTGTGGGGAGGAGTTGGATTGCTTTTGCGTAGACTTATTTTGCCGATACTGGTTAAATACAATAGAACTTAAAGCAGCTATAAATCCATTCCCGCTTTTACGGGAATGGATTTTTCATCGCCGCATTATTTTTCCAGTCTGGACAACAATAAGAGATGCCTGTTGTTTTTCAGAAAACTCTTCATTCTCAAGAGCTTTTAATATTTCAATGGCTTCATTGTTTTTACCTACTCCGGCAAGTACTTCAGCAAGATGATACTTGATTGTTGGTGTCTGTTGCTCTTTGGCTATCGATCGTAAAATTTCCAGCGCTTTTAATTGCTCGCCTGAGCGGTAAGTCAGCCAGGCTAACGTATCTTTAAAGTTGGCATTTTCCGGTGACAAACTCACCGCTTTTTCAGCATAAGATAATGCTTCTTTCGCATCTGTATCTATCAATACATTTGCAAGATTATTCAACACTGCAGAGTTCTCTGGCATCTGAACTAACATTTGTTTATAGATTGTTGCCGCTTCTGCTTTCCGGTCGATTTCTGCATAAATCTCAGCCAATAATAATTTAATTAGCAGATCATCTGGTCTTTCAGCCAGCCAGGCTTTTGCCTTTTGAACAGCCAGATCAATCTGTCCATTCTTACGGTAAAGCTGGTAGAGCGAAACGCATGAGTTGTTGTAGGTGCTTTTGACAGTACTTTTTCATAGGCGACTATGGCATTGGTATAATCCTTTTTAGCCGCCGCCAATTGGCCAGACAAAAGATCGAAGGTCACTGAAGCTCTCAGTTTCGGGTCTTTCTAGTTCATTTCGAATATTTTCCGCCTTATCCAACTGATTCAAGGCAATATAGTTTTCCACTAAAAGTCTTGAAAACATCAGTTCATTTTGAGGCGTTCTCTTGATATTTCAGCTTGTTCAATTGATTTCTGATGCTTGCCAAGATATTTTAATGACTCCGCCAGATACAGACGAACACTTGTTAACTCAGGCTTTTTTTCCAGTATATCCTTTAGCTCTATCACGGCTTCCTGAATAATTACCCAGCTGAAAATTAGCCAATGCAGCTACGTTGAGCACGTCAATGCTTTTTTTCGCATCCGCCGGCATGTCTTCAATGACAGTCAGTGCATTTGCGTACTGCTTCTTGCTGTTGTAATACCTGGCCAGAATGAGTGCTGGCATGGGATTGTTTTTACTGGCTTTTATAGCCTTGCCCATGACCTCAATAAATTCCTGCTCCTTGCCATCGCGAGCAGTAGTTGGGATAATTCTAAATAGGTGGGTATCGCCTGGGGATTTTTTTTAATGATTTCCCGGAAATATTCAGCTGCTTTCTGTCTGTCGTTTTTGGATAATGCAATCCTTGCCAGACTGCGTCCAATTACTTGAGAGCCCTTGTTAAGTTCCCATGCTGTAAGAAAAGCCTCTTCAGCCTTATCCAGTTGTCCGGATTCAGCATATGTTGTGCCTTTTAACGAATGCACAGAAGCTGATTCAGGGTTTTCCTTTTCCAAGTTCTTCAGAATCTGCAAAGCTTTATCAAAGTCCTGTTACGTATAGCACGCATGACGAGTACCTGCCTGGCATTGCGCACATCGATACCCGCTTCTTTTGCCAGCTGGATGTTTTTCTCGGCATTATCAAAATCACCGGCCTGCAGATAACCCACACCGATTTTTAGGTAGAGCGTTTTTGGATCAATGCCTGTTTCTGCTAGCTTGTTAAGAGCTTCAACAACCTGCTCACCTTTACCTTCGAACAAGGCCAGATTGGCTGATAATTCAAGTGCTGCCTGGTTATTGGGTTCTCTTTTCAGTATGGCATTGAGTCTTTCTTTTGCCTTATCAGGACTGTTATTCTGCAACAGCGCAGTAACCAGCAGCATATCAAGATAGGTGTCGACTTTATTGGTTCGACTCTGGTACAAAAGCAAATAGTTTTGTGCCAGTTGATAATTGCCCTTGCGGAAATAGGTTAGGCCGAGCAAATAATCAATATTTCTATAGTCTGCCGACTTACTATAAATCTTGTTGAACTTTTCCAGTGCCTGGTCGTATTTTTCGTCCTTAAGAAAAACCAGACCTTCTATGTAAGAAACTGGTATATCAAAAGTGGATGGTATTCTGGCTTTTTTGGCATCCTGCAAAGCAGCCTGTGAGTCACCCAGTTTTAATTGACTTGTTGCTCGCCCCAGCAAACTGTGTCTGTTATCAAAACCAGTTTCAATTGACTTGGTAAATGCTTCAATTGCTTTTTCATGCTCGTTTTGATGATAATAAATATCCCCAAGCAATCTGTAGGCCTCAGCATTATTCTGTTTCATGTTGGTCAGGGTTTCGACTGCACTGTCGAATTGTCCCTGATAGGCCAACAGTCTTGCCCTCTCAACAAGAAGACCAATTTCATCGTTTTTGATTACCGCTGCCTGATCGAGCTCTTTTTCGGCAATATCGTACTGGTAAAGCAAGGTATTGGCCTTGCCCAGGTAGATGAGTTTTTTCAGTTGTCTGTCTTGTGTAAACTCATGGCCAGTCAGCAAACTTATCGCTTGAATCATCTTTTCCTGCGCTAGCAAAGCTTCGGCCTTGATCAGTTTGCCTTCATTTTCATCAAAACCTTTTTCCATCGCCCGATTAATTTCAAGCTCGGCCGCTTCCCCAAAACCTGCCAGGTTCAGGACCTTGGCATACTCAGCGCGTAAATCCGGATTATCAGGAAAGCTGGATATCCCTTCTTTGAGATTAATGATGGCTGACTGGAGATCCTTTTCATCAATATGTCCCCAGGCGGCAACTGCATAATCTCCCGGCGTTTTATTTGAGAGCTGCTCGCAACCAGCCGTGGTGAAAAAAATCAGCAAGACAATAAAAAAGGAAATTCTTTTATCCATGGCTTGTACCTGTCCTTTTACTATGTAAGTCTATTCACACAAATAACAATAAAATATATTTGCCAAGCATACCTTACTTCAGGCGCGAATATCTCGGTTTTCAGAGAATTTCTTATGATGCACATTGATGCCGTACTGGAACAGTTCATTAGTCTTCTGGGCAACGAGTCTGTTATTCATGATCCGCAAACAGTCCACTCTTATTCAGACAGTACAACCGCCAGCCGACGCAAGATAGCCGCAATATTACGTCCAACCTCGACTGAGCAGGTCGTACAAATTGTGAAAATTGCCTCGCAATTCAAGCTATCCCTGTACCCGATCAGTACCGGCAACAACTGGGGTTATGGCAGTGCCAACCCGGTGCGTGATGACTGTGTTGTAGTTGATTTGTCCTCAATGAACAAAATTCTGGTCATGGATGAAAAAACGGGGGTCGTTACGGTTGAACCCGGTGTTACCCAGGCAATTCTTCGTGAATATCTGGATGAACGCGGCTTGGATTACCTTGTACCGGTAACAGGTGCCGGCCCCACCTGCAGCCTGGTCGGCAATGCCATTGAACGTGGATATGGCATTACGCCTTATGCAGACCATTTTTATGCCATCACTGCAATGGAAGTGATTCTGCCCAATGGTGATATTTACCAGTCGGCGTTAAGTGCGATAGGTGGCAAACGCGTAGACCAGGCTTTTAAATGGGGATTTGGCCCATACCTTGACGGCATTTTTCACAGGGCAACTTCGGTATTTGTACCAGCATGACGATTGCACTCGCGCCCAAACCAGAGTCAGTTGTTGGTTTCTTTTTTAGTGGCAAAGATGACGCAGACCTGGAGGCATTAGCCGGGCGCATTCAGAAAGTGCTTAAGGAGTTGAGCGGTGTTGTCGGCTCGATCAACCTGATGAACAAGCGCCGCGTGTTATCGATGATGGAGCCCTACCCGCCAGAGCTTAAGCCGGGGGAAATAATTTCAGATGATGCGCTTGACCGGATGGCACGCAAAAATCAGGTGATGACCTGGACCTGTGCCGGTGCCCTGTACGGTAACAAAGCCGTGGTTAAAGCAGCCAAGCGGGAGATTCGCAAGATTCTCCGTCCCACGGCCAAACGGCTGGTTTTTTTCACGCCAGGTGCTACTTCCCTGTAAAACAGTTAACTCTGTACATTCCCGGTTCCTTGGGTGACAACCTGCAGAAAATCTTTACCACCTTGAACAAAACTTTGCAGTTGCTCGCAGGTACACCCAGCGAAATTGCCCTGCCGCTAGCATACTGGAAATCAGGTACCCCGCCGACTGACGGCAACCATACAATCCATCGCACGATGGCTGCGGCCTGCTCTGGTACGCACCGCTGGTGCCCTTATCAGCAAAGGATGCAAGGGAATATACGACCATGGTGGATCAAATCTGCCGTAAACATGGAATGGAGCCGTTAATTACCCTGACCAGCCTGTCAGACCGTTGCTGGGACAGCACTGTACCGCTATTGTTTGACCCTTCAGATAAAGCTGATGTGATACGCGCCAAGGCATGCTACCAGGAACTGATGGAAACCGGTTTTATAAAAGGTTTTGTCCCGTATCGTACCAATATCGACTCTATGGCGATGTTTGCCAAAGAAGGTGTACCTTTCTGGGAACTGGCGAAAGCAATTAAGGAAAAAATCGATCCGGATAATATTATTGCTCCGGCAGATATTCAATTTACTAAAGGTTTGATGAGAAACTGACCTCAAATTTCTTTTGTTTAGAATCAGAAAAATCTTACAGACAAAATAATTTAAAAAGGTTATTTTTTATATTCATTTAAGCTTCAAGGATGAAGCAAGCCTATCCGCATACAAACACGACAAGGAGGTCGTTATGTGTAAGAAAATCCCGTTAACCGTTTTATCTGGCATGCTCGCCACTTTAAATCCTGCCGAGGCAAAAATCAGCCGCTGCGAGGATGAAAAAGGTCACGTGACTTTTTCTGATTCCGGTTGCAACAATCCTGACAAAGGGACTTTAAAACAGACGACTGATCCCAGGTCTGTTTTCCCTGCATCAGAAAGCCCTTCAACGATGAGGAAAACTTTTTTCTATTGCCATTCGGGTAAGAAGAAATATAAGAAGTGTTGATTTAACCCCACCATAACCCTCCCCTCAACAAGGGGAGGGAATTTGACATTATTCTGCCTTCGTCTTTATAGACAATGCATGCAGTTCATCACTGGCGAGCTGTTCTTTAACTGTTTCCTTGACCATGCGATGTTGTTGCAGAAGAGGTTTGCCTGCAAAGTCTGAATGTGTAACAACCGCCTCAAAATGACGACCGTCGCCAGTGACTTCGACAATTGCGCCTGGTAGTCCGTTTTCAATGAGTTCTTTGACTTTTTCAGTTTCCATAATGTCCTACTTTATCGTGAATCATATTTTGATCAGTTGGTGAAAATGTGCATCCAAGTTCAAGTGCTATTTCAGATAAACGTTTATCACCTGTCCAAAGTTTTACTTCGGGAAACAATAGAACTGAGGTTAGCAGATGCGCATCAATAAAGCCGATACCCTTTCCCATCAGTTGTTTGTTTTCGATTAAAAATAAAACCTCTTCACTTGTTGCTTCAGGCATGAATGGTAAATCTTTAAAATATGCCAATAACCGGGTTCTGTTTTTCAAATTACCACAAGCGAGTTCACCTAAAACCATTGGATGCATCAGTACATTGCCCTCTTGCCAAAAGCCTGATCAGAGAGGTATTCCCACGCCTCAGGTGATCAACCCAAATCGAGGTATCAACCAAAATCACTTTGGCTTGCGTCGCGGAATAGTATCAAGATCAGATTCAGTTCCCCCAAGCAAGGCAAGTCTTCGCGCTGTCTCTCGTTGAATCAGCACCGTTAAAGCTTCACGAACTATTGCGGTTTTTTCAGATATACCCGTTAACCTGGCAGCCTTTTGCAATAATTCATCATCAATGTTCAATGTCGTTCTCATTACAATCCAGTCATATAAATCATGCATAAGTATATGCATATATTACATGCATTGCAATTTTATGCGTACACCATAGATTCCGGCTAAAAGTACTTAGAACCTCCTTCGGCGTTTCATTAAGTATGACCTGAACTCGCTGGCTCGTTCTGGCCTCATGCCGGAATGACAGCAATTTATAATTCGCGCGTTGCCTCAAACCTGATATCAGGCCAGCGTTCTTCTGTCAGGCTGAGATTAACTCGGGTTGGCGCCAGGTAAACCAGCTGCCCATCACCATCTACTGCAAGGTTGTCATGCGCCTTGGTTTTAAACCGCTGCAGTTCCTTGTCATCATCACAGTAAACCCAGCGGGCCGTGTTGACCTGTACAGGCTCGACGATTGCTTCAACACTGTATTCATCTTTCAGACGGTGCGCGGCAACTTCAAACTGCAGCACGCCCACGGCTCCCAGAATCATGTCGTTATTCTTTAGCGGCCTGAAAACCTGGGTTGCACCCTCTTCACAAAGCTGTAGAACTCCTTTCTGTAACTGCTTGAGTCTTAACGGATCTTTCAATACAACCCGGCGGAATAATTCCGGTGCAAAATAGGGAATACCTTCATAACGCAGTTCTTCGCCTTCGGTGAAAGTATCACCGATCTGGATGGTGCCATGATTATGCAGGCCAATAATATCGCCCGGATAAGCCTCTTCAACATGCCTGCGGGCATCAGCCTGGAAGGTGATCGCATTGGAAACCTGCACGGTTTTATTGATACGCACCTGTTTCATTTTCATGCCGGACTTGTAGCAGCCGGAACAGACTCGCAGGAATGCCACGCGGTCACGATGCGCAGGATCCATGTTGGCCTGCACCTTGAATACAAATCCGGAAAACTTCTCCTCGTTCGCATCAACTAGACGTTGACGGGTATTGCGCGGAATCGGGGATGGTGCATAGTCGACAAACGCATCCAGCAGCTCTGACACTCCAAAGTTATTGATGGCGGAACCGAAAAACACCGGAGTCAGTTCGCCTTTCATGTAGGCTTCCAGGTCCAGCCCATGACTGGCGCCCCGCACCAGTTCAATCTCGTCACGCAATTCATCTGCCATGTCGCCAATGACCTCATCCAGGCGAGGATTATCCAACCCTTCGATCGTCTCGCCTTCCATGATTTTGCCGCCATGCGTTGCACTGAAGATATGCGTTGTCTCGGTTCGTAAATCAAACACACCCTTGAGACGCTTGCCCATGCCAATCGGCCAGGTGACCGGCGCGCACTTGATCTTGAGGATATCCTCAATCTCATCCAGAAGTTCAATTGGTTCCTTACCTTCCCGGTCTAACTTGTTGATAAACGTCAGGATTGGCGTATCACGCATACGACAGACTTCCATCAACTTGATGGTTCTGTCTTCGACACCCTTGGCCACGTCAATAACCATCAGGGCCGAGTCAACGGCTGTCAGGGTACGGTAGGTATCTTCCGAAAAGTCTTCATGCCCCGGAGTATCCAGCAGGTTGACGATGCGTTGCTTGTACTCGAACTGCATCACCGAGGAGGTAATCGAGATACCACGCTGCTTTTCCATTTCCATCCAGTCGGAAGTCGCATGGCGGCTGGCCTTGCGACCCTTGACGGTTCCCGCCATCTGGATGGCCCCCCCGAACAGCAACAGCTTTTCTGTCAGGGTTGTCTTACCGGCATCGGGGTGGGAGATGATCGCAAACGTTCGTCTCTTACTGATTGCATTGAGTAAATTGCTATCTGACAAAACCTTTTCTCCTAATATGTACACAGTTATGTACACATCTCTAAATGTACCCTCGCCCGGACGCCAGGCAATAAAAAAGCTTATTATTTTAACCCTGAACAGGTTTGATGTCAGGTGAAAGTGAGATTTTGACCAATAAGCGGTAAATTCGTGCATTTACAATACCGCTTTGCCTCCAGAAAGAGCAGAATTTCGGCTTCACCGCTCGCCCTGGAGGATTCAAACCCTCCTTCTCTCTTGATTTTTCAATGGGTTAGGCATCTTAGTCGACCATATCTAGACTGCTCCTCTGTCGCGAGGTCCGCTCCGAGCTCAATACCGGCCATCCCGTGCGATGCGCTTTGATCGCTGCTTCGGGCGCAGTGCAGCCGATCTAAAAAGTCCAGGGGACCGCACCAGGGTTCGTTTACCACGGAAATCGAAAGTGGATCCTAACCTCTCAACTATCCCCTATCTGCATCCGGGGAACCATAGGGTGGGTAATCGAGCGTGTCGCTAATCCCCGCTCGGTAGCTCTCTGTAATATCCGGGAACGGCAAGGTATGGGCCGAGGCCCATTCCCGTACCTGTTTCTCGGCGGCCTGCTGTTTTTCCTCGTCGAGCCCGCCGTCGCGACCGAGGTACAGCGTGCGCGAGGGAAAGGCGAAGCCGGTCCCGGCCTCTTTCACTACCTTCATGATGCGCAGGAGAATGTCCTCCTGCACCGCGAGAAATTCGTTGTAGTGCGAGGTCCGGATGTAGGCACGGATCGCCACGTTCAGGGAGAAATCGCCACCCAACCAGTGCTGAAACGAGCATTTAAGGGGCCTATGCGGAGAATAGTGGCCCTAATCTCCGCATAATATACGGAGAATTATCTTGCCAATGCGGAGAATACCGGCAATAATATCCGCATAACATGCGGAGTTTATGCGATGTACCTATGGGAAAAACCAGAATGGCCCGCTCTAGCCTGGGAAGAAAAAAGCCTCACCAGGCTGTTAGCAGAGGTTTCTCGCGAGCAAGGGCGACTGCTCGGGAAAATGGAAGCGTTGGGCTTTGAACTGCGCAGCGAAGCCCATCTCCAGACCCTGACTGAGGACGTGGTGAAATCGAGCGAAATCGAGGGTGAAAAGCTGGAGCGTGAGCAGGTCAGGTCGTCTATTGCGCGGCGGCTTGGCATGGATGCCGGTGGCCTTGTTCCGTCTGACCGCAATGTAGAGGGCGTTGTTGAGATGATGCTGGACGCAACCGGCAACTATGCCGAACCTCTGACCGAAGAGCGTCTATTTGCGTGGCATGCCTCGCTATTTCCGACAGGGCGAAGTGGCATGACCAAAATCCAGGTCGGATGCTGGCGTGATGACAGCGATGGCCCTATGCAAGTCGTTTCCGGGCCGGTTGGGCGGGAAAAGGTGCACTATGAAGCACCGCCTGCCGAACGCTTGCCCGATGAAATGGCAAAGTTTCTGCGCTGGTTCGAACAGCCGGGTGACATGGCCCCCCTCCTCATCGCCGGATTAGCACATTTATGGTTCGTAACCATCCACCCGTTCGACGACGGTAATGGCCGGATTGCTCGCGCAATTGCTGATATGGCGCTCGCACGTTCTGAGAAAACAGGTCAGCGCTTTTACAGTATGTCCGCACAAATCCGCCGGGAACATAAAGACTATTACGACATGCTGGAGTGGACGCAAAAAGGTGATCTCAATGTAACGAGATGGCAGGACTGGTTTCTAAACTGTCTTGGCCGTGCAATCGATGGAGCCCAGGAGACATTGGGTGCCGTCCTTGATAAAGCACGCTTCTGGGAACGCTTTGCTACAGAGGTTTTGAACGAACGGCAGATCAAAGTACTGAATAGATTGCTGGACGGTTTTGAGGGCAAGCTCACCACGTCGAAATGGGCAAAGCTCGCAAAGTGCTCTCAAGACACGGCCTACCGAGACATTCTGGATCTTATTGAGCGAGGCGCATTACAAAAAGACCCAGGTGGCGGACGCAGCACGAGCTATTCGCTGGTGACAAAGTGAACCGGATTGGTACCGCGAGGAAGCGCTGCTTGTCTTTGGATGTCCCTTGTTGTCCCGCAAGGATGGCAGATTATCAAGCAAATACAACGTGTTTAGTGGATTTACGATCTTACTTGTCAGAGGGTGACTTTGAGGGAAATATCCGGGTGAGAAATGATCGCAAACGTCCGGCGACGATCGATCTTTTTTTGTAAATCGGCCATTGAGATTCGTACTACTTGGAATAATTCGCGGGACTATAACCTGTATTTTCACCACGAAGGACACAAAGAACACCAAGATTATTAATGTTTAGAGTACGAATCGTCTAATACCCTGCCTCATCAGGCCCACATTAAAATTCAAAAGAAATCCCAGTTGCTTTCCTGAAAGCTTCATATAAGTCAGGATTTGAGCTTCATGAATGGGCAGCAGTCTCTCAACGCTTTTTAATTCGAGCAATATTGAGTTCTCTACCAACATGTCAATTCTATAACCGGCATTTACTTCATATTCTTTGTAGGAAACCGGCAAATCAACCTGGCGAAGAACATCAATACCAAGATATTTTAATTCCCAACACAGGCAAGATTCGTATGTTGATTCAAGTAATCCCGGACCTAATGTCCTGTGAACTTCAATAGCGGCACCAATAACATGAAAAGCTACTTTTTCGATATCCATAATGAAAACCTCCCTGTTTTCAACTATGTAATTTATGAATAGAAATCTTTGTGGACTTTGCGTTCTTCGTGGTGAAAGCTTTTTATAAATCCTAAAGAACCTTGGCAAATACCAATGCGTCTTCCCTGCCATCGGTATGCGGGTAATAGCCCCTGCGCTGGCCAATTTCGTTAAAGCCTTCGGATTCATACAATATCTGCGCAACCCGGTTGCTGCAACGCACTTCCAGGAACATGGTATCGACGCCGTGATCCCTTGCCAGGGTAACCAGGCGATGCAGTATTTTCCTGCCCAGTCCCCTGCCCTGGAAATCAGGCTGGATGCAGATATTAAGGATATGCGCTTCGCCGGCAGCAACCGACATGACGCCATAGCCAATCACTTCACCATCGATTTCCATCACCCATGAGCAATAGCCGACGCGCAGGCAGTCTCGGAAAATACCCTTGGTCCATGGGTGCGTATAGGTCAGTTCCTCGATCATCATGATTGCATCAAGATCTTCAACTTCCATGGTACGCAGCTTAAGCAACGGGTTTTTTAAAATGGCACTCATTCAAATCGCTCGATCAAATTTCCAGCTCAGCCATGGCTAATCTTAGTTTTTTCAGATCCTCCCAGGCCTTGGCTTTTTCTGATGGCTTTCTTAACAGGTAAGCCGGGTGGTACGTCACCAGCACTGGAATATTTTTTCCAACCAGTTGATGCTTTTGCAAGCGTAAACGTCCAACCGCTTCATCGGTTTTCAACAGGTTTTTCGCTGACACACCGCCAACAGATAAAATAAGTTTAGGCTGAATCAGTTCAATTTGCCGCATAAGATAGGGTTCACAGGAAGCAGCTTCCTCGGATGAGGGGTTTCGGTTGGATGGCGGCCGGCATTTCAGGATATTGGCAATGAAGACCTTTTTTCGGTCCAGCCCGATAGCCTTCAGCATGTTATCCAGTAATTTGCCGGCAACACCTACAAAAGGCTCGCCCTTGGCATCTTCATCAGCACCCGGTGCTTCGCCAATGAGCATGACATCAGCATTCGGGTTACCAACGCCAAACACCGTGTTTTTTCGCGAATTGCAGAGTTCACAAAGTTTGCAGGCGACAATACGGTCCTGCAGTTCCTGCCAGTTCAAAGTACTGACAGCCGGAACCGTAAGTGGTTGCAGATCGGGTAATTCAATCAGGTCATCGGCATCAAAGCCGGAATCATCCGATAAGGATTCATCCATCTGCATGTAGGAATGCAGATCATCGTCGGCATTTTGATACCCCCTCTCAGTCTCCCCCTTAACAGGGGGAGAGGCCTGAATTGCCGAATCTTTTTCATCTCCCCCTGTTAAGGGGGAGACAGAGAGGGGGTTATCCTCAGGTTTATCACGCAAACGATATACCTGGACGCCCATGGCATCCAGGTATTGTTTTCGCACCGATTCACGCATTAAACATCACCAACCTGGGGATGAGCCCGCTTGATAGGCTCGACCAGCTTGTTCCAGGCATTCAGGTAAGCCTTGACTGAAGCTACAACGATATCGGTATCAGCACCCTGACCGTTTACGATCGTGTCATTTTTCTTCAGGCGGACAGTGACTTCACCCTGCGAATCTGTACCACTGGTGATATTGTTAACCGAGTAAAGCAACAGTTCGGATTCACTGTTAATGATTGTTTCAATCGCCTTGAAGGCCGCATCAACCGGCCCGCTTCCCTGGGCATGCCCTGCGGCTTCATCACCATTGACCGTTAATACAATTGAGGCATCCGGTATCTCGCCGGTTTCAGAACAGACTTTCAGTGACACCAGCTTGACGTGTTCATTCTCAAGGGCTGAGCCTGAATCGGTAACCAGGGCCTGCAGGTCATCATCAAAGATTTCATGTTTCTTGTCAGCCAGGTCCTTGAAACGGGCAAAGGCCGCATTTAATTCTTCTTCGGAATCAAAGGTAATACCCAGTTCTTCCAGGCGTGTTCTAAAAGCATTTCGGCCTGAGTGCTTGCCCATCACCATGCGGTTCTGAGTCCAGCCGACATCCTCGGCTCGCATGATTTCGTAAGTTTCGCGGGATTTCAAAACACCATCCTGGTGAATACCCGATTCATGCGCAAAGGCGTTGATACCTACAATTGCCTTGTTAGGCTGTACCGGGAAACCGGTGATATTGGAGACCAGTTTTGAACAGCTGACGATCTGGGTTGTATCCAGGGTTGTTTCACAATCGAAGATATCACGGCGGGTACGAACTGCCATGACCACTTCTTCCAACGAAGCATTACCAGCTCTTTCACCCAAACCATTGATGGTGCACTCAACCTGGCGGGCGCCATTCTGCACTGCAGACAGGGAGTTGGCTACAGCCAGGCCCAGGTCATTATGACAATGCACCGAGAAAATAGCCTTGTCGGAATTTGGCATGCGTTCACGCAACTGGTGAATCGTCTCGCCGAACTGGTGAGGCAGATTGTAGCCGACCGTGTCAGGCACATTCAGGGTTGTTGCACCGGCCGCAATCACCGCTTCAAAAATACGGCACAGAAAATCGATATCCGAGCGACCGGCGTCCTCAGCAGAAAACTCTACGTTATCGGTATATTGCCGGGCACGCTTTACTGCATGTACCGCCTGTGCGAGCACCTCGTCAGGGGACATGCGCAACTTGTGTTGCATGTGAATCTGTGAGGTTGCGATAAAGGTATGTATTCTTGATGAATTGGCATCTTTTAATGCTTCACCGGCACGGTCAATATCACGGTCCAAAGCCCTGGCAAGACCACAGATGGTCGAGTCTTTAACTGTTCGGGCAACCGCCTGCACTGCTTCAAAATCACCAATACTGGCTATCGGGAAACCGGCTTCAATCACATCAACCCGCATCTTCTCCAATGCCTTGGCAATACGCACCTTCTCGTCTTTCGTCATGGATGCACCAGGACTCTGCTCACCGTCACGCAAGGTGGTATCAAAAATTATTAATTTATCTGGATTACTCATTTCTGTCTCCGCATCTTCCAGTCTTCTTTCTGATTAGACTGGTAAGTTAAATTCTACTGGGTTTCTGCTGCGTGCTTTACCCCCGCCGGGGATATTTATTGAATGCCCACTAGGGCAGTAGTCGCAGCAGTGACAGAAATAGACGGGCAGGAAGCAGTGCTGCTGCAGAAGCGAAAGCTGCATCACTGTGATTGAATGAAAAATGATTACCCGTTGTCATCATGGTTTTGACTATAGCGCAGAAATCCGTGAAAGCTCAAATTTTATTTTCAAATCATGGTCATTGGCAGGACCAATGATAAAAAGTTTCGTTACTCCGGCAGGTTTCCAGCCAGACTCTATTATGATCAAAAAGATCCTGGCTAAAAGCACGCCAGGATGACGGCTATTCCTCTACCTATTCTTGTATCTTTTCCTGTTCCTCTTCCGCCTCACTACTTGATTTTCTCTCCGCCCGGTGTTTCTTAAGCTTGGTGAGCGTCAGGACTGCACCGGAAATCGCGTAGGCAAAGAAGATCAGGAAAAGCACCAGTGGCGGCTGCAGCAGAACAATCGCAAAACCCAACATGACGATGACCATCACAAAAAATGGCACTTTGCCATGGAAGTCGACTTCCTTGAAACTGTTATATCGAATATTGCTCACCATCAGCAGGCCCGCAGCAACTGTTATAAAAGCAGCGATATAGGAAATATCAGCGCCGTCGATGCCGTAATCAACACCCACCCAAACCGCACCAGCCATCAATGCGGCAGCAGAAGGACTGGGAAGCCCCTGGAAATAACGTTTATCAGCAATACCAAGTTGCGTATTAAAACGCGCCAGTCGCAATGCCGCCCCTGCCGTGTAAACAAAAGCCGCCAGCCAACCGGCTTTACCCAGGCCAGTCAGGGCCCATTGATAGACAACAAGGGATGGTGCCAGGCCAAATGAAATCATGTCTGACAGCGAATCATACTCGGCCCCAAAGGCAGACTGCGTATTAGTCATACGTGCCACACGACCATCCAGCCCATCCAGAATCATTGCCACGAAAATCGCCATGGCAGCCTGCTCAAAACGACCGTTCATCGCCGCCAGAATCGCGAAGAAACCGCAGAATAAGGCAGCTGTAGTAAAAAGGTTGGGTAACAGATAAATGCCGCGACGTTTTTTTACGGGTTTCTGCGTTTCCATAATGATTATCTGGTTAGAATTTATCAGCAAGTATAAACAAAAAAACCGCCATTCGGCGGTTTTTTATGCTGCACCACAAAGGATACAAAGATCACCAAGTCTGGATTTATTCCTGAAAAATTTCTAAAAAGACCAATTCAAGATAAATCCACCTCGTAAGGTTTTCCAGGTAATCTCTTCCCAATATGTCAGACCCCGGCTAGAAGCTTATGCCGGAGTGACTGGATCCAGGATCAGATTAATGATCAGTTTTTGGATTTATCAACGATCTTCTTGATCCATGGCATCATGGCGCGCAGTTTATCACCGGTCTGTTCTATTGGGTGCGCAGCATTCAGGCGACGGTGTGCTGTCATTTCAGGATAGTTGGACATGCCTTCGAGGATGAATTTCTTGGCATATTCACCGGTCTGGATGTTAGTCAGGCATTCTTTCATCGCCGCTTTACTCTGCTCGTTGATAACCTTGGAACCGGTCACGTACTCACCATACTCGGCATTGTTTGAGATGGAGTAGTTCATGTTGGCAATACCGCCTTCGTACATCAGGTCAACAATCAGCTTGAGCTCATGCAGACATTCGAAGTATGCCATTTCCGGTGCATAACCAGCTTCTGTGAGGGTTTCAAAACCGGCCTTGACCAGTTCAACCGCGCCACCACAAAGTACCGCCTGCTCACCGAACAAGTCAGTTTCAGTTTCGTCTTTGAAGGTTGTTTCAATAATACCGGTACGACCACCACCAACACCGGAAGCATATGACAGCGCGATATTCTTAGCCTGGCCACTGGCATCCTGGTAAACGGCGATAAGATCAGGGATACCACCACCTTTTTCAAATTCACTGCGTACGGTATGACCCGGTGCTTTTGGTGCAATCATGATGACATCCAGGTCTTCGCGGGGAACAATCTGGTTGTAGTGGATTGCAAAACCATGTGCAAAAGCCAGGACGGCACCCTGCTTGAGGTTTGGTTCCAGCTCGTTTTTGTAAAGCTGTGACTGGAATTCATCCGGTGTCAGTACCATGATGACATCAGCATCTTTAACCGCTTCTTCAACGCCTTTAACCGGCAGGCCAGCAGCTTCAGCCTTGGCTGCGGAAGCAGAACCCGGACGCAAGGCAACGGTTACATCGACACCGGAGTCTTTCAGGTTATTGGCATGGGCATGACCCTGGGAACCATAACCGATGATGGCTACTTTCTTGCCCTGGATCAGGGACAGGTCACAGTCTTTGTCGTAGTAAACGTTGATACTCATTAGCTTTACTCTTTTTTTAAAATTTAAAATTGAAATTAACCACAGAGCGCTCAGAGAAAAAAATAGTCTTTGTGTTCTTTGTGAGCTTCGTGGTGAAAATTAATATTGAATGCCCTTGGCACCTCTTCCAATACCAAGCGAGCCTGAGCGAACAACCTCAACAATGTGATCATTTCCAACCGCATCGATAAAAGCATTCATCTTGCTTTCGTTTCCGGTCATTTCAATGATGTAACTGGAATCGGTTACATCAATAATGTTGGCTCGAAAAATATCTGACAATCGCTTGATCTCCTCACGCCAGCTGCCCACAGCCTTGACCTTGATCATCATGAATTCGCGCTCGATATAAGGACCGCAATCAGTCAGGTCAATCAGTTTTACAACATCAATCAGCTTGTTCAACTGCTTGGTAATCTGCTCGATGATTTCCTCGTTACCAGATGTCACCAGGGTCATACGTGATAAAGAACCATCTTCAGTGGGCGCAACAGTCAATGACTCGATGTTATAGGCCCTGGCTGAAAACAGCCCGGCAACACGAGACAAGGCACCCGCTTCGTTTTCCATGAGAATTGAAATTATATGACGCATTGTTTTTTTCTCTTTGTCCGGTGCTTAAATCATTTCACTGGAAGGCGACAGTTCCATCTCGTGATGGCCTTTACCCGCCTGGATCATTGGGTAAACATTCTCAGTCGGATCAACGATGATATCCATGAAGACCAAACGGTCTTTCATGGCGAAAGCCTCTTTCATCGCACCTTCAAGATCAGCAGGATTTTGCACCTGCATACCCACATGACCATAGCTTTCTGCCAGTTTAACGAAATCAGGCAAAGCATCCACATAGGAGTTTGAATAACGGCCGTCGTAGAAAAACTCCTGCCACTGACGGACCATACCCATGTAACCATTATTCAGCAGGATAATCTTGATCGGCAGATTATATTGACTGCAGGTGGCCAGTTCCTGGATACACATCTGGATACTGGCTTCGCCGGTGATACAGGCAACGTCCGCATCCGGATAAGCCATTTTGACGCCCATAGCAGCCGGCAGACCAAAACCCATAGTGCCCAGGCCACCCGAATTAATCCAGCGACGGGGTTTATCAAAGGGATAAAACTGGGCCGCAAACATCTGGTGCTGACCCACGTCCGACGTCACGTAAGCATCGCCATTAGTCACCTTGTGCAGGGTTTCAACAGCAAACTGTGGCTTGATAATTTCACTGTTACGATCGTAGCTCAGGCAATTCATTGCTCGCCATTTATCAATCTGTTGCCACCAGTCAGACAGGTCCAGCTCTATTTCAGAACGCTCTTTCAGCACGCGCAGCATGTCTTTCAGAACCAGCTTGACGTTACCCACAATAGGAATATCCACGCGCACGTTCTTGGAAATCGAGGCCGGGTCAATATCAATATGTATGATCCTGGCATCTGGACAGAACTTCTCAATATGACCGGTAACACGGTCATCAAAACGAGCGCCAATTGCAATCAGAACATCCGTTTCATGCATTGCCATGTTGGCTTCATAGGTACCATGCATACCCAGCATACCAATGAACTGGCGATCACTTGCCGGGAAGGCGCCCAGTCCCATCAGTGTATTGGTAACCGGAATATTCAGCGTTTTGGCCAGTTCAGTCAGTTCTTTGGACGCATCCCCCAGGACAACCCCGCCACCGGTGTAAAGCACCGGACGTCTGGCGCCCAGAATGAGTTCAATTGCTTTCTTGATCTGCCCCAGATGCCCCTGGACTACCGGATTGTAGGAACGCATGCCAATGGTTTTGGGATATTTGTAATCAATCTTGATGTTGGGGTCGGTAATATCTTTTGGAATATCAACGACAACAGGGCCTGGACGCCCGGTCGAAGCAATATAAAAAGCCTTCTTTATCGTCTCGGCAAGCGTATCCAGGCTCTCAACCAGGAAATTATGTTTTACACAGGGACGGGTAATGCCGACGGTATCCACTTCCTGGAAAGCATCAGAACCAATAAATGGCTTTGGCACCTGCCCCGTTAACACCACCATTGGAATGGAATCCATGTAAGCAGTCGCAATGCCTGTTACTGCATTTGTCGCTCCCGGACCCGAGGTAACCAGGGCCACCCCGGTTCTGCCTGTTGCGCGTGCATAACCATCGGCGGCATGAGTAGCTCCCTGCTCATGGCGCACCAACACATGCTTCACGTCTTCCTGCTGGAAAATAGCATCATAAATATGCAAAACAGCACCGCCGGGATAACCGAAAACAAATTCGACTCCCTCGTCTTTCAGTGCCTGGACGACGATTTCCGCACCACTGAGCTCCACTGGACTCTCCTTAACTAATTACCCCGAAACACCGGGAAACATTAAAATCGTTGCATGATTTTTAGTGATAGACACCCATGGCAAAGAAAAAGATCCAGCCATCATCAATAAAATAGTATGCGAATTTGAGAAACTACTAATATTGAACTTATGGGTCAAGCAAAACTTACCAAGTTGATGAAAAACTGATAATTTATCCCCTTAAAGTACCTGGTATTGCGTTTTATCAAATGGAATTCTCAATGACAAAAAAATCTTTTTACCTGGCAGTTGTCCTGCTTCTCGGCACATCACCACTTTTTGCCGAAATGTACCGTTACCTTGATGAAGATGGGCAAGTGGTCTATTCACAGTTCCGCCCCAACACCGAAACAGAAGCCGCAACGGTGAAAGAGCCGCCACCGCCGCCATCAACCGCACAGCAAAGCAGGCAACAGCTGATCGACAGCCTGCAGAAAAATGAAGAGAGCAGATTAGATAATAAATCCGCTCATCAAAAAGCAGTGGCAGATGCCGCTGAAAAGGAAAGGCAGCGCAAAAACTGCGAAGCAGCCAGGAAAAACCTGAAAGCCTACACTGCCGACAAAGAAAAAAGAATCGTCGATCCCAAGGGCAATGAAATGCAAGTGTCTGATCATAAGCGCGCGCAGGAAATCAAAAGGGCCCAGGAGGCCATTGCCAGGGATTGCAAATAGAGTCAGTTATGCCTTTACTACGCGTCACGACAAATAAACCCCTGGGTGAAACCGAACAACAGCAGGCTGTAAAAACGCTTTCTGCATCGGTTGCCGGTTTGCTGGGCAAACCCGAAAGCTACGTCATGGTGATTTTACAGGTTAATTCTGCCATGCTGTTTGCGGGCTCGGACAGTCCATTAGCCTACCTGGAACTGAAAAGCCTGGGATTACCCGAAGACAAAACCGGGGAATTTTCATCAGCCCTGTGCTCGCTGGCCAGTGCGCAACTGGGTGTTACCCCGGATAGAACCTACATTGAATTTTCCAGCCCTCCCCGGCATTTCTGGGGCTGGAACAGCTCAACCTTTTAGCATCTCAATTACCGGACAAACAATGACCATTTTTACCGATCCTCAAAGCGCTGAAGACGCCTATTATGATGCCTTCGATGAACATGACATCGAGATGATGATGTCCGTATGGGCAGATTCTGATGAAACCGTGTGCCTGCTCCCCATGTATCCGGCCATCAAGGGGCTTGCTGCAATACGCCAGGCTTTTGAACCGCTACTAAACCCGGAAAGCCAGTTTGAAATCCAGGTAAAGCACCTGCACTGGATTCAAACCGACTCACTGGCAATTCACCTGGTAGAAGAATCCGTCAATGCACCTGGGGCACCCAATCAATCGGTGTACGCGACCAATATTTACCAGAAAAACGATCAAGGCTCCTGGCATATGAGCATGCATCAGAATTCCCCGGTACCCATGCCGCCACCTGGCAAGTAAATTAATTCCCGTTTAATAAATTACCAATCAGTGGGTTGAACCCTTTATAATTCCATGGTTCTGAACACTAATTAACCCGGTAAGCATGCGCATTCATCTCAAAACTCTTGGCTGCCGCCTCAATGAAGCCGAGCTGGAAACCTGGTCCCGGGACTTTCATGCCCGTGGTCACCGCATGACAAACCAGATTGATGATGCCGACCTGGTGATTGTTAATACCTGCGCCGTCACAGAAGAAGCCGTTAAAAAATCCCGTAAACTGTTACGCAAGGCTCAGCGCGACAACCCTCATTCCAAGCTGGTCGTCAGTGGCTGTTATGCTTCACTTTCACCCAATGAGACCCTTTCCATACCCGGCGTTGACCTGGTTATCCCGAATACCGAAAAACAACAGCTGGTTGATCTAATTCACCAGAAACTGGACCTCAACACCGAGCCTGAAAATGCCATAGACCCGGACGCAAACCAGTTGCTTTTCAGTGGCAGGCAACGTGCTTTTATCAAGGTACAGGATGGCTGTCGTTATCGTTGCACCTTCTGTATTGTCACCCTGGCACGTGGCGATGAGCACAGTCGAACAACAGACGACGTAATCGACGAGATTAATTTTCTTGTTTCGCAGAACATCAAGGAAGTTGTTTTAACGGGTGTCCACCTGGGCGGTTATGGCAGTGACCTGGATACCAGCCTGGTCGAACTGATCGAGGAAGTATTGGATAAAACCGATATCCCAAGAATTCGCATGGGCTCACTGGAGCCATGGGAACTGCATGAGGATTTCTGGAAGCTGTTTGAAAATCCGCGTGTTATGCCACACCTGCATCTTCCGCTGCAAAGTGGCGCAGACAGCGTACTCAGACGCATGGCCAGGCGCTGTAAAACCGACGAGTTCAGTCAACTGATTGAAAAAGCCCGATCAAGTAATCCGGGCTTTAATATCACCACTGATATCATTGTCGGTTTTCCGGGAGAAACTGAAGAAGAATGGCAACAAAGCCTGGCATTCACCCAGTCAGTTAACTTTGGCCACGTTCATATCTTCGCCTATTCACCTCGGTCAGGCACCAAGGCAGCCACTTTACCTAACCCGGTATCTCGGGAAATCAAGCGCGAACGAAGCCAGCAATTGCACGAACTGGCTGAAAAAATGAAACGATTCAATCTTGAAGAAATGCCTGGCCAGACAGTTGAAGTGTTATTTGAAGGCAACGAAAAACATCATGAGGATGGATCCATCACCTGGTCTGGATACACACCGAATTTCCATCGTGTTAACGTGACAACTTCGGAAAACGATTTACTGAACCGGATCAGGCCTGTCACCATTGAATCTGTTGCAGATAACCTCGAACTGGCGGGCAATTTAGCCGATCAACCCTAGCAATTTTTTATATTTCAAAATCCGACCAGATCGGGCAGTGATCCGAAGGTTTTTCCATGCCACGAATATCGTAAGCAATACCTGAATCAGTACAGCGGCTGTTCAGCGATTCAGTTGCCAGTATCAGGTCAATTCGCAATCCCCGCTTCGGTTCCCGCTCAAAGGCCCGGCTACGGTAATCAAACCAGCTGAACTGATCATTCACATCAGGATGCGCTGAACGATACGAGTCATACAGCCCCCACCCCAACAATTTGTCCATCCATTCCCTCTCTTCAGGCAGGAAACTGCATTTACCCGTTTTAAGCCAGCGCTTTGCATTATCAGCACCAATACCAATATCCAGGTCCAAAGGCGCGATATTCATATCACCGATAACAACCAGTTTGTCTTCTGGCGAAAACGAGTTTTCCAGGTAGTCATTCAGGTCAGCATAAAACTTCCGTTTATTTGGAAACTTGGTTTCATGATCACGGCTCTCACCCTGGGGGAAGTACCCATTTATCACCTTAACCCGGTTCCCATCAATTTCATACGTGGCTGTGATCAGGCGGCGCTGTGCATCTTCATCGTCACCCGGATAACCTTTAAAGACCTCCAAAGGTGCCGAGCGCGACAACAGTGCCACACCATAGTGGCCTTTCTGGCCAAAAAACTCTGCGTGGTAACCCAGTGCATTCACCATCTCCAGTGGAAAATCAGCATCCTGCGCCTTGGTCTCCTGGATACCAATGATGTCCGGGGCATATTTTTCCTTTAAAGCTTGCAACTGATGAGGACGGGCACGGATGCCGTTAGTGTTGAATGAAACGATGCGCATTAATACTCCTGCAATTAAATTATTTTCACCACGAAGGACACAAAGATTACAAAGTTAATTATTGATTTATGATGGCTTGGCCAGATAATAACCCTGACCGGCATCAACCTTAAGTGTTGACAACATTTTCCAGATATCCTCATTTTCCACAGATTCTGCGACAACGGTGATATCCAGTCCATGCGCTATCTCCGTCAATGCGTGCACAAAGAAACGGTTTTCAGCACTGGATTCAATATCCTGCAGGTAACTGCCGTCAATCTTCAGGAAATCCAGTTTGATAGATTGCAGGTAGGCAAATGAAGTAAAACCGCAGCCAAAATGATCCAGCGACAATTGCACACCAAAAGCAGCCAGCTCTTGTTGTAATTGGCTGAGTTTATCCAGTTTCCTCACGACACCGTATTCGGGAAACTCGAGGATCAGGCGCCGGGCCTCCTGCCTGTTTTCCGCCAGGGTATTTTTCAGCCAGCCGAAAAACTCGGAATTATCCAGGGAAAGCGGTGAAACATTAACCGCTAAAAAGCCTTCCTGCTCGGCATGCAAAATGCCCAGTGTTTTTTCAATCACACGCCGGTCAATAGCAGTTGCCAGCCCCAGACTATGAGCCATGGGCATGAAAGCATTGGCATTAACCAACCGGCTGACATTGCCGTTCTCAGCCAGCCTGACATAGATCTCTTCGTGTAGCAGGCTACGGTCGACGGTGCTGAATACCGGCTGGCGCTGCACAATCAGCCAGTCTTCTTCCAGGGCCTGGCCAATATAGTGACGCCACTCAGTTGCCGTACGCGTGATTTCAGCATTGTCCCTGTCCTGGTAAACAGCCCAGCCATTGGCTGATTCTGCTTCAGCTTCACGCAACGCAGTATCCGCCATCGATAACAAAATCCCTGATGTCTGCTTACCGGTATAACAGGCAATACCGACATGACCGATGTCCAGCATGGGCTCATCTACCTGGCCACGTAATGTTGTCAGCGCCATGGATAATATTTTAGCCAGTCGCTCCGCCCCTTCACTGGATAAATCCTCGGCCAAAACCGCAAAACTCGCTCCTGACAAATGCGCAATATGGACGTTGTCCATACCGGCAACAGCCGATTGAATGGCCATTCCGGTTTTTCTTAACAGGTTGTCACCCGCCAGGTAACCATGGCTGTCATTGAACTGTTTGAAATCCTTGATCTGGATCAGGGCCAGTGCTCCCTGCTGCATCTGTTCGGCTGATCCGATCCGATGGTCCAGGACTTCGTTAAAATACTGCCGGTTTGCCAGGCCGGTAACACTGTCACGATGCGCCTGGTCACGCAGTTTTTGCGCCAGTTGATCAGACTCGGCCAGCATCTGGTTAACCTTGCCGCCAAGATGATTCATGGCATAGGCGATTTGCTTAAACTCAGGCGTACCAGGCAATGGCTCAACCAGGACGGATTCACGGTGAGAGATGGAATCGGCCTGGGCTGTGACCTGTTTTAATGGTCGTAGCAAGCGCCAGAGCTGGTAAAAACCGGCCAGCATAATAATGAACGCACTCAGACTGAACCATTTAAAGGTGACTTTGGCGGCTTTCCACAAATGTTGATAGGCATAGCCCGGATGACTTGAAACCTGAACTTTGCCGATCGGGGTCAACTCATCCATAACAGCGGCCTCGCCAATCGGCAGATGGAATGGCACCCATTGAATGAGCCAGTCAGGAATACCCTCTAAATTGACATCCTGATGTCGTTTGACCAGCTCCTGCCCGTTACTGTCATACACGACCACTTCCCTGAAATCACCGGCATGCAACATGGCATCTACCAGCGAAGCCATGCCCCTGTTATCTCCAGTTTTCATCATCGCCGCGGTTGACAGCCCCAGCGATGATGCTACGTCCTGTGCATGCAAAGCCAACTGGTTTTCAATATGTTGACGTGAAGTATAGAAACCGAACGACAAAGCAATGACCAGCATGAGCAGGATAACTGTCAATAAAAGCAAACGTAGCTGGCTAGAAAAGGTCATGTCATTCTTCCTGTTATTTTTATAATTCTTGCGGCATTTTCTTACACACTTCACACCCTGATGTAACCTTGCTGGTATCTCCCGGATACTTGCTCGAGCACTTTATCCGGCACAATCGGGCAAAAGCGGTGCTGAGTTTACAGGCTTCTTTTACTGAAGCGGCTTCAGAGTCAACAATGCTAACAATAGCCTGAAGTGCAAACTTGTTAAATGCCAATTCATCTTATTATACCTTGATGTGATCTATAGCCTGCCGATAGAATCCCACACCTGATTAAGAATTGCCGGACAAATCCTATGCGTACTTCCCAGTTTCCATTACAGACCCTGAAAGAAACTCCAGCCGATGCTGAAATCGCCAGCCATCAGCTAATGCTGCGTGCCGGCATGATACGCAAACTGGCCAGTGGCCTGTATAACTGGCTACCACTGGGATTACGCGTGTTACACAAGGTCCAGGCAATCGTACGCGATGAAATGAATAAATCCGGCGGATTGGAAATTTTAATGCCGGGTGTGCAACCTGCAGAACTGTGGCAGGAGACCGGTCGCTGGCAAAAATACGGTCCTGAACTGTTGCGTTTAACCGACCGCCATCAGCGTGAATTCTGCCTCGGCCCGACGCATGAGGAAATCATTACCGAACTTGCACGTAACGAATTGCACAGCTACAAGCAGCTCCCTATTAATTTCTACCAGATCCAGACCAAGTTTCGTGATGAGATCCGGCCCCGCTTCGGCCTGATGCGTGCCCGGGAGTTTCTCATGAAAGATGCTTATTCCTTTCACCTGGACCAGGAATCATTGCAACAGACCTACGAAGAAATGTACCAGTGTTATTGCAATATTTTCTCCCGCTGCGGCCTGAATTTCCGTGCGGTGCAGGCGGATAGTGGTTCTATCGGCGGTAACGCATCCCATGAATTTCATGTCCTGGCGGATTCCGGTGAGGATGCCATCACCTTTTCCACCGAAAGTGATTATGCCGCCAACGTCGAAAAGGCCGAAGCCGTTGCCCCCTGCCAGGACCGCGCCCCTGCCAGCGAAGACATGCAGGAAGTTAAAACGCCCGACCAGAAAAGCATTGAAGAGGTTTCAAAATTCCTTGAAATTGCCCCCGCCAAAACCATCAAAACGCTGATTGTTAATGGTGAGGATGACAATTCTGTTGTTGCCCTGGTTTTACGCGGTGACCATGAACTGAACGAAATCAAGGCAGAAAAACTCGAGCGCGTGGCTGCGCCACTGACCATGGCTTCCGAGGAATCAATCAAGGGAGCAACCGGCTGCATGCCGGGTTCTGTCGGGCCTGTTGGACTGATGATCAAGGTTTACGTGGACCGCGCAGCCAGCTGCCTTTCAGACTTCACCTGTGGTGCCAATATAGATGGCAAACATTTCACCGGCGTAAACTGGGTGCGTGATGTGCCAGCGGGTGAAGTGGTCGACATCCGCAATATTGTCGAAGGTGATCCCAGTCCGGATGGCAAAGGCAGCCTGATCATTGCGCGTGGTATTGAAGTTGGACATATCTTTCAGCTGGGCAAAACCTACAGTGAGAAAATGAATGCGGCCGTGCTCGATGAAAACGGCAAAAGCACCATCATGACCATGGGTTGCTACGGTATTGGCGTATCACGGGTAGTAGCTGCCGCAATTGAGCAGCATCATGATGACAAGGGTATTATCTGGCCAGCTTCAATCGCACCTTTCCAGGTGGTTTTATGTCCTATCCAGTTAAAGAAATCCGAACTCGTCAAACAAGCCATTGAAAAGCTTTACCAGGAATTCATCGATGCCGGCATTGATGTGTTACTGGATGACCGCGATATCCGTCCCGGCGTAATGTTTGCTGATATGGAGCTGATTGGCATCCCTCATCGTATTGTCATTGGCGAAAGAAGCCTGAAACAAGATGAAGTCGAGTATCGTTATCGTTCAGATGATGAAAACCAGATGATTGCGTTGAGCGAGATTGTCAGCCTGGTAAAGGAAAAACTGGCTGACTGATAAACAGGTTAAGCGGTAAACTGCTTAACCGGCAAGCCGGCCAGATGATTACAGGCTCACCCTTACCCGGACTTCGTTGCCTTTACCCAGGTACTCAAGGTAATCAAAACTAAGCAGGCGTGACATGGCGATACCCCGACCATGATTATCAAAAGCCCTGTCAGGATCCATTTCCAGGAAACAGGAATAATCAAAGCCTTGACCTTCGTCACAAATGACAAAGTCAATATTTTGATTGTTTTTATGAATTTTTACCGTGACTTTTTTATCGCGGTATTCAGGCATATCCAGGCGTTTTTCCACTTCTTCCTGCCAGCTACCCCGATCTTTCAGAACACCTTTTTCTTCATAGCTAATCCCGAGGTTGCCATGTTCGACAGCATTGATCAGAAGTTCCGCCATACCGACAACAACTCGCTGTGGATCAGGACAGATATTTGAAAGCATGGTCGCCATGTCACGCGCCTCATTCAAAGTCCTGAAACTGAACTGGCCATCAGCCATCAGTTCATCCAGCTTCGAGTCCATCTCAATCTGCTGCTGCATAGAACGGTAACGCAAGCGGTCACCCACCGCCGTTGATATTACTGAACGCAGGGTATCTTCTTCAAAAGGTTTGGTCAGATAGTAATAGGCACCGGCTTTCATACCTTCAGCGATATCCTGCTTGGAAGCCAGTGCTGTTTGTAACAGGACAGGCAGCTCCAGTAACACAGGATGCGCCTTGATTTTGGCCAGGACCTCCATGCCGTCCATATTGGGCATCATGCGGTCCAGCAGGATCAAGTCAAATGCATGCGGGTCAGCTTCAAGTTGATTCCAGGCATCCAGACCGTCTTCAGCGGTTCTCAGTGCATATCCTTCATCCTCGAGATATTCCATTATGATCTCGACGTTGAAAGGCTCATCATCAACTATCAATATCGTGGCGGTATTATCGGCCATTACATAAATCCGTTCTTTCCAACAAGATAACAGGTAACCTGTTGATTACATTAAGTATTAAGAAAAACCCTCTGTCAGTCTAATTAGGTATCGGTACATTTGGAAAAACCTTTAATTTAATAGATCCTGGAAAAGCCGTTTAATGCTTCTTAATTTACGGCTTCAGCTTGAAAATCTTCATATTCCCAGCCGAATCTAGTATGCCCTATTTGACACTTCAAGCCTCGAAACGCATCATATGCCACCTTTTATCAGCAAATAATTACATTCAAAGGCACGATAGCTATGAGCTTTGTCAGACAATCCTCCTACAATAGAGATGAACTACTGAAATGCGGACAGGGAGAGCTTTTCGGCCCTGGTAACGCACAATTACCCACGCCAAACATGCTGATGATGGACCGTATAACATCCATTAGCGAAACCGGGGGTGCTTTCGACAAAGGTGAAATGAAGGCTGAGCTCGATATCACACCTGATCTCTGGTTCTTTGACTGCCATTTTCCCGGCGATCCTGTCATGCCCGGTTGTCTTGGTCTTGATGCCATGTGGCAGCTGGTTGGGTTCTATCTTGGCTGGCTGGGTAATCCGGGACATGGCCGTGCCCTGGGTGTCGGAGAAGTCAAGTTTACCGGCCAGGTATTACCCACTGCCAAGGTTGTAAAATATCATATCAATATCAAGCGCGTGATTACGCGCAAGCTGATTCTCGGTATTGGTGACGGTAGCGTTGAAGTTGATGGCCGTGAAATTTACACCGCTTCAGATCTGCGTGTTGGCCTGTTTACTTCAACAGAAGGATTCTAAAAAAAGGAGGTCAGTACCCTTTTATTTTTATTTGAATAGAAAAATGTAATAAAAGGGTACTGACCCCTTTTTTTCATTGCATCGCAGGCAATGGAATCATCTTGCCATTGATTGATAAAAGACCTGCTTTGAGATTAGCCACTGTTACCAGGTCAAGCCCCCTTCTTTCAAGCAAACCCTGACCTATCAGGGATTCCAGTTGGGCTGATACCTGCTGTTCCACCAGCTCTTCGATTGACTCGGGATCCGGCAATTCAACAGACTCATCCTGGTTTTTGCCCAGCTCCATCAGCAATTGCTGCCTGGTTGAATTAGACATCAACTGCCTGAGCAATGACTCGGGTATTTGCAGGCTGGCATCGCCAACCAGTTTCTGCAGGAATTTGTCCGACACACCCATATCGGTGATCGACATATCATCCACTTTTAATGACAGGCTTGCCTGAATCATGCCTTGCGGCGTATTCAGTTCAAATTTCTTTAACGACACCCCGGGATTCTGTTCCAGAAGACTCGGCATCACGCTCATGAAGACACCCATAATCGCCATGCCCTGTTGCTCTGGGGGCAGCTGCTGACGTTGCATATCCTTGATATTTTCCTGGATCCTGGCCATAGCCTCGGCTGAAATCGAGGTTAACTCCAGTTCGATTTGTACCGGTCCGAAATGCTCTTTATCAACATCAAATGCATCGACAGAATAGCTGGCCAAAACATTCACATTTTCTGCCTCGGCAAAAGTATGCGCACTGATCGCAATGTTACGCACATCCAGGCCGAATCCCCGTTGCCAGTCATTCATGGCAATGTGCTCGATTTCAAAACTGCCTTTACCCAGCATAAGGTCGGCAACCCCACGGGCTGAATCAGACTCGAGCTGGACTTTGCCTATCCTCAGTTCGCCCTGCCCGGGAGAACTCAGTCTGAGTCCGGGCGTGTATGCATTAATCGAAACTTGTCCGTTGACAACATTGAACCCGATTTGTCCCTGCAGTCCGGAAAAGTCGAGGAATAGATTATTTTCCAGCTCCAGAGTATTTGCTAACGACGGTATATCCAGCCTGGTTGTGCCATCACCGGAAAAAGCCATTTTTGTCACAATCTGGCTTCCCATATCCTCCGGGAACAAGGCTTGGTCTTGATGAAAAAAGCGGCTTTCAAAACGAGTGAGATAGCCCAGCCAGCCATCAGAAATTGTGTATGGACCATGCACAATATCACTGACAATTTTCACGCGGATATCCGTTTTATCACCTTGTGGTGTGTACACGGGAATAGCCAGAACCGAGCGGGCCTGCGAGTGGTAAAAGCCCTGGTCATATTCGTGACTCGCCAGTTGGTAACCAGCCTCCTCAAACTGCGATAACAGCCCGCGGTATCGGTTCTTGATTTCAAAACCCAGGAAATATGGCAGTAAAACCAGCAGCGCCAATACAACCAGCAACAGGGCTCTTAATTTTTTCATTTTTTTCCTCCAGGTGTTTTTTAAACACCTGCCAAGAATGATTTAACATCAGCAAGCACACTCGCCAGGTCAAGACCGGCCTCGGCCAGTTGCTCATCCTGCGTGGCATGCTCGATAAAATAATCCGGCAACCCAAGATGTCGGATTTGAACCTGCTGACGCTCGCCAGCAGAAAGACTGTCAATATATTCAGCTACCGCAGAACCCGCACCACCCTGTACCACATTGTTTTCCAGGGTAACCAGTAAAGCATGGCTCTTAATCAATTCGTTGATCAGGTTCTCATCCAGTGGTTTTACAAAACGCATGTTAACAACGGTTGCATCAAGCTGTTCACCTGCCTGCTGTGCAGTTGCATGCAGATCACCAAATGCCAGCAAGGCGACCTTGCTGCCCTGGCGCGTGATCAGAGCCCTGCCCGGTTCCAGGGTTTCCAGCGAATCCGTGACTGTAACACCTGGCCCTGTTCCCCTCGGGTAACGAACCAGCGCTGGCCCGGGGTAGTTCCAGGCAGTCTGCAGTAGCTGCCGGCATTCGTTTTCATCAGCCGGAGCCATAACCAGCATGTTTGGAATACAGCGCGCATAGCTCAGGTCAAAACTGCCGGCGTGCGTCGCACCGTCGGCACCAACCTGTCCGGCACGGTCCACGGCAAAGGTCACGTCAAGGTTTTGCAGGGCGACATCATGTATCAACTGGTCATAGGCCCGCTGCAGGAAAGTTGAATAAATTGCGACCACTGGCTTCAAACCATCACAGGCCATACCGGCGGCCAGGGTCACCGCATGTTGCTCGGCAATAGCCACGTCATAGTATCGTTGCGGGTATTGCTGGGAAAAAGCTACCAGGCCAGAACCTTCACACATGGCCGGCGTAATCCCCACCAGGCGCTCATCAGCACCAGCAGCATCACATATCCAGTCACTGAAAACCTTGGTAAAGGTTGGCCCCGAAGACTTGCCTTCAGTTTCACCGGTCTCAATATCAAAAGGTGCCACACCATGGTAAAAACAGGGATTACCTTCTGCCGGATGATAGCCCCTGCCTTTCTGGGTAACCACGTGCAGGAAACGCGGCCCCTTGATCGCCTTGAGGTTATTCAGGGTTTCCAGTAACCCGGGCAGATCATGGCCGTCTATCGGTCCCATGTAGTTAAAACCGAGCTCCTCAAACAGCGTTCCCGGTATCACCATACCTTTCATGTGCTCTTCCCAGCGCTCCATCAAGCCGACCACACTGGGCAATCCCTTGAAAGCCGAACGGGAGCCATCGCGCATCCGGTTATAAAATCGGCTGGAAAGCACTTTGGTCAGGTATTTGCTGATTGCACCAACTGGTGATGAAATCGACATGTCATTGTCATTGAGAATCACCAACAAATCGGTATCCAGTGATCCGGCATGATTCAATGCCTCAAATGCCTGCCCGGCCGATAAGGCACCATCACCGATGATGGCGACAATCTGGCGATCGATGCCCTGTTTTTCCGCCGCTACTGCCATACCCAGCGCAGCACTGATAGAAGTACTGGAATGCCCTACCCCAAAAGTGTCATATTCCGACTCCTCACGCCGCGGAAAACCGGACAAGCCATCTTTTTGCCTGAGTGTGGACATGCGTTCTTTTCGACCGGTGAGAATCTTGTGAGGATAGGCCTGGTGACCAACATCCCAGATCAGGCGGTCATCCGGCGTATTAAAGACATAATGCAAAGCCAGCGTCAGCTCAACAACACCCAAGCCGGCCGCCAGGTGGCCACCGGTCTGTGAAACGGATTGAATCAGGTACTGACGGATTTCCTCTGCCAGCAAAGGTAAGTCTGACGCATCAAGCGCACGCATGTCCTCTGGAACATTGATAGCATCGAGCAAGGCCTGGGCAGCCCTGTTATCCATAGAATCGTCACTTGAATCGCTCATGTATCAGGGTCCAGGTATCCGAATAGCATCTGACTTACGGAAAGATGAAGGGTAAAATAATCGTTTATTCTAACCTAAAGACCCGTTGTGGTCTTGCTGGTTCAACCCGAAATAGCATAGAAAGTGAAGAACAGAAGACACAAGGATCACCGCACCCAGGCAGAGCAACGCTATAAAAAGCACCGGCAACGCAATATCCTGGCAAAACCCGGTGCGCATGAATTCGTCATGGTGCTTGATCATCTCAAGGGTGGCTTTAACGTTCCCAAGATTTTCCGCAGTGCCCAGGCTTTTGGCGCAACTGCCGTGCACCTGGTCAACGTACCGCCTTTTGACCCCGCGCCCGCCAAGGGGGCTTTTAAATATGTGCCGGCCAGGTTCCACGAAACCTTTGCCGCTTGTCACAAGGAACTGTCCAACCAGGGTTACACGTTTTTCATTCTCGAACCGGCACAAGGCGTGGCACTGGATGCCAGCCAGTTACCTGCGAGGTCAGCATTCGTTCTCGGCAATGAAGAACTGGGCATCAGTTTTAATCCCGATGATTACCCTGGGCTGAAACGCCTGACGATAGCCCAGTATGGCCAGGTTGACAGCCTGAATGTCAGTGTCGCGGCTTCTATCGTGATGTACGAATACACCAGGCAACAGCATGCAGAGGATTGACTGCCTTATTGTAGGCCAGGGACTGGCCGGTACATTACTGGCATGGTCTCTCATGCAACAGGGCCAAACTGTTCACATCATTGATAACCGACACAAACATTCATCATCCATGGTTGCAGCCGGACTGGTAAACCCGGTAACCGGAAAAAGACTGCACAAAGCGGATGACACCGAGCAATGTCTTGAATCGGCTACATCGCTGTACAACAAACTGGCGGTTTTTTTTGAACAGGCGTTTTATCACCCGCTTGAGATGATGCGTCTGTTCACAAATCCCGAGCAACAACAAACTCTCGACAAACGTTTGCATCAACCCGGTTATGCGGAATATTTTGGAAAACAGTTCAGCGACCAGGCATCGTTAAAACCACTGCACCATACCGATGGCGGTGTCTATCAGAAGAAGACCGGTTACCTGGATATTCCCGCACTGTTAACCTGCCTGGAAGAATATTTTCGGCAACAGAAGATACTGCACCAGGAACCACTTGCTTATGCAGACCTGGCTGTTTCTGAATCAGGCGTAAACTGGCGGGATATCACGGCTGATCATTGCATCTTCTGTGAAGGCTACCAGGCAACGGGCAACCCCTGGTTTAAATGGTTACCCTTCCAACTGGCCAAGGGTGAAATACTCACCATTAAATCTGACCAGATACCTTCAAACCACATCGTAAACCGGGGTAACTGGCTGATTCCGATGCAACAGGGACTGTTTCGGACAGGTTCAACCAACCAGTGGGAATTTGATGATGACCGGCCAACCTCTGAAGGTCGACAACAGCTTGAAGAAAATCTCCAGCGCTTGTTTTCTGAACCACCCAGTTACCGGGTGACTGATCACCAGGCAGGTATCAGGCCGGCAACCAGGGATAAAAAACCTTTTATCGGTTTTCATCCGGAAATCAGTCAACTGGCAATCTTCAATGGCTTTGGTGCGCGTGGCAGCATGACCATCCCCTTTTACGCCGAACTCTTCAGCAAGTTTGTATCAGGCAAACAGTTATTACCTGCTGATGTCGATATTCGCAGATATTTCACCCATGGCATCGTTAACTGATCAGGCGCAACAGCTGTTGCAGGCAAAGCTGTCACCTGGGGATATTGCGATCGATGCAACCGCTGGCAATGGTCATGACACCCTGTTTCTGGCTCAGCAGGTTGGCTCATCAGGCCGGGTTTTTGCATTTGATATACAGCAGCTTGCTATTGATGAAACCCGGCAACGTCTTGAAAAACATAACATGCTTGCACGGGTAGATCTGCTCAAAGAAAGCCATGCATACCTTTCAAGGCATATACCTGCCGAACTGCATCAGAAGATTTCGCTGATCATGTTTAACCTGGGCTACCTGCCCGGCTCGGACAAGTCCTGCATCACCATGACAGAAACGACCCTGTCGGCATTAACACAAGCCATGCAGTTACTTAGACCGGATGGATTACTGTCGATCATGCTCTATCCCGGGCATACCGGGGGAGACAGGGAAACAAAAGCGGTTTTGGAGTGGGCGGATCAGTTACCGGCTGGCTGTAAACAACAGCACCTGGTAACCAGGGGGCCGCAATGGTTACTGTTGCAACACATTGATTAATTTTTTTGCCAAAACAGAATGCGGTTATTGGCGGGCATCTCGAAATCCTCTACCAGTTGCATACCTGCTTGCTGCGCCAGTTGGTCAAGCGCCTCAAAGTCCCTGACACCACTTCCTGCATCCCGGTCTTTTAGCCATTGATCAAAACGGGCATTGCTTTCACTGGTAAACTTACCCTGATAATTAAAAGGACCATACAAAGTAAACTTGCCGCCCGGATTCAACAGGCTTCCCACTCCGGCAAACAAAGCTTCAACCGCGTTCCAATGCATGATGTGTGCAGTGTTAGCCGAAAACACCGCATCAACCTTGATCGCAGGCCACTGGCTTTGCATGGTATCCAGTGCAACCGGTAACCTGACATTCTCCAGCCCTGATTCCTCAATCCATTGCCTGATACCCGGATGATTTTCATCCAGATCACTGGTATGCCAGACAAGGTGCGGCAGGTCCCGGGCAAAGTAGACGGCGTGTTGTCCTGTACCACTGCCCACTTCAAAAACTGAACGGCAATCCCTGAACAGCGGCTCTATGACGTTAAAGATCGGCTCCCGGTTTTGTTCAGAAGATTCTGCAAAAGGTTTCATAATTTATTCTCATCGAATATCGATCAATTGATGCAAGATGCTTGTTTGATGAAGTGTTGACAGCAGGGAAGCTGTCATCAAGCTTACATGGATGTATTTACAGCGTCTTGAGCGAACAAGCATCTTGCATCAATTTAATCATAATTTTATTTTTTATATGGGGTTTTGCCCTGAAGCTGCTCGATATAGTGAGCCACACCATCACGCTCATGCGCACAAAACTTGGCAATCGGCTGTCGATAGGCTTCATCAGTCAACCAGTGCGATGAGCGCGTCAGGGTTGGCTCAAAGCCCCTGGCAATCTTGTGCTCTCCCTGCGCCCCCGGCTCAAAACGCTCAAGTCCCTGTTCAATGCAAAACTCGATTCCCTGGTAATAGCAAGCCTCAAAATGCAACTGATCCACCTGCTGCGTACAACCCCAATGCCTGCCATACAAAGTAGTATCACTGACATACATCAGTGAACCGGCAATACACTCACCGTCAAGATCTGCCAGAACCAGCAATACATTGTGCGGTAACCGTTGCCCAACCTCAGCAAAAAATGACCGGTTAAAAGTTGCCATACCCCATTTTTCCTCGAAGGTATTGTTATAAAACAGGGCAAAGTCATCCCAGTCCTTACCTGTTGCGGTCAGACCATTCAGGCGTCTTATAGAAACACCGGCTTTATAAACCGCTTCGCGTTCCCGCCTGATATTCTTACGCTTTCGCGATACCAGTTGTCCGGTAAAATCGGAAAAATCCTGGTAGGCGCGATTAAACCAGTGATACTGGCAATCATGGCGTACAAGCAGTCCCTGTTCTTCGAAAAAATCCTGTTCAAGACCATCCGGAAAAAGACAGTGAAAGCTGCTGAACGGCTGTTGCTCAAGCATCGACAAAACAGTTTTTAACAGCACCGGGTAGCAGTCATTTTCCATGCCCTTTTTGCAGAGCATGCGCTGCCCCTGTGCCGGTGTATAGGGAACAGCAGAAACCAGCTTGGGATAATACTGCAGGCCAGAACGGCTATAGGCATCGGCCCAGCTGGAATCAAACACGAATTCACCGTAGGAATTGTACTTGGCATACAAAGGCATGGCGGCCAGCAGTCCCTGTTGCTGGTATACACCGATATGGCAAGGTAACCAGCCAAATTTTTCGCCCACACAATCATGCTTCTCCATGGCATGCAGGAACTCATGACGCACCAGGGGATTATTATCCTGCACCAGGTCATTCCATTGATCAGCAGGAATATCTGCAATATGCCGATGTATTTTCACTTCAAACATTTAAAAAATTATAAACCGTCAATTTTGAGAATTCTTAAGGTACTGTTACATTTACACAGGTAAGTTACATGGAAATATTGCATTAAAGGATCAACCTGACATGAAAAAACTGCTTGGCTTAATCTTACTGCTGCCGATGCTGGCGCAGGCTGAATACCTCGAAATCAAAGACGCCTGGGTGCGGGCTGCGCCACCGAATGCCCGGGTCATGGTTGGCTACGCGACTGTCAACAATCCCAGTGAATATGATATCTGGGTCACGGGAGCCAGCAGTGATGGCTTTGATGCCGTTGAAATACATGAAACTATCGAACAGGATGGCATGGCAACCATGATCCACCTGGATCACATCAAGATCGAGCCCGGCCAGACAGTCAACTTCAACCCCGGCGGCAAACACCTCATGCTGTTCAGACCAAAAGGCTCAAGCAAGGTGGGCGACGCTATCGGCTTTTATCTGCACCTGGGCAATGGTGACAAGGAAGCCTTTTCCGCGACAGTCCTGAAAGACAAACCATAGCTCCCGGCTTATCCATGGAACGATCGGCCGACAAAATCAGGCCGATAGTGAATTCCTTTTCTACATTCCCCTGGAAGTAGCATATAATTTGTCAAAATCTTAAATATTAATGCGATATCCATGATTTACCAGACAGACGACTTACGCATCAACTCGATCACCGAGGTCGAGCCACCAACCAGTATTCATGCCAAGCACCCCTTGACTGAAACTGCAGCCAGGACTGTACATGAAGCCCGTGAAGCGATTCACAACATCCTGCACGGCAAGGACGATCGTTTACTGGTAATCATTGGCCCCTGTTCCGTACACGACCCCAGGGCAGCAATGGAGTATGCCCACAAGCTGAATGCTTTACGCGAGCAGCTTAAAGACGACCTGATGATTGTCATGCGGGTCTACTTTGAAAAACCCCGTACCACGGTTGGCTGGAAAGGACTGATTAACGATCCTGACCTGGATGAATCATTCAAGATCAATAAAGGATTATCACTGGCACGCAAGCTGTTACTGGACATCAATGAACTCGGCCTGCCGGCTGGTACTGAATTTCTTGACCTGATCAGTCCGCAATATATCGCCGACCTGATCAGTTGGGGGGCTATCGGTGCCCGTACAACTGAAAGCCAGGGGCACAGGGAACTCTCCTCCGGCTTATCCTGCCCGATTGGTTTTAAAAACGGGACTGACGGAAAAATGCGTATTGCTGTCGATGCTATTCATGCCGCTGCCAGACCCCATGTATTCATGTCACTGACCAAGGAAGGCCATTCAGCGGTATTTTCCACAACCGGCAATCCGGACACGCATATCATTCTACGTGGCGGCCAAAGACCTAATTACGATGCCGAGAGCGTACAGATTGCCGCAGAAGAAATGCAACAATCGGGCCTGGCACCCAAGCTGATGGTTGATTTCAGCCATGCCAATAGCCGCAAGGACCCTAACAAACAGGTTGATGTGGGACATGATGTAGCCCACCAGATTTCAAAAGGCGACAAGCGTATTATCGGCGCCATGATTGAGAGTCACCTGGTTGCTGGCCGCCAGGATAATATGCCCGGACAGTCTCTGACTTATGGACAGAGTATTACTGATGCCTGTATCAGCTGGGATACCTCAGCTCCTTTACTGGAAAAACTGGCTGAAGCCGTACGCTTGCGCAGAGAATGCAAATAAGAACAAAGTGTCAGTTCAGTACCACGGCACTTAAACCGACTTCACTGAATTTGTAACAGCCCAAAACAAAACACCCCGCTATGCGGGGTGTTTTGTTATTAGCTTATTGACAGGAAATTAAGACAGCTTTTCCTTGATACGGGCAGCCTTACCTGTACGTCCACGCAGGTAGTACAGCTTGGCGCGACGAACATCGCCACGACGGCTCACCTGGATTTCATCAACCAGCGGGCTGTAAGTCTGGAAAACACGTTCCACGCCTTCACCATGTGAAATTTTGCGCACTGTGAAAGAAGAGTTCAGGCCACGGTTTTTCTTGGCGATACAGACACCTTCAAATGCCTGTAAACGCTCACGGTTACCTTCCTTTACCTTAACCTGGACAACCAGGGTATCACCCGGACCGAAGTCAGGTACTTCTTTACTCATCTGCTCGTTTTCGAGCTCCTGAATGATGTTACTCATGGTTGTTACTCCTGTTCAGCAATGCTGGCTTCATTGCCATGGGCATTGTCATATTGTTCAACTAAATTCTGTTCATGTTCCGTCAGTTCCCTGTTGTTAAACAGGTCGGGGCGACGTTCCCGCGTTCTTACCAGTGACTGTTGCAGGCGCCATTGCTCAATTGCCGCATGGTTTCCACTCAGCAAAATTGCCGGTACATTTTTGCCATCCAGCACTTCCGGTCGGGTATAGTGCGGACAGTCCAGCAGGCCATTTACAAAAGAATCCTGTTCTGCGGAGTCTGCATGCCCCAGTACACCTGGAATCAGCCGACTCACCGTATCTATCAATACCATCGCGGGCAACTCACCACCGGACAACACGTAGTCACCGATCGAGATTTCCTGATCGACCTGCTTTTCCAGCAGTCGCTCATCAATGCCCTCGTAACGTCCGCACAACAGAATCAATCCTTCCTGGTCTGACAAGTCCCGCGCCATCTCCTGAGTCAATGGTGCACCCTGCGGACTGAGGTAAATCACTTTTGCTGATGGATTGGCCTTCCTGGCATCATCAATGGCTGCATCCAGGGGAGCAATTTTCATCACCATGCCGGGACCGCCACCATAGGGCCTGTCATCGACTGTTTTATGCACATCCCTGGTGTAATCCCGCGGATTCCACAAATACAGCCTGATCAGTTCCTGTTCCCTGGCACGACCAATGACGCCTGCAGCCAGAGCTTCCATCATTTCAGGAAAGAGCGTAATGACATCAAAGCGCATAGGCCCTCTCCAAACAAACCTTACATTCGGGTTAAAATTCCGGATCCCAGTCCAAAATCACCAGACCCTTATCCAGGTCGACGCTTTTGATTACCTGCTCACGGATATAGGGCACGAGACGTTCTCTATCACCCTTAATGACCATCACGTCATTTGAACCCGTCTGAAACAGGTGGGATATTTCACCCAAACAAAAACCTTCGAGATTCTCTACACGAAGGCCTTCCAAATCTGTCCAGTAATATTCTTCCCTGTTTGCAACTGATGGCAGCTGTTCACGTTTTACCGCAATTTCACAGCCCTTTAATTCAGCCGCCTGGTCTCTGTCACTGTAGCCTTCCAGCTGCGCGACAACCCCTTTGCCATGCTTCTTTCCCTGCAGGGGCTTAATCTTATGCCAGGTTTTATCCTTACGGATAAGCCATGGATCATATTTCACGATGTTCTGAACCGGGTCGGTTTCAGAATATATTTTCAACCAGCCTTTGACACCGAATACACCTGATACGTGCCCCAGAACAACAAGACGTTCATCTTTTGTGTCGCCTGTCATTTTCCTGGTCTCACCCGATATTTAATTCGAACTGAATCTTCAGGTTCGACTTAAATCACACATTAAGCGGCAGCGCTTGATGCCTGTTTCATCAGTGTTTTAACACGATCAGAAGCCTGGGCACCTTGAGAAACCCAGTAATCGACGCGCTCCAGGTCCAGGCGTAAAGTTTCTTCACCGCCCTTGGCCACTGGATTGAAAAATCCCAGGCGCTCGATATAACGACCATCACGTGGTTTACGATGATCAGCTGCAACAATGTGGTAGAAAGGACGCTTCTTTGAACCGCCTCTCGATAAACGTATGCTTACCATATTAATAGAATCCTTAAAAATTCCGGATACACAAAAACCCCGATTCCTCTCAAAATCAGGAGCCGGAAAAAGTAAAGCGCGAATTATAAGGAATTAGATCGAAATGTGAAGGTTTTTTTGATAATAATTTCACCACCAAGGACACAAAGAACACTAAGAAAATTAGCTAATTGAGACTAAAAATCACTATTCATAAACCGGAATACTGAAACTCAGCCCTACTCCGGGGAAAATTACTTTGCGACCTTTGAGTTCTTGGTGGTGAAAAATTAGAATGGAAGCCCGCCACCTGGTGGCATGCCTCCTCCCGGAAACTTACCCTGCATGCCGCGCATCATTTTTGCCATACCGCCGCCCTTCATTTTCTTCATCATTTTTTGCATCTGGGCAAACTGCTTCAGCAGCTTATTGACGTCCTGTACCTGGGTACCGGAACCCGCTGCAATACGCTTTTTCCTGCGAACCCTTGATGACGGCAGGGAACTCCCGTTCCTGCTGAGTCATGGAGTTGACAATAGCTATTAAGCGGTTGATTTCTTTATCATTTACCTGATTTTTAACCTTGTCGGGAATCTGGTTCATACCGGGCAGCTTATCCATCAGACCACCTATCCCCCCCATGGCAGACATCTGCTGCATCTGCTCCTTGAAATCATCCAGGCTGAAGCCTTTTCCCTTGGAAATCTTCTTGGCGAGCTTGGCGGCTTTATCCTGGTCGATTTTCTGGGTAACTTCCTCAACCAGGCTTAAAACATCACCCATTCCGAGGATGCGGGATGCCAGACGGTCAGGATGGAAAGCTTCCAAAGCCGTGGTTTTTTCACCAACCCCCAGAAACTTGATCGGTTTGCCGGTAATCTGGCGAATCGACAGTGCCGCACCACCACGGGCATCACCGTCAGTTTTGGTCAGGATCACACCTGTCAGTTCCAGGCTGTCGTTGAAAGCCTTGGCGGTATTGGCAGCATCCTGACCCGTCATCGAATCAACCACGAAAAGGGTCTCAACAGGCTTGATCTCGGCATGCAGTTCCTGGATCTCCTGCATCATGTCCTGGTCAACATGCAGACGACCAGCAGTATCGACAATCAGCACATCCATGAAACGCTTGCGCGCTTCTGCGAGGGCGGAACGTGCAATGGCGAGTGGTTTCAGATCCGGTGAACTGGGGAAAAATTCAGCTTCAACCTCTTTAGACAGCGTCTGCAACTGCTCAATCGCCGCTGGACGGTAAACGTCACAGCTGACCACCATGACTTTCTTTTTTTCGCGCTCCTGGAGAAAACGTGACAACTTGGCAACACTGGTGGTTTTACCTGAACCCTGCAGACCAGCCATGAGAATGACCGCGGGCGGCTGGGCTGCCAGGTTAAGCGTCTCATTTGCTTCGCCCATCATGTTAACGAGTTCATCGTTAACGATCTTGATCAGCACCTGCCCTGGCGTCAGGCTTTTCATCACCTCTTCACCAACGGCTTTTTCACGGATTCTTTCAATAAACTGTTTAACTACCGGCAAGGCAACATCAGCCTCCAGCAAGGCCATACGCACTTCACGCAGCGTATCCTTAATGTTGTCTTCGCTGATTCGCCCCTGACCTCGCAGGTTCTTGACGACTTTACCCAAACGGTCTGAAAGATTGTCAAACATGGTTACCGGCTCTCTTTTTACTAACCTGTTATAAATTGAATGTCATCCTGGCTAGAAACATGCCGGGATGACAAAAACAAATTACATTATATCGAAATTCTTTTACGCCTGTTCAAGTTATGACATGATTGCCGAATGGAACCGAAAATCTTGTCACTTGTTACTGCAGTGCTCTACCTGGCCAGTGGTTTTGCTACCGGGTACAGGCTTTTTAGTGTCCCTGAAAAAACCTTTTCAAGGATGCTGCCGCTATCAATTGGCTTGATTGCACTGGTTTTACATGGCTTCATTCTTTACCAGGGAACCATACTGACCGCAGGCTACAATCTTGGCATATTTAACGCCTTCTCACTGGTAGCCTTTACAATTGCAGCCATTCTGCTGATTTCTTCGCTGAGCAAACCAGTGGAAAACCTCGGCATTATCCTGTTACCTATTGCCGCCTTCACCCTCATCCTGCAGCTTCGCTTTCCCGGGCTCCACCTGCTGAATACCAATGCCAGCTGGGGGCTGAAATTACACGTCCTGATTTCACTGATTGCCTACAGCCTGCTTACCCTGGCCAGTGTTCAGGCCATACTGCTGGCGATACTGGATAAACGCCTGCATGACAGAAAGCCCGGTACCTTTGTTCGTGCCATGCCGCCATTACAGACAATGGAAAAGCTGTTATTTGAGATGATTGCTGTCGGTTTTATTTTACTGACTGCGGCGCTGATTTCCGGCTTTATGTACCTGGAAAGCATGTTTGCCCAGCACATGGTTCACAAAACCGTGTTATCGATTGTTTCGTGGATCGTATTTGGGGTTCTTTTGTGGGGCCGCTTTAAATTTGGCTGGCGGGGACGCCTGGCAATTCGCTGGACTCTGGGGGGATTTGCCACCTTGATGCTGGCCTATTTCGGCAGCAAAGCCGTGTTGGAAATTTTTCTAACATGAGTCTTAGACGTCATTCCAGCGAGCTTCTAGCTGGAATCTTTTGAGCCCGCCTGGATTCCGGCTGAAAACCTGCCGGAATGACGAGGATATCTATTTAGCCTGATAAGCTTTAGCTTGGTTTCTGATCTTATTTATACCGAGCAATTCATCTCTGACCGAACTTTTAGCCTCGTTTGCCAAAGCCTGTATTTTTTGATCGATGTCCATTATCTGCCTGATTTGCAGACCTTTCGGGCTGGAAGGCTCAACCGGTGAGGTATTTTCAAATAAGCTTGCAAGGATTTGCTGACGGGGCGCTTCGATTTCTAGCAGTTTTTCCCAGCTGCCCTCGTTTGCCAGGTCAAACATTTCCCTGGTCATTTCCAGTACTTGCTCAAGCGAGGGTTCCTGAGTTTGATTCATTAGCGTGTAATCTGTCAGGGGTGTGCAGGTGAACCAGGGGCTTGTCCGGCAAGCTCAGAGCGCGAGCCATTTTTTACTTCATCCGGCATGGCATCCCAGGCTGACTTGATCTGCCCAATCAGACTGGAAACTTCGTCCAATGCAGAAGCATCATTATTGACATTCGCGTCAACTAGACGGCCATTAATATAGCCGTAAAGATCATCAAGATTGGTAGCAATTTCACCGCCGGCATTGAAATCAAGGCTACCTTTTAAAGCCGTAATGATCGACATCGCCATTGAAATCTGCTGGCCTTTGCCTTCAATGTCCTTGCGAGACATCATGCCCTTGGCAGTCGAGACTTTATCCAATACACCTTCCATCAGCATCTGTACCAGGCGATGAGGCGAGGCATACTCAGCGGTTGTAGCCACACCACCATATTGATTTAAGGCCTTCTTCCTACCTAGCGTCATATCCACACTCGTTTTTGTTAAGTCTACTGTTCAAGTTTAGCGTCAAATTTTGTCGAATCTTTAATTATTGCTGCTGAACTAAATTCTGTGCCAAAAATGCACTGGTAGATTGCAAACTACCAATCAGCGCATCCAGAGATGCAAATTGTGCCCGTAATGCTCTTTCTTTCAACTCAAGCCTGGCTTCCCAGGAAAAAATATCATCTTCAACTTCACGAATCCTGGAGCGCAACCCCTCTTCGCGGGCATCCACGATATTAGCATCATCCAGCATGTTATCGGCAATATCAGCCAAACGAGATGAAAAACCCTGCTCATCGTGTGCAAACAAATCTGCCACTGACTGAAAATCAATAGACAGGGCATTTTCCAGTGAACTTGCATCAAGTGATAAAGTACCAGTTCTCGCATCTGAATCAATACCAACACTCACCAGCGCCTGAAAAGACCCATCAAGACCTGTCGGAGCTGTATTGAAAACATTACGAATCTGGCTCTGTATTGAGCGTACCGAACTGTCACCGGCAAGTTCATTCTTGGAAAGTGAGTCCAGGGTTGAATGCAATGCATTATAGGCATCCACGAATTCCTGAACTGAATCTTTAATTTTCTCGTCATCCCTGTCGAGGGTTAACCTGGATTCACCCACTTCCTTCAATTCAAAGGTTATACCATCAATTACCGACGACGCCTGGTTACTGGACGAGGTAATGGAAAAACCGTCAACAGTGAATGAGGCATCCAGATCCGCCAAATCTGTTATGTCGACATACTCAGTTTGACCAAAGAAGTTGGTTTCTGGCACCTGGTTGGTCGTAGATAAATTCAGCGAAGTAGCCAGAGAACCACCTAACTGAAGCCTGCTCTCATAGCCCTCTTCTTCTGCACTCAAAAGCAAGCGCTGGTTTCCGGAACCGACATTAATAATTGATGCTGTTACACCGGGATTATTTTCATCGCTATTGATTAAGTCACGAATTTCGCCAAGTGTTTTTCCTGCTGGATTGATTGTTAACGAATCCGAGCCAACAGTAATCGTCAGGTCGCCGGTGAATGTATCTGTGTTTAGACTTGGATCAGAAGCCATCTTTATGGCGTTGAGCCAGGCGGGAAATATCGATGTCATATGTCCCTTTGGCGGCGTCACTGGTGGTAGTCGCGGTCAGAATATCTTCATCAGATGAAACAGCGGAAAATGCCTTGAATTTATCAAGCGAACCCAGTCCTTCCATTGCCGACTGGAAAGTAGACATGGCACTGCGCAATCGACCGTAAGCACTTAACTGGGATTCATATTCCCGCCCTTTAGCCTCCAGCAAATTAACAGGACGGCGCTCCAGCGCCATTAACTGGGTAACGATGCCGTTCACATCGAGACCAGATCCTACACCACCTGCTGTTATTGCCATAAAACTGCTCCTGGACTACTCAAGTCATACCGAATCCTTGAAAATAATTCCGGCTGTTTCTTCCAGTCTTGCTTTCAATTCACGAATTTCTTTCGAAGGTATCTCTCTGATAACCTCGTCAGTTTCCGTGTCGAGTACTCTCACAAAAGTATCACCACTTTTTTCATCAACACTGAACAACAAATCACGCTGCAAATTCTGTACCAGACTATTCAGGTCTGTAACAACCTCTTCCACATCCCTGGCATTTTGAGCAGGTGATTCAGTTTTAATTTTCTCTACCGGGTCAGTGTTTTCCTGTTTTTTGACACCAGTTTGTTCGCGAGCGGCAGTGACAGCTGATATGACAGGCATATTTATTTCTGTATTCATAACCAAATACTCCTATACCTTGCTACTCGATAATAACCAGGGCTATAAAAGCCCTGGTTATTATCACCGCCCTTATCTTAATAAGGATAGAACATTCTGAGGCATAGCATTGGCCTGCGCCAGCATCGCAGTACCCGCCTGCTGCAGAATCTGTGATCTGGTCAGGTTGGCTGTTTCAGCGGCAAAGTCAGCATCCATAACACGACTTTTTGCAGCGGAATAACTTTCGACGTTGGCTTCGAGGAAACGCGCCTGGGACTCAAGTCGGTTAGTCTGCGCACCATAAGTAGATCGCAAAGTGACAACCTCACTCATCGTTGTACCTGCAGAAATGGTTGAAGAAGTTACTGTGGTTACAGCAGCACCGGAATCACCAACCGCTGTACCAGCAACCGTTACTTGGCCACCATTAATAGCGGTTCCATTAAAAGTTGTACCGAGCTGAACATTTATTTCCTCAACTAATTGAGCAATTTCAAGATCAATTTCAGCAGATGTGCCGTTATAGATGCCATCATTCCTTTGAGTTTGCAGCTCTAACACACGCTGTGTCATATTTTGTACTTCACCCAGCGCAGCTTCGCCTGTCTGAGCAAATGAAATACCGTCACCAACATTTCGGATGTTCATGGCATCCTGTCTGATCTGGGTTTCAAAAGAAGCCGCCAGACCCAGGCCTGCAGCATCATCCGCTGCACGGTTGATACGCAAACCAGAAGATAAACGCTCCAAAGAAGTCGCCATGCTCTGCTGGGACATGTTCAGATTACGCTGTGCATTGATGGACATGATATTGGTATTAATAACTTGTGGCATTTTATCTCTCCTAGACCACAGTTCCGGACGGAATGATGCAGTCAAATATTGAGCGGATATGCTGGACCTATTCCTACATTTACCGCTTACACCCGGCTTAACGACCTGCCAGGCAAAAACTTTAGTCCTTTAAATCACTAAATTAAACTTTTTTTCTAAAGCAAAATCCTGCAGACTGTAACCACCTGATTTAAAAACAATAATTAAAAAAATACTGGAAGCTAAACAATGGATATAAAAACCAAAACCAGCTCAAAAAATCTGCAGAAAGAAAATATCATTCATTTCCCGGAAGGGCTTATCGGCTTTGAATCATTAAAGAATTACAGAATTTTCAGCAGTGAAACCGAAACCGACCTGCACTGGCTTAAGCCTGTTGATGACAATCAGATAGAATTTGCAGTCACTTTCCCCCAGGTATTCCAGGTCAATTATGAAATATCTTTAGATGACGAGGAAGAAACGAGGCTCGATATCGAAGATGAGGATGAACTGATTGTTTTTGTGACGCTTTCCAGGAATCCAAACCCGCAGGAAAATCAGCAGCGTTTAAATGCCAACTTTATTGCCCCGATTATCATCAATTCAAACAAAAAACTTGGTCTGCAAAAAATCCTCAACCGACAGGAAAATGCTGTAACTATTACCATGAAGGGTTAAACGTCAAAAAAACGGCAACAGCTCGCCTTTTCCCATCGATAGAAGCGGTCGCGATTTGCCGCCTGTAAAGAACTTTTCAGGCCTTCCCTCCTGTTTTTGGTTTTATTTAAGCCCTGATCCGTCCAGACAGGCTTCAAAAAAAAGCTGGCATAAAACCTGCATCGTCCTCTGTGAAAATCGTGCTGGGGCAGAAAACCTGGCGCACAGAACATCTGGAAACACAGAGGAGAATTGCAATGCCCCAGATTATTAATACGAATGTAATGTCTTTAAATTCGCAACGCGCATTGAATATGTCACAAAAAAGCATGGCAACTTCTTTGGAGCGCTTATCTTCCGGTTTACGCATCAATCGTGCCGCAGATGATGCAGCAGGCCTGGCCATTGCTGAGCGTTTTACCTCGCAGATTCGCGGCTTAAGTCAGGCGATCAGGAATGCGAATGATGGTATTTCCATGGCCCAGACAGGTGAAGGCGCAATGGCAGAACTTACCAATGCCTTCCAAAGAATGCGTGAATTAGCTGTCCAGTCAGCGAATGGTATTTACGGAACGGATGACAGGGCTTCGATGGATCTCGAATACCAGCAACTTACCGAAGAAGTACAGAGAATCATTAACTCAACAGAGTTCAATGAAACCAAGATTTTATCTTCAGCGACTGCCATTGACTTCCAGGTTGGCTTCAAAAACACTCCTGACGACATAATTACGCTTAACGCACTGGACCTGAATGATGAAACAGACGCGACTTCATCGAAAATTACCGCCATCACGGAAGTAAACCCTGCAGTTGCAGGTTATGACGGTGATATTTTGACATCAGACAGCGCCAAGGCTTCCCTTGATGTTTTATCAGCTGCCATCAATGCGGTGACAAGTCTTCGAGCTGAATTTGGTGCCGCACAAAATCGATTAGAGTCAACAATCCGAAACCTTGAAAACGTGATTGAAAACCAGAGTGCTGCACGAAGCCGCATCCAGGACGCAGACTTTGCCGCTGAAACAGCCAACCTGACAAGAACGCAAATTCTACAACAGGCCGGTACCGCAATGCTCGCCCAGGCCAACCAGTTACCGAGTAATGTATTGACCTTGCTTGGCTAGGTTTTGCACTGACTATAAAAGCTGGTTTTACCGGTTCAACAGGAAGACTTGGTGAAACCAGCTTTAATATATAGTTGTATCGTCAATAGAAAATTCATATTTATATTTGTGTTTATGATAAAAATAGCTATTAATTTATCTAAAACCTAAACTGCTTTTCATGAGCGACAATTCGGAACAACAAGCCTCCATTCAAACCAACTGCTTTGGTGATTCCTATATTGATGTTGTCAACAAGAAGCACTTTCAAAATCAGAGTGCTGCAGATATATACCGCCAGATTTCCAAAACATCTCTAAATGAAAAAAATACCCTGTATGTGATTATCGGAACCGACTCAGGTCTTTTTCCAAAACACCTGAATCAATACCCTGCTCCGGAAAAAACACAATATTTATTTATTGAACTGGACTTGGTTCACCCCATTGCTATTAACCAGCTCGCTAACGAACAGCTTGTTAACTGTCATGTTGTTCAGCCTGTTGATTGGGAAGCCCAGGCCGACAAACTTGATCTTGACCATTACATTTATAACGACAAGGTCAAAATCATTAAATCGTTAGCTGCAAATGATGGACATATTCCAGATTACGGGGAGCTGTTTCGCCAGGTAAAAAGCAGGCTCGATGCGATTCATCACGAATTGATCAGCACGACGTCACAAACAGACTTTCTGAAAAACAGATTACTGAATACCGTTGATAATATTCAGCCTGCAAAATACCTTGAAGCAACGGCATCAGGTACCGCAATCATACTCGGAGCAGGCCCCTCCCTGACTCAACAGTTGCCCTGGTTAAAAGAGAACCAGGAAAAACTGACCATTATCGCAGTCTCAAGAATTTACCAGCAGCTGACTAACGAAGGAATCACTTCTGACATTGTCATCTCTGTCGACCCCTTTGAAATCAATTATCAAAACAGTAAAGCTTTGCTGGCTTCTAAATCAGCAATTTTTGTGCATAGCAATCACGTCACTCCCAAAACTGCCGGCACAACGGGAAGGCTTATCCTTTTACCTTGACAGTTTATTCCCCTGGGAATCATTCAAAAACCCGGAAAACCTGGAAAATCACGGCCCAACAGTAACTCACTCTGCACTGGGCCTGGCAATTGCCATGGGCTTTGACGAGATTCTATTGTCAGGCGTTGACTATTGTTATGACAGAAACGGGACAAACTCACGCCGATGGACAAAAGTTAATATAGACGAAGCGAATGCGCCAACAGTTGAAACCTATAAAGGTAAAATAGCTTTTACTGACAAGAATTTACAAATGGGTGTGAAGTACCTTGCTGAAATCGCAGAGCCTTATACTGGAAAAGTTTTCAATCTTAATAACAATGCAGCCAGAGTTGCTGGAATTGATTTTAAAAGCAACCCCGATATTTCTGGAGCGAAATGGCAACTACCTGAAATTGATAAAGCCACAATCAAACAACAACTTGACCACCTCAACATGGTCAAAAAGGAACTTGCTAAAGCAAGAGCCAGTTACAATGAAATACTCAAGCTAAGCAAAGATGCCATCAGGTTTAATGACAGCCTGCATGGTAAAAAAGGCATAAAGCAGGACTTCAAAAGCCAGCAGAAACTCGACAAGATTGAACAGAAATTAAATTCAAAATATAAAAGCTATACTTCCCTCGCCCAGCTGGTGGCATCAAGAGAATTTCTCCGCCTGCTGAATCAAGACAGCAACAATCGCACACCAGAGCATGAACACCGGTGGCTTGATAATTATTACAACGCCTACCTCAAGGGCACACAAGTTGTTCTGGATGCTATCAATGATGCAAAGCGTGTAATTGAACTTCGATTGCAGGAAAACAAAATACACTTAAATATAAATGCTCTACTTGATTACTGGAGCACTTATCAAGTCCTGGAAGAAGCTGTATCTTGCTAAACAGGCATGATGTATCAACATTGCCTGAAAGTATTGAAGAAAGTCTTCACAAACTATGTAACATTTTCAGGCATGACATCAATATCGACAATACTGATATGCGTCAGCTCAATACAGCAATTAATCTGGCAAAAAATGGTGACTCGTCAAATGCCATTGATACCGTTGAGCAGCTATATTCCAAAAACAGTGAGCTTAAAGATGGTTTTGCCCGCCTGGGATAGAATCCATATAAAAACAGGATTGGCAGGCTGCCTGGGATTTAGCCCGAAGAGATTATGAAGAGAAACGCCTTTCTTTAGAATGGATGATTAACCTAGCACACATACTCTGCAGGTTGAAGAACTTCGACACAGCCATGTCCTTAATTTCTTCTGCCTATGGTAGCTCTCCCTATTAAGAAACGTCTATGCACAACTTGCCTGGACTCTAGTTGAAAACGGAGAGGATAACTGGAGTATTGCATGGCAAATAGCTCAACAAGACCTGAAGAATAATAGTATCAGCCCAGTTTGGAAAATCCATGTAGCCCAATTATGTGCTCGAGATGGAGATTTCAACAAAGCTACCAAACTAATCGATATGGCATATGAGGAAGATAAGAGTCTTAAAGATGGCTACGCCCGTCTCGGCTGTATAAAAAAAGAACTGGGCCAGACTAATGAAGGGTTGGATTATTTTAAAGTCAACAAAAAGAAAAATCGTTTATCCAAAAACAGAAAAGCACAATTTGAATATATTAAGAATAACTTTATTTAGGCTAAGTCAGATAGAGCTAATCTTCTTTCTCCGCAACCAGGTAAAAAAGATGCCTCATTTTTCCCTCTAGCTCGTCTTTAATTTCGCCAATCATTTTAACCTGCACATCTTCAATCTCTGAAATAGTTGAAGTTATGTCTGATTTAGAATTTACTGGTCGGATAATCGTTTTATCATCACATTGATGGTCCTGATTGTTGATCAGTGCATTTTGATTTTCCAGATAAACAGCACTAGCAAGCACAAAGTGTTCACTTCCAACAAAAGAACATATTAAGGTACCACCCGGACTTAGCACCCTCACTAGTTCTCTAAGGTTATCCTGAATAACATCACCCTCATGCTCTAAATAGTAAATTGAATTAACCGCAACCACAAAATCAAACAATTCATTATCAAAATTTATTTTGCTTGAAGGGCAATCTTTAAATTCAAGGTGAGGAAATGATGAACGCAAATTTTCCAATGCAGCACTACTCACTTCAGTACCAGAGACATCAAAACCCAGTTGTTCAAAAAACCATATATGCCTTCCCTGACCAGCACCTACATCCAGGAGCTTTAAATTTTCGAAATTATAATCATCTAGTGCTTCGATTGGGCGGTGTGAAAGGAAAATTCGCGCAATAAATGATTCTGGAATGTACAATTTATTCTTAAGGTTTTCTGAAGAATAAAATTTATTCCATGAATTTGAACTTATCTTTTCCATCAAAAAATAGCTCTTATTAATAAATGAGAATTAAATATATTAACAAAACCTAGAACATACATTATTCCCCCTCCCAAAACACAATTACTTACACTAGAAAAAATCATGACAAAATCCAAAGATGACTTTATTAAAGCAATTACCAACACACCGCTTGACGCCGACATTCATCTTCAATATGCAATGTTTCTAACTGAAATTAACAATCATTATCTTGCATTTGCTGAACTCAAAACAGCTTCTTATCTTGGAGCAGATGAAAATAATTTATCATCATTATTCGAAACAGCCAGAAATAACATACCTGATCCATCATTTTTAAATCACAATTTATTTTACAGAATATCCACTCTCTCTAAAGAAATTAGTGATATCTCTAAAAATAAGGATATGTCAGTGCTAGACATTGGAGGTGGAGAAGGAATTCTTGCATCATTCGTACCCAATGCTAATTATTGCCTAGCTGAGCCAAGGGTAAATGGCATAGATGGTATAAACCTGCCTTTTGAAAACAAATCTTTCGACATCGTCGTAGCCTGTCATGTTCTTGAACATGTACCTATAGATCAAAGAACTGCTTTTTTAAACCAATTAGTATCAAAATCAAATAAAAGTGTAATTCTTTTAAATCCTTTTGAAGTTCAAAATACCTTTGTAACAGAAAGACTAAAATTACTTATTCAAATTACGGATGCCTGGTGGGCAAAAGAGCACCTTGAGTGCTCACTTCCCAAGCTTGATGACATAGTGACGTATGCCAATAATCATGGACTTAAGATCTCAATCAAGCCTAATGGCACAATGACAACTGGTTTTGCATTAACTTTCATGGACTACTTTGCAGGAAAAGCAGGATTGAAAAATGAAGCTAAAATGATTAATAAATTCTTTAATGACCATTATATGAATCTAATGGATTCGAATGATTACCCTATTGGCTACTTCATTCATCTCGAGAAAACTTAATAACTTTTCTCCTGTATTTCTTGAGGAAATTGTCTTTTTTATCAAGTTAGTGACTTATAGTTTTCAAAAGCTATTATGTTGATTTTATCTGACAACAGTCTTATCTGATTCGTCATATTTTTTGTATTGGCTTTGAGAGAATAACCACGGCTTTTATACCCCGCGCCACCGCCTCTTCGGGAGTCAATACTTCCTTCCCCCGAAATTGTTGCCCCAATACCGCGTCTGAATCAATATAGTAATCGATCTGCATTTGACTCAGCACGGCATTCTGTAAAAACGCATCTGAGACATTTTCTATGCCCCACACACTGACCGTTTTTATACCCCGGCGCAACAATTGCGAGGCAATATTCTCTGCGACCTCTTCAGTCACCACTTCAAAACTGATTGTTTTAACTGCCGGGGACAGTTAATGCAGTGCTGTCATCTCCTGTTGTACCCCAAAGGATGACGGCTTTTATACCCCGCGCCACCCTCTTCGGGAGTCGATCTGCTCCTTCCCCGAAATTGTTCCCGATCCGCGTGAATCAATATAGTAATCGATCTGCATTTGACTCAGCACGGCATTCTGTAAAAACGCATCTGAGACATTTTCTATGCCCCACACACTGACCGTTTTTATACCCCGGCGCAACAATTGCGAGGCAATATTCTCTGCGACCTCTTCAGTCACCACTTCAAAACTGATTGTTTTAACTGCCGGGGACAGTTCATGCAGCTGCTGTTTTCATCTCCTGCTTATGCTTACCCGAAAGGATAACCACGGCTTTTATACCCCGCGCCACCGCCTCTTCGGGAGTCAATACTTCCTTCCCCCGAAATTGTTGCCCCAATACCGCGTCTGAATCAATATAGTAATCGATCTGCATTTGACTCAGCACGGCATTCTGTAAAAACGCATCTGAGATATTCTCTATGCCCCACACACTGACCGTTTTTATACCCCGGCGCAACAATTGCGAGGCAATATTCTCTGCGACCTCTTCAGTCACCACTTCAAAACTGATTGTTTTAACTGCCGGGGACAGTTCATGCAGCTGCTGTTTCATCTCCTGCTTATGCTTACCCGAAAGGATAACCACGGCTTTTATACCCCGCGCCACCGCCTCTTCGGGAGTCAATACTTCCTTCCCCCGAAATTGTTGCCCCAATACCGCGTCTGAATCAATATAGTAATCGATCTGCATTTGACTCAGCACGGCATTCTGTAAAAACGCATCTGAGACATTTTCTATGCCCCACACACTGACCGTTTTTATACCCCGGCGCAACAATTGCGAGGCAATATTCTCTGCGACCTCTTCAGTCACCACTTCAAAACTGATTGTTTTAACTGCCGGGGACAGTTCATGCAGCTGCTGTTTCATCTCCTGCTTATGCTTACCCGAAAGGATAACCACGGCTTTTATACCCCGCGCCACCGCCTCTTCGGGAGTCAATACTTCCTTCCCCGAAATTGTTGCCCCAATACCGCGTCTGAATCAATATAGTAATCGATCTGCATTTGACTCAGCACGGCATTCTGTAAAAACGCATCTGAGACATTTTCTATGCCCCAGATACTGACTTCTTTTAACTTTTTATCCTTTAATTGAATTCCAATATTTTTAGTTACTTCTGTAGTTATTATCGGATTGTAAATATATGACTTAACATATTTATATTTCGATTCAATAATTTCTTTCATGTATTGCCTAGAAGCTATTGAAAGAATAAAAATATGTTTTTCTCCAGCTTTAATCGCATCTTCCAACCTCAAAACTGGCTTATTATGAAACATATCCCCCAAACCTGCCCAACTGTCGATGAAAAGATTTAATGCTTCATACCTACTTTTAATTAATTTTTTCAAAACCTGTTCAGTGAAATACCCAGTTCCCCAAATAGAAAATGTCTTACAATCAGATTGATTAATCAGTGTTGCCATTTCATCTATAATGCACTGACTAATGCTATTGTGATAAGAAAAAAACTTTGCCATTGGAGCAATGTACTTAAAATCTTTTTTCACCCCCCCTTCTAGATTAAACCGACTGGATTTTGACCATAATGAACCAATGAATTTATTCGTTATACCGCAATTAACACCAGTACCATCATGTCCAATATTGTTTACAAGTGATTTTCGAGGATAAACTGTGTAGGAGTCATTAGTTATATGATGTAAGGTTGCTCTCACATCATAATGGTCTGTTTTTTTGATAAGCTCAGAAACCAAGTCTTCATAAGTTAGACTTCCACAATTTTCTAAAATATATTCTTTTGAAGAGCTTTTAGTCATCAACTCAGAAAATTGATCAGAGTCAATCGATAATACTTTTTTAAATTTGTCTAGCCATGTTCCCGAACCCCAACCTAAATACCGCTGAAATAAGAAAGCATCACTTCCACAATCAAGTTTATCTTCCAAAGGTGGTCGATAACCAACAATATTCAGAATATCTTCTCTGTCCTCATAAACCTCAAGAGCTTGATTCATGAATTTCAGGAAACCGGGAGCAGTTACAATATCATCCTCCATCCAGATGACTTTCCCAAACTGCTCCAATAATTCCAAAATGCCACCACGACAATTTGCAATTCGTCCATTCTCCTGTCTTTCAATGACAGAAACACTCTTAAAACCATCAAGCTTTTTTAAATAATGTCTAAGAGATTGAACTTTTTTCTCATCTCCGGGCCGAGGTGCATCGGAATAAACAAAAAGAGCACTTTCTTCGGCAAGAACATTGTTTTTTAATGCCGTAATGGTTTTTTCCAGATGATCAAGCCTGCTATAAGTACAGATGCCAATTGGTGCTAATTTCATTTGAATAATTGAAATAAAAAACTAATGTGGATGTTATTATTTACCGGATAATCCGGGGTTATGTAAGCATATCAAGCTGTGCTTTTAAACGATATTCCATTTCCTCAATGATTTTTTGATGTGCTTTTTTTTCAGACTTAAACGAAGCCAAATCGTTTACTATAAAATTCAAAACCTCCAGGTTGCTTTTGTCTGGTACCAGTAAAATATTTTCACCGGAAACACGTGCGTTTTCGGCCACTTGCTCCCTTCTCTTTTTTCTTTTTCTCGAAGTAGCATATTTAAGCGCTTCATCTGCAATATCCGGGTAGGCTCTATGTAATTCAATCCTGTCAAAAAAAGATGAAAAATCATTCTCTGCC
>CAWDGV010000002.1:0-283920 GCA_963801985.1 uncultured Gammaproteobacteria bacterium
AGGTCGTTATTGCCTTTCAGATCAGAATGCCAGTCTGCAAAGCGTTCACCGCGGTAATCCACCTCTTCAAGCTTGTGCCGCTGAATCATGGTACCCATGGCCCCATCGAGCACCAGGATACGTTCAGACATCAGTTTATTCAGTTCATCAGTACGGTTTTCAGGCATAACAAATTCCAAAAAAATTCACCACAAAGGACACTAAGGATCACAAAGATTTGTTAAAAGTTTGCCCTTTTGAGATCTTTATGGCGATTAAAATGATGCGGATTTTAACAGATCAGGCTCAACTTGAGTGAGGAATTAGATGCCCAGCCACCTTGATAACTAACGATAAAAACGAAACTGGATTTCGACCCGACCCGGTTCATTGCCAATAACACATAGGGCTAAGTATTTCCGAATCGGAAATTACCACCAGCATAATACTTTGCTGCTCTGTGATCTCTGTGTGCTCTGTGGTTCAAAATCAATGAGTCTTCTCTTCACCAACTCGATATGCTGTCGCAGATCGTACAGCTGGCTGGCAAAAGATAATGGCACACTGACGTGAATCACTTCCTGGTCAATTTCCTCCAGCTTTTGCTTCAATGCCTCGATATCCGGATCGGGCCGGGAATGTGCCAGGTCAATCTGCTCAAGTGACTGGTACCAGCGATAAATCTTGGAACGCATGCGCCAGGTGTAAATCGGCGGCATGATTTTCATCAGCGGAATCATCAACACCACCAGCGGCAGAATCATGACCTTCAAACGGTCAATCAGGCTCGCCAGGCGGAAAGAAAGATAGCGCTGCAGGAAAGGAGGACCATATTTATAGAAACGCCGGGCCTCCGGGCTTAAAGGGAATTCTGAAAAATTGGCATTGGGAAACTCGCCATTATCTTCAAACCAGCCACCGGGGCCGTGAATTTCTTCAGCCGCCTGCAGTAACAGATCCTGAATCGCCGGGTGCAAATCTTCATGCACCACGAGACTGGCCGTGGAGGCCAGCAACACCTTTTCCTCGGCCGGGATATCCCTGGACAGGTCGACCATGCCCTGCGGCAATACCACATGCGTCAGGTATTTCATGCGGCGCTCATAGCCTTCTGCACGCTGAAAATTCATCAGCGCAATGGATTCATCCTCCAAAAAGGCGCGGACTTTATCCGAAGCGGCCGAGGCCACCATGAAAACCGCATCCACCTCGGATGCTTTCAACAATGCCAGGGGGTCACCTGCGTTATCTTCAAACAAGTTCACTTTGCCTTGCAATTCATTGGCAAACAAAAGACGCATCACCAGCGCACGCGTGCCACTGCCCTCGGCGCCAATCACAAGGCGTTTTCCTGCCAGGTCAGACAGTTTTACCGGTACTTCACCCTGACGAAAAAAAACCCACAGGGGTTCATGATAGAGACTACCCAGCGTTAACAATTCCGCCTCATCAACATCATTGGCCGTTCCACCCTGGACAAAGCCCACCGAAGCCTTGCCATTTTTCAGGTTTTCAATGTTTTCCACTGAACCCTGGCTGACACGCAGAATCACGTCAATGCCATGCTGTTCCAGAAACGATTGATACTGACGGGCAAACTGGTCATAAGCCCCACCCTGCTGCCCGGTAGAAAAAATGATTTCCTTGGGCGGAGCCGGGTCAACAAACTGGTAGGCGAAGCTGAAGCCCTAAAACCGTCAATAAGACAGGAAAAAACCATGTTGCAACTTGAGAACGCATCAAATTTCTATTCAACTAATTAACACTTCTGCCTGATATACTTGGCCAACAGTATATTATTTTGATATCAATATCGTTCATAATAGCTTATATGCCAAAGCAAGCCGAAAGAAAGATCTGGAAAAGTCTCTTTCCAGAAGATTACTGCTGGAGCTCAGCCGAGAACAATGAAATAGCATTATTTCATGCATGCTCAGGAAATATTCTTCTCCTGAATCCTTTGGCCGAATTTCTTTTTGAAAAACCTTGCAAGCCTCATCGCTAGAAACTGATTCACTTCTAAATAGAATCGAAGAAAACTTTAATATAAAAATCGATCAGGAAATCGTCATTTCTGTAAACAGTACTCTGCGGCAATTCACTTCTCTTGGGCTTATAGAAGAAACTTACGATGAAAATTGCTGATCTGACACAAAAACAACTTCATAAAAAAATTAAGTCAGGAGATTTTAGAATTTCGATTGGCCCATTTAATATCGATCTACAATCGCCCTTTAAACAGGTCAGTCATGGTATTGCCTTACTTTATCCGGATTATACCATGCCAGGTGACTGTGAATTTATAGATTTTAAAATTGAAATTAGTCCGCCGAACAATTATCGCCGCTGGATAAAACCACAGGCCAATTTTAATTTTTTTGAGCTCAAACCATTTAAACCTTTACCAGCCAACCAGACATTCGCCTTGTTTGAATGGGGTTTAAACTGGTGCATTGCAAGCAACGCACATAATTACAGTATCATTCACTCAGCTGTAGTAGCTAAAAATGATGTTGCGATCATAATGCCCGGCACACCAGGCTCAGGAAAAAGCACACTTTGCGCTGCTATGATGCTAAAAGGCTGGCGCCTGTTATCTGATGAAATGGCCCTCTTATCCAACAACTCACTAAAACTAACACCTGTGCCACGCCCCGTGAGCCTGAAAAACGAGTCCATTGATATTATTTCAAGACGTCAAAGGGATCTTATTTTTGGGCCCTTAGCTCATGACACCTCAAAAGGCACGGTAACTCATATTAGAGCCTCTGCAGAAAGCATTATTCATGCAGACAAAAATGCAACGCCACGTTTACTTATCCTGCCTAAGTACAAAAAAAATGCGCAAACAACCCTGATAAAATTATCCAAGCCACGTGCTTTTATGGAACTAATGGAAAATACCTTCAATTACCATATTCTAGGCAAACAAAGCGGGGAGCTCATAAATAAGCTACTGGAACAAATTCATTGCTACCAGTTTAGCTATTCTGACCTGGATGATGCTATCGACAGGCTGGAAGCACTTCTTATGGAACAGGCATGAACAAAAAGACTTTCCTCTTCTTATTCAGGTCATTCAACCCCTGCTTTAATCCAGAACTTCTCCAATCGTGATTGGACATTACTACTACACCAAGCACGACGCAACCAACTGGTAGGCCGACTCCATGTCATTTTTCAAGAAAATTTACTTGATAACATCCCCCATAAACCGTTGTTACATTTAGAAGCTCTACGAAAAGTTTCAGAAGCTCAATGCAGAACCGTTAAAAGGGAAATAAAGCAACTGGATAACAATTGAGCCCAATTAGGCACACCCGTTATTTTATTGAAAGGCGCCGCTTATTGTGTTTCAAACCTGCCTTTTAGTCAGGGACGTTTATTCAGTGATATTGACATTTTGGTGCCCGTTACCCATATCGAACAAGCCGAAAAGACCCTAAAAAGACATGGCTGGATGGGCAGTCAGCATAACAAGTACGATCAAAAATACTACAGGGAATGGATGCATGAGATCCCTCCAATGAAACACACCAAGCGACTCACAGTGCTTGATATCCATCACAGCATCCTGCCTTTAACAGGAAAAATAAAGCTTGATGCCAGAAAACTAATTACAGAAGCAACCCCTATTGAATCTAATCATTTTAATGAAATCTATCGCTTAAATGATACAGATTTACTCCTTCACAGCATTGCTCATTTGTTTCTTGACGGTGAATTCAAAAATGGACTGCGAGACCTAGTCGACATATTGACAATCATAAAATTCAAAGAGGAAACTCCTGGGTTCTGGAACCAACTTATCCATCGAGCATCAGAACTCGGCGTTGCAAGACAATTATATTATGCCGTCATAACATGTGAATCTATTTTAGGAGCGCCAATAAAAAATGATGTACTCAATCTAGTCGAGCCATATTCACCAAAAACGGGTAAACAATTTATGTTGGCTCTTTTTAGCCATGTCATGATAAAAAGAATCAGCAACCAAAACCAAATCATGAATTCAATTGCTGGCTTCTTGTTATTTTTAAGGTCGCATTATATGAAAATGCCATTAAAGCTGCTTATTCCTCACTTATTCATCAAGACATTTTTAACAAGCGAGGAAAGTGCCCAAGACAAGCGGCTGCAAAAAATATTTAAAATGAATCAGCCACAATAGATAAAAAGAAAGAATTATTATCTAGAAATAAGGAACTAAATTAGAGCGCCCCATGGACGATTTGCCAAAATAGTATTTAACACTAATTCAGCATCATCTCCAGAAACATAATCTTTATACCAGCTATTATAATTGGATTTACCAATACATTCGTTTTCCTGATCGTCCCAGGTACTGTAGAGCAAATCAGCAGCGCCGGTTAAGTTCAGGTTTGCTGAGCCGCCCTGAGTTGTCCACAAAGCTGACAATTGTGACAAGGAAACAACATAATTTTCAATAGTCAACGCATTCAGATACGCAGCCGTAAATGCCCTTTCAACACGATAGGAGCTGTTATCACATAGCGCTGTTAACAAAGATACAGAAGAACCTCCTCCAAAAATATCACTGAACTTGGTACCTGTAACCATTGAAACTGTGACTGTAGCTTCAACTTTGTCTTTATTTTTGCATTCAGGTTCATCAGAAGGACAAGTCTTTACAGTAGTTTTCCCGACATCTTCATATTCACTGCAGAGCAAAATATAACTATTCATTGTTTGCTGATCAGTGTCCGAATAATAAACATGTTTGGTCTTGAAATCGGGCATCAGGCCATTCAAACCGATCCAGTGATGACCAGCTTTCCAAAAACCCGGACTGCACCCTGGGACACAAAAAGCCTCCTGAGGCTGAGAAAGATTTCCAGATAAAACTTCAGAAAGACATAGAATATTTCCGCCAAAAGCCCGGCGAGCAGAGAGACTCGCAACAATTGGAGAAGCTATCAGGCCTGCCTTAGTAAAATTTCTTCTCGTTTCTGAAACCTTGACTTTTCCAGACTCTTCATCAGGAATATGATTTTTTTTATCTATCACGTTGAATCTCCAAAGATACTAAATCTTTATTTTATTCTATAATGCAATATCTATGCCTCAATGTAAATTAATTTATTAAAATCAAGTGATTAAAGTTACATGAACCAGCAAGCCCAGCCAATAAAACCCATGATTGTAAAAAAAACTGACACTATTAATCAGGGATTAAATTCGCTCGAAATCTGTATTTCAAGAAGGCAGCTCAAGTCATCCAACTCCGGATAAACGCCTTTCAGCTGCCTGATATAACCCACAGTTCTCGGAATATCTTTCAGGTAACCATCCTTGCCATCACGAATAAACAGTCGTGCAAAAATGCCCGCCGCTTTCAGATGGCGCTGCACCCCCATCAGGTCAAACCAGCGCAGAAATTTTTCTTCATCTTCCGGCTCTTAACAAGCCGGACTGAATACATAACTGACAATATCCCATCGCCCAGTCAACCACCTGTTCACGCGGCCATTCGATATAGCAGTCCTTGATCAGCGACACCAGGTCATAGGTAATCGGACCGGAAACCGCATCCTGAAAATCCAGGATCCCGGGCGTTGGCCCGGCAATCTCTTCGGGAATGATCATCAAGTTACGTGAATGATAGTCACGGTGCACGCACACCTGCGGTTGCTCCAGTGCATTATCAGCCAGCAGCTCAAAAGCCTCGTCCAGCACGTGATTGTCATCATCCGTTAATTCAACACCAAGATGTTTTTGCAGCAGCCATTCACGAAACAGCTCCATCTCCCGCAACAGCATGGGCCTGTCATATTCAGGCAAACCTTCGGTATCACAGGTTGCCTGCAATACCATCAAGGCTGATAAGGCATCACCGTAATGACGATCAACATTGGTTTCATCCAATACATCCAGATACAAGGTACTGCCCAGGTCACCCAGCAGCAGAAAACCCTGCTGATGATCTTCTTCAATAATGCCGGGTACATTCAGGCCCAGCGACTCGAACTGGCGGGCAATACGCACGAAAGGTTCACAGTCTTCCTTTTCCGGCGGCGCATCCATGGCGATATGGGTATTACCATCGCTCAGGGTAACCCGAAAATAGCGACGGAAGCTGGCATCGCCACTGGCTGGCGTAATTTCAAATTCACCCAGGCCACAGTCATCCTTGAGCCAGTTTTCCAATTGTTTTAAACGTTCAGGCATTTTTTGCACCAGTAATATAAAATTTTTCACCACGAAGAACACAAAGGTCACTAAGACTTCTATTGTTTTTCATCAAACCCGCTTTCATACCTTCCTCTCTGGAAAAGAGCACTGACTAACAGCATTGTTAAACTTTGTGTTCTTTGTGTCCTTTGTGGTGAAATCAATCTTCTTCAGACCGGATCTCATGACGGTCATCCAACCTACAAACCGGCCCTTCTTCATTCAATTCATCTTTCTGTCCGATCAACCGATGCCAGTGATGAAAGGTCCATTCGCGCAGGTCATCAGCAATCAGGTAAAAACACGGCAGGGAAACTAAAATCAGCACCGTGGCGAATAATAAACCAAAGCCAAGGCTTACGGCCATCGGCGACAGGAAAGCCGTTTGACCCGTGGCAAAGAAGATCAACGGAGAAATCCCCAGGAATGTTGTGATACTGGTTAACAGGATTGGACGGATACGTACCCGCCCGGCTTCAACCATCGCCTCAACCCGGTTCCAGCCCTGCTTGCGCAATCGCTTGGCAAAGTCGACCAGGATCAAGGAATCATTCACCACGATCCCGGTCAGGGCCAGGAAGCCAATCATGGATAAAAACTGGATGTGATAACCAAACAACACATGCCCAAAGATCACGCCGATGATGCCGAAAGGAATGGCAAACATGACCACCAGCGGATCCAGCAGTGACTTGAACAGGCCGCCAGCACAAAAAAGATAATCGCCAGGGCAATCACCAGGGCGCGCTTCATACCCGCCATGGATTCTGCGGCTTCTTTCTTCTCGCCCAGAAACAACAACTCGTAACCCCTGGGCAAATCAGACATCAGGCTTTTTACCTGTTCAATCACCTGGTCCGGCGTGGAGACATCCTTGTCCACTTCAGCTGTTACCGTTGCCAGGCGTTGCATATCCCGGCGGTTGACCGTGTTGAAGCCCCGTTGACGAGTCACCTCGGCCACATCACTCAGGTAAACGCTGCGACCATCTTCCAACACGATTAATAATGACTCCAGCGCCAGGCCGTTTTGACGCAGGCTATCCGGGTAGATCAGCCTGACAGGGTATGCGTTTTTCATTCGAATTGACATAGACCACTTCCTGCCCCAGGAAACCGGTCCTGACCGTGTTGGCCAGTTGCTGCTGTGTCAGGCCGAGCTGGCGTCCACGCTCATTCAAGGCGTAATGAAATTCGAGCTTGCCGGGATCCATATCCTGGCGCACATCCGAGGTACCCGGCAGGCGTTCCAGCAGGTCAACAATTTGCCTGGCCTCCTCCTGCAGGGCATGCACATCAGGGCCGGTGACACCGATCTCGATATCAGCACCGGCCGGCCCGCCCTGCGGGCGTAACACCGACATGCGCTGTATGCCGGTTACCGTCTGCAGTCGCTCACGTATCGCATTGATGATCTCTGCCGCCGGCCGTTCACGTGTGCCTTCCCAGTTAAAATTCAGACTGACGACCGGCGAAATAAAACGCTCGATAAAACCTTCAGGTTTCTGTTTTTTCAGATCAACAACCAGCTGGATATACTGACTGCCAAAACGAATGCGCTGAAAATCAATGAAGGTTACACCCACGTTGGTCAGCAGGGTATCCAGCTCATGTTCAGGTACCGTCTCGAAGACAATTTTTTCCAGCTTTTTAGCCAGTCGCTCGGAATCCTGCAGGCTGTAGGTATTGGTGGTTTCAACGTTGATAAAAAACTGGCCAACATCGACATGACCAAATAGCAGGAATGGAATACGGGTTGCCGCAAACACAATAACAACCAGCAACAAGCCAATAGAGGCCATGCCAACCAGGTAACGGTTGTGCAACGACCAGCGTAACAACTGGGTGTACTGTTCCAGATGCTTTCCCCAGTTGACCAGCTGTTTTCTGCTTTTGGTTTTTTTCTGCTGCAGCCATTCACTGGCATGAGAAGGCAATATGCCGAAAGCTTCCAGCAATGAACCGATCAGGGCTGCACTGACAACCGTCGGGATGACCGCAATAAAGGCTCCCATGGTGCCGCCAATGGCATACATGGGCATGAAAGCAGCTACCGTTGTGGCTGTCGAAGCCATGACCGGCCAGAACACTTCACGGGCACCAATATAGGCCGCTTTTTTGGGCGTTTCGCCCACCTCAATATGCCGGTAAATATTCTCGGTAACAATAATGGCATCATCAACAATCAGGCCCAATGCAATTAAAAATGCAAACAGCGACACCATGTTAATGCTGTGGCCAAAATAAAAAATGGCGATGACTGCGACCAGGAAAGAAACAGGAATGCCTAACGCGGTAATCAGGGCCACCCGGAAATTCAACATCAGGTATAAAGCGGCAAGCACCAGTCCCAGGCCAACAATCCCGGAGGACTTGACGGTCTCAAGCCGTGTTTTTACGAAAATGGAAAGATCACTGAAGATTCCCGCCTTGACTGTTGGCGGCAACCTGGCTTCAAGCTCACTGACATAATCACGTACCAGTTGCGCAACCACGATGGTTGAGGAGTCTGCAGTTTTACTGACAGTGAGGTTTACCGAGGGTTGGCCATTAAAACGCCCCAGCGTCCTGGCTTCTTCAAAACGGTGCTCTATCCGGGCAATCTCGCCGAGGCGCAAAACGCCACCGTTGCCGTTACTTTTTACCGTAATGCGCGCCATCTGCTCCGGCACGGGCATCACTCCCTGCCCACGCAGACGAATATCACCTTCCACTGACTTAAGAGTCCCACCAGGCAAATCCTGCAGGTTTTCGCGTAATGCGCGCGCTACCTGTTCCAGCGAAACGCGGTGGGCTGCCAACATCTGCGGATCCACTTCAACCCACAGCTCCCATTCCCGGTCACCGGAAACCCCGACGGAGGCAACACCGGGTAACTTGGACATTTCACGCTTTATGTCTTCTGACAGCTCATAGAGATAGGCATGCGAGACTTCACCAAACAGACTGACGGAAATAACCGGAAAACGTGTTTTCAGGCGCACCAGCTCAGGCTCCTCCGCCTCTTCCGGCAGATCTGTTACCTGGTCAAGCGCGGTGTCGGCATCGCGCATGAAGTCATCGACATCCGTACCGGCTTTCAACTTGATCAGGATGCTCGACATGCCTTCACTGCTGGTCGAGGTCATCACATCAATATCCGGCAGACCATCAAACTCTTGCTCGATAGGCAGGGTAATCTGTTTTTCAACTTCTTCCGGTGATGCTCCTTCAAACAGGGTCATAATCCTGACCTTGTCTTTTTCAACTGACGGAAACATTTCCTGCGGCATTGAATACCATGCCTGGATACCGGCAATAACAATTAATGCCAGAAACAGGTTAACGATCAGCGGATTGCGGATGGAAAATCGGATCACCGGCGTTGACCTACTGCACGACCACTTGTTGCTGATCAGCCAGCGCCGAAATATCACGGGCCACGATCTGTTCGCCCTGCTGCAAGCCATGCGTAATTATCTGCAGGCTTTTATAACGCCTGCCGGTCATCACCGGGCGTTTTTCCAGTACATTGTTCTTAATGACAAAAACACTGGTTTCGCCATCATCCTGCAACACGGCAGACAAGGGTACAACCAAAGCACCCAGGGCCGGCTTTAGCGGTAATTCAACCCGCGCCAGCGCACCGGACAGAAACCCCTGGTCAGCCATTTCAATTCTGGCTTCGTAGGTAAATGTCTGGGGGTCGGGATCCCGCTGAAACTCAACGATAGAACCCTGGAACACGCGCCCCTCGACATGAATATCAATGGGCATGCCCTCTACCAGCTCGGTTACCGCCTGGCGACTGACATGCAGCCTGATTTCAAAAGTCGCATCATCAATAAAATCAAGGGCTTTTGTACCCGGAGTCACACGGTCACCAATTTCATTGTAAATGGCATTTACCCTGCCATCGTATGGCGCAATCAGCCGGGCACGTTTTAGATTTCGCTCAGCCTGGTCTTTTTGAGACTGTCGGGATCGGTAACGTTGCTCAGCAGTATTGATCGCATATTGCAGGCTGGCTTTTTCTGACTGTAGCAAGGCCAGCTGCCGGCGGGCATCATCCAGCACCGATTGTGATGCCAGCGATTTTTTACCCAGGTTTTCCATCCGCTTGACTTCGTTCGCAGCCAGGCCAACATTTTTTATCGCCAGTTCCAGTAATTTCTGATCCCGCTTTTGCGCTGCCTCCTCCTGCTCCAGCAGGGATTCCGCTTCAATCAAGCGGTCGCGCAAATCGGCATCATCAAGTTCCAGCAACAACTGTCCCTGCATGACTCTCTGACCGGGTTTGACCGCTTTATTCACCACAATGCCATCCACTTCAAAATGCAAAGCGGTTTTTCTCACCGGCTCAAGCCGGCCCACCACAGAATCTACCGGCCGAACATCCTGACGGCTCACCTGGTAGGCCTCAACAACCTGAACCACGGCCTGTTTCATCACGACTTCCTGCTGTGGGCGCATTATCAGCAAAACCACAACAGCAAGCGCGACTATTCCAACAACGAAAAACTTGGGTAAATGTGAACCCCGGGCTTTATAATCTTGCACCTGATCGCTCTGAATGATTGACTTAATATTGTCTAAAAAATTGAAATTCAAGCTATTCTATGCGATTTTACGCCAACCAAGGCGTTTGGCAGTGGATCGCCGCTAATCATCAAGAAAAGCAAAAACAAACGTGACTTCTCAACGACGGATAATATCATTGGCTCCCCACAGACCCATAAGAAAAACGACCTTGGCCAGCCTTGTATCTATTGGGGTTTCATGCACGCTGGTAATACCTGTTGGTTTAATATCCCTCGCCAGCCAATCACTCATGGCAGCCGAATCCAGATGGGATTGCAGGGTCAGTGCTGACGGTAGCAGCTGGGACTGCTACCAGGATGGCAACCTGGTTATGCAACCCATGCCGCAACCAGCCAAAGTCATAACGACGCCGGCAGCCGCGCCTGTTATTCATGACAGCACCGAAATCGTGGAAGTTCCTGAAACTGCAGAACCGGCAACAACAACGGAACCCCCGGTTAAAACAGTAACCACAGAACCCGTTGATGCTGAAACAACATCAATTCAACCTGCCAAACAGGACCAGGTTGTTGAGGCAGAAGCAGAAAAAGCCGTGGTGCCAAAATCAGAACCGGAACCGGAACCGGAACCGGAAAAAAAATTAACAGCTGAACCAACAGCACAACAACCGAATGAGGCAGCTCCAGAGATAAGCACTGAAGTCTCGCCCCCGGAAAAAGCAGAACCTGTTCCAGCATCCAGTGTTACACAAGAAACCTCGACAGAGATGCAGCCGGGACAAATTAAGCCTGCACCACAAACCGAGTCAAGGACTTACACTGCCACACCAGCCGTACAACCGTTAAATTGTCAGACAGAACCCACAAGAATTATTCGCAGCAAACAGCCTGCTGCAGAAATGGAAACTGTTGTCGGCGCCGATGATGCTGTTTTGAATGACGTCACGGGTATCGCTGAACTCAAGGGAAATGTCATCCTCGAACGAGGCGACCAGGTCATTCATTCCGACAGCCTGCAATACAATAGTAATACCCAGGATGTAAACGTCGCAGGCAACCTGCATTATGAACGGCCCGGTCTCAGCCTGCAGGGACAATCTGCCAGCATGAACCTGGACAATGAAACCGGCGAGATCAGCCAGGCCGTTTACCGGCTGCCGGCCAACAGTGCTCGAGGCAGCGCTGATCAACTACAGATGGCGGGTGATGGCATCTCTATCTTTAAAAATGCCAGTTACACAACCTGCGCTCCCGGCAATAACGACTGGATCCTGAATGCCGGCGAAGTCCAGCTTGACCAGAATACCGGTGTAGGCACTGCCGAAGACGTCAAACTGTATTTTAAAGACACGCCCATTGCCTACCTGCCCTGGGCTACTTTCCCAATTGATGACCGGCGCAAGTCCGGTTTTCTGATTCCTTCCGTTGGAAACAGCGATTCAACGGGTTTTGATGTCAGTATCCCTTATTATTTCAACCTGGCACCAAATTACGATGCGACGCTCGTGCCTCGCATCATGACCAACCGGGGATTTTTGCTGGGCGGTGAATTCCGTTACCTGGATGAGATAAACCAATCAATATTCAAGGGCGAGATCCTGCCCGATGACGATGATTACAAAAATAATGACACCCGCGGCGCTGCCTCAATCGAACATTTCACACAATTTAACCGACGCCTGCACGCAAGGCTTGATCTAAACTATGTGTCTGACGATAAATACCTGGAAGACCTGGGCGACAGCCTGGCAGTTACCAGTACCAAGTACCTGGAGCGAACTGGTTCGTTAACTTATAACGGTGATTTCTTTACTCTGACAGGCCTGGTGCAGGAATACCAGACGATTGACTCAGAAATTTCCAAGGCCGATGAACCCTACAAGAAACTGCCTCAACTGACCATAAATGGCAGCAGGGAAATTGCTGCGACCAACTTTGTTGGCGGACTTTTTGCGCAGTACACCTACTTTGATCATAATTCTGATAGCAAAGCCAAGGGCAATCGTTTTGACATTCTGCCGTCTGTGGCCTATGACTGGCGACGTTCATGGGGATATATCAAGCCCAAAGCTTCGGTGCGCTACACCAGCTATGACCTGGACGACCATACGACTGATTCAGTTGATCGAACCACCTCAACCTTCAGCCTTGATAGTGGCCTGACATTTGAACGCCAGACATCGTGGTTTGGCCAGCGTTCAACGCAAACGCTGGAACCGCGCCTGTTTTATCTTTATACGCCAGAAGAAAACCAAAATGACATTCCACTTTTTGACAGCGATGATTTCGATTTTAGCTATGAAAGCATGTTTCGTGAAAACCGTTTTACCGGGGCTGATCGCGTCGGAGATGCCAACCAGCTAACTCTCGCTGTAACATCCCGTTTCCTGACGGAGCAGGCATCAACTGAGTACCTGGCAGTCACACTGGGACAGATTTTCTATTTTGAAGATCGCGAAGTTCAACTGGATTACACTGATCCAGACCCTGGATATAACGAAGACATGTCATCTTTTGTTGCAATGGTCAGAGGCAGACCATCAACAAACTGGCTGATGGACGCAGGCATTCAGCTGAACCCGGATTTCAAGGATACTGAAAAATCATCCCTACGGGTTAAATATGAGAGTCCTGAAGGGCATTTGTTCAGCGCCAGATACTTCATGAATGACACCACCGATGAGTCCCTGGAATACACCAAGTTCTCTGCTTATTGGCCTGTGGACTTTAATACCCGCCTTGTCGGCCATTCCTATTACTCACTGAAAGAGGACCGTGCCATTGAAACCGTTGCCGGTATCGAGCATGGCAGCAGTTGCTGTTGGCGTTTCCGTGCATTGGCCAGAGAATATCAGAATAATGCCGACAAGGACTCCAACCTGTCTTTCCTCCTGCAACTGGAATTAACCGGTTTAGCAAAGCTGGGAGACGATATTGATAGTTTCCTGGAAGACACAATTGACGGTTTTGCGAGAGACAATTAATTATTATGCATTTATTTAAATCGATTTTATTGGCACTCGCCCTGAGCATGCCCCATTTTGTCCAGGCCGTTGCTTTAACTGATGGAGAAGAACTGGACCACATTGTTGCCATAGTCAATGACAACCTGATCACACGCAGTGAACTCGATCGGGAAATGGACAGCATTATCGAGCGCCTTCAACAGGCTGGACAAGCCTTACCACCACGATCGGCTATAGAGCAGCAGGTTCTGGAAAAACTGATTACCCAGCGGCTGCAACTGGATAAGGCTGAAAAACTGGGCATTAGTGTCACGCCCGACATGCTCGCCACAGCAATAGGGAATATTGCCAAAAAGAACAATATCACCCTGGCTGAAATGCGCGCAGCCCTGGAAAGCCAGGGAATGAGCTTTAAAGCATTCAGAAACAAGCTTAAACAGGAAATCATCCTGTCACGACTGAAGAACCAGGAAATCACCAACAAGATCAACGTTTCCGATGCAGAAATTGATAACCTGTTAAAACAGAACAAGGACATTGGCAAAAAAAATAACGAATACCGTGTTCAGCATATTCTTATTGCCACACCTGAAGGAGCCAGCGCCGAGCAACTTGCCAGCGCGCAGGAAAAAGCTCTCGCGATAATTCAGCAATTGAAAAACGGCGCTGATTTTGCCAATGTTGCCATGCTTGAATCCGGTGGTCGCCAGGCACTTGAAGGCGGCGATCTCGGCTGGCTCAAATCCAGCCAGTTACCGTCCCTGTTTGCCGAGACCGTGCTGGAGATGAAGAAGGGAGATATCAGTCAGCCAATAAGATCTTCCAGTGGCTACCACATTATCAAGCTCACTGATATCAAGGGTGAGACAGCAGCCACCGTAACCCAGACCAAGGCGCGTCACATTCTTATTAATACTGGCGAACTGGTTTCAGATACCGATGCCCGGACCCGGCTAGAACAACTGTACCTGAGAATCCAGGGTGGCGATGATTTTGCAACACTGGCCCGCTCCCATTCCGATGACAAGGCCTCAGCCATTAAAGGCGGTGAACTGGGCTGGCTAGACCCGGGTAGTGTTGTAAAAAAATTCCAGCAGGAGATGGACGCACTGCAGCCAGGCGAGCTTAGCCAGCCGTTCCGTACCGATTTTGGCTGGCATATTGTGCAGGTCCTTGACCGCCGGCAACATGATAATTCTGAAAATATCCTGCGCTCGCAAGCGCGTAGCATCATTGTTGATCGCAAGACCAAGGAAGCAACCGAGTTATACCTGCGGCGCCTGCGTGATGAAGCCTATGTTGAAATCAGGCTTGATGAGCTTTAACCCCGGATGAAACAACCACCTGTTCTGGCCGTAACGCCCGGTGAGCCAGCAGGCATTGGACCAGACCTGTGCCTGCAGATAGCTTCTCATGAAGTCAATGCCAACCTGCTGGTTTTTGCCGATCCCGAGCTGCTCGAACAACGCCGGCAACAACTGGGAATGCAGGTTAAACTGAATATTGTCAGCTCCGAACAAAGACCGCGACAAGCCCAGCCAGGTGAACTCAACATTGTCCCCATCAAGCTCAATGCCCCGGTCACCTGCGGCAAACTGGATTCAGCTAATGCCTCCTACGTCCTGGAAACTTTAACCGCGGCAGTCAATGCCTGCCAGGCTGGGACCTGCGATGCCCTGGTTACGGCACCGGTGCATAAAGGCATCATCAATGATGCCGGCATCAGCTTTAGTGGTCACACGGAATTTCTTGCTGGGATGGTCAATGCTGACCCGGTCATGATGCTGGCCTGCCCGGGTCTGCGAGTCGCCCTGGCCACTACGCATTTACCATTGATCGAAGTCAGCCAGGCTATAACGGCTTCCAGCCTGGAAAAAATCATCCACATCATTGATGCCGATATGAAAACAAGATTTGGCATCAGCAAGCCCCGAATTTTTGTCTGCGGCCTTAACCCGCATGCCGGTGAGGGTGGCCACCTCGGCCGCGAGGAAATCGAGGTTATTGGACCAGCGCTGGAAAAATTGCGACAGGAAAATATCGACCTGATCGGTCCATTATCAGCCGACACATTATTTACCCCAAAGTATCTTGAACAGGCAGACGTGGTATTGGCAATGTTCCATGACCAGGGTTTGCCGGTACTGAAACACATGGGCTTTGGAAAGGCCGTTAACATTACGCTTGGCATGCCGTTGATCAGAACCTCGGTTGATCACGGTACCGCCCTTGAATTAGCCGGTACCGGGAAAGCCGATATCGGTAGCCTTTTGATGGCAATCAACACCGCCATAGAAATGGTGAAAAATAGCCGGCAGGAATAGCCCTCAGCTGACTTATAACAGCTCATTCAGCTTTTTCTTCTGCACCCGCTGACTTGAGCATTTCCTGGATTTTGCTTTGACCGGCACGCGTGGCCTTTTTTAATGCCGACTCCCCTGCAGCATTTGCAAGGTTTACATCCGCACCCGAAGCAATCAGCAAAGCGACAACTTCAGCATAGCCAAAAGCGGCAGCTTCCATCAGGGCGGAATTGCCCAGCTTGTCTACAGCATTGCTATCAGCTCCCGAAGTAATCAGTGATTGCACTGTTCTTTTGTTACCACTGGCAGCAGCCAGTACGATCAGGGGCCTGCCAGCTGCATTGGTTGCATTAACATCGGCACCCTGCGCTATCAGGTCGCGTGCCAGGCTGACCTTGCCTGCCATTACAGCACCTGCCAGCTGGGTATTCAGATCTGCCGCGATAACAGGCAGACTCCACAGCAAAGCCAGCAAGCCGGTTAATAGTTTCATATTCACTTAATTTAACAACCTGTTTGAAATTTGAAATATTTTTTTGTTACACAGTATAGCGGCAACAGGTAGTAAATACTGTATGGTTGATAACCAGAAAAAAGTAACTTGAACCGCGCCCGACTCAAATGTTAGCTTTAAACGAATTACGACACCTTCTGAAACAGTTATGAATGAAAAAAAACCTATTGCTATCGACGTAGTTACTGCCTTTATTCCAGAACAGTCTGAAATTGACAATCAGCGCTTCGTGTTTGCCTACACGATTACTATCCAAAACAACGGATCAGAAGCTGCAAAACTGATCAATCGACACTGGCTGATAACCGATGCCAACGGCAAAACCCAGGAAGTACGCGGCGAAGGCGTGGTCGGAGAACAACCCTACCTGAAGCCTGGAGAGTCTTACCAGTACACCAGTGGCACCGTTCTCGATACACCGGTTGGCAGCATGCAGGGTGAGTATGAAATGGCCAGGGATGACGGCACACGTTTTCTTGCGCCTATTACAGCTTTTTCCCTGGCTTACCCCCAAGCACTGCACTAATCGACTTTTCGCATGAGCACTTATGCGATTGGCGATATTCAGGGCTGTTATGACGAGCTGTGTCGCTTACTTCAACATATTGATTTCAAGCCTGCTGAAGACAAATTGCTGTTTGCCGGCGACCTGGTCAACCGGGGGCCAAAATCCCTGGAAGTTCTGCGTTATGTAAAATCACTGGGCAGTGCAGCTGATTCAGTTCTTGGCAACCACGATCTTCATCTTCTGGCTATTTCACAGAACAATAAATCGCATGTCTCAGGCAACAGCCTCGATGCTATTTTTGCAGCACCTGATAAAGATGAATTGCTTGACTGGTTACGCCACCGTCCACTGCTGATTCACGATGAGCAACTTGAATGCACGGTGATACATGCCGGCCTGCCTCCCCAGTGGTCATTAAATGACGCCAGGCAGTATGCCCATGAACTTGAAGCAACCTTACAGGGCGATCAATTTCATGCTTTTTGCCAGCAAATGTACGGAAACCAACCCAAAAAATGGAAAGATCAACTCGAAGGCATTGACCGACTGCGGTTCATCACCAACTGTTTCACCCGCTTACGCTTTTGTACAAAAAAGGGAAAACTGGGACTCAACCAGAAAGGCCCACCCGGAACACAAAAACCCAAGTACCTGCCGTGGTTTGATATAAAAAAGCGCAAAACAAGAAAGGACAAGGTCTTTTTTGGTCATTGGTCCACGCTGGGGTTGATCAACCGTCACAATGCCTGGGCCCTGGATACCGGCTGCTTGTGGGGAGGGCAATTAACTGCATTCCGGCTGGATGACCTCAAGGTTTTCCAGGTTCCCTGCGAGGCAATCCAGAAACCTCACAACCCATATCCGCATAAATCATCATAACCATTCCTGGAGCTGCCCATGCGTTGCCATGCGATTGATTACAAAATTATCGGGTCAGAAATTCAACTGGTCGAAATAGAGCTGGACCCCGGTGAAACAGTTATCGCCGAGGCAGGTGCCATGACCTACATGGAAGACGGCATCACCTTTGAAACCAGAATGGGTGATGGCTCTGACCCTGAGCAGGGCGTGTTCGGAAAAATGTTTTCGGCCGGCAAACGCATGATGACCGGCGAATCCCTCTTTACAACTCACTTCAGCAACGCAGGAACAGCCAGGTCCCGGGTAGCCTTCGCCGCCCCGTACCCCGGTAATGTCGTTGCACTTAACATGGCGGAACTTGGCGAGAAGATCACCTGCCAGAAAGATGCCTTTATCTGTGCCGCCCTGGGAACAAAAGTTGATATTACTTTTAACCGCAAACTGGGCAGTGGCCTGTTCGGCGGAGAAGGCTTTATCCTGCAAACACTGGAAGGTGATGGCATGGCATTTATGCAGGCTGGTGGCACGGTGATTGAGAAACAGCTTAGTGGACAAAGCTTACGTGTCGATACCGGCTGCCTGGTAGGCTTTACCGATGGTATTGATTATGACATCCAGCGCGCCGGCAACCTGAAATCCATGATATTTGGCGGTGAGGGCCTGTTTGTCGCCACGCTAAAAGGTCATGGCCGGGTATGGCTGCAAAGCCTGCCCTTCTCTCGCATGGCTGACCGCATCATTGCCCATGCCCCATCAATGGCGGGCGGCAAAGAAAAAGGCGAAAGCTGAGTACCAGGCGATATTGCCGACAAGAGCGTTAATTAACGCCCTTGATTTTTTCCCAGTCCGATACCGGCGGATGATGAATAATCTGCACAACAGTGCCATCAGGATCGTAACAGTAAAAACTGCGTGCGCCATCACGATGTGTTCGGGGATCTGTACGCATCCGCACCTGATGATCCTGCAACCACTGATACCAGGCATCAACATCTTCTTCGGATTCAACGAAAAAACCGATGTGATCAAGTCGCTGGGTTGATTCGTCCCGCTGCTGGCTGGATTCTGCCTGGTGCAAAGCCAGGCTGTCGCCCCCGGAGGTCAGGTAATAATTGTGCTCATCCGGCTGCCATTCAACTTCCATACCCAGCAAGTCAACGTAAAAATGCAGGCTGGCCTCCAGGTCCCTGGCGAACAGGGCAACATGGCGCATACCATAACCAATGGATGGTCGAGCATGTGTCATTCGCTTTTTACCTCCTCTACGGTCGTATCAATCACTTCGTAATCATGGGTAATTTCGGCAGCCTTGGACAGCATCAGCGAGGCTGAGCAGAATTTTTCAGCACTCAACTTGACTGCACGGGACACAACTTTGTCCGTCAAACCCGGTCCGCTGACCTTGAAGTGAACGTGAATTTTGGTAAAAACCTTGGGATCCTTGTCCGCGCGTTCTGCCTCAATTTCAACTTCACAGGCCGCCAGTTCATGGCGCCCTCTCTTCAAAATGTGAACTACGTCAAACTCTGTACACCCACCAAGTCCCAATAACAACATTTCCATGGGACGAACTCCCATATCTCGTCCACCATATTCAGGTGCTCCGTCCATGACAATTGCGTGTCCACTGCCGGATTCTCCAACCATCATGGCGCCATCAACCCATTTTACTCGTGCTTTCATAAATAACTGTTCCGTAGAATTTTTTTGTAGCCTAGTATACTGTTGATAATAGCTTGCTAAACCCTGTAGTTAAAAATAATAAAACGGAATCTGAATAAAAGGTTATGTCAATCATTACACCACCACCGCCAGAGCCAGCTTACCTCAAACCCTTCCTGGCCCATTGTCATCGACGTAAATATCCACCACGAACCGAATTCATTCATCCCGGCGACCCTGCTGACAGCCTGTATTACCTGATCGATGGCACTGTCACGGTATTGATGGAAGACGAAGAGGGGCATGAGATCATACTGACGTACCTGAACAAGGGTGAATTTATTGGTGAAATGGGCCTGTTCATGGCACAGCCGCAACGAACGGTGATGGTGCGTTCACGCAGTGCCTGCGAACTGGCAGAAATTTCCTACGGCAAGCTGGATCATCTGTTCCAGACTGAGCTATTACCCTACATGAAAGACATTCTGTATGCGCTGGGCAAACAGCAAACCGAGCGGCTAATCAAAACCAGCCAGAAAGTTGGCCACCTGGCGTTTCTGGATGTTACCGGCCGCATTGCCGGCACCCTGCTGGAGTTAAGTAAACAACCTGATGCCATGACCCATCCGGATGGTATGCAGATAAAAATCACACGCCAGGAAATCGGTCGCATTGTCGGTTGCTCACGGGAAATGGCCGGTCGCGTTCTAAAGAACCTCGAAGAGCAGGGCCTGATTGACGTGCATGGAAAAACAATAGTTGTTTTCGGTACACGCTAACATTAGGATTCTATAAAAAATCGAAGGAACCGAGCCAAAATGTCTGTGCATCCTTTCCCTGAAACAGAAAAACTGATTCGCTGTGATGTCATCAATCGCCATAACGAACTGACTGTACGCCTGATTGAATTCAGTAACTTCAAACTCTGGGAGTACCTGATGACACACAAGCATGGTGCCAGAATCAAGAACCTCAGCCTGTGCCTGTGGATAGCCGAGGAAGAATACCGGGATCATGAAGGTGTCTATTCCCGTGCCGGGGATGCCGAACCGGTTAACCGCATCATTGTTGACCTGTATGATGAGGAGTACGGTTTCAGTAATGCCATCACCCGTTTTGTCCGCGCCTCTGAAACCGAACAGGTCACCGGTATTTTAAAGGCACATTTAGCCAAGCAGCTGGCCCAGCCGGATGATTACGAGATCCAGGTATTTAAGGGTTTTAGCATCACCCAGAACAAGCCAACCCATACCCGTCCGATGATCATGGGCCTCGAGGAATAATCTCAGGCAAATAACTCGGCCAGCTTTTTACCCGGGTTTTCAGCACGCATAAAGGCCTCACCCACCAGGAAGGCATTAACCTGGTTATTCCGCATTAGCTGGACGTCTTCCCTGTTGTGGATACCGCTTTCTGTCACCACGATAGAAGTGGCAGGAATCTGCTCAAGCATGGCTAAAGTGGTCTGCAGACTGACATCAAAAGTCCTTAAATTGCGGTTATTGATTCCGATCAAACGGTTATTCAATTTTAAAGCGCGCTGCAGTTCTTCTTCGTCATGCACTTCGACCAGGACATCCATGCCCAGCTCATGGGCCAGTGAATTGAGTTCCTGCATCTGGGTATCTTCCAGGCAGGAGACAATCAGTAAAATACAGTCCGCGCCAATCACCCTGGCTTCGTATACCTGGTAAGGATCGACAATAAAATCCTTGCGAATCACCGGCAGGCTACAGGCCGCACGCGCCTGTTTGAGGTATTCATCACTGCCCTGGAAAAAATCGATATCCGTTAAAACCGACAGACAGGCTGCGCCGCCCGCCTGGTAACTGGCAGCGATTTCAGCTGGCACAAAAATCTCACGCAATACGCCTTTGGAAGGCGAAGCTTTTTTGATTTCGGCAATCACGCCTGATTGCCCCTTGGCTATCCTGGCTGCAATGGCATCTGCAAAACCACGCGTTTCATCCGCCTGGGCCAGTTTCTCAAGCAGATCGTTCTGTGAAACTTTATGCTTGCAGGCCGTGATTTCCTCAAGTTTGCGCTGTATGATCTTTTTCAGAATATCTGGCGTATTTCCCATTGTTTTTCCGGAATAATATCAATGACCTGTAAGAAAGCGCGCAGATTATCACATATTAGGAACGAGACCTATCATGACACCAGCAGAACATCACGTTGCCGTTTTAGGCGCCACCCCCAAGCCCGGCCGCTACGCTAACCAGGTATTACAGCTGCTAAAAGAAATGGGTTACCAGACCACCCCGGTTCACCCCAAATTCAGCGAAATAGAAGGCCTGCCCGTCACCCAGAGTCTTGCTGAAATCCAGCAGGCCGTAGACACGCTGACGCTCTACGTGGGCCCCGCCCGCCTGATCAACATGATTGATGAAGTCGTTGCTTTGAAGCCCGGACGCGTTATTTTTAATCCCGGCACGGAATCCCGCGAACTTCAACAGGCTTTAAGCAATGCCTCGATCGAATGGTTTGAGGCCTGTACCCTGGTCATGTTGAAAACCGATACGTTCTGACAATGGGACGCTACCGACCACCGGCTCAACCCAAATCACCCTACATAACCCGCGAAGGTTACGACCAGCTGGCAACTGAGCAACAGAATCTCTGGAAGCAACGGCGGGAAGTCGTCAAGGCTCTTACCGCAGCTGCGGCTGAAGGCGATCGTTCGGAAAATGCCGAATACATCTACCGCAAAAAACAATTGCGTGAAATGGACCGGCGCATCCGTTACCTGCAAAAACGCCTGCCTGAGCTTAAGATCGTTAATTCCACCCCCAGTAATCCCGAGCAGGTTTTTTTTGGTGCTTGGGTCACCCTGGAAGATAATGGCGGCTGTGAGATCTGTTACCGGATTGTAGGACCGGATGAGTTCAATCCGGAAACCAACTGCATCAGCATGGATTCACCGGTAGCCCGGGCCTTAATGAAAAAAACTATCGACGACGAAATTATCGTCAATACACCCAAAGGCGAACTGAGCTACGTGATCATTGAAGTCAATTATCAAAGCTCTGACTAAGAATAACCAGCTTGTCCAGACGGTTACGTGCTTCTCCACTACTGATGACTTCAGCTGCCTTCTCAACACCCTGCTTTAAGGATTGCGTCACGCCAGATGCATAAATTGCTGCCCCGGCATTCAAGGTCACGATATCCCGTGCCGGGCCCGGCTGATCCTCCAGCAGGTGGCGTATGATTTCCAGGCTGTGCTCAGCGCCATCAGCCTTGATCTCACTGATAGGTGTACGCTTCATGCCAAAATCTTCCGGCTGAATGCTGTAACGCCTTATCAGGCCACCTTTCAGTTCAGCCACTTCGGTTTTATCGCCAATACTGATTTCATCCAGACCATCACGGGCATGCACAACCAGGACATGACGACTGCCAAGCTTTTGCAAAACGCTCGCCATCGGCTCAAGCAACTCGTCGCTGAAAACACCCAGTACCTGGTTAGGCGCAGATGCGGGGTTGGTTAATGGACCCAGTACATTAAAAATTGTTCTGGCAGCCATTTCCTTGCGTGGCCCAATAGCATGTTTCATTGCACCATGGTGTGCCGGGGCAAACATGAAGCCCACACCAACCTCATTAATACATTGGACGACCTGATCAGGCGTCAGATCGAGTCTGACACCCGCAGCTTCCAGGACATCAGCCGATCCGGATTTGGAGGAAATTGAACGGTTACCATGCTTGGCCACTTTAGCCCCGGCAGCCGCCACCACAAAAGCAGATGCAGTTGAGATATTAAAAGTCCCGGATGCATCTCCACCGGTACCGCAGGTATCAACAAGGAATTCCTTGTCGACTGAAACAGCCGCAGCCAGATCACGCATTACAGAGGCTGCAGCGGCAATTTCACTGACCGTTTCACCTTTCATTCTTAAACCAATCAGGAAGCCACCAATTTGTGCGTCAGTTGCACCACCAGTCATGATGGTTCGCATCACCGACTGCATTTCATCTTCTGTCAGGTCATGTTTTTGCAGAACTGCGTTGATTGCCTGTGTCAGTTCCATAGTTTCCTCTTCATATTTAAATGTAATTTTCTTGATAACGGGTTTTCCAGCATCCCTGCATGAAGTGTCGGCAGCAGGGAGGCTGCCGTCAAGCCCCCAAGGATGGGTTCACGGCGTCTTCATCGAGGGGTGCTGGGAATCACGAAATTATATTCAGGCTTTATCAAGAAAATTCTTCAGCATCTGATGCCCATATTCCGTCAAAATCGATTCCGGATGAAACTGCACACCCTGCACATCGAATTCCTTATGCCGCACACCCATAATTTCATCAACCTGGCCATCGTCATCGGTAGTCCATGCGGTAATTTCCAGGCAATCTGGTAACGACTGCTTTTCGATCACCAGTGAATGGTAACGCGTTGCCTGGAAAGGATTTGCCAGACCGCTGAATACACCGGTATCTGCATGAGAAATAGGCGATGTCTTACCATGCATAACATGATTGGCATGGATAATCTTTCCGCCAAATGCCTGCCCGATTGACTGGTGCCCCAGGCACACGCCCAACACCGGAATCTTGCCGGCAAAAGCCAGGATGGCATCGACCGAAACACCGGCCTCCAGTGGCGTACAGGGCCCGGGTGAAATCACCAGGTGATCCGGAGCTAACTGCTTAATACCGGCAACATCAATTTCGTCATTACGGACCACTTTGACGTCAGCCCGCAGCTCACCAAAATATTGCACCAGGTTATAGGTAAAGGAGTCGTAGTTATCAATCATTAACAGCATGATCAAATCTCCTCACAGCCATGGCTGGACAAGCCGGCTTCAGCAAGAGCCACTGCACGAAATACCGCGCGACTCTTGTTCATGGTTTCCTTCCATTCAAGATCAGGAATGGAATCAGCCACAATCCCTGCTCCCGCCTGCATGTGTAAAGTGCCATCCTTGATAACCGCTGTGCGAATAGCAATCGCCGTATCCATATTCCCAGACCAGGAAAGGTAACCAACCGCACCCGAATAAACGCCTCGTTTGACCGGTTCAAGCTCGTCAATAATTTCCATTGCCCGAATCTTTGGTGCCCCGGAAACGGTACCGGCCGGGAATGTTGCCCTTAACACATCCATTGCTGTCAGGCCCTCTCGCAACTTGCCAACCACGTTCGAAACAATATGCATGACATGCGAATAGCGCTCGACAATCATCTTATCTGTCAGTTTGACACTGCCTATCTCGGCCACGCGGCCGGCATCATTTCGCCCAAGATCAATCAACATCAAGTGCTCTGCCAGCTCTTTTGGATCCGCCAGCAGTTCAGCTTCCATCGCCTGGTCCTCTGCTTCGCTGTAACCGCGTCGACGGGTCCCGGCAATCGGCCTGACCGTCACGATTTCATCTTCAAGACGAACCAGGATTTCCGGTGAGGAACCGACAATCTGAAAGTCATCGAGATCCAGGAAATACATGTAGGGAGAAGGATTTAATCCCCGCAAGGCGCGATACAAGTCCAGCGGCCTGGAACTGAAAGGAATTGAGAGTCGCTGCGAAAGCACGACCTGCATACAATCACCATCCAGGATATATTCCTTGATACGCTCAACAGCCTGCTTGAAACCCGTCTCGGTAAACCCGGAAACAAAGTCTGCCTCATCAACAAGCCGGCACTCCACCTGTTCCGGTCGTTTTATTGGCTGCGACATTTTATCGATAATGTCATTCAGTCTGTTCTGACTGGACTCCAACGTGTCGCCACGTCCGGGCTCGGCATGCACAACCACAAACATACGGCCACTGAGGTTATCGAAAACAACAACCTCGTCTGAAATCATTAACAGTATATCGGGGTTGTCTATATGATCGGGATTCGGACAATTCGCCAGCTTGGGTTCGATATACCGAATGGTGTCGTAACCAAAATACCCCACCAGGCCACCATAAAAGCGGGGCATTCCTTCTATTTCCGCCACATTAAAGCTTTTTTGCAGGGATTCTATGTAAGACAGAGGATCGCTAACAACTTCTGTCGATATCAACTCGCCATTTTCTTCAGTGGCAACAGTATTCCCTGATATTTTGATAATTTTGGCTGCTGGCAGTCCAATTATGGAGTAACGACCCCATTTTTCACCACCCTGGACGGATTCAAACAGGTAGGAATATGGCCCTTCAGCCAATTTCAGATAGACGCTTAATGGCGTTTCAAGGTCAGCCAATACGTCACAGACAACCGGTATCCGGTTATGTCCCTCTGCAACCAATGCCTTGAATTGTTCAGAATTCACTTAACTTCTCCACAAAAATAAAAATCACAGCTAATGCTTACCCAGACTGGATAGGCCATCGGAAGCCAATGATTTTTTCGGCATTGTGAAGATACTCGTTCATGCTGAAAGCTTAACCCGTTAAAAAAATTTATGGAATGCCATTTTCATAAAAAATACGTGATCTCACTCTATCTCGGGCATAAATGCAGAGTTTTTAGCCAAACACCTGAAACCACAGACGATGAATAATCGCCACATTGACAGATATAAGAATTTTCTTATATACTTATCAATAATTTTCATGGCATGTGCCTTACCCAGCCACAGAAATTATGGCCAAGGGAGCAAAGGAGAATCAGATGAAAACATTGATTACTATTTTCCTACTGCTGATTTCAGCACAGGCATCGGCCTATATGATAGACGACTATCAGCGCTACCAGGTGGCAAACGCCCGCTTCCAGCAACTGGTTACTGAACTGGCAAGCCAGAGCGATGCCGCCGAACTGACCCTGAACCTGGCTTATCGGAAAACTACCCGCAGCAACAATCTTATTTACATAACCCGGCTGACTCGAGGCTATGATGGCAACCGCGTGTACCAACATGGCTACCAGTACGTTTGTCGGCAGATGAAACGACATAAGCATAATGCTACCGCCCGTTTTTCCGGCTGCAGTGAAATCAACTACGTCATGGATTACCGTCGAAACATAAAAAAAGCGCTCTTGTGAGCGCTTTTTTAAAAACCAGGATTCAGCTGTGCCCGCTATAAGTCAAGGCCACCATTACCCACCGCAAAATCCCTGCGAGCCGCCACAATCGAGACAGTAAACCCGGCAATGACATCCAGCAACGACATCAGTCCAATGATAAAGAAGGTTGAGGTACCGCAATCCTTAATTACCAGGAATTCAACCAGGAAGATGATAAAAACAACCATCGACAGGGTGTGATCAATTACCGATGTCACGCCCGTTCGTGTTGACTTGAAAATTTCAATATACAGCGTCAGGACACCCAGGACGATATACAGGTCACTGACGGTAAAATTCCATTGTGCCTCTGAAATCAGGTTAACCGTGTACACATTGGAAACCAGTGTGGCGTTAATATTCCCAAACAGCATTGAGAGGTTGTACGCGATCAGTAAAAAAACAAACAGTGGAATTGCACGAAACATAATTTTAAAAACCTATCTTGTTCAGAAAGCCTGGATTTCGGCCATCAGCATACGGAAATGACGATTTCACAGAATGTTTTTTAACTCGGCCATGGAATCGATAACCAGGTCAGGGTTGTACTGACGAATATCTTCACCATGGTTATAGCCATAGCTCATACAGATAATCTGAAAGCCGGCTGCCCTGGCAGCTTTTACATCACTTTGAGAGTCACCCAGCATAAGAGATTCTTCGGCAGTGACACCCAGTTTTTCAGCGGCATGCAACAGCGGCAAAGGATCCGGCTTTTTGACGGGCAGCGTATCTCCGGAAACGACAATACCAAATGCACTACGCACACCCAGCTGCTCAAGAATTGGCAGGGTAAACTGCTCGGCCTTGTTGGTCACACAGCCAAGCTTGTAACCAGCCGACTGCATATAGGCCAAACCTTCTTCCACACCGGGGTACAACTTGGTGCGTTTACAGGTATTTTCTGCATACAAATCAAGAAAAACCGGATAGGCCTGATTGAAAGACGCCTCATCCGGCTCACCATCGAGTTGACCGACCAGGGCACGACGCACCAGGCGCTCTACACCGTTACCCACCCAGTCACGCACCCTGGTTTCGCCATGAGGCTGTCTGCCAATGGCCAGCATCATCTCGTCAACACAATAGGCAAGGTCAGGCACGCTGTCGACCAGCGTGCCATCGACATCAATCAGCACCATTGCAGGCTTTTTGATCATCAATTCTTAGGCCTTGGCCATCTCGTCACGCATCTGCTGGATGATGCTGTCGTACTTATGAGGATCTGATTCAGAGCGACCACCAAAAATGCCTGAACCGGAAACAAAAGTATCAGCTCCTGCCGCCTTGATTTCACCAATGTTGTCAGCTTTAACACCACCATCAATTTCCAGGCGGATATCCAGGCCGGAATCATCGATAATCTTGCGCGCCTGGCGCAGTTTATCCATGGTTGCAGGAATAAAGCTCTGGCCACCAAATCCAGGGTTGACTGACATCAACAGGATCATGTCAATCTTGTCGAGAACATAATCCAGGTAAGACAGGGGGGTAGCCGGGTTGAAAACCAGGCCCGCTTTACAACCTTCGGATTTGATCAGCTGCAAAGTACGATCGATATGATCAGAAGCTTCCGGGTGGAAGGTAATGTACGTTGCACCGGCCGCTGCAAAGTCACCCACAATTCGATCAACCGGACTAACCATGAGGTGTACATCAATAGGCGCTGTAAGACCGTGCTTGCGTAATGCATCACAGACCAGCGGCCCAATCGTCAGGTTTGGCACATAGTGATTGTCCATCACGTCAAAGTGAATAATGTCTGCGCCTGAAGCCAGAACATTGTCACATTCCTCGCCCAGTTTTGCGAAGTCTGCTGAAAGTATCGATGGTGCAATCAGATTATCTGAAGCCATTGCCTTCTCCTCATTGAATAAGCGAGTCCGAACACCCACTTGTCTGGAAATAAATAAAAAGCCCCTTATACTGCCCGTATACAGCCAAGTATCAAGGGAACCGCGGGCGACTTTACATCATGCAGAAGAATTTTTCAGCATTCACTAAGCGAGGATTGTCAAAAATGACGATTTTTTCGCGGCCGCTCATTATTTTCCTGCTTGGCAGCCTTTGCCTGCCTCTGGTCACCCAGGCATCCAATCTTATCCAGGAAAGCCTTATTGCCGACGAAATAAAACGGACATTAAAAGCCGGTAAAGCCGTTGAACTTGCTGCCGGAAACCTGCAATTTCTGGCGGTTTACCAGGAAACCAGCCTGCCTGCCAAAAAGGGCGGCGTGATTCTGTTGCACGGAACTGATCAGAATCCCGATTCGCCCGGCGTCATCCGGATTTTAAGAACCGGGTTAAGCAAAAGCGGCTGGGATACGCTTAGTATGCAAATGCCGATACCTATCCTGAATGAGGATGAAACTGACCCGACAACACTAATCCAGGAAGCCATTCCGCGCATTGAAGCCGCAACCCGGTTTTTTTCTGACAAGGACAATAGCAACCTGGCAATTGTCGGTTTTGGCCTGGGTGCTGACATGGCTACAGGCTACCTGGAACAGATGGGTGACTCATCCGTGTTTTTCGCACTCAGCATGATCAGTCCCAACGGCTCACAGGAAGCCACTCTGCAACGTCTGCAAAAAATAAAAATTCCCGTCCTGGATGTTTATGGATCGCGTGATTTACCTGCCGTGGTCAGCACAGTAGATGACCGGAAGCGAGCCGTAATGCAAAAAGCCGAAAATCCGCATTTTCGGCAAATTGAAATTGAAGGTGCAGACCCTTTTTATACCGGCCTTGAAAGCTCACTGCTCGGCCCGGTTCGAGGCTGGCTGAACAAGTATTCTGCCGGAATGTAGAAAGTGCCCACATCAGCCAAACGCTGAAACGGTTATCCTGAAAAATCAGTTTTTAATCTGCACAACCAGCGAATTGATTTTATTTTTCTGGAACATTTTACGCTTTTCGTTGAGCTCTTTCTTGCTGCTGAACGGCATGGTTAATACACGGTAGTAGATTTCGCCACCGCCAATATTGACCTTCTGAATATCGGCCTCCACACCAAGCAGGGCAAGCCTGGCCTTTTGCCGGTCTGCATCGGACATTTTTTTAAAGGATCCAACCTGTAGACGGTAACTGACATCTTTCTTCTGGCCCGCAACAACCGGACGATCATCGGCATCTGGCGGTGCAGCTTCCTCATCACTGATAACCACTTCCATTTCAGGCAAAATGGTATAGAAATCAAAACGCGGACGCTCAGGCTGCTCCTGCTGTTTGGGTTCAGGCCCACTCTTGTTGACCACTCCAGCCCCCGGGGAGGAAAACTCCGGCCAGACCAGCGGTGTACCTGGAGGGGTCATCAAAATCCAGGCCATGATCATGGCTGCCGAACCCAGCAGGAAACCATAAAAAAATGGTACCCAGGCAGGCGTAACCGGTTTCTGCGGCTTGGACTCCTGCTGTACCCTGCTACGATAATCCCGGGTCATATGCGCCTTCCTACATCTGTTCGGGTGCAGACACACCAATCAGGTTAAGACCATTTCGCAGCACTTCACGTACCGCCAGGATTAACTTGACACGGGCATCCCTGAGGCTGTCATCCTCAACCAGGAACTGTGACTTGTTGTAGTAACTGTGAAAATCATTAGCCAGTTCACGCAGGTAATGCGTGACCTGGTGCGGCTCCTCATTGAGTGCTGCCGCTTCGACCACTTCGGGATAGCGTGAGAGCTGTTTCAACAGCGAGTGCTCATGTTCCTCTGTGAGTCGCTCGAGGTTTTCGATACCCGCTGAGGGCTGCACCTGCAGTTGCTTTTCAGCTGCCTGCTTCAACACTGAACAAACACGCGCATGCGCGTACTGAACATAATAGACCGGGTTATCATTTGACTGTGACTTGGCCAGGTCCAGGTCGAAATCCATGTGCTGTTCACATTTGCGCATCACGTAAAAGAAACGCGCTGCATCCTTGCCAACTTCCTTGCGCAACTCCCGCAAAGTGACAAACTGGCCCGAGCGGGTAGACATCTGCACTTTCTCTCCGGAGCGATAAAGCACGGCAAACTGCACCAGCAAAACATCCAGCTTGCTTTCATCTTCCCCCATCGCTTTTAATGCCGCTTTAACCCTTGGTACATAGCCATGATGGTCAGCGCCCCATACGTCAATGACCCGATCAAAACCACGATCCAGTTTCTCCATGTGATAAGCAATGTCTGACGCAAAGTAGGTGGTCTGACCGTTGTCACGCACGACAACACGGTCCTTTTCATCACCGTAGTCAGTAGACCTGAACCACAAGGCACCGTTCTTTTCATAAAGATGGCCGGACTTGCGAAGTTTTTCAATTGTCCTGGTTACCACTCCTGACTCGGTCAGGGATTTTTCGGAAAACCAGTCCTGGTATTCCACGCCAAACAAGCCGAGGTCGTCGCGGATATCATCCAGGATCGTATTCAGTGCCAACTCAAAAACGTAACGGTAACGGTTATCACCCAGTAAATGCTTGGCACGCTCAATCAGGGCATCAATATGCAGTTCCTTGTCGCCACCGGCCGGCTCATCGGCAGGAATATCCGCAAACACTTCTTCCGCAGTGTGCCGGTATGCATTGCCATGTTCACGATGCAAAGTTGCAGCGATATCCCAGACATAATCACCACGGTAGCCATTGGCCGGGAACGTCAGTTCCTCATCGGCCAGCTCCAGGTAACGCAGCCAGACTGAAGCCGCCAGGATATCCATCTGGCGACCGGCATCATTGACATAGTATTCACGGTGAACATCAAAGCCGACTGCTTCCAGCAAATCAGCAACGACCGCTCCATAGGCAGCCCCACGACCATGCCCCACATGCAGCGGGCCGGTTGGATTGGCTGAAACAAATTCTACCTGCACTTTTTTACCCTGGCCGATATCTGAACGACCAAAAGCGTGTGATTTCGCCAGGATTTCCGGGATTAACTCGAGATATGCCGTTGATGACAATTTGAAATTGATAAAACCGGGACCTGCTATTGATACTTCCTGCAGCCAGTCGGACTTTGGCAGATGCTGAATGATTTTTTCAGCCAGGTCACGCGGTTTCATACCCGCCTTTTTCGAAAACATCATGGCTGCATTTGAAGCGAAATCCCCATGGGACGCATCACGCGCCCGCTCCACCATGGGTTGCGCCTCAATGGCTTCCTGGAAGACGCCCTGCTGATGCAGAGCATTCAGCGACTCAAGCAAGATCTGTTGGATTTGTTGTTTCATAACATCGGCAACTGGAAAATTCTGGCGGACGAATATACCAGAAAAGCCATGCTCAAACATGGTTTCTGGTTAAGTGTTTATAGACATTCTCATATCTTGCTCATGGAGGACACTGTCCCATCCCTGGGCGTTCGGCCTCGATCATCCCTGATCTCGGACGCCTCCCTGAGCAAGATATAAAAACGTCTTCTCCTCAAAAGTAAATTAATCCGTCCAGGAAAACCTGCTCACCCTGGTAAAAAGCCAATGTCTGCAGGCTTTAGAGGGGCGTCTGAGGCCAGGGATGGCCGAAGTCGAGCGTCACAGGGATGTGCTTGAGCGTCCCCGACTTAGCCTGCCGACAATGGCTTTGAGCATAATCCAGGAAGCTGTTCACTTAAGAGTAGAAATCCTGCGGATCAACATCCACAGTCCAGCGCACTTTCCTGGCCTCTGGAAGGCGCTCAATGACAGGCAGCCATTCATCCAGGAACTGATGCAGCAGACCCCGACTTGCAGACTGAATCAGCAAATGAAAACGATGCTGTCCTTTTTTACGTTGCATCGCAGCCGCCACCGGTCCCCAGAACTCGATATTATTGGCAAATTTTTGATCTGCCTGCTGAACGGCAGCATTTAGAAAATCTTCAGGTAATACGGCACGCGTGGCTTCTGCACGAATCAAGGCCTGGTAGCTGAAAGGCGGAAACAGGGCCTGTTCACGCTCAACCATGGCCTGCCTCGCAAAAGCCTCATAACCCTGATGAATTAAAACATGCAACAAGGGGTGATCCGGATGGCGTGTCTGGATCAGTACCCTGCCCGGCTTATCCGCGCGGCCAGCCCTGCCTGACACCTGCATGATCTGCTGGGCCATGCGCTCCGAGGCGCGAAAATCGCTGCCGTACAGTCCCTGGTCAATATCCAGCATAACCACCAGAGTCACGTTAGGGAAATCATGCCCCTTGGCCAGCATCTGGGTTCCCACCAGAATCTGGTGTTTGCCTTCACGTACCGAATTAAGTTTTTCGTGCATGCTACCTTTTCGACGGGTTGAATCATGATCAATACGCACACAGCTGGTTTCTGGAAAATAGCGATTCAACACGGACTCAACCTGCTCGGTGCCCTGCCCCAGGGTCAACAGGGACTCACCACTGCATTCCGGACACTGACCTGGAACTCTTTGTTGAAATCCACAGTGATGACAGATTAGTCGATTTCGCCCGGCATGAATGGTCATGCGTGCATCACAACGATGGCATTGAGCCACCCAGCCACAATCATGGCAGGTTAATACCGGCGCAAATCCACGTCGGTTGATAAAAACCAGTACCTGGTGCCCTCTTGCCAGCTCTTCGCCGATCATTCTTCGGGTCACCGGGGAAAAACCGGCATCCAGCCGAACAGAGCGGATATCGATCAGGTCAATACCAGGCAATACCGCATTACCGGCCCGTTGCGTCAGTTTCAGCAGGTCATAGTTGCCACGACTGACGTTCTGCAAGGACTCAAATGAAGGTGTCGCCGAACCCAGCAACACCGGGCATTCAACGCGCTTGCCCAAAGCCACCGCCATATCTCTGGCAGAATAACGGAAGCCTTCCTGCTGCTTATAAGACAGGTCATGTTCTTCATCCACAATGATCATGCCCAGCTCTGGCATGGGTGTGAACACGGCCGAACGCGTCCCAATGACAACCCTTGCTTCACCCTGGCGCGCCTGTTGCCAGGCCAGCGAACGTTCTGATTCATTCAGGCCGGAATGCAATGCAACCATCGGCGCTGAAACGCGGCGCTGAAAACGCTCCAGCAGTTGCGGAGTCAAGGCAATCTCCGGTACCAGCACCATCACCTGCAGTCCCCTGGCAAGCATGGCGTTGGTTATCTTTAAATAGACTTCCGTCTTACCGCTGCCGGTAATGCCATACAATAGCGAAACCGCAAAACCCTGCTGCTGCAGGACATGCTCAACTACAGCGGCCTGCTGCTCATTTAAAACCGGGGACTCATCTTCAGATGCCCTGATTTCCGCCTCAACCGGCAGCTCAAGCGTTTCAACAAGCCCCTTTTCCATTAAGGCTTTCAGGCCGGAAGCTGGAGAAGCGAACTGCTGCTTGATCTCGGAACGTCGCGCAGGTGTGGCTAATTGCTGAAGATAGCCCAGTAACTCCCGTTGACGAGGCGACCGCTGCAGCAATGCCAAATCCATTTTTTTGCCATTTCCCGTAACCTGCCAGGCTGGCTCAGTCCGCTGTACTGCAGACTCACCTTTTCGCAATCGTGTAGGCAAGGCTGCCAGGATGACTTCACCGGATGGATGCTGATAATAAGCTGCAACCCAGCGTAAAAAACTGATGTCCTCTGAATGCAATAACGGCCGCTCATCAAGAATCGCCTTCACCGGCTTAAGCAAGGCCGGCTCAACCTGCGACTTTGCAACAATTTCCACCAGAACCGCAATGCGCTCACCCTTACCAAATGGCACACGCAGACGCACACCGACCGTCAACCCATCAACGACAGTATTCTCAGGCGGTAAATAATCAAACAATGCACGCAAAGGCACGGCAATGGCTACACGTAAAACTGGCTGGTCCGGCATAGACCGACTCTAGCAGAGCCTACATGTTGAAGCAGCAAAAAGCTGTGGATAACTCTGTGGAAAAACGGGGAACACTACTGTCGACAAAGCTATTTACTATATGATCAATAATTATAATAACCTCATAACTATTAATTATTTATATAAAAATCAATATGTTAAAGATAATACCAATATGCCAATAAAATGGGAATCTTATTCGCACGGCAGATAAGTTGCTGATATTTTATGTGTATAAGTAAATCAACAGACAGGTTTTTTACTCCCAATAATTGTCGTATGGTTAGTACTTACTTCCACAGAAGGATCCGATGATATATGGATATCATGACAACCCTGGCGAATGAAATCTCGCACGCAACAGGTCAGACAGTCCAGCTAACCTCCAGCCGTCAACAGGGTGGCGGCTCAATCAACCAGACACTCAAAATCAGTGGTGATCAGCAGGATTTTTTCGTCAAGCTCAACCATCCTGATTTACTGGACATGTTTATTGCTGAAACAGCAGGGCTGCAGGAACTCGAACAAACCGGCAACTTCAGTGTTCCCAAGGCTATTTGTTCGGGAAAGAACCAGGAATATTCCTGGCTGGTACTGGAATACCTGGAACTCGGAAGCAGGAACAAAACGAGTTTTGCTGAAGCCGGACGCGCACTGGCCCGGCAACATCAAAGCATTCAAAAGCAGTTTGGCTGGCATAGAAATAACACGATTGGATCCACCCCGCAGGTCAACACTTATACCGATAGCTGGGGACAATTCTGGCAAAAATACCGTTTCGGATACCAGCTGCAACTTGCAAAGCAGAACGGCTATAGCGGGCCCGTCATCGAGCATGTGGAACGACTGATCGATAACTGTGAAAAATTTTTTACCCACGCACCTGAAGCGTCACTATTACACGGCGATTTATGGTCGGGCAATTTGGCTTTTGATCGTCAGGGAAAGCCGGTGATCTATGACCCGGCTGTCTATTATGGTGATCGTGAAGCCGACCTGGCCATGACAGAACTTTTTGGAGGCTTCAGCCCTGACTTTTACGCTGCTTACAATCAAACCTGGCCGATAGATGCCGGTTATTCGGTACGTAAAACGCTGTATAACCTTTATCATATCTTGAACCACATGAACCTGTTTGGAGGTGGCTATCATAATCAGGCTGTTTCCATGGCAAGTCGTTTACTGGGCGAACTTGGTTAAAAACAGGCAAAAAAGTTATAAAAAAGGCTAAAGATTATTAAAATAATACCGCTATCCGGTATGTAACAATCAATTAATTCCCTATTTCACACGCTATTTGGTTATACCGCTATGTCTAAAACCGTACTCATTGTAGATGACAGTCGTATGTCAAGGATGATGATCAGTACAATCATAAAAACGCACCATCCTGACTGGTCAATTATCGATGCTGCCAGTGGCGAGGAAGCACTGGAAAAGGCCGAAGGAAAAGCAATCGACCTGATGACCCTGGACATGAACATGCCCGGCATGGATGGCATCACACTGGGATCCAAACTTCGCACTTTGTTCCCCAAAGCTGATATTGCTCTTGTCACCGCAAATATCCAGGAAGCTGTTAAGCAAAAAGCCGAAGAGGCCCAATTATCCTTCATAGCTAAGCCAATAACCGAAGATCGCATAATGGAATATGTAAAGAGCGTTGAATGAATCAACTCGACTCCCTGTCCGAACTCGAGCAGGACGCTATCACCGAGGTTTTTAATATCGGTATTGGCAAGGCCGGCGCAGCCCTCAGTGAAATGGTTGGCAAGGAAGTCATGCTTTCCGTTCCTGTCCTGTCCGTCACGACTTTAGCCCGGGCCAATCTCGCAATCACCGACAGTGAAGACAGGGTTTCCGGCGTCAGGGAATGTTTTGATGGCGCAATCGCCGGCAATGCCATTTTGCTGTTTCCGGAAAACCGTACTTTTGACCTGCTCCGCCTGCTTTTCCCTCCCGGCATGGATGATCAAATGATCATGGAAATGGAAGAGGACACCATGACAGAGGTGGGCAATATCATTCTGAATGCCACTCTCAGCGCGCTCTCGGACATCATGGAAGAAGAATTAACCAACAAGATTCCCCAGCCCTTCAAAGGCAGTCTGCATGACGTGGCATTCTGTAATGAAGTCATTGCCCATTCTGACCAGCATGTTCTAAAAATGGACATGCATATGACGGTCAAGGATATCGAGGTTCAGGGTGATATTACGTTTCTGATTATCATCAAGTCGATTGACAGCTTTAAGGAAAAACTCACCCGCTATTTTGGCCTGGGCTAGCAAGCAAGCCTATAAAAAACCTTACACCCGCTTCAGCGTTACAAAATCAAAGGCATGCTGATGTCGTTCATCGACTGCATGATGTTCCCGCTGAATTTCCTGCCACTGCGATGTTTCCCAGGGTGGAAAAAATGCATCACCATTGATATCAGCATCCACCAGCGTCAAATACATGGTACCGGCCAACGGTAACATTTGCTGATAAAGATTAGCGCCGCCAACAACCAGCACTTCCTCGTCATCCGGCACAGCTTCGATTGCCTGCTCTATGGTATTGACTGCTTCCGCTCCGTTTGCCTTGAAATTCGCGTTACGGGTCACCACGATATGCCGACGGTCCGGCAGCAGACCCGGCAGGGACTCCCAGGTCTTGCGTCCCATTACGATCGTTTTACCCAGTGTCAGTCGTTTGAAATGTTGCAGATCATCCGGCAAACGCCATGGCAGATGGTTTTCAATACCAATAACCCGGTTGTTTGCCATCGCGGCAATAAGTGAAATCCGGCTCATACTGAAAAAGGATAGGCAATGGGATCATGGTGCTGGTAGCCGGTAACTTCAAAGTCATCCAGCGTTACCCAGGTTTCGAGGTCATGCAGAGACTTGATGTCCGGGTTAATATGCAACTGTGGCGGATCAAAAGGTTCACGCTTCAATTGCACATCACGCATCAATTCAAGCTGATCTTCATAAATATGGGCATTTACAATTTTGTGGTACGCAGCACCCGGCTGGTGACCGGTTATCTGCGCCATCAGCTTGAGAAAGGTAAAGACCTGTACCTGGTTAAAATTCTGCCCCAGAGGCACATCACAGGAACGCTGGTAAGAAGTTAAATAAAGTGTGTCACCCAGCAATGAAAATGTGTGGGTATGCATACAGGGTCGCAGGCATCCCATGTGAAATTCCCCGGGATTATAAAATGTCAGTATCTCGCCGCGATCATCAATACCATTAGCCAGATCATCGACAATTTTTTTAAGTTGATCAATGGTTCCACCATCATCCGGCTTTTGCCAGCTACGCCCCTGAACGCCGTAAACACGGCCCATGTCATCCTCACCCTTGCGGTAGGGGTTTTTCAGCCAGGCCTGGTTCTCGTTGGCATTGGCATCCCAGGTCTTGGTGCCCAGTGCCCGGAAATCTGCGGCATTGCTGTAACCGCGAATATAACCAAGCAGTTCCGCGATGGCAGATTTCCAGTAGCTTTTACGGGTGGTTACCAGCGGAAACTCGTTATCTGCAACGTTGTAGGTCAGGTCCGCATTAATCAGTGTCAGGCAACGTTTGCCGGTACGGGCGTTCTCGACCCATTCACCTTCTTCAATAATGCGTTTGCAGAGTTCAAGGTATTGTTTCAATTTTTTACTCCATCATCCTTCAGTTAATCCGGCAAGGTTTCAAGAAAAAACTTTACCGGGCATTCTGCCTGAAAGACGCTGTAAACCCGTCCATGGGCACTTGGCTGCAGCATCCATGCTGCAGACACTTTCATCAGAATACCCGGTGAAGTCTTTAGACTATGTTCGGGGCTGCCTTGTATATCCCGTATAAATCAACAAGGCACCTACAACGATCATCGGCAAACTTAACAACTGCCCCATGGTCAGCCAGTCAGCCCACAGGTAGCCGATATGGGCATCCGGCATACGTACCAGTTCGACGATTGACCTGAACAGGCCATACAGCAACAAAAAGGCACCTGACACGACCATTTTCGGTGGCTGCCTGGATGCGATCAACCACAAAATCGCAAACAGTAACACCCCTTCGAGCGTGGCTTCGTACAACTGCGAAGGATGCAGGGCCGGGGTCAATTCAGTTCCGGCAGGCAACTGCAGCTTGCTGGTGCACAAATAATAGAACCTTTCACAGGGTACCTGCACGCCCCAGGGGACACTGGCAGGACCGCCCCAGAGTTCGCCGTTGATAAAGTTTCCAATGCGTCCGGTAAAAAGACCTACTGGCACGATTGGGGCAATAAAGTCCGTCACTTCAAAGAATGGCCTGGATGTTCTTTTCGCAAACAGAAACATCGCGACCAAAACGCCAACCAGTCCGCCATGGAATGACATTCCCCCTTCCCAGACCCTGAAAAGGCGCAATGGATCATCAAGCCAGTCATTAAAGCCATAAAACAGGATATAGCCAAAGCGCCCACCAAGAATCACACCAAGCACGGCATAAAATAACAGGTCATCAACCTGCTTCGCATTCCAGCCCGGCAGTTTTGCTGCCTTCAAGCGGGCCAGCCACCAGCCCAGCAGGAATGCCACCATGTAACTGATGCCATACCAATGCACCTTAATCGGGCCAAGGCTTAATGCAACAGGATCAATATCCGGATAAATCATTGGTAAAGAACTCGCATCACAACAATCGAATTAACAAAACAGGGTCGTTATTACGTTTTTCTGAAAAAAACGTATAGTAACAAGAACACCTGACCCTGTCCGCGCCACCAGAGCCCAACCTGTGAAACTTATTTTCAAAACTGTATTTCTTCTTGTTCTGCTTGCACCGCTGATCCTTGTATCACTGCTGCTGCTTGCACCACAACAACAAAGCCTGGTTGAAAATATCCCTACGCTGACTCACCAGGATGTAAAAAAAGCCCGGGCTCTTCTGAGCCAGCATGACCCGAGAAAACTCCAAACCGGCGCTAAAAAAACACTCCGACTGGATGAGCAATCCCTGACGCTGCTCGGCACCTATGGCATCCAATCCTTGCATCCCCAACTGGCTGCTGCCGGTATGCAGGCAAACCTGAATGACAATAATCTACTGCTGAAATTTTCAGTTCGGTTACCTGAAAATCCGCTGGGTCGATTTTTCAATCTGCAGTTTTCCCTTGAGAAACACGACTCGCAACTGAATATTCAATCACTGCAAATCGGGCGCTGGCATATTCCTGACTGGGCCTCTGCCTACATTCCCAGCATGACAGGAGCCCTGTTACAGCAGGATGACTTCTGGCAGCTTTTCCAGGCCGCACTGGTCAACTACCAGTTCACTCAACAGGCCCTGGTTATTGATTACCGCTGGCGCTCCGAATGGGAGCGGGTTACAAAGGCTAAAATTCGCGAGCTTACCGATCATGCCTCCATGATTTATTACGCCGGTTTCCTCACTGAATTGCCCTTTAATCAGCGTGCTTCGTTCGCAACAATTATCACTACGCTTTTCAAACAGGCATCTGTCCGCTCGATAGAATTCGATCCCGTTGCAGAAAACCGTGCCGTATTGCAATTACTGGGACAATGGGCGCTTGGCAAACAAACTTACGGACAAACCTACCTGCCCTATTTTTCTGCACGTCTGCAGCGCAGAACTGACCTTGCACAACATTTTCTCGTTTCCGCAGCGATTGCCAGCCAGAGTAACACTGAACTATCCAACCTGATTGGCACCGGCAAGGAAATGTATGACTCTGATGGCGGCTCCGGTTTCAGTTTCAGTGACCTTGCAGCAGACCGTGCCGGCAGCCTGCTCGGCAAGCTCGCCACTCAGGACAAAACATCCGCATTAAAGGTGCAAAAGCTGTTATCAGATACACAATACAGCAACGGCCTGTTAGCTGATGTCAGCAGCCTTCCTGCTCCATTAACGGAACAACAGTTCCTGCAACAATATGGCAATATCCGTGACCCGAGATATGAAAAACTGCTGATAAAAATTGACGGGATAATTTCGAGCTCCAGCTTTTTTCAGCAAATACTGCAGTAAGTCCCTAAAAAGCCAATAAGAATTTCATTCTTACAATTAAAAAAAACTTCAAGTCCCTGGAATTACTGCCGTTAATCTAGTCACGAACCAAGTTCCACAGCCGGAATGAGAATAAGAGTTATGATTATGGATTTAAGGACTGCTAATACTTTTTTACGCACACTCGGTGAACGGGTACGCTACAAAAGACACCAGAAAGGATGGACACAGGATCAGCTCGCGATCCACGCTGAGACGAACCAGGCTGTCATCCAGAAAATTGAGAATGGCAAAAGTCTTCGCCCAAGAAAAATTGATAAAATTGCCGAAGTACTGGGCGTCAACCCCGCATGGCTCATGTTTGGCGATCAACAGGCTTCTTACCTATCAGATGAAGCCCGCGAAGTGGCCTCTTACTGGGAACAATTGCCACCCAATGAAAAAGCACGCATCAAGATGGAATTAATGCGTATCACCAGCCACAATTAGGTTTTAAACCTCGATTTTCTTTTAGAAACCACGTAAAACGCGACAATAAAACGCTTTTAAATATGCAGTTTCTACAATAGCAGGGTTTACAGGATGATCCAGACCCTGCTTACCTTCCTCCAGCACCTGCACCCAGCGATCATTATGCCTGGCTGACTGCTGTATGACTTGCAGTAGCTCAGATGACGCCATATGGTAGGAACAGGATGCGCTAATCAGAATTCCATCATTGTTTAACAGGCGAATCGCCATTTCATTCAGGCGTCGGTAAGCAGTCAGACCCTGCTTGATATCCTTGCGGCGTTTCATGAATGCCGGTGGATCCAGGATAATGACATCGAAGCGCCGATCTGCCTGCTTTAGCTCTTTCAAGGCCTGAAATGCATCAGCCTGTATTGTCTCAATGCTATTTTCGAGCTGGTTCAATTGCGCATTATGCTCAAGCATGGCAAGTGCTGTTTCGGAGATATCAACACTGGTCACCTGCGTGGCGCCATTGAGCGCGGCCCGAACAGACCAGGCACCGACATAACTGCAGACATCCAGCACGGATTTACCGGCAACATACTTGAGCATGCGTTGGCGATTTGCTGCCTGGTCATAAAACCAGCCGGTTTTCTGACCTTCATGCAGTGAAATGTCGAACTGACTTTCACCTTCACTGATACGGACATACTCAGGTATGACTCCCTGGGCAATTTCACTGTATTGATCCAACCCCTCCTGCTGCCTGGCAGTTGAATCATTTCTGAACAGGATTCCTTTTGGCTTAAGCACTTTGTCCACGGCGTGAACGATTTCGCCCCGTAACATTTCCATACCTGCTGTTGAAATTGCCACAACACAATAATCACCATAGCGGTCGACAATCAGGCCGGGCAAACCGTCTGATTCACCAAACACCAGGCGATAAAATGGTTTGCTGTAAAAACGTTCGCGCAAGCCCAGGGCAATTTTGAGTCGGTGAACAATCAGAGATCCATTAACTGCAATATCTTTTTGCCGGGAAATAATACGTACACAAATAAGTGAGTTGGGATTGATATAACCTGCACCCAACCATTTACCCTGATGATTGAGGACATCCACCAGCTGTCCGGGCGTAAATGATCTTAAATTACTGCCAGCCGCATTGATTTCGTTACTGTATACCCAGCTATGACCAGCACGCAGCCGACGGTCAGCATTTTTATTCAGAACAACAGGTTGAGTTTCGGAAGACATCAGGCTAACGAGATGCCAAAAGCCGCATGGAAACGCTGATCAAACTCATGCTGGGTAAACTTATGGTTCTGCGTGCCTGCATGCTCAATCTTGATTGCGCCCATCAGCGAAGCAATTCGGCCTGTCATTTCCCAGTCCATATCATTCATCAGGCCATATAGCAGACCTGCACGATAAGCATCGCCACAGCCGGTTGGGTCCCGCAACGCCTCGACGGGTGCGGTTGGAATTTCTATCACCCGGCCCCCGCTATAAATCAGCGAACCTTCACCGCCACGGGTCACAATGACGGCTTCAACCATTTCTGCCAGCTGTTCCGGTGACTTGCCGGTTCTTTCCGACATAAGCTTGATTTCATAGTCATTGAAAGCCAGCCAGGTCGCCTGCTCAGCAAATGTTAGCAAGTCCTCACTTCCAAACATAGGCATACCCTGACCAGGGTCAAACATGAAGGGAATACCCGCTTCAGCAAACTGGCGGGCATGCTCAATCATGCCCTGACGGCCATCAGGTGATACCAGTCCGATGGTTGTACCCGGCGCATCAGCGACCTTGTTCTCATGCGAATAATTCATCGCACCGGGATGAAATGCGGTTATCTGGTTATCGTCCTGGTCAGTCGTTATGTATGCCTGCGCGGTATAGGTTTTGTCGACCACCCTGATACAATCACGGCTGACACCACATTCATCCATCCAGCTTGCATAAGCATCAAAATCGGTACCCACAGTCCCCATGGGTTTCCCTTCAGCACCCAGCAGGCTCAGGTTATAGGCAATATTACCGGCACAGCCACCGAACTCGCGTCGCAAATCAGGCACCAGGAACGATACATTCAGAATATGCACCTGTTCAGGCAGGATGTGATTTTTAAAATGGTCCTGAAACACCATGATGGTGTCATACGCGAATGAACCGCAGATCAAAGCTGACATTTAATTACCTTCAGTGATTATTAATCAAACACTATTCACCACGAAGGACACCAAGCACACAGAGAAATATTTTTTGTGCCCGTCGTATGCGAAAAATTGATTGGATTAGTTTTATCCTGCTAATTGTAAATCAGAACGGGGTTGCGGAACCAGAAAACATCTACCTCAGCATTGGAGATTAAAACGGCCAGGTGAACCGGACTGACAACAACCACTTGGTGTACTCTGTGTCCTTCGTGGTAAAAAGTTATTTTTTATCCGTCCAGCGAATATCCAGTTCACGTGCGGCGCGTACATCATCCAGGCGTCTCACCGGCAAGGTATAAGGCGCTCCCTTGACCATTTCAGCCTCATTCTCGGCTTCTTTCTGGATGGTAATCATGCTTTCAACAAAGTCATCCAGCGCATCGATAGACTCGGTTTCTGTCGGCTCGATCAGGAAGCATTCGGGCACCAGCAAGGGGAAATAGGTTGTTGGAGCATGCACACCGTAATCCAGCAAACGCTTGGCGAAGTCCATTGCGTTGACGCCCAGTTCCTTGGCCTGTTTTTTCAACGTGATAATGAACTCATGCGTGGCACGCCTTTCCGGATAGGCTGCCTGGAAACCGGCATCCAGCATTTTCTTTAACATGTAGTTGGCATTCAGCGTGGAATATTCTGCCACCCTGGTCATACCTTCCCGGCCTAAAAGACGGGCATATATGTAAGCACGCAGCAAAATTCCTGCATTGCCGGCAAATGCAGAAAGCCGGCCTATTGATTCTGGACGATCCTTTTCTGTTAACCAGCGGTATTCCCGCCCATCATAATCCACCATGGGTATTGGCAGGTAAGGCTCAAGTCGCTTACTGACACCAACCGGACCGGCTCCAGGCCCGCCTCCGCCATGCGGTGTGGAAAAAGTCTTGTGCAAATTCATGTGAATGACATCAAAGCCCATGTCACCCGGACGCACTTTGCCCAGAATGGCATTAAGGTTGGCGCCATCGTAATACAGCAGTCCACCGGCTTCGTGTACCAGGCCGGCAATCTCCTGGATACGACGCTCAAAAACACCCAGCGTTGACGGGTTGGTCAACATGATACCGGCTGTTTGGGGTCCAAGGACTTCCTTGAGTTTTTCGATATCAATATCGCCATCATCGGCAGTCGGAATTTCGCGCACCTTAAAGCCACACATAACGGCAGATGCCGGGTTGGTACCATGTGCCGCATCCGGTACCAGGATTTCATTGCGCGCATGATCATTGCGTGCATCATGGTAGGCACGAATCATTGCAACCCCGGCAAACTCACCCTGGGCGCCCGCCATTGGAGACAGCGACACGGCTTTCATACCGGTAACATCCTTGAGAATTTCCTGCAAATCATGCATACAGGCCAAAAAGCCCTGGCTGTGTGATTCAGGCGCATAAGGATGCCGATCCACCAGGCCCGGTAACATTGATAATGAGTTACAGGCCCGAGGGTTGTATTTCATGGTGCATGAACCCAGTGGATAAAAATGCGTATCAATTGAAAAGTTCTTTTGTGACAGACGCGTGTAGTGCCTGACCGTCTGCATTTCTGATACTTCAGGCATTGCCGGTGGTGTTTCACGCAACAAGTTGGCGGGTATATCCTGCAGCGACGCCTTCAGTTGTGGTGACTGCGCCTGGGCAAACCGCCCTTTGGAAGACTTTTCAAAAATCAACATAAAACCTTTCCCGCCTAACTATCAAATTTTGGTTTTGTCGGGCAACCAGGGTTGGACCTGATTGAAATCACCCGCTCAAGCTTGTCTACAAACACGTTAACAGCTTCATCGGACTGTTTTTCTGTGGAGCACACCAGCAGGACATTACCCAGCTCCGGGTAGTCCCCTGACAAGTCATAACCGGCCAGTACATTATGTGCTGACAAAGCCCGCAATATTTCTGATGTTTCAAACGGCAGGCTTAACACCGTTTCGTTATAAACCGGGCTGTTAAAAACAACGTTAACACCCTCGATCGCTGTAAGGCGGTCTAGCAGTTGCCTGTGTTTTTCATGCGAGCTGGCCGCTGTCCGCGCAAGACCTTCTGCACCCAGCATGGCCATGTGAATAGTGGCTGCCGTGACCATCAGTCCCTGGTTGGTACAGATATTCGAAGTAGCCTTGGAACGTCGAATATGCTGTTCACGCGCCTGCAGGGTCAATGCATAACCATCTTTACCATCCAGATCCACTGTACGGCCAATAATACGGCCAGGCATCTGGCGGACGATATTCTGCTTGCAACACATGAAGCCAAAGTAAGGGCCTCCTGAAGAAAGGGGAATCCCGAGCGGCTGCCCTTCACCACAACAGATATCTGCACCCTTGGCACCCCATTGGCCGGGTGGCTTCAAAATGGACATAGCCAGTGGATTGACGACCGCAATCGTTACAGCATTATTTTCTTCCGCCCATACTGCCAGTGTATCTACATCTTCCAGAACACCAAAAAAATTTGGCTGCGGGATGACCAGCGCCGTAATATCCTGTCCGGCATATTCAGACAGGGCATCCATATCCATTCGACCGCTGGTCTTGTCATATGGTATTTCGATCAACTCGATACCCTGGTTTTTGACGATGCTGCGCGCCGTTGCACGGTAAGCCGGATGCAAACTGGCAGGCAGTAATATCTTTTTCGACTTGGACTTACGGTGTGCCCTGACTGCCATCAGGATAGCCTCGCCTAATGCTGAAGCACCATCGTAGAGCGAGGCATTGGATGCCTCCATATCCATCAGGGCCGTCATCATGGACTGGAATTCATACAGTAACTGCAGGGTACCCTGGCTGGCCTCAGCCTGGTATGGCGTATAGGCACTGTAAAATTCACCGCGTGTTGCCACTTCCCAGACCGCTGACGGAATATGATGGTCGTAGGCTCCTGCTCCAATAAAGGAATAAGCATGTCCATCCTGGCGTGCCCGCTGATGCATCAGTTGCGACACTTCCATTTCAGGCAAACCTGCAGGAACTCCATCAAGGCTGAACTGACGCAGTTCAGTGGGTATTTCATCGAATAAGTCGTCTATGCTGTCAACACCAATGGCGTCAAGCATGGCCCGGACTTCGTCCTCGGTATGCGGGATAAAAGGCATATAAATGTACCGCTAATTAATATTGTTACATCGTCTTGTTATTGCATGCATGCAATCTGAAATGATCAAATTTAAAAAATACAGCTTATGCTTATTAAATAAACATTATTAAATTTGATTTAAACGCAGGCATGGAAAAGTCAGTTTTCAAATCAGTGATCATCAGCTTCAACGACCGCTGCATAAGCCTCTTCATTCAGCAGGGCATCAAGTTCCGTTGCATCTGATAACTTAAGCTTGTATATCCATCCACCGTCATAAGGCTGCTCGTTTATTGTTTCCGGGCTGTCAGCCAGGTCTTCGTTAACTTCAATGACTTCACCACTAACCGGGCTGTAGATATCTGATGCCGCTTTTACCGACTCTACAACACCGGCCTCACCACCAGTTTCAATGTTGTCACCCACTTCCGGCAATTCAACAAAAACCAGGTCACCCAGAAGCTCCTGGGCATGGTCGGTAACACCGATGGTGACAATATCATCACCTTCATCTTTCACCCACTCATGTGAACTGGTGTACAACAAATCGGATGGAATATTACTCATGGTCGATTCTCTCTATGTTTCTTGGAAATATCCTGTGTAACCTGACTAGTAAAGGGCTTTGCCTGATCTGGCAAACGGCAGCTTGACTCTATCCACGGGTAATTTTTTCCCCCGGATATCAACTGTCAGGTCGTCAGCCGCCTCTGCATCAATACGGGCAAAAGCAATTGCCTTGTTCAAAGTTGGAGAAAAACCGCCCGATGTAATTTCACCGATTTGCTTTTCTCCATCAAACAGTTTCTGATGATCACGCAATACACCACGACCTTGCAAGATCAAGCCGATAAATTTTTTCAGATTTCCTGCCTGTTTGAGTGACTCCAGGGCATCTCTACCGACAAATTTACGCTCCTGCGGCTCCAGAGCCACAGTCCAGGACAAGCCAGCTTCCAGTGGTGAAGTGTTTTCGTCCATATCAGAGCCATAGAGATTCATGCCTGCTTCCAGACGCAAGGTATCTCTTGCACCGAGCCCACAGGGTTGCACGCCCGCATCCTGTAATGCCAGCCAGAAATCAATTGCTACAGATTCCGGCATCAGCACTTCAAAGCCATCTTCGCCGGTATAACCGGTGCGTCCGACAAACCAGTCACCCTGGCCGGTTGCAGAAAACACTTTCAACTCCCCTGCGGCTTTCGCAAATGCATCACCGGAAAATTTTTCCAGTAAAGGGATGGTTTTGGGCCTGGCTTCGGGACCCTGAACGGCAATCATCGCAAGATCGTCACGCACATGCACGCCGACATGAAATTCAGATGCATGATTACTGATCCAGGCAATATCCTTTTCAGCGGTTCCGGCATTGACTACCAGCCTGAACCAGTCATCCTCCATGAAATAAACGATCAGATCATCAATCACACCACCTTTTTCATTCAGCATACAGCTGTATAAGGCTTTACCCCGTTCTTTTAGCTTGGCCACATCATTTGCCAGCAGGTAGCGCAACAGGTCACGAACACGCGCTCCTTTAAGATCAACAGCCTGCATATGAGACACATCAAACATACCGGCATGCTGGCGAACAGCATGATGCTCTTCAATTTGTGAACCGTAATTAACCGGCATATCCCAGTCACCAAAGGGCACCATGCGGGCATTCAGGTCACGATGCACCTCGTTCAGGATTGTTTTTTTCATTCAGGCTTCTCATTTACTGAAAATACAATTGGGCGGAGTTTCGCATAAATTTGCCGTAACTACACACATGAAAAAACAGGAAACCTTTACCCTGCCAATCCCTGCAACCTGCTGTAGCCATTGAAAACCTGACTAGGAATGGGCAGATTTTCTGACCAGGATACTGACAGGGATCAAGCCGACAAGCACCAATGCAACAGCCGGTAGTGCTGCACGTTCCCATTCACCCTCAGAGGTCATTTCATAAATCCTTACTGCCAGCGTGTCCCAGCCAAAAGGCCGCAACAGCAAGGTTGCCGGCATTTCTTTCATGGTATCGACCAGTACCAGCAAGGCTGCAGTGAGCATTCCCGGACGTAGCATAGGCAGGTACACCAGGCGCACCGTCTCCCACCCGGTTGCCCCCAGGCTTTGGGCTGCATCCCGGATAGACGGGCGTATATGCTCCAGTGCACTTTCAATCGGACCAAAAGCAACTGCCTGGAAACGGGCAAAATAGGCAATCAGCAAAGCCAGCACGCTGCCACTGAATAACAGCGCCATCTCTATACCAAACAGCGCTTGAATGGCATCTGCCACCTGCTGATCGAGCCAGACCAGCGAAATCATGACACCAACGGCAAGCACCGAACCCGGCAAGGCATATCCCAGGGTGCCAATACGCACTGACAGTTTCGACAGCCTGTCAGTATGCAGACGCCGGTTATAGGCAAGCACAAAAGCGCCAACCACCGTTAAAGCAGCAGCCATTAAACCCAGTACCAGCGTATGAGCAAATAAATCAAAATATCGGCTATCGAGGTCCGCGCTTGATTCCCACGCCCACAACAGTAACTGCGCCATGGGGATAAAAAAAGCCGTTGCAAAGACCAGCAAACAATAGCCTGATGCCAGCCATTTTCGTTGCTTTGAGAGCTGAATTCTGCGCCAGCGGTTTGAACGTTTTTCGTCGTAGCGGGCCCGTCCTCTCAAGTGCCGCTCAAACGTTAAAGCAATCAATACCAGGATTAACAATATGGAGGCTAGCTGTGCAGCCGCCTGCAAGTCGAAAAAACCAAACCAGGCCTTGTAAATTGCTGTGGTAAAGGTGTCGTAGTTGAATACCGCAACAGCACCGAAATCTGCCAGCGCCTCCATCAGCGCCAGGCTCAAACCAGCCACAATGCCCGGTCTTGCCATTGGTAATGCGACTTTGAAAAAAGCCTGCAGTGGCGTCAAACCCAAACTCCTGCCGGCATCAAAAACTGCCTGCCCCTGGCCGAGAAAAGCAACGCGCGCCAGCATGTAAACATAGGGATAAAGCACCAGGGTCATCACCAGAATCACACCGCCGGCATGACGCACCTCGAAAAACCAGTTACCCGGCAGATCAAACAGGGTTCTGACACCAGCCTGCACCGGTCCGGAAAAATCCATTAATCCCAGGAAAACAAATGCCAGCACATACGCCGGCATTGCAAACGGCAACATTAAAGCCCAGTCAAAAAAACGCCGGCCAGGAAACTCGCACATACTGGTCAGCCACGCCAGGCTGATACCCAGCAGTAAAACGCCAACACTGACACCAGCAAGCAATACAGCCGTGTTCGCCAACACTTCTGGCAGCAGTGTTGTCGCCATATGTGACCAGACATCCGTATCCACCGATAACCAGGCCAGTGCCAATACCAGTAACGGCATGAAAACGACAAAAGCCAGCAACATGCTGGCGAGTCGCCACGAGCGTCCGGTTTGTCCGGGAATCAGACGTGCATTTGATTCAATTACATTTTCCATTCACATGATATGTCTTTGTTCACAGTTAATATCAGATTGTCGCTGAAGTCAGTTAGAACAAGGCTAAAGGGCGGAGTTTACAAATGTAAATGAGCACTTTGAACGCCGTTATAACTGACTTCAGTGGCGATATGATCTTAACGATAACCGACTTTATCCATGAGGCGCACAGCCTGTGCCTGCAAACGCCCCGCTTCGGACAGGTTTGTATCATCCGCCTTGAATTCACCCCATTTTTTAACCGTATCCGAGGCTGAAACAGCAGGATTGACCGGGTACTCCATGTTCAATTCTGCCAACAGGCCCTGTGCCTCGCCAGATGCCAGCCACTCAAGTAACTTTATTGCTTCTTCCCTGTGCGGTGCATGGGCAGTAACACCAGCCCCGGAGACATTGATGTGCACTCCTGAACTCTGCTGGTTTGGCCAGAACAGCGCCAGGTTAATGTCAGGGGTTTTCTTCTGTAAGCGGCCAAAATAATAGGTGTTTACAATTGCAACATCACATTGGCCAGCGGCTACAGCCTGCATGGTTTTTGTGTCATTGGAAAAAGGCGGCAGCGCCAGGTTATTAACCCAGCCTGCTACGATTTCAGTTGCCTTTGCTTCACCATGGTGACTGATCAGCATGGCAACCAGTGACTGATTATAAACTTTCTTTGATGTACGCAAACACAAACGACCTTTCCATTGCTCATCCGCCAGGTCCTCATAAGTTGTCAGGTCGGCAGGTTTCACCTTGTCGGTGTTGTAGACAATCGTTCTGGCGCGCACTGACAGGCCAAACCAGTGATTTTCAGGGTCTTTCAGATGAGCCGGTACTGACCGGTCCAAAATACTGGATTCAACTTTGGCCAGTACGCCATTCTGGGCGGCATGCCAGAGGTTTCCGGCATCCACGGTCATCAGGATATCAGCCGGGGAACGCTTGCCTTCGGCCTTGAGTCGCTGTAACAGTGGCCCGGCTTTATCAGTAATGTATTTAACCGAGGTTCCTGTTTCCTGCTGGTATTGATCAAATAACGGCTTGATCAGGTGCTCCTTGCGAGCTGAATAAACAATAACTTCACTGGCAAGAACCTGGGTTACAGGCAACCCCAACACGCAAATCGCAATGGCAAAAATAGTTCGACGCATCATAACCTCAATTACTATTGTTAATGATAATGATTCGCAATTATATTTGTATTGCGAGCGCAGTCAACCTGTTTTCAATTCATCCATTAATTTCCGGGAAGTAGTTTCTAGTCCAGTCCCATTGCGTAGCGCATGAAGAACTGCTTGATCGGACCCAGGTTATCCACCAGTGAAAGGCCTGCATTTCGAATAACAGAAAGCGGCTTGACGCGATTACTGAACAGGCGTTTGAAAACATCCATTGCTGCCAGCATGGTCATATTGGAACCTTTTCTTTCACGCTCAAACTGGCGCAACACCCGCCAGCTGCCGATATCACGCCCCTGCTGCCTGGCCTGGGATACCAGCTGCAGCAAGGCCTCAATATCCTTGAAGCCCAGGTTCACGCCCTGTCCTGCCAGCGGATGAATGGCATGTGCCGCATCACCCACCAGCACATAACCGTCACGGATATAGGTTTTCGAATGCTTGAGCTCCAGTGGAAAAACAGCACGGGATTCAACTGCTATTATCTCACCCAAGCGGCTTTCACTGGCCTGGGTGAGCGCATCGCAAAATTCAGCATCCGCCATTAACTGCAACTGTTCAGCTTTTTCAGGTGTCGTGGACCAGACGATCGAACAGGACTTGTCACCATTCATTCCTAAAGGCAGAAACGCCAGCGGCCCTTCAGGCATAAAGCGTTGCCATGCAGTGTTGCGGTGACCCGCCCCGGTTGTCACCGTGGCAACCAGCGCATGCTGATCATAAAGCCAGCCCTGTGTTTCTATACCCAGCAGGTCGCGCACTACAGATTTTTTACCATCTGCAACCACGACCAGTGATGCGCTTAACTGCCGACCACTTTTTAGCGTAATGGTGCTGATATTTTCATTCCTGTCGACGGCAACCACTGTATCAGGACAAATAATTTCAATATTCTCAACTTGTTGCATGGCATGCCATAAGGCCAGCTGGGTAACATGGTTTTCAACAATATGGCCCAGTGAAGGCTCCGCCAGTTCGGCTGCATCAAAATGAATTGATCCCTGCCCTGCAGCATCCCAGACATGCATGTCGCTGTAAGGCATGACGCGCATGGCACGCATGTCAGCCCAGACACCGAGTTCATCAAGCAGTTTTTCCGAGGCACGTGTTAATGCCGAAACACGATTATCAACTGCTTCCGGCTGGAATACTGTATTCGGCTCAAAAGCTTCAACCAGGGCGACAGACAAACCCTGCCGGGCAAGGCCCAGCGCGGCAGCTGAACCCACCATGCCGGCACCAATTACAATGACATCATTCAAGTGGCACCCCCCGGGAAAGTTTTGATTGTCTTCCTGCAAGCCCCATGGCCTGCCGACTGATCCAGTGCCTCGCATTCGGTAACATGTCTGCCGCGAGAATACCCAGGTTACGCGCTGACTTAACAATGTTTAACGGGTTGCTAAATAGCCGGACCATGAAATCCGTCGCAAACATAACCGAACGGTGGTCCGTACGGCGCCATTCGGCATAACGACCCAGCACATCGAGCATTCCATAATCCTGACCAGCCTGCCTTGCATCCAGTATGACTTCAGCCAAGACAGCCACGTCCCGAATCCCCAGGTTAAAGCCCTGCCCTGCAATGGGATGCACGGTATGCGCGGCATTACCGATTAACGCGACCCGTGGCTTGACGTGTTCAACCACTTCTTTAAGGCGTAATTCGTAGGCTGCCCGCTGGCCAATGTGCGTGAACCGACCCAGGCGATAGCCGAACCGGCTTTGCAGTTGTTTTAAAAAGGCGTCATCCGACAATGCCATGGCTGCATCAAGGTCTTCATTATTGACGGTATAGACCAGTGCACAACGGTTTTCGGTCATGGGCAACAAGGCAACCGGACCCGTCTGGGTAAAACGCTCGTATGCCACATTCTCATGTGCTTTTTGGGCAGAGACATTGGAAACGATGGCAGACTGCCCATAGGCCACGTCTTTAACCTCAATCCCCAGTTGCTGACGCACCAGCGACTGACCGCCATCCGCGGCTACCAGCAACTTTGCTTCAAGCATTTTCTGCTGTCCGTTTTCTTCAATAGTCACGGCAACACCTGTATCGCCAACAACAAAACTCTCCAGGCTGGCAGGACAAAAGAGCTGCACATCCGAACACGCCGTTAAAGACGGCAGTAGCGATTGACCGAGATCCCTGGCGGTAACGACATAGCCTAAGGCATCAACGCCCTCTTCCTCGTGATCAAGACGGGCAAATCCAAAATGCCCCTGGTCCGAGACGTGTATCTTTTTGATCGCTTCAGCATCAGGTTGAATCTGTTGCCATAAGCCCAGGGCATCAAGAATGCACCTGGAACCATAGGACAATGCAATTGCACGATCATCGTAGCTGGGCTGCTCGCCTGTCGAGACAGGAAAAGCTTCAATTACCGCAATACGTAAACCATGGCCGGTTAAGGCATGCGCCAGGCTGGCACCCACCATTCCACCACCTGAAATAATTACGTCAAACTGACTCATGTCCCATCACCCTGCCATCAGGCACGCATTAAAGCCTCAATATCCTCTATGGTCTTGGGCGCCTGCTTGCTGAGAATATCATTACCATCCCTGGTGACCACGACATCATCTTCAATGCGAATACCAATACCCCAGTATTTTTTTGCAACACCGCGGGTTCCTTCGGGAATATACAGACCTGGCTCAACAGTCAGCACCATGCCTGGCTCAAGCTCCCGCCATTGCCCATCAACCTTGTAGTCACCCACGTCATGTACATCCATGCCCAGCCAGTGGCCGGTGCGATGCATATAAAACTTGCGATAGGTTTCCTTTTTCATCACGTTTGCCAGGGTACCTTTCAGGATACCCAGCTTGAGCAAGCCCTTGGCTATGGTTTTCACAGCCGCCTCATGTGGCTGATTCCAGTGCTTACCCGGCTTGACCTGCTCGATAGCAGCACGCTGTGCGTCCAAAACCAGCTGATAAAGTTCAGCCTGGGCTTTACTGAAAACACCATTAACCGGAAATGTGCGGGTAATATCGGAAGCATAGTGATCTACCTCGCATCCCGCATCGATCAACAACAGGTCACCATCCTTTAACTCATCCCTGTTATCGATATAGTGCAATACGCAAGCGTTATTTCCCCCGCCCACAATCGAGGGATAGGCCTGTTCCCTGGTGCCTTTCATACCACAGGCATGAGTGAATACTGACTCCAGTTGAAATTCCATCATTCCAGGCTGGCAGCACTTCATGACTTTTTTGTGTGCCGCAGCAGAAATATTGGCCGCTTTGCGCATGATGCTGATTTCGGAACGGCTCTTATATAAACGCATGTCATGTAAATAATGATCGAGCTCGATAATTTCCAGCGGACTTTGCAAACCGGAGCGTGCCTGGCACTTGATACGGGTTATCCAGTCTGACAGCCGCCTGTCCAGTTCATGGTTACAGCCCATCGCATAAAATACCCGGCTGGTCTGCTCGAGCATGCGTGGCAAAATTTCGTCAAGGTCACCGATAGGAAAAGAATCATCGGCTCCATAAGTTTCTACGGCGCCTTCCTGACCCGCCATTTCACCATCCCACATCGCCTTGGTTTCATCATGCGGACGACAGAAAAGAATATACTCAGCATGTTTTCGCCCGGGAATCAGTACCGCCACAGCATCTGGCTCATGAAAACCGGTCAGGTAATAGAAATCACTGTCAGGGCGGTAACGATAATAGACATCCCGGTTTCTTACAGACTCTGAGGCAGCCGGCAGAATCGCAATGGAATTATTGCCCATAATCCGCATTAATTGCTTTCTGCGTCTTTTGAACTCAGTGATATTCATGTTCTATTCCATTTTCACTGCTGCCTGGCACAGCAGTCTTGTTCAAATCAAGGAAGCTTTCACGAATCAGCATGGCGGCAACCCATAAGAACTCGGTGATTTCCATTAAGGCATCTTCCTCTTCTTCCAGATTATCGGTTTCACCCAGGGCTGCCACGTCTAAACGTGTAAAAGTTGAAATATCTTCAAGCGCTTCTTGTGCTTCAGCAGAAAGCAGCCCATTTGCCTGCTCACCACTCAAACCAACACCGTAAAGAAACCCCTGGCACCATTCAGTTACCGCTTGAGCCCTGATAGGCAATGCCGCTTCATCCGCAGGTAACAAGAGCTGCATCCCCAGCCCCGCACCTTCGATCTGGCTCAGTGTTTCAGCAAACAGCATCCGCACTCCTGATTTACCATCTTCAACCAGTAAATCACCTGCTTCAGCCTGGTCAAACAACTCAAGAAACCAGTCTTCCGGCAAAGACCGGGCTGAAGCAATAACACCGCAGATAACACCATGCACTTCTGCAGCTTCTGCGCTGGCATTCGCAGAAGCCAGTTTTTGCTGAAGTTCCTCATAATTAACGTCATTCTGTTGCATATCCGACATGGTGCTAATATTTTCCTGTATCAAATTACTTTGCCAAATCACTTGCTGACAAGTGCAGTTTCATAGAGAAAATCATGATAGCATGCTCATTACCTGATTGACCGCCCAATAACGGCATTCTATAGTTTCCGCTATGTCACAAAAAGAACAAACAACAGGAGTGGACGTTGACCTCAAAGCACTCGAAGTCCGTGTCGAGGAACTCATCCGTGCCTGCGAATTTTTAAAACAGGAAAACAAGACGCTAAAGGTAAAGCAGGATAACCTGGTTGCCGAACGCGCCGCCCTGGTCGAAAAAACCGAAATGGCACGGACCCGCATTGAAGCAATGATCAGTCGCTTAAAGTCTCTGGAAACTTAATATTTACAGACCGGGATCAACAACGTGAAAAGCAAAACACAACCTACTATCGTAAAAATCCTGGACAAGGAATACCGTATAGCCTGCGAACCGGACGAGATCGATGGACTTAGATCATCTGCACAATACCTGAATGACCAGATGAGATTGATCCGGGACAAGGGTTCAGTCATCGGCGCAGACCGCATTGCTGTTATGGCTGCTCTCAATATCACTCATGAACTGCTAAACAAGACCACTGACAGCGAAACAATTTCTGATATCGTCAGCAAACGCATTAAAAGCCTCCGAGAAAAAGTGGAAGTTGCGTTAAATCAAACAAATCAGCTGGAACTTTAGCCTAAATGGGTTTAGCCTTTTAATTAGGCGCTTCCTGCAGTATTCGAGAATTGATCGGGTATTTTCTTGAGCCTAATTCTTACCCTGGGAGCATAAAACCTGTACTTGTGTGCATGTCCACCCCGTAGTGGAAAGCCTTATGGTGCAGGTGTTGTTCCCACTTGAACCTTCTGGTTCAAGAACAATGATCAGTAACGGTACAGGTGGGAAGCGCTCTTCATCACGTCATTTCATGATAAACAGCTTGTGAATACATCCCAGATCAGAAAAAACATTCGCCAACAACGCCGCTCCCTTTCCATCCTGGAGCAATACCAACATCAACAGGCTGTTCTCAAATTTTTAATGCGCTCAGGTCTGTTACGCCGACATCAGCGCATTGCCATTTATCTTGATAGCGATGGCGAACTCGCAACAGGCAACATCATCAAGCGTCTGCTTAAAATGAAAAAGCAGGTGTTTCTACCTGTTTTATTTCCCTTCGCAAAAAATAAACTCTGGTTTTTTCCTTACTCAAAAAATACCCGCTTAATTAAAAACCGTTTTGATATATCAGAACCAACTCTTTATCGCCGTAGAATTACACCTTCTTCAATTACTCTTATCTTTATGCCGTTAGTCGGATTTGATGAACAGGGTAATAGAATCGGCATGGGTGGTGGCTTTTATGATAGAACGCTTTCACACTGTAAAACACGCACTAAAAGTAAACTTCCAATACTTGTTGGTCTTGCTCATGAACTACAAAAAGTAAATAACATAGAAAAACGTTCCTGGGATATACCTTTAAATAGTCTTTTAACTGATAAAAAAATAAGAAAATACTCTAAAGCTTTAACTTAACTCGTCGTTATTAAGCATAAGTTAATAAAATTAACTATATTAAGATCAATGACCTAGTATTTCTTAAATACTGGATTATACTTTTTAAGAGTTCGTAAAGATGCTTCTGGAGGGAAGACAATGGCAATAAAAAAGAAAGTTGCAAAGAAAAAAGTTGCAACTAAAAAGAAGGTCGCTGCAAAGAAAAAAGTAGCAACCAGGAAAAAGGTAGCCAAGAAAAAGGTTGCTAAAAAGAAAGTCGTTAAGAAAAAGGTAGCCAAGAAAAAAGTCGCTACTAAGAAAAAGGTAGCCAAGAAAAAAGTGGCCAAAAAGAAAGTCGCTAAGAAAAAGGTAGCCAAGAAAAAAGTGGCTAAAAAGAAAGTCGCCAAGAAAAAGGTAGCCAAGAAAAAAGTGGCTAAAAAGAAAACCGCAAAGGCGCGGCCCAGCACAGCAAAACGTAAAGTCGCACCAAAGAAGAAAAGAAGATAATTTTCTTCAATAAAAAAGACCCGCAGCAGCGGGTCTTTTTTTATAACTTACATAAGAACCAGCTCAAATAGAGAAAAACGCCTTGCTTGAGCCAATTTAAAATCATTGGAGAAATCAGCCTAAATTCAAACTGAAGTTTTCAAAATAGGACTCACCCACTTAGTTTATGCATCTGTGTATGATCAAATTCAAACCAGCCAGTTAAGATAAATTTCACTTCATCAGGAGCAGGCAGGCCTCTGTGGGTATGCGTGAAGCCACATGGCCAGATAAGCGTTGTTCCTTCTTCAGGACTAACGCTAATATCTTGATATAAAAACTCAGTTTCACCACCTTTTTTTACCGTGTTTAAGTAAGTCATAAAAGTAAGAATCCTATGTGCAACCTTAGGATATGGCGATTCATAGTGCCAAGCATGATATGCCTGACCACCAGGGTAGTATCGTTGAATATTGAAGTTAAATAATGCGAGAGGAAAAGTCTGGGGGGGCTTTAAAATAGAAAACTCCTCAATATATTCCATCAATACCTTTTCCAGTGATAATTGGTAGTCATTGAAAGTGTGACTATATTTTTTTCTTAGTGATTCTGGAATCTTAGACACCGGCAAATCTGTCGAGTCCTTACGATTTTTATCTATTGCATTTCCGGTTACCCCAGGAACGGTTGCTTTTCGTTTATGTGCAGAATTAAAAAGAGCTATTAATTCCTGACATGTCGATGATGAAATATTTTGAGGATAGAGCTTGATGAAATTTGACATAGACTTTGTTTTTTTCTTTATATCGGTTTGAATAATGTGAATTATTTATTATCCATTGGCAAACTTAAAATCAAATCTTATGTTAAAAACCTATTCAATTTTTTAATGTCCACCACTGCAAATGACAAGAACATCAAGTTTCATGTCTCGGCCACATTTGAATCAGTCAATCAGATTAGTCGAATTCCTGCCTATCATTGCTGTCTAATCTACCTCCCTGAGCGATCGCTTGCTTCAGGTCAAATATAAGTCAGTAGACATTAGGCATTATTAGCAGCACCTACAAACAAGCGATAGGCCGGATTGTCTGTCTCTTCAGTAAACGCGTAGTTATTTTCAGTTAAAAACCGCTTAAAAGTCGTTTTTTCGCCGGCCTTCAACTGAATTCCCAGCATAACCCGTCCGTAAGCAGCACCGTGGTTACGATAATGGAACAGGCTGATATTCCACCCCCGACTCAGGCCTTTGAGAAAATCCAGCAGAGCACCCGGCCTTTCCGGAAACATGAAACGGAAAACATGCTCATCCTCAACCTGGGGCGCATGCCCACCCACCATGTAACGGATATGCAATTTGGCCATTTCATTATCGGTTAAATCAATAACCTTGTAGCCTTTCTCACACAAGCCGCTCATTAACGCTTTATGCTCTTCTTCTCCATCACGCAGCTCAACACCACAGAATATTTGCGCTGCATTACTGTCATCATAACGGTAGTTAAACTCGGTGATACCACGTTTACCCAGGTCCTTACAGAACGCCAGAAAACTTCCCGGTTTTTCCGGAATCTCCACCGCCAGTAAAGCTTCTTTCTTTTCACCCAGTTCGGCACGCTCTGCCACATGCCTTAAACGGTCAAAATTAATATTGGCACCACTTTCAATCGCTACCATGCTTTTATCGGTAAGCTGGTTTTCAGCAATATATTTTTTCATGCCCGCAATAGACAGGGCACCTGCCGGTTCCGCAACGGTACGCGTTTCATCAAAAACGTCCTTGATGGCTGCGCAGATTTCATCGGTTGTAACCAGGATCACATCATCGACACACTCTTTGGCTATCCTGAATGTTTCCTTACCAATTTGTGCTACCGCCACACCATCTGCAAAAATGCCGACTTCTTTTAATCTCACCCGACGCCCGGCTTCCAGCGCCTTGTAAAGTGTCGGCGCATCTTCCGGTTCAACACCAATCACTTTTGTTTCCGGACTGACGTACTTGATATAGGCGGAAATACCGGCAATCAAACCACCTCCGCCCACTGGAACAAAAATGTAATCCAGGTTCTGGTTAAATTGCCGGAGAATTTCCATCGCAATCGTACCCTGCCCTGCAATCACCAGGTCATCATCAAAGGGATGAATAAATGTTGCACCCTTTTCCTTTGCCAGTTGGTTTGCATGGACATAGGCTTCATCGTAGGAATCACCTTTTAACAGCACTTTAGCACCACGGCATTTAACGGCCTCCACCTTGATAGGCGGTGTGGTTTTGGGCATGACAATAAGCGCCTGTATGCCCAGCCGGCCTGCCGACATGGCGACACCCTGGGCGTGATTACCTGCTGAAGCCGCAATAACGCCCGCAGCCTTTTCTTTTTCTGTTAAATGCGCAATGCGGTTATAAGCACCGCGAATCTTGAATGAAAAAACCGGCTGCAAATCCTCCCTTTTCAGATAAATATTATTTTCCAGACGCTTGGACAAGCGTGGTGCCGGATCTAATGGCGTTTCAATGGCCAGGTCATAGACCCTCGCTTTAAGGATTTTCTTAACGTAGCTCAGAGGCATGATTTACAACCATTGTCCTTATTATTTGGTAATATCTTCGCCTATCATAAACTTAAAATGCAGACTGGAGTAAAGAATGAATCAAGATGAAATGAAAAAAGTGGCTGCCCAGGCCGCACTTGAATATCTTCCGGATGGAGGCGTTATCGGTGTTGGCACCGGTTCGACTGTTAATCACTTCATCGATCTGTTAGCACCCATCAAACATAAAATTGATGGTGCCGTCTCCAGTTCTGAAGCATCAACCGAACGCATGAAAGCCCATGGTATTCCGGTATTTGACCTCAACGCTGTCGGCGATCTCGAAATTTATGTTGATGGTGCTGATGAATCAAATAAATTCCTTCACCTCATCAAGGGCGGCGGCGGCGCCTTGACTCGCGAAAAGATTGTTGCAGCTGCCAGTAAGAAATTTGTTTGCATTGCTGATGAATCAAAGCTGGTTGATGTTTTAGGCGAATTCCCCCTGCCTGTTGAAGTCATTCCCATGGCAAGAAGCTATGTTGCACGTGAAATCGTCAAGCTCGGTGGTACCCCGGTCTGGCGTGAAAACTTTGTTACTGATAACGGCAACATTATTCTCGATGTGGAAAACATGCGCATCATGGAACCCGTCAAACTGGAAGAAACCCTGAATCATATTACAGGCGTTGTAACTAACGGCCTGTTTGCCAGGCGCCCGGCTGATGTCCTGATCCTTGGAACCCCCGAAGGACCGAAAACCATTCTACCTTAACAACCACTCATCCCCGCCTTCGCGGGGATGACAATCCCGACAAAAGTTTGCTTATGACTGCGGAATGATCACTCGCATCTGTGGATATTCTGTCTTGAGCTTATCGCGCAATGTTGCTTTTGCAGCTTCATCACCATGCACCAGGCGTATTTCTCGCGGTTGAACACGCATGCGCCTTATAAAATCGAGCAGATTTTTCTGGTCCGCATGTGCAGAATAGCCGCCTATCGTATGCACTTTTGCCCTGATCCGATAACGTTTGCCATCGATATCCACATAACCATTACGCGGACCATAGGTTTGAATGATACGACCGGTTGTACCCTGTGCCTGGTAACCGACGAACAGGATATCTGTTCGCCGGTCTTCTATTAAAGCCTTGAGATAATTCACCACCCTGCCGCCACTGCACATGCCACTGGCCGCCAGGACGATAGTTGGCCTGGCTGTTTTCGCCAGGTATTTGACCGTTTGCTCATGTGTTGCATGATCATCAATGGTCAGCAGCGAGTCGAAGGATAAAGGATGACGACCCTGCTTTAAGCGACGGCGCGCCTCCTTGTCCCAGAAGCGGCGCAACTTGCGATATGTTGCGGTAAACCTGGCTGCCAATGGTGAATCAACAATGACCTCGATATTTTTCCAGCTCTTATCCTGTCCATTCTGAAAGATGATTTGCTCTATTTCGTATAACAGCTCCTGGGTACGACCAATACTGAAAGCCGGCACCAAAACAACACCCTTGTCTTTTACCGCCGTTTCAATCACCTGTTTAAGTTTTTGTGTGCGCTTAAGGCGGGATTCATGCCGCCGGTCACCATAGGTACTCTCAATCACCAGCACGTCAGATTTGTAAGGTGGTTTTGGCGCATTCAGTAACGGCGTATTCGGCGGACCCAGGTCGCCGGAAAAAGTAATTCGCGTTTTGTCACTGTTGTTATTTGCAGACAAATCAACTTCGACATAAGCCGATCCCAGGATATGCCCTGCCGGATGCAGTTTAATTTTAACGTTGTTATCACCAGGTATTTCAAGCCAGCTTTTATAGGCTAGCGGATGAATCTGTTTTTCTATCTGCCTGAGAAACTGCTCAATCAGGTGCTTGTTTTTGGTAAAGCCAATTTTTACCGCATCTTCAAGTACCAACGGCAATAATTCAGCCGATGCCTCGCTGCAATAAATCGGCCCTCGAAAACCGGCTGCCAGCAAATAGGGAATGCGGCCAACATGATCAATATGCACATGCGTCACAACCAGTGCCTGAATATGATTTATCGGAAAGGGAATCTGCAAATGGCTTGAACCGCTACCATCAGCTGAAGTTTCAGCACCCTGGAACAGACCGCAGTCTATTAGAATAGATTGTTTTTTATTTGGGTGGTCCTGCCATTGCAGCTCGTGACAGGAACCGGTGACACCGTTAACAGCGCCATGATGATATATATTGAAAAGCATCAATAAATGCTGCCCCATGGCGATAGCTTTTTCAACACAAAAAAACGGGACCCGAAGGTCCCGTTTGATTACAACTTAATTTGACTTAAAGTCAGATTAGAAGCTGTGGTTCAACTGTACAGAGAAGATGTCACCATCAGCGACGTTGTCGTCTAAACCAGGAGCAGAATCATCCTGTGAAGATGAAACGTACATCAACTGCGCCTGGGTACGTTTGCTGAAGTTGTGTTCCAGACCAATCGCGAAACCATCAACGTCTTCTACAAGACCATCGTTGTCAGTATCGAAGTATTTTGCCTTGATGACATTGTTACCCATGGTGTATTTACCAGAAATAACAAAAGTTTCAGGTTCAACTGAACTTCCACCGGCAACATCAGGATCAATTTCATACTGAGCCCATACTACGTTAACAGCCCAAGCATCCATACCGTAACCCAGACCTACACGGGTCTGGTTATAGTCAGCACCCACGCCAGCTACGTTATCCAGGGAATCCATGTCAGAATCGCCGTCTTCATAAGCGACTGACGCGAACAGACCGCCATTTTTATACCAACCAGCTACTGAGTAAGCATCAGAGATACCGTCAGCGTCGTTATTTTCACCAGGAACAATCGCACCAGCGAAAGAGAAGCCAGAGAAGTTAGGTGAAACGTAAGCGATAACACCGTCACCACGCAGGTCAACAAGGTCACCACCGTAAGCATTGTTGTAGTCGCCCTGGCTATCAGCGAAGTAGTCAAGAGAGCCAGTTGACATTTTCATTGGATGATCATGACGACCAACCAATACCGTACCAAAATCACCAGCCAGACCGACGAAAGCATTACGACCGCCTACGCCAGTATTTTCAGATTTATCGATTGCGCCATTTACTGTGTTGCTGAAACCAGTACCAGCGAATTCGTTTTTGCTTTTAGAGATGGCAACACTTAATTCTATCTGGAAGATACCTTTCAGACCGTTACCCAGATCTTCAGAACCTTTGAAACCCAGACGTGAAGCCTGGTCATTGATCTGAACGTTGTCGCTTTGACCCATGTCAACAAAGTCAACAGACTGTTTGATTTTACCGTAAACAGTTACGTTGTTCTCAGCCATAGCGACTGGAGCAACGAATGTAGCAGCGATAGCTGCTGCAATAATTTTTTTGTTCATCTTGAACTCCCGTTATTAAATAGTTTTAGTGCACATTTCTATGCAACCGTCAAAATAATAGACAAAAATGCGACAAGGTTCAAGCTTTTTGTGAAAAAAAACACATTTTTTTCACATGTAACTTTTTTGCAACAAGGGAATACCCTGCAAAAGCACCGTAATAACCTATATATTGTTATTCCAGTTCGAAATATCCCCTAGGTATTGTTTTTTATTGAAAAACAAATATCGGTTAATAATTTTCCCGACTTATTTAATTTTTTTATCAACATTGATTATATTTCATCCATAGCAAAATATTTTTTTGCCAGGTTCTGGTTTCATTAACCATATATATATGGCTTCGATTTATTGAAAGAAAAAAAACTCTTACTGGGGTTTTATGATTTGGCTGGAAGCAAGGGAGTATTCGGCTCATCCCTGAGCCTCACCCTGCGGGCCGTTGTCGTTTCACTCCAACGTTTCGCTGGCGTTGCTGACGCCAGCTTTCGAACCCCGGTGGTGGTTCTCGTCCCTCTAAACCCAATCCAACAAAAAACCCCCTAACGGGGGCTTTTATATTGGCTGGGGACGAGGGAGTCGAACCCCCACATACGGTGTCAGAGACCGCTGTCCTACCATTAGACGAGTCCCCAAATAGGGAAGCGCTTAACGTTTAGAGTACTGCGGACGCTTACGGGCTTTGTGCAGACCCACTTTCTTGCGTTCAACTTTACGGGCATCACGCGTTAAAAAGCCGGCTTTATGCAGATCACCGCGAAGACTCTCATCAAATTCAAGCAATGCGCGAGCAATACCATGACGGATCGCACCGGCCTGGCCAGTACCTCCACCGCCGATTACGGTAACTTTTGCATCAACTTTATCGAGGGTTTCTGTCAGCTCCAGGGGCTGACGGACAACCATGCGGGCAGTTTCTCTACCAAAGTATTCGTCTAAAGGACGGTCATTAACGGTAATGTTACCGCTACCGTTGGAAATAAAGACACGTGCCGCTGAAGTTTTACGACGACCAGTACCGTAGTTATATGCTGTAGCCATTTCCTGTCTTCCAGTATTCTGTTTTAGATATCAAGTGTTTGTGGCTGCTGTGCCTGGTGAGTATGCTCAGGACCAGCAAAAACACGCAGCTTCTTCATCATTGCACGACCCAGTGGGCTGCGAGGCAGCATGCCACGGACCGCTGTGGTAATAACGCGATCAGGTGCTTTATCCAGCTGCTTTTCAAGGCTGATGGATTTCAGATTACCAATGTAACCCGTGTGATGATGATACATCTTGTTCTGCAGTTTGTTGCCTGTTACGCGGATTTTTTCTGCATTGATAACCACGATATAATCACCTGTATCTACATGCGGTGTATATATAGGTTTGTGTTTACCACGCAGACGACGTGCGATTTCTGTTGCCAGGCGACCCAGGGTCTTGTTTTCCGCGTCAACCAGATACCAGTCACGACGCACTTCGGCAGGTTTTGCGCTAACCGTAGTAGCCATTGTTACTCACCTTAAAAATAACGTTTCATCGAAATACGCGAAACATTCCGCGCATGAAAGGGCGCGAATATTAACCAAGAACGACAGTTGAGACAAGCTTTTTGTTTGTATTTCTCATCATTCTTCACGGCATGAGCTGCGGGTCAGGCCTTGTTTAAGCCATTCTGCCACCAGGTCTATTCATTTTTTTGCCACCCCTTATGCTGGAATCTCTATTGCAACCGACCATAGAATTGCAAATTTCAGGCAAAAAAAAGCGCAGCGGGGGGGCTGCGCTTAAAATAACCACCAAAGGAGGATGGAGGAGTACTTAACTGGCTAGCGCCAATTAAGTATGGAAGAATTTTCTTATATACTGAATTTATTGTCAAGCATTAATTCTATTTAATTACAGTTTTTTGTCTCCCATGCCTGCCACTGTCTGCTTATTGCAGTTTCAGCCTCTCCACAACTTCTCCATTTAACAGATGTTTTTCGATAATCTCATCCAGGTCTTCCTTATCAACGTAGGTGTACCAGGTTTCCTGCGGATAAACGACGATAACCGGTCCTTCATTGCATCGATCCAGGCAACCTGCCGAATTGATGCGCGTCTGACCCTTGCCGTGAATACCCAGTTCCTTGCATTTTGCTTTCACATAATCCCTGGCACCCTGGGCATCACACTGATGGCAACTTTGCTTGCCATCTTTTCTTTCATTGGTGCAGAAAAAGACATGGTTCTGATAAAAAGACATAATGTTTCGTTTCCGGTTTAAAGCAATGCCTGCGATTATAGTCACCATTGTTGAGTTATTAACAGAATAATGCCCGACCTCAATTCCCAACAGACAGAAAAAGCATTGCTTGCATTAACCGACCAGTGCGTAAAATGCGGCTTATGCCTGTCTACCTGCCCGACGTATCGCCTCAAAATTAATGAAGCCGATTCTCCGCGCGGACGCGTTAGCCTTATTCAGGGCCTGTTGCACAAGCAGATAAACCCCTCCGATAAAAAGCTGCAACAACACATTGACGGCTGCCTTTCATGTGGAAATTGCGAATCAGCCTGTCCGTCAGCTGTCCGGTTTATCGATTTACTTGACCAGGCAAAGTCCTGTTATCCACTCAGCAGCATACCCCGCTGGCAACTGTCTTTGCTGAGCTCCAGCCGACTATTGACGCTGGCTATAAATGCTGCGAGATATATTCCCCGTTCATTTTCTTCATTGCTACCTGGCCTGGCCGGTCAATTATTGAAGAACAAACCGGCCCGCATCATGCCAGTCAAACAACCGCATAAGCCTGTTACACCGGTTAAAAACAGAATAGGGGTGTTTACCGGCTGCGTTGGTCGGGTTGTTGATAGCGATGCCATCAACCTGACCTGCCAGTTGCTGGCTAAACTCGGCCACGAGGTCATCATTCCTGCTACGCAAAATTGCTGTGGCGCAATGCATCAACACGAAGGTTACCTGCAGGATGCAGACAACCTGTCAGATAACAACATCAGGGTATTTAAGCAGGAAAAACTGGATGCCATTATTTATTTTGCCAGCGGCTGTGCCGCTCAACTGCTGAAAAGCCGGCAACAGTTTTCTGCACCGCTTATGGAGGCAAGCGCTTATCTTGCAACGCTCAAGCTGCCCGCGGTAGACAAACCGGCTCACAAAATTGCCATTCACAGCCCCTGCACTTTAAAAAACCAGACAGATGCCTGGCCGGTGATGATCGAACTTGTCAAAAAATTTGCCGGCAACCAGCTGGTGGAATTGCCCGAAAACCAGATTTGCTGTGGAAGTGCAGGGTTACATCTGCTCAAACATCCGCATACTGCGAATCAACTGATGCAGCCAAAACTTGAAGCGCTTGAGCAGCTGAAACCGGATATTTTATTAACCGCAAATACCGGCTGTGCACTGCATTTTCGCAACACGATCCGCGACGCCGGCCTGAATATCCGGATCATGCATCCAGCCGAGTGGGTGAGTGAGCAATTACTAAAATCCATTTAGATATTCACCACAAAGGACACGAAGAACTCAAAGATACCGTAGTTTCTTGTTGCATTTTATATAAATGACAAGGAAAACAGTTTTTGAATGGTTTCGTTTAACCTCATTGACGAATTTTGCTGCAAGCTAAAACCCAGCTCTCGGGCAAAAATCGTGAAGCACGATTAACGATCCGGTCTTTCCAGAGACACCCGCCTAAATACTTTGTGTTCTTCGTGTCCTTTGTGGTTAAATTTTCTTATGTAAATTTTTGCTGGAGCCAAATGTGAGCACTGATAGACATTACACACCCATTGATAAGCTGCTGCTCAGCCTGGATACCACTGTCAGGACCCTGTTCGGCCAGCCAAAAATCACTGAACGTCCAAATCCGGCTAAAAATATCCAGGAATCCGACATGGACGAAAAAATCCGTGATCATACAGCCCGCCTGATGCGGATCAATCACACTGGTGAGGTGTGTGCACAAGCCTTGTACCAGGGCCAGGCATTGACTGCAAAACTGCCCGAAGTGCGCGCCAACATGGAAAGAGCTGCTGCCGAGGAAAATGATCACCTTGACTGGTGTGAAAGTCGCCTCAGGGAACTTGATAGCCGCACCAGTTACCTTAATCCTTTCTGGTATGCCGGTTCATTTGCGATTGGTGCCGTGGCCGGCATTGCCGGGGACAAATGGAGCCTGGGTTTTGTTGGAGAGACCGAACGCCAGGTTGAAAGCCACCTGGATAGTCACCTGCAACAGGTACCTGAATCAGATCAGAAGACCCGTGCCATTCTTGAACAAATGAAAACCGATGAGATCCAGCATGGTAAATCCGCCATGCATGCGGGTGGGGCAGAGCTGCCTAAACCCATCAAGGAAGCCATGAAAGCAACGTCAAAGCTAATGACCGGGACTGTTTATTATCTATGATCCAAACAGCTGTCATTCCGGCCGGAATCCCGATGGATAGGCTATAGACCCTGGCTAACAGCATGTCAGGGTGACGCACCGTTTGATACCAGGGTGACGTTTCGCTTTTTACTGGTGATATTTTTTACTCAAGTCATGCACGGCTTCGATCATCGCCGCGGGATGTTCCGGATCGATTTCCGGATGGATGCCGTGACCAAGATTGAAAACATGGCCGCTACCATGGCCATAGCTTTCCAGTATCGTACCCACTTCTTGTCGGATTCGATCCGGTGAAGCATAAAGAATACTGGGGTCCATGTTGCCCTGTAACCCGACCCGTTCACCAACCATTTTTCGCGCATCCGCAAGATTGATCGTCCAATCCACACCCAGCGCGTCACAGCCCGTATCTGCCATACGATCCAGCCACATGGCACCGCCCTTGGTAAACAGGATAACCGGTACTTTGCGGCCTTCTGCTTCGCGGGTAAGTTTATCGACAATACGCTGCATGTAATCCAGTGAGAAAGACTGGTAGTCACGCGGTGTCAATACACCACCCCAGGTATCAAAGATCATCACTGCCTGCGCGCCTGCAGCAATTTGCGCATTCAGGTAGGAGGCAACAGAGTCTGCCACTGTCGTTAGTAACTGATGCATCAGGTCAGGACGGTCAAACATCATGCCTTTAACCTTGGCATAGTTCTTCGTGCCACCACCTTCAACCATGTAAGTTGCCAGCGTCCAGGGGCTGCCGGAAAAACCAATCAGGGGTACACGTCCGTTAAGTTCACGTCGGATGGTACGCACCGCATCCATCACGTAGCGCAGTTCCTGTTCAGGATCAGGAACACTTAATGCTGCGACGGCTTTTTCGTCCTGCACGGGATTGGAAAACCTGGGGCCTTCCCCGGTTTCGAAATATAGACCCAGGCCCATCGCATCAGGGATAGTCAGGATGTCAGAAAATAAAATGGCCGCATCCAGGGGATAACGCTCAAGAGGTTGCAACGTGACTTCACAGGCCAGATCCGGATTCATGCACAAATCCATGAAGCTGCCGGCCTTGGTGCGCGTTGCACGATATTCTGGAAGATAACGACCAGCCTGACGCATCATCCACACAGGCGTCATGTCGACAGGCTCACGAAGCAGGGCTCTTAAAAAACGGTCATTTTGCAGTTCGGCCATGGTTATTCCTTATTATTTTTCACCACGAAGTACACAAAGGGCACAAAGAATATAAATTGGGTGGCTTATAGAAATTTTATTGCACACCAGAAGATCAGTAGTTCGGTCTAAATCCTAATTTTTATTTTTGTCCGGAGTACACTTCAATAGAATAAACCACTGGACGGTCATTGATAACTTCATTTGTAAAACAGCACATAACTAAAAAAAATTAAAACTTTGTGTTCTTGGTGTCCTTTGTGGTGCAAATCAAATTATCTTGGCAGCTCGGAACTTCCCATGAGGAACTCATCAACTGCACGTGCACACTGACGTCCTTCGCGGATTGCCCAGACAACCAGTGACTGACCCCTGCGCATATCACCAGCGGAGAACACACCGGGAATAGAGGATTTATAAGCCTCCACACCCTCGGTTGAACCTTTGACATTGCCACGATCATCCAGCTCAATATCCAGTTCCTGCAACATGCCTTCATGAACCGGGTGAACAAAGCCCATCGCCAGGGTAACCAGGTCAGCCTTGATTTCGAACTCGGAACCTTCAACCTCGGTCATCTTCCAGTTGCCATTTTCGTCCTTGTCCCATTCAACCTTGATACAGGTGGCTGATTTAACATTGCCATTGCCATCATCATTGAAAGTCTTGGTGGCAATGCACCAGTGTCTTTCACAACCTTCTTCCTGGGACGACGAAGTGCGCATTTTGTTCGGCCAATACGGCCAGACCGTATCCTTGTCTTCATTTTCCGGTGGACGTGGCAGAATCTCGATCTGGGTCACTGAAGCTGCACCATGACGGCTTGAAGTACCTATGCAGTCAGAGCCGGTATCACCACCGCCGATTACCAAAACATGCTTGCCTTCAGCACTGATGAATTCATCCTGTGGATCCCTGATACCCTGGACTTTCTTGGTATTGCCGCGCAGGAATTCCATAGCGAAATGAACACCATTCAGCTCACGCCCAGGTACGGGGAGGTCACGCGGCTTTTCTGAACCACCCGCAAGAACAACCGCGTCAAATTCATCAACCAGCTTTTGTACCGGTAAATCAACACCGACATTGATGTTGGTATGAAACTCAACACCTTCAGCGCGCATCTGGCCCATACGGTGATCCAGTAATGTTTTATCCAGCTTGAAATCAGGAATACCAAAACGCACCAGGCCGCCGATTTTTTCCTGTTTTTCGTAAACAACGACGCCATGGCCAGCCCTTGCCAACTGTTGCGCGCAGGCCATGCCCGCGGGTCCGGATCCCACTACAGCGACCTGTTTGCCTGTCTTGTGTTGTGCGATCTGGGGCTCAATCCAGCCTTCTTCCCAGCCTTTATCAACAATCGCACATTCAATTGTTTTGATGGATACCGGTGAATTTTCCAGGTTCAGCGTACAGGCTTCCTGACAAGGGGCAGGGCAGATACGCCCGGTCACTTCAGGAAAGTTATTGGTGGAATGCAATACCCGCAATGCTTCCTGCCACTGGCCGCGGTAGACCAGGTCATTCCAGTCAGGAATGATGTTATTGACAGGGCACCCGTTATGACAAAACGGAATACCACAATCCATGCAACGTGCACCCTGGTTACTCAGCTCCTCGTCAGAAAGCGAGATAACAAATTCATTGTAGTGTGTAATACGATCTGCAACCGGCGCATATTTGCGATCCTGACGTTCCAGTTCCAAAAATCCAGTAGGCTTACCCATAACTATTCCTGCTCCTGTCCTGTTTACGCGGCTGAAGCAGCCTTCTGCTGCTCCTGCATTTCAAGCAGGGCGCGTCGGTAATCAACAGGCATAACTTTGACAAATTTCGGTAACCAGTTATCCCAGTCATCCAGGATTTTCCTGGCGACAACGGAATCAGTGTATTGCAGATGGTTTTCAATCAGTTGCCTGAGGCGAATCGCATCAAAGCGGGTCATGTCATGACTTACATCAACCTTGCCGTGCGTTTCCAGGTCACCACCCTGGTGTTCGAGCGCTTCAAGTGCGTCATCTTCGGCAGCAATCGGTTCCAGTTCAACCTGGGCCAGATTACAACGCTGTTCAAAGTCGCCATTCTCGTCCAGCACGTAGGCAATACCACCTGACATACCCGCGGCAAAGTTACGACCTGTTGACCCCAGGCAAACCACAACACCACCGGTCATGTATTCACAACCATGATCACCCAGGCCTTCGACAACCGCGGTAGCTCCGGAGTTACGTACCGCAAAGCGCTCACCACCCACACCGCGGAAATAGCATTCTCCACTAATCGCACCAAACAGAACCGTATTGCCGACAATCACGTTTTCTTCGGCTTTTTCAATTTTGCACTCGGATGGTGGAGCGATAATCAACTTACCACCAGACAAACCCTTGCCAACATAGTCATTGCCTTCACCCGATAACCTGATCGTGACACCCTTGGTCACCCAGGCACCAAAAGACTGGCCTGCCGTACCCCTGGCATTGATCGTAATCGTGTCATCCGGCAACCCGGCATGACCGTATTTCTCGGCCAGTCGACCTGACAACAGGGTACCGAAAGTACGATTGGTGTTTTCGATGTCGATATTGATCTCGACCTTGTCACCATTCTGCAGGGCAGGCTGAGCCTGCTCGATCAACTGGTTGTCAATAGCCGCGTCAATTCCATGATCCTGGCCTTCAGACCAGTAGACCGTGTCACCCTCAACCGCCTCTGGCTTGGTCAACAGTTTACTGTAGTCCAGGCCGCGGGCCTTCCAGTGATCAATAGCCTTGCGCATGTCCAGCCTGTTCACCTGGCCAACCATATCGTTGAACTTGCGGAATCCCAGCCGTGACATGAGTTGACGTACCTCTTCTGCAACAAAGAAGAAGTAGTTCACCACGTGTTCTGGTTTTCCTTTGAAGCGCTTGCGCAGTTCAGGGTCCTGGGTAGCCACACCCACTGGACAGGTATTCAGGTGACACTTGCGCATCATCAGGCAACCCTCGGCAATCAGTGGCGCCGTGGCAAATCCGATTTCATCAGCACCGAGCAATGCAGCAACGACCACATCCCGGCCAGTACGCATGCCGCCGTCAGCCTGAACTGCGATACGCGAACGCAGACGGTTCATAACCAAAGTCTGGTGCGTTTCAGCGAGGCCAATTTCCCATGGCGAACCGGCGTGCTTGACCGAAGTCAGCGGGGAAGCGCCTGTACCACCGTCATAACCGGCAATGGTGACATGGTCAGCATGTGCCTTGGATACACCGGCGGCCACCGTACCCACGCCGACTTCAGAAACCAGCTTGACACTGATTCGCGATTTCGGCTGTACGTTCTTCAGATCATGGATAAGCTGCGCAAGATCTTCAATTGAATAAATATCATGATGCGGAGGAGGGGAGATCAATCCAACACCCTGGGTGGAATGACGAACACGTGCAATCTGCTGGTTCACCTTATGACCAGGCAATTGCCCACCTTCGCCCGGCTTGGCTCCCTGCGCCATTTTAATCTGGATATCATCAGAGTTCACCAGGTACTCGGTTGTCACTCCAAAGCGTCCGGAAGCAACCTGCTTGATTGCAGAACGCTCTGGATTCATTGAACCGTCTTCCAGCGGTTTGAAGCGTTCAGGCTCTTCGCCACCCTCACCGGTATTGGACTTGCCACCGATCTGGTTCATTGCAATTGCCAGGGTCGAATGCGCCTCGTAGGAGATTGAACCAAATGACATGGCACCAGTTGCAAAACGCTTGACAATCTCGCTGGCTGGCTCAACTTCATCCAGCGGTACGGCCTCATTGGCAAAGTTGAATTCCATCAAGCCTCGCAAGGTCAATAGTCTTTCATTCTGCTCATTGATCAGACGCGAGTATTCAGCGTAGGTTTTGGCATCATTACCACGCACAGCATGCTGTAACTTGGCAATCGTATCCGGCGTCCAGACATGGTCTTCCCCCCGGATTCGGTAAGCATAGTCACCGCCTACATCGAGGTGACGCTTATAAATTTCAGCATCACCGTAGGCATCATGGTGCCAACGCACTGCTTCGGCAGCAACTTCATCCAGACCGATACCCTCGATCGTGGTTGCCGTGCCGGCAAAATACTGTTCGACAAACGGCGTGGACAAACCAATAGCATCAAAAATCTGTGCGCCACAGTATGACTGGTAAGTGGAGATACCCATTTTTGACATGACTTTAAACAATCCCTTGCCGACAGCCTTGATGTATCGTGCACAGGCTTGCTCGTACTCTGGCGCATCATTCATATGCGGCAGAGTATCCTGGATAGTTTCAAACACCAGGTATGGGTTTATGGCCTCAGCACCGTAACCGGCCAGGGTCGCAAAATGATGCACTTCAAGTGCGGCACCCGTTTCAACCACCAGGCCTGATTCAGTACGCAATCCACGATCAATCAGATGATGGTGCACAGCCGAGGTGGCAAGCAAGGCAGGAATGGCAATATTATCCGCATCCACCTTGCGATCAGACAGAATCAGAATGTTATAGCCATCACGAACCGCCTGTTCCGCCGCTCCGCATAAAGCCTGTAATGCCGGAGCCATGCCCGCCTCAGCCTCAACAGCTGCGTAGGTCATGTGCAGTGTCTTGGTACGGAAGGCGCCATTACTGGTATCTTCGACATTACGGATGCGTTCAAGATCCACGTTGCGCAATACAGGCTGCTTGCACTCAAGCCGCATATTGGCCCCATTACCGCCCATGCCGAGCAGATTCGGGCGTGGTCCAACCAGCGAGGCCAGTGACATAACGATTTCTTCACGAATCGGGTCAATAGGCGGATTGGTCACCTGTGCAAAAAGCTGTTTGAAGTAATTCGATAAATGCTTGGGTTTATTCGACAATACGGCAGGCGGATTGTCAGCTCCCATAGAGCCAGTAGCCTCCATACCGGTCATCAGCATCGGCCGGAGCAAAAACTTGATATCTTCCTGTGTATAGCCAAAAGCCTGCTGACGATCGAGCAGGGTTTTCTCATCCGGCGCCATGACACCAACGCCTTTTGGCAGGTCTTCAAGGTGAATCTGGATTTTGTCGAGCCATTCACGATAAGGCTGAGATGCAGCCAAATCGGCCTTGATCTCTTCATCATCGATGATGCGCCCCTGTTCCATATCTATAAGGAACATTTTACCTGGCTGCAAACGCCATTTCTTGATGATTTTCTCTTCCGGAATCTGCAACACACCCATTTCTGAGCCCATCACAACCAGGTCATCATCGGTTATCAGGTAACGGGCAGGACGCAAACCATTTCTGTCCAAAGTGGCACCGATCTGTCGTCCATCACTGAAGGCAACGGCGGCAGGGCCATCCCAGGGTTCCATCAATGCAGCATGGTACTCATAAAAAGAGCGACGCTGCTTGTCCATCTGCGGATTGCCGGCCCAGGCTTCAGGAATCAGCATCATCATGGCATGCGCCATCGAATAGCCACCCATTACCAGCAATTCAAGGGCATTATCAAAACAGGCCGTATCGGACTGGCCTTCGGGAATCAACGGCCAGATTTTATCCAGGTCGTCTCCCAGAATCTCGGATGCCATACCTTCCTTGCGCGCCGCCATCCAGTTGACGTTGCCACGCACTGTATTGATTTCGCCATTATGCGCAATCATGCGGAAAGGATGTGCCAGGTCCCAGGTTGGAAATGTATTGGTTGAAAAACGCTGATGAACCAGGGCCAGCGCAGAAACCATACGCTCGTCCTGCAGATCCTGGTAATACTGACCGACCTGGTCGGACAGTAACATCCCCTTGTAGACAATCGTGCGTGAGGAAAATGAACTGAAGTAGAAAGCTTTTTTACCTAAAATATCTTTTTCGCGGATCTTGTTATCAATCTGTTTGCGGATAACAAACAGTTTGCGCTCAAAAGCATCCTGATCGGCACAATTTTCACCTCGGCCAACAAATATCTGGCGTACGATCGGCTCTGTCGGTAAAACACTGTAGCCCAGTCCACTGTTGTCGACGGGCACATCGCGCCATGCCAGCACAACCTGACCTTCAGCGACTACCAGCTCTTCAACAATCTTTTCAGCCTGTACACGGGATGCTTCATCCTGCGGCAAAAACAACATACCAACGGCGTAGCGGCCTTCTTCTGGCAGATCGAAATCAACAACAGCACGGAAAAATGCATCCGGCATCTGCATTAACATGCCGGCACCGTCTCCTGCCTTGGGATCAGCACCTACAGCGCCTCGATGTGTCAGTCTTTTCAGAATTGTTAAACCCTGAGAGACAATGTCATGCGACTTTTTGCCCTTAATATGGGCAACAAATCCGACACCACAGGCATCATGTTCATTTGCAGGATCATAAAGACCCTGTTTGGACGGCAAGGAACCCTGGCTCATTGCAAACCTCATGCATACTTCAAATGCCAACAGCATCCCGGAGGGCTGCTGACAAAAAATTCATCTTTTATAATGGGTAAGGCGACTAAGTAAAAGCACGCCAGTTTGCCCGCTGCCACAAGCTCAAAACATTAACGAGCTGCTTCAGGACGGACAGAACAGCAGAGGATAACGGAGAAGCGCTGTTTACACCAGCATTTCTCGCTAGTTAGAAGGCGAAGCCTGTTTCAGTGAGTTAACTGAACGGGGCCATGCAGAAGATGATTTATAGCTTTTGGGTAGCTTCTTTTTTGCTGCCACAGCCTTATCCCGGGATGGAAAAGCACCGTAAAGCAAGGCATACCAGGGTTTTTCATCCCTGACAGTTGTCAGAATGACCAGGTCTCCATTGAATTTGTGTTGATTTACAAAGCGATCAATACCCGACCTGTCTGAGACCGCCAGCAATTGCAGCGTATAAGCCTCGTCATTATGTGAATACAGCCAGTCCACAGACTTATACACTTCAGGTGCCGCCGGCGGTGACGCAGGAACCGATGGGGCTGGAGGCACTGGCGGAATCACTGATTTATTAACCGCTTTGGTTTTTACTGTTTTAACGACCGTTACCGGCGCTTCTTTCACGGTCGAGCTCACTGTTTTTACTTCAGGCTCAGACTTGACCTCTGTTTCTGTAATTTCCTGAGCATCGTCTCCCACTTTTTCGACAGCTGGCTGTTGTTCGACCTGCCCCTGAGCCACTTGCTCCACAACCCCGGTTGCATCCTGAATATCATCAGCAGTTTGAGGTGCCGGGGTGGATTCGGAAACGGGTGTCGACTTTACCTCGGCTACCGGCACAGATAGCGGCGCTATTTCTGATGCCGGCTCCAATCGGTCCTGCATTGCCCCGGGTATGTACAGTTCACTTTTCTCAACCAATTCCGGTTCCGGCTCAGCGTCACCAGTGACTACCTGCGGCAGGGGTTTCTGTGGTGGAATAACCAGTGTCTGCAGCTCAGCTTCGTCTGAGGAACTTTCAGAATCATCGCCGACAATAAACTGGTTTATTTCATCCTGAAAATACATGATCGAACCAACAGTGATCACAAAGCCGGCAATCGCAGCAACCAGCAATGGCTTAAGCCAGGGCTCGGCTTTTTTCGACTGCAAATCATCAGTCGTCGCCTGAATATCGGCAAACTGGAGCTGCCATAACACTTTCCCTGGCACACCCCGGGTCTGTTTTTCCAATACAGCTATCTGCGCATCAGATAGCGGCTCGAGCTTGTCACCTCGAACAAAATCAATAAATCCGCGCATTTGCTCAAAGTTGAACCTGGGAATATCCAGCACCTGGATAACACCTTTAAGGCGACCCAGTTGCACGGGGCCTAATGGCAAAGCCAGTACATCTACTGCGGAGAAGATAACGCACTTGGTGTTACAGGCTATTTTCTGGTCACTGAAAAACTGGATCAGCCAGGAAAGACTGTCAGCAGCCAGTTGATCAGCATCATCCAGTAGCAACAGGAAGTTCTTCTTATTGTCAGCCAGGCGACAAAACTGCTCTTCGAGCAGGTCATCAGATATCTCGCTCCCGGGCAAGCCGGCTATTTCCGCCAGGGCTGCACGTAAATCCGTTATGCCCGCCATGGGCCCGCCGCTGACAAGGCTGACGGTATAGCGCTCAGCCAGGGAATCAGCAAGGTGGCGCGCCAGGCGGGTCTTGCCACAGCCTTCGGCTGACTGCACAAAAGGAATCAGATCGGTATTGGCAAGCAGATGACTGATCAAATCCAGTCTTTGCGTCAAATCAGACGTTAAGTAATAGCCGGAACTATCCTGCCTTAAATCAATGTTATCTTCAGTGATATTCATTAAGCATCTCTTGGAGTGCTTTTTCGTCAAAATCCGCTGTTACCAACGATTGACCTATGCCCTTCATAAGTACCAGACGTAATTTGCCATCCTGTACCTTTTTGTCAATCGCCATCAACTCCAAAAAGCGCTCTGTAGATAATTCTGCTGGTGGCGAGACTGGCAAACCTGCTTTTTCGATCAGGGCATTGATACGCTCTAGTTCCTCTAACTGCAGCCAACCCAGACGATGCGACAAGCGCGCAGCCATACACATACCGGTTCCAACAGCTTCACCATGCAGCCATTCGCCATAGCCCATGCCGGTTTCAATTGCATGGCCAAAGGTATGACCAAGGTTAAGCAGAGCCCGTTGACCGGTCTCCTTCTCATCAGCTGCTACAACTTCTGCCTTATCGAAACAGGATCGCTCAATAGCGTAAGAAAGCGCCTCGGTATTCCTTTCAAGCAGCCGGCTCATATTGCTTTCCAGCCAGGTAAAAAACTCGAGGTCATTAATCAGGCCATACTTAATGACTTCTGCAATTCCCGCTGACAACTGGCGCGCCTCAAGAGTAGCCAGTGTTGAAGTATCGGCTATGACACATAATGGCTGGTGAAATGCGCCTATCATGTTTTTGCCAAGCGCATGATTGACACCGGTTTTGCCGCCTACGGATGAATCCACCTGCGCCAACAAGGTTGTCGGGACCTGGATAAAATTTACCCCTCGCTGGTAGCATGCTGATGCAAACCCTGTCATATCTCCAACTACTCCACCACCCAGAGCTATCAAGGTACAGCCACGGTCAAACCTGTTGGTTAACAGGGATGAAAAAATATCATCCAGCGTATTAATGGTTTTGTACTCTTCACCATCCGGCAGAATAACGGTTTCAACCCGGTAACCTTCCAGTGCTGACAACACTTTATCAAGATACAATGGTGCTACAGTTACGTTAGTCACCACCAGCACCTGGCTTGAAGGCAAATAGTTTTTATAGATGTCACTTCGCGAAAGCAGGTCCTCGCCGATATAGATCGGGTACGAACGCTCACCCAGGTCGACATTTAAAATTCTTGGACTGTCACTCATCAGTTTTCATCAAAATACTGGTTTACTTCCTTGGTCACGCTGGCAGCACTGCGTTTTTCAGTGGATACCATCAGGTCAGCGACTTCTCGATACAGAGGATCCCTGACTTCCATTAATGACTCCAGTGTCGATTTAGGGTCATCTGTCTGAATAAGGGGACGCCCCTTGTCATGAATTGTCCTTTCATACTGCTGAGCCGGAGAGCAGTGCAGATAGATGACAAAACCTCTGGATGCAAGATAATTCGCAGCTTCCGGCGTGGTTACAGCTCCTCCGCCCGTAGCCAGCACAATATTATCCTGTTGGGTCAGTTCATCAATGACTTTCGCCTCACGTTTGCGAAAACCTGCTTCCCCCTCATATTCAAAGATGGTTGCAATGTCGACACCTGTGCGTTCACGGATGACTCTGTCACTATCAACAAAATCCAGCCCCAGTGAAGAGGCAAGTTGTTTACCAATGGTGCTTTTCCCAGCACCCATGGGACCGATAAGGAAAATTTTAGTTGGACGTTTCATATTGCAATAATACGACAGACAAAAAAAACCGGCTACGGGTTTTCCCGAAACCGGTTTTATTTAATGGCAACAGCCATTAATTCATGGTTAGGCTTTCTTTAACAATTTTCGGTGTTACAAAGATCAGCAGCTCTCTGTTGTCATCAACCGTTGCTGTTGACCTGAACAGGAAACCAAGGTAAGGAAGATCACCAAACATAGGTACTTTTGATGTAGCCGTACTGGTTTTCTTCTCGAAGACGCCACCTAAAACTACCGTTTCGCCATTATCAACCAATACCGTAGTATCGATCTCCTGTTTCGCTATCGCAGGCTCACTTGATTCCGGAATAAATTCCGGAGAATCTTTTGTTATCAGAAGATTCATCAAGATGCGGTCATCTGGCGTAATCTGCGGTGTAACTTCGAGTTTCAGCACGGCTTCTTTAAATTCTGTCTCTGTACCCTGGTCACTGGTAGTAGAATAAGGAATCTCGTAACCTTCTTTAATTACAGCCGTATTTTTATCGGCGGTAATAACTCGTGGGCTGGAAACAATCTCACCCTTACCTTCATCTTCCATGGCTTCGAGCTCAAGTGAAATAATCTGGTTACCCAGTTTTGCCAGCACAAAATCGATACCACCAAAGGCAGCTGACGGTGCCAGGTCAACCAATATATCGCCTACTGTTGAACCATCGATACTGCCTGCCAACGAACCACTGATATCCAGGTTCTGACCACGTACATCAATGGACGGATCCTGGCTCATACCCATACGTACACCGAGCTCCTTGCCAAAGTTATCGGTTGCCGAAACAATTCTGGATTCAATCAGAACCTGCCTGACCGGCACATCCAGCTTGGACAGCAGATCCCTGATTTCTTCCAGTTTTTCTGATGTATCCTGAATCAGAAGTGAATTGGTGCGAACATCAACGGTAACGTTACCTCTTTCTGGTGTTAACAGTTGATTGCCTTCCTGTTTCAGTAAGTCTGCCATATCAGCAGCCTTGGCATAATTCACCATTACCAGTTCTGAACGCAGAGGCGCCAGTTCACGAATTTCTTTCTTGGCTTCCAGCTCGTTTTTCTCCCAGTTGGCAATCTCCTGGGTTGGAGCAATCAATATAACATTGTCTGTCTGTCGCATCGAAAGGCCCTTGGTGCGCAGAATAATGTCCATTGCCTGGTCCCAGGGAACGTTTTTCAGCCTCAGGGTAACATTGCCGGTTACCGTGTCACTGACAACCATGTTAAGGCCGGTAAAGTCAGCCATTAACTGCAAGACAGACCGGACTTCAATATCCTGGAAATTAAGCGATAAACGATCACCGGTAAAAATACGTTTCTCCAGTTTCGCCTGCTCAACCTCTTTCTTGGTCATCGGACGAACTTCAAGCACATAAGATTCATTTAACTGGTACGCAAGATGATCATAATCACCAATGGCATCAACCTCGATGCGAACGTTATTGCCTGTCTGCCTGGTTTCTATGCTCTGCACCGGTGTAGCAAAATCTGAGACATCAAGCTTTCTGGATAAATCTTCACCCAGTTGACTGTCAATGACTTCAAGCACCAGTTTGCCGCCTTCGGTGCGCATATCAACGACAGCATCATCATTGGACAGATTGATAATGACTTCGGCTTTACCACTCTCACCACGTTTAAAATCTATCACTTTAACCATGCTGGTTGGTGCTGTACTCACCATACCGGAATCTGCCGCAGTAATTTGGGTACTGGTTGTGGATGTACCCGAACCGGAGCCGCCACTGATATCAACAACCACCTGGTTGCCTTCAGACGAGATCGAATGACTTACTGCCGAAACCAGGTTTAACACAACACGTGTTTTATCACCCGCTTCAACCGCTGTCACAGAACGCGCCATACCTACACCTATCGACTGTGATTTTTTAGCTAAAGCGCTGTTGGTATTTTCCAGGTCAATAGCAATCCTGGCCGGGTTATCGGTTGAAAAACTGGCTGGCTTGGTCACAGGCTCATCAAGTGTCAAAATTACCTGGACCTTGTTGCCAGGAAGTGCCGAGAAACTGATGTCCCTGAGCGTGTTAGCTGATGCCGTCGAATAGCCGAGAAGCAGAAATACCAGCGCAACCGGTAATTTCCTGACTACCATCCCGGCACGCAACTGGGCAATTAATCCAACAAATTGCTTTCTATAAAAATGATTCATTTTAGTACCTCTGCTCCCTATTCTTCGCCAAGCGCAACATTAGCCTGCCGCTCGATATATCCGCCCTGTCCGTCCTGAATAATTTCAGTCAGTTCAATTTTTTCTTCTGATACACGGTCGATCTTGCCGTAATTCATACCCATGTAATTACCTGTTTTGACACGATGAATTGTGCCATCTTTCGTGCTCACCAGGCCCCAGGTAAAGTCATCCTGCTCAAGCGTTCCAACCATACGCAGAGAATCCAGCGCAAAACCCTCAAGCTCTTCTTTTCTTCGATTAAAATCAGGCATTAAGCCACTACCCTGGGCAACATTGGCCTGTGTTTCCGGAGCCTGTTCCGGAGCAAACGGATTGCGCAATTCCGCCGAAGCATAAGTATGTGTCTCGACTTCCTTGATTTCAGGCAATGGCTCTATACGGCCAGGTGGTCTTTGTTTCACTTCTTCAACAAAACCCCTCAAGTCAGTCATATCCTGACTGGCACAACCCGTCAGGCCCACCAGCAATAGAGAAGATAACAGTGTACGCAGATTCATCACTGGCTCTCCTCATCAAGATAACGATAAGTTTTGGCAGTCGCTTTCATTACCAGGTTCTCAGCTGCACCTGTTTCAGTCTTTTTAGCTGGCATAATTGTAATGTCATGTATCGTCACGATTCTCGGTAATGCCGCAAGGCCACTGACAAATTCACCAAATTCATGATATTTACCCAGCACCGTGATACTGATGGGCAACTCGGCATAGAATTCCCTGGGAACCTCACTCTGCGGTTTGAACAATTCAAACTCGAGTCCTGCTGCCAGTCCTGTCTGTGAAACGTCCACCAACAGGTCAGGCACTTCGGTCTTATCCGGTAACTGGCGCAGCATAGCGCCAAAAGTATCTTTCATTTCTGCAAGCTGCTGCTTATAGCTTTCCAGGTTTACGGCCTTTGCCTGCTTGTCTTCAAATTCTCGTTTCAGATCAGCTTCTTCTGCCTGGGCTCTTTCCAGCCTGACAAACTGCTCCTGGGTATCGTAGTAATACACACCAGCACCGATTCCAACACAGAGAATCAGGATAATGATAAGTTTGACGATAAATGGAAACTCGCCAATATCATTCAGATCAAGTTGATTCAGTTCTTCCAGATTCACTGTTCTTCATCCTTCTTTTTTGGCCCCACCTGACTTGCTGTCAGTTTGAAGTGACTGAAGCCCGTGCCTGTTTTATCCTTGTTTTCAATAATTTTCAGTACCGGATTATTCAACCAGCGCGTGCCTTCAATGTTGCGCATGTAAGATGAAACCCGGGCATTTGATTGCGCACGGCCTTCAAAAGAAACCTGCGCTCCGGCCTGGTTAACCTGGGTCAGGAAAACACCTTCTGGCAGAGTCGTCACAATCTCATCCATTAAACGTACGATTTGTGGACGGCTGCCTTGCAGCTGGGTAATAACATTCATGCGTGAAAGCAGCTGTGCCTTGGTTTTTTCCAGTTCACGTATTTCACGAATACGCTCATCAACTGCAACAATTTCTCTTTTAATGTAATTATTTCTGTTGTGCTGATGGGTAATATTGTTTTCATTGTGCCAGTGCCAGCCACCCATAACAGCACCGGTTAAAATGACGAACATCAGCATCATCATCAGAAAATCCTGAAGATGTTTCTTGCGTAATTCCTCTCGCCATGGGAGCAGGTTAATCTTAGCCATATCAGTCAAAACTCCTTAACGCCAGTCCACAGGCAATCATCATTGCGGGCGCATCATTACTGAGGCTCTGCGCCTTCACCCTGGAAGCAACAGACATGTTGGCAAAAGGATTTGCAATCGAAGTGCTGACACCCAGTTTTTCTTCAATCAGATCATCAATTCCCACTATTGAAGAACTGCCTCCGGCCAACACAATCATATCAACTTCACTGAAAGCACTGGCTGAATAGAAAAACTGCAAAGAACGGCTGACTTGCTGAGCCATTGCTTCCTTGAAAGGCTCCAGTACTTCTGGAATGTAGTTATCCGGCAGACCACCCTGTCGCTTGGCCATGCCAGCCTCTTCATTTGACAGGCCATAGCGGCGCTGAATTTCTTCCGTCAGCTGTTTACCACCAAAATTCTGTTCACGTGTATAGATGATATGACCATCATGTAAAACGTTTAATGTCGTTGTCGTGGCACCAACGTCTGCTACTGCCACCGTCAGGTCCTTGCCCTGGTTTGGCCACTGGGACGCAATCTGCACACTCGCGTTTTCCATTGCATAGGCCTCCACATCGACAACACCGGCTTCCAGGCCGGCAATTTCGAGTGCGTCAACCCGATCTTCGACATTCTCACTTCGAGAAGCCGCAAGCAGTACATCGACCATGTCAGCATTTTTATCTGATGGCCCCTGCACCTCGTAATCAAGATTAACTTCTTCCAGTGGATACGGAATGTATTGATCTGCTTCCAGCTGAATCTGCGCACTCAGTTCTTTATCAGACAGAGAGGCCGGCATGCTGATGACACGTGTAATCACAGCAGAACCGGCTACAGCAACAGCTGCTCTTTTAGCCTTGGTCCCGGAGCGTTTTACAACGTTTTTGATCGCCTGCCCAACGGCTTCCACATCTGCAATATTTTTCTCGACCACAGATTCGGGTGGCAGCGGCTCAACACCATAGCTTTCCACTCGATATTGAATTCCATCACGGCCGCTGGATTGACTTAGCTCAAGCAGTTTGACTGCTGTCGAACTGATGTCCAGGCCGAGCATAATTGTTGATTTGCGTCCTAACAGGAACATGATTTCCCTTTTAATTTTCTATGCCTTAGCGGCATTACTTAAAATTTTAATTAACTATATTGACTAACTATATAGCAACTAAATGTTTTTTTGTGAAGCTTTTTCTTAAAAAATGTTTCAAACCTATTGATTTACTTCTGCTAACATTGTCGTCCATTACTTTCAGAACTTTAATTTTTTCTTCACAAAATCTAAATTTTTTATGAAACGGCTGGTATCAATAACCAAATTTTTTCTCATTCTCGGTATTTTCGGCGCCATTTTAGGTGCCACTGCTGCTATCGGTGTTTATTATTACCTGAAGCCTAATCTGCCCTCTATTGATAGTCTGAAAGATGTGCAACTTCAAGTTCCACTGAGAATTTATTCAAAAGATGGGCTCTTGATCTCAGAATACGGAGAAAAAAGGCGAATTCCGCTAAAGTTTGAACAGCTCCCGCCGCAAATGGTTAATGCTTTTTTAGCCGCCGAAGATGACCGTTTTTACGAACACCCCGGTGTTGATTACCAGGGACTGATACGCGCTGCAGTTCAACTGGCTCTAACCGGTCAGAAAAAGCAGGGCGGAAGTACCATCACCATGCAGGTTGCCCGTAATTTCTTTCTTTCCAAGAAAAAAACCTACCTGCGCAAGCTCAATGAAATTTTCCTGGCATTAAAAATAGACGAGGAACTCAGCAAAAATGATGTCCTCACCCTCTACCTGAACAAGATCTTCCTTGGGCACAGGGCCTATGGCGTGGGCGCTGCAGCCCAGGTTTACTATGGCAAACCTGTCGATGAACTCACATTACCGCAAATTGCCATGATAGCCGGCCTGCCTAAGGCGCCATCCAGCTACAACCCGATTACCAACCCTGATCGCGCCATTATTCGAAGAAACTATGTCCTGGACCGTATGCAGCAGCTTGGATTTATCGGCGCAGAAGAGGCAGAAGCCGCCCGCCAGGCGCCGGTAAGCGCTGAACGCCATACAGCCAATATTGAACTGGAGGCACCTTATATTGCAGAAATGGCCCGTAATGAGGTTTATGAGCTGTATGGCGCTGAAAGTTATACCAGTGGCTATTCGGTATACACCAGCATCGATTCGACAATGCAGCAAAAAGCCGTCGAAGCCGTACAACTGGTATGCAATGCCTATGACAAGCGCCATGGCTATCGCGGACCGGTCTCTGTTCTCGATACATCGATCCTTGCTGACAATGACAAAATGGATGAAATCATCGATGAAACGGCTACGGTAGCAACACTGCTTCCCGGCATTGTTAGCCAGCTGCGTGAACAGGAAATTGATGTGTACCTGGGAGACGCACAAACAATCACCATCCCGTGGCAGGGACTGCAATGGGCTCGCACCTATATTGATGAAGATAAACGCAAGGCCAAACCCAAAAAAGCCGCTGATATCCTGGTACCGGCTGCATTGATTTACGTGCTCGAAGAAACATCCGAAAAAGAAAAAGACGATGTCGGCAATCTGAAAAAGTACTGGCGCCTGGCACAAATACCTGCCGTCAACGGTGCCCTGGTATCCATTGATCCTCATGATGGTGCGATCAACAGTCTCGTTGGCGGCTATGATTTTTACCAGAACAAATTCAATCGCGCTATTCAGGCCAAACGTCAACCCGGTTCCGGTTTCAAGGCATTTATCTATTCTGCCGCCCTGGAAAATGGCTTTACCGCGGCAAGCCTGATCAATGATGCACCGGTAGTTTTTGAAGACTCCGGCCTGGAAACAGCATGGCGTCCGGAAAACTACAGCGGCAAGTTTTTTGGCCCGACTCGTCTGCGTTATGCATTGACCAAGTCCCGTAACCTGGTATCAATACGCCTGTTACGCAGCATGGGTGTCAATAAGGCACTGGAACATATCGAGAAATTTGGATTTTCCAAAGACGAGCTACCGCACAACCTGTCACTGGCCCTGGGAAGCGCCAATGTCACACCCATGCAAATGGCTCGCGGCTACAGCGTTCTGGCAAATGGCGGTTTCCTGATAGACCCTTACCTCATTTCCCGGATCGAAAAGAACGGTGAAGAAATAATTTTTCAGGCATCTCCCAGAATTGCCTGTGATGGCTGTGAAACACTATCGAAAAACATCATTGAAGCAACTATCCCTGTAGCAGAGCCGGTAGCCGGCGAGTCTGAGCCGTTAACAGAATATGCACCCAGGGCCATCAGCAAGGAAAACCGATACATCATGTATTCCATGATGCAGGATGTGATTACCCGTGGAACAGCAACAAAGGCAAGAGTGTTGAATCGTAAAGACCTTGCCGGCAAAACCGGGACAACCAACGATCAGCGCGACGCCTGGTTTAATGGATATAACCAGTCAATCGTAACCACGGCATGGGTTGGCTTTGATAACAATAAAAAGCTGGGGCGTGGCGAAGTCGGCGGAAAAGCGGCCCTGCCTGCCTGGATTCACTTCATGCGTGCTGCCCTGCAAAAATACCCCAGGGACAAATCACCGGCTATGCCAGATGGCATGCTGACTATCCGTATCGATCCCAAAACCGGCAAGCTGGCTTCGATTGATCAGAAAGATGCCATTTTTGAAGTCTTCAGAGCTGGCCACGCGCCTACCGAAAGAGCTTTCAGTACCGAGCCGCTGGTTAATCCGGAAGAATCAGGGGATCCGGCAGAAGTCACGCCAACAACAGAAGCTGAAGAGCTGTTTTAAGCGACTCGTTCAGCGCTGGTCTATGGAAACATAATCCCGCTTGGGTTCACCCATGTAAATCTGGCGCGGACGCCCAATACGCTGTTTCGGGTCGGCAATCATTTCCATCCAGTGGGCAACCCATCCGGTTGTCCTGGCAATGGCAAACATCACAGTGAACATGTTACGTGGAATACCCAGTGCCCGGTAAATGATGCCCGAATAGAAATCCACATTGGGATAAAGCTTACGCTCGACAAAGTATTCATCTTCAAGCGCAATTTCTTCAAGGCGTAATGCCATCTCAAAAAACGGATCCTGGGTATTTACCTCGGCAAGCACCTCGTGACAGACAGAACGTATTATCTTGGCTCTCGGATCATAATTTTTATAAACACGGTGACCAAAGCCCATCAAACGGAATGGGTCCTCTTTATCTTTTGCCTTGGCGATGTATTTATCAATATTGGACATATCCCCAATCTCTTCGAGCATATCCAGTACCGCTTCGTTGGCACCACCATGAGCCGGCCCCCACAAAGAGGCAATACCCGCAGCAATACAGGCAAACGGGTTGGCGCCGGAAGAACCAGCCAGGCGCACCGTGGAGGTCGAAGCATTCTGCTCATGATCGGCATGCAAAATGAACAACAGATTCATGGCTTTTTCAGCAATCGGACTTAAGCGGTATTCCTCACAGGGATTGGCAAACATCATCCGTAGAAAATTCCCAACGTAACTCAGGTCATTGCGCGGATACATGATCGGCTCACCGACATTATGCTTGTAACAGGCCGCGGCAATAGTTGGCATTTTGGCAATCATGCGGTGTGCGCTGATCTCGCGGTGACGTTCATCCTGGATATCAAGGGAATCATGATAGAAGGCAGAAAGGGAACCTGTAACACCAACCATCATCGCCATCGGATGAGCGTCATAATGGAAACCGTTGAAGAAAGCCAACAGCGCCTCGTTCAACATCGTATGATGGGTAATCATATTGTTGAATTGACGATACTTATCAGCAGTTGGTAATTCACCGTTAAGCAACAGGTAAGCCACTTCCAGAAAATCACTTTTCTCGGCCAGTTGCTCAATCGGGTAACCCCGGTACCTTAAAATACCTTCATCACCGTCAATATAGGTAATACTGCTGTGACAGCTGGCCGTACTGAGAAATCCCGGGTCATAGGTAAAAACACCCATTTCACTATACAGTGTGCTGATATCAATGGCAGGCGGGCCTTCTGTGCCACGTCTTAATTCAAGATCCACTGCACCTATATCACCCGTTAAATTGATTTTTTTACTCATACGGTCTCCCAAAAACCTTACAGACTCGCCAGCCGTTCCAGATCACCACGTATGTAGGATACAGATTGCCTGAACAGGGCCATTTCATCCTCATTCAGCTGTAACTCGACCACCTTTTCCAATCCACCATCGCCCAGTATACAGGGTACGCCCATGGCAATATCCGACTCCTGGAATTCACCTTCCAGTATTGCCACACATGGCAAGATTCGTTTTCTGTTGTGGCTGATCGCATCAGCCATGGCCACCACGGCAGCCCCTGGTGCATCATAAGCACTCGAAGTTTTTCTCAGCGCAAGAATTTCAGCGCCGCCATCACGGGTACGGGCTATGATTTCATCCAGTTTTTCCTGATCGATAAACTGACCGACAGGAATTCCGTTGACTGTGCAGTAACGTGGTAAGGGTACCATTGTATCGCCATGTCCACCCAACACCAAAGTTGTAATGTCCATGGAAGAAAAACCGGTTTCCTGAGCAATGAAATTCGCCATACGCGAAGCATCAAGCACCCCGGCCTGGCCGAATACCCGTGAACGGTCCCAGCCGGTTTTTTTCCAGGCATAATAGGTTAATACGTCAACCGGATTAGATACAATTAATAGGGTACTGTCAGGCGCAAACTCAAGCACCTGATCCAGAATACCATCAAGAATACGGACATTGGCTTCCAGCACATCAGAACGTGACATACCCGGTTTTCTTGGCAATCCCGCAGTTACAACCACCAGGTCGGCATCTGCAATAACAACCGGATTTTCGCTGCCATACACCCTGGTATCAAAATCAAAAAATGGTGACGTCTGGCAGATATCTAGAGCCGCGCCCCTGGCCGCATCTTCACGAACATCCAGTAAAGCAATTTCTCTACAGGTTTCTTTCTCAGCCAACATCTGCGCCGCTGTTTCACCAACACGCCCAGCCCCGACAATCGCAATTTTATTCATTGTTACCTCTGTTTTTCTGCCACCGTGCAACAATAGATAATAGACGATTGTTTGCCGATCAGAGCTGGCAATGAAAAATTGAAACGAACGATGTCAATCTTGAACCGGATAATGCTCAGGCCAGGACGCCCGGGCGACACCTGAATCTATCGCTGCCCTGGCAACCGCCTGGGAAACAACGTCCCTTAATCGGGAATCCAGCGGCTTGGGCAAAATATATTCCGGTCCAAACACAAGGCTATCCAAGTCATACGCCCCCAGTACTGACGCAGGTACAGTTGCATGGGTCAGATCCTTTAAAGCATGTACGGCAGCAATCTGCATATCTTCGTTAATGCAGGAAGCCCTGACATCCAAAGCGCCTCGGAAAATAAAGGGAAATCCCAATACGTTGTTAACCTGGTTGGGATAATCCGAACGACCTGTCGCCATAATCAGGTCATCCCTGACACTGAAAGCACGGTCAGGTCGAATTTCCGGCACCGGGTTGGACAAGGCAAACACGATGGGCTTGGGCGCCATTGAAGCCAGTTGTGCATCAGAAACGAGGTCAGGGCCTGAAACACCGATAAAAATATCAGCACCTTGCATAGCGTCATCCAGGGTGCGCTTGTCAGTATCAGCTGCCACGCCAAATTTATAGGGATTCAGGTCCTTTCTACCCGTATGGATGACGCCATTGCGGTCCAAAACATAAATGTGGTCGCGGTGTGCCCCCATAATCATTAACAGTCGAACTGCGGCAATTCCGGCTGCTCCAGCACCCAATACGACAATTGTGGCTTCATCCAGCTTTTTACCCTGCAGTTCGAGCGCATTCAGCAGTCCGGCTGCAATAATAATGGCTGTACCATGCTGATCATCGTGGAAAACCGGAATATCCAGCTGTTCAATCAATGCCTGTTCAATTTCGAAACAATGAGGCGCTGCGATATCCTCGAGATTGATACCGCCAAAAGTGGGAGCAATACGAATGACTGTGTCGATAAATTCCTGCGGTTTGTCAGTATCCACTTCAATATCAAACACATCAATACCGGCAAAATGCTTAAACAATACCGCCTTGCCTTCCATCACAGGTTTTCCCGCAAGCGACCCAACATTGCCAAGGCCCAGAACAGCAGTTCCATCGGTTACCACGGCAACCAGGTTCCCCTTACCCGTATAGCGGTAAGCATCTTCAGGATTTTCCGCAATTTTACGCACAGGTTCTGCAACACCTGGCGTATAAGCCAGAGCCAGGTCATTTTGAGTCTGGGTGGATTTGGTTAATTCAACACTGATTTTTCCAGGCACAGGTTCAGCATGATATTTCAATGCTGCCTGGTTAATAGCCTCGTCCAGATGATGAGAGCTTTTATTTTCTGACATTTAACATGACCCCTAAAGATATATCCGGTTTCTTGAACTGAAGATTAAAGATTGCACTGGCTTTTGGCTAGCGTAAATTTGGATTCAAGGGTAACCGATCAGCCAATAAAAAAGGCACCTGAAAAGGTGCCTTTTTCTGATCGCATAAAACGCTGTTAACGGGAGTAGCGTTTGCGGAACTTGTCTACACGACCACCACTGTCAACAATTTTCTGCTGACCAGTATAGAAAGGATGACATGCTGAACAAACTTCGACGTGCAGTTCCTTGCCTAATGTAGAACCCGTAGTGAATTCGTTGCCACAACTGCACACTACTTTAATTTCGTTATATTCTGGATGTGTATCCGCTTTCATCATCTTGCTCTTTAAAATTACTGAATTCCGGTGCAGCGACTGTTATTTCGAAACAGATTCGCCAAAGGACGCGCATATTAGTCAAATTCCAGTTTGTATTCAAGTAGAATTTTTACCGGGCATCGACAAATTTCAACGGGATGACCTTGTTTTCACTGTTTCTGGATAAATTTGAACCCTCAATTATTGATTTACCGGTTAATTTATCTATCTGCAAACGAAGAAAATCCAGTCTTTCCATCATCATTGATGACAGCTTCATGCAGCGACCAAGGCTGTTGCTGTGATGACGGATTTCCTGCTCTATGCGCCACTGGAACCTTCTCATGTTTATTTGACGTGCCTGCGGGGCATCCTCAATCAACTGCTCGATCAGTTGTTTCCTGAGTTGTTCAAATGCCAGGGGATCATTGCGGGCAAGTTTGGATAATTTTTCAAAATTATCCAGTACGGAGAATGCTGAAGCTGCCATACTGATAGTCCATAATAAGTATCTGGTAATACTCTAACATGGAGATTCTGAATATCGTACGACTTTAAAGTATCAAAATTACAGAAAAATACTGATCAGATCATTCAGAAAGCGATGCCCCAATTCCGTGACAAAGTAACTGCCCTGGTTATATTCCAGCAGCTTTTTCGATTGTGCCTGCTGTAATTTATCGGCCAGCTGTCCGGTTGTTGCAGCCGACAAGCCCGTCTGATCGTACAGCTTCTGCATAGTGAAGCCCTCCCGCAATCTCAACCGGTTCATCATAAATTCCAGGGTAAGGTCCTGCCCTGATAACAGGTTTTCCTGCGACAGGTATTGTCCCTGCAAGTATTCAGCTGGATGGCGTCTTTTGCTCCTTCTTACCACTGAACCGTCTGCCAGTGTCAGTTTGCCGTGGGCCCCTGCCCCAATCCCGACATAGTCGCCAAATCTCCAGTAATTAAGATTATGTCGGCACTGCCTTTCATCCCGGCAATAAGCTGAAATTTCGTACTGCCAGTAACCCTGTTTTTTCAGCCACTCCTGCCCGGCTGTCTGGATTGCCCAGGACAGGTCTTCATCCGGTATTCCGGCTGGAGGATTTGCGAAAAAAGCCGTGTTTGGCTCCAACGTCAGCTGATACCAGGAGAGGTGTTCCGGCTGCAGTTTTGTAGCCTGATGCAAGTCGCTTAAAGCCTGTTCAACTGACTGGCCAGGCAAGGCAAACATCAGGTCGATATTGATATTGTCAAAACCGGCAGCTCGTGCAATTTCAAAAGCCTTAATAGCCTGGGCAGCATCGTGGATACGCCCCAACTGTTGCAGTTTTTCATTCTGCAGACTTTGAAAACCCATCGACAGCCGGTTAATACCAGCTTCAAGGTAACCCCGAAAATAGGATGCATCAGCGGTCCCCGGGTTGGCTTCCAGGGTGATTTCTATCTTTTCATCAAAGCCGGTGAGCTGCTGAAGCTGCGCCAGTAATTTCACATAAAAATCTGGAGATAATGTGCTGGGAGTCCCTCCACCAATGAAGATACTCGTAAGTAAGCGCCCACTTATATCGTTAAGCTCCTGGTTGAAATCATTAAGCAATGCCTTTAAATAGGCCGTTTCGTCAACCGCCTGCCTGATCGCATGGGAATTAAAGTCGCAATAGGGACACTTTTCGATACACCACGGAATGTGGATATAAAGTGAGTAGGAATTCATCTTAGGGCTCGCTGCCAACATCCCTGTTCGCAGACGCTTATTTAGTGAGAGTCTTTAACTAGTGCTAATTTAGACCTCATCCCTCGCCTTGAGATATGCCAGCTCCGAGATGCCGGACCACTTGCGGGATCCTGCCAGGAACTTGCTGTAGGAATCATAGATTTCTTTGGAATCAGCATCGGTTTCTGCCAACTCACGTACCACTTCTGCAGACACTTTTTTAAGCTGCTGCAAAACATCTTTCGGGTACTCGAAAATCTGCACATTATGCTTGTTAACCAGTTGATCCAAAGCAGCCGGGTTGCGAGCTGTATACTCGGAAAGCAGGTCCTGGTTGGCCACTTTACAGGCATTCATTACAATCGACTGAAGATCTTTTGGCAATTCTTCAAAAGCCTTCTTGTTAATCATTGCCTCCAGAATGGTGCCAGGCTCATGGAAGCCGGGGTAGTAGTAATACTTGGCTGCCTTGTAAAGGCCAAATGCCAGGTCATTGTAGGGCCCCACCCACTCAGTCGCATCAATCGTACCGGATGTCAGGGCAGTATAGAGTTCACCACCAGGCAGGTTGACCGGGGTACCACCAAGACGCTTGAGCACTTCTCCGCCCAGGCCCGGTATGCGCATTTTCAGGCCCTGCAAATCTGCCAGCGAATCGATTTTCTTATTAAACCAGCCGCCCATCTGTACGCCGGTGTTGCCACCCGGCGCGGGAATCAGGCCAAAAGGGGCATAGTGCTTGGTCCATAATTCCAAACCACCGCCGTAATACATCCAGGCGTTCATTTCCTGTGCCGTCAAACCAAATGGCACGGTTGAAAAAAACTGGAACAGGGCTTTTTTACCTTTCCAGTAATAGGCCGAGCCATGGCCCATTTCGGCAGTACCGCGTGACACAGCGTCAAATACCTCAAATGCCGGCACCAGCTCTTTTGCGCCATAGACTTTCACCGTGATTCTGCCACCGGACATTTCACCGATTAACCTGGCCAGCTTGTTGGCAACCGTTCCCAGGCCAGGGAAATTCTTTGGCCAGGTGGTTACCATCTTCCATTTATATTTTGTTGTTGCATGGATAGCCGGGCTTACAGCCAGACCGGTGCCAACTGCAGCCGAACTGATACCGGCGGATTTCAGAAAGTCTCTGCGTTTCATGTTATTCCTCTTTTTGATATTGGCTAAACGATAAAAAGTTTATCACAGGATTTTCTCTAACTTGTGTTGCATGCCAACTGATCAATATTTAAGTCGTGATAATTTCACAAGACTAGTAAACCCCAATATCCAGGTATGAACGCGCCAGCTTGGTCAGGGAAATAACATAGGCAGCAGTGCGGTAGTCCTCAATTTTGTCATTTTGGGCACGCGTCTCGATAATTTCCTGCAACGCGAGACGCATACTGTCATCCAGGCCCGACCGGACCAGGTCAAACTCATCTGCGCCGCGTATCAATTCATTGCGTAAATAGTCCGGTACCGTACCCCCAAGGCTTTCAAGCGCCTGCACGATATGGCGTCCCCGGGTTTCGTCAAAACGTCTTTCAATCCGTCCAAAGCGGATATGAGAAAGGTTTCTGATCCACTCGAAGTAAGAAACAATCACGCCTCCGGCGTTCATGTAAGCATCAGGCAATATCGTGACACCTTTCTTTTGCAGGATTCGGTCCGCTTCGAAAGTCACCGGCCCATTGGCCGCTTCGGCAATCAGTTTTGCCTTGATACTGTCTGCATTTTCAGCATGAATGACGCCTTCGAGGGCGGCCGGTATCAATATGTCACATTCCATCTCCAGCGCTTTGGCGCCATCTTCAAAATAGTCGCCCCCGGCATATCCACGCACACCACCGTTATCAATTTTGTAATAAAAAAGCGCCTGTATATCCAGGCCGTTCTCATTAATTACCACGCCATCATGTTCGATAACAGCAATGATCTTTGCATCATCTTCTTCTGACAGGTATTTAGCTGCAAAAAAACCGACATTGCCCAAGCCCTGCACCACGATTTTTTTACCTGCCAGCGTACCCTCCATGCCGGTCTGCATCACTTCACCAGGATGCCGGAAAAACTCCTGCAACGCATATTGCACGCCACGCCCGGTTGCCTCGGTACGACCCCGTATGCCTCCATGCTCAACCGGCTTACCGGTTACACAGGCAATATGATTAATATCTTCTGGAAACAGGTGCTTGTAGGTGTCTGCAATCCAGGCCATTTCCCGTTGACCTGTGCCGACATCAGGGGCAGGTACATTTTCAGCCGGGCTGAGAAAGCCCTTGCTGGCCAATTCTCGGGCAAAGCGGCGCGTAATGATTTCCATGTCATCGCGTGAATACTTTGTTGGATCGATGTACAGTCCGCCCTTGGATCCACCGAACGGCACATCAACGATGGCGCATTTGTAGGTCATCAATGCTGCCAGTGCTTCAACTTCATTCTGGTCAACGCTCAGCGCGTAACGGATACCGCCTTTGGAAGGTTGGCGGTGAATACTGTGAACGGCCCGCCAACCGGTAAAAATCTCAACTTTGCCTTGCAGGTTTACCGGGAAGGTAACCTGTAACACGGATGTGCAGGGCTTGATTGCTGCAGCAACGTTACGGTCCAGATCCATGACTTCTATGGCCCGGTCGACCATATGATCGACACTTTGACGAAAATTCAAACCACTTGCTAAAGATGCACCAGGCATATTGCCGTCCTCTTGTTATTTTTTTCAGTCAGAAAGCCTTTCTCCCGACAAAGGCGGGCATTATTAAGTAAGCGTAGAGCATCTTCGCGAAAAAACACCGAAAGACAAGGGAGGGGAATTAACCTTCGCTTAAAGTGGCTGGAGATTGGCGTATGAAACAACCAGCCACTTGGTTCCAGCGGTTTCAAAGTTGACCTGTACCCGGGCGGCGGCACCCTGGCCTTCGGCATTTAAAATGGTACCGGAACCAAACTTTTGATGTGAGACGCGTTGACCCAGCCTGAAACCAGCCGAACTTTCAGCATCATGCAATGAACCTGAAGGCGTAGAGTAGGGACGTGAAACTGCCGGCCGTGCCCTGACTTCCTCGGTTACTTCAGCCGGTATTTCACGCAGAAAACGTGACGGCAGGGGATAGGTTTCCGAGCCGTGTAAACGCCGGGTTTCTGCATAGCTTAAGTACAGTTGCTGCATCGCCCGTGTCATACCGACATAACAAAGCCGACGCTCTTCTTCCAGCCTCTCGGGATCTTCTGCTGACATGCTATGCGGAAACAGGCCTTCTTCAACACCACCAATAAACACCAGGGGAAACTCCAGGCCTTTGGCCGAGTGCAATGTCATCAGCTGCACACAGTCCTCATATTCGCCTGCCTGTTGTTCGCCAGCCTCCAGGGCTGCATGTGCGAGGAATGCATCGAGCAGCGATAATTCTTCCTCATTTTGTTCCTCAGACTGATCTTCATAGGCAAACTGCCGTGTTGCGTTAACCAGTTCCTGCAGGTTTTCAATTCTGTCCTGGCCCTTGCCATCCTTGGAGCGCTGGAAGTGTTCCGCGAGCCCACTGGCCTCGATGACCAGTGAACTCTGGTCATATAAATCCAGCTCGCCGGTTTCCTGCTGCAATTTTTCGATCAACTCGATAAAAGCCCGCAATGCATTCGCCGCCCTGGCAGGCATGGCATTACCTTTCAGTAAATCCTGGGTGGCCTGCCACAAGGAACAGGAAAAGTCGCGTGCATGCATGCGCACTGCATCGAGCGTGCGCGGACCAATGCCACGGGGAGGCTGGTTGACTGCGCGCTCAAAAGCCGCATCATCATGTAGATGCGACACAATCCTTAGATAAGCCAGCGCATCACGCACTTCCGCCCGTTCGAAGAAGCGCAAGCCACCATACACCCGGTATGGAATAGCTGACTGCAGGAGGGATTCTTCAAACAAGCGGGACTGCGCCGTAGTCCGGTATAAAATGGCAATATCACTGCGGGCATGGCCTTCATCAATAAACTGTTTAACACGTCCGATCACAAAACGTGCTTCATCCACTTCATTGAAAGCTGCATAGACACGAATCGGTTCACCCTCACCAACATCCGTCCATAACTCCTTGCCCAGCCGGGAAGCATTGTTTGCAATAACCGCGTTGGCTCCCTTGAGAATATTGCCTGTGGAGCGGTAATTCTGTTCCAGCCTGACAGCGGTGGCATTCGGGTACTGTTTTTCAAAGTCTCGAATATTTTCAACACGCGCTCCGCGCCAGCCATAGATAGACTGGTCATCATCTCCGACGACAAATAACTTGTCATTGTCAGCTGCCAGCAATCTTAACCAGGCATATTGAATCGTGTTGGTATCCTGAAACTCGTCCACCAGGATATGCTCAAAACGTTGGCGATAATGCTGCAGGACATCCGGGTTATCGCGCCACAGTTCATGTGCGCGTAGCAGTAGTTCAGCGAAGTCGACACTGCCGCTTCTTTCACAGGCTTCCTGGTAAGCCTGGTAGATCTTGATCATCTGGCGACGATAAGGATCACCTTCATCGTCCAGGTGCTGTGGACGCCGGCCTTCATCTTTCTGGTTATTGATGAACCATTGCGCCTGGCGGGGAGGCCACTTGGCGTCATCAAGGTTAAGCTCACGTATGATTCTTTTGACTAAGCGCTGCTGATCATCAGAGTTAAGAATCTGAAAGTTTTTTGGTAACCTGGCTTCCTGCCAGTGTGCGCGCAATAGCCGATGTGCCAGGCCATGGAAAGTGCCGACCCACATGCCTCCCGCTGGTTGTTCCAGCAAGTCTTCTATACGTTGCTGCATTTCCTTGGCAGCTTTGTTGGTAAAAGTGACGGCTAGAATGCTCCAGGGCGAAGCTCCGACAACCTTGATCAACCAGGCAATCCGATGCACCAGTACACGCGTCTTGCCGGAGCCGGCACCAGCCAGTACCAGGGTAGAAGAGGGCGGCGCAACAACAGCCTCGCGTTGCGCATCATTTAAACCATCAAGCAGTAACTCAGGATCCATAATGGCCAACAGTTTAACTTATTTCCATCGCCATCCGGATAGAAATTTTCACACCCATAGCCAGGCTAGAGTCAGTAAATTATTTTACTTGGCGCATATTGTCTGCAGATGCAATGGTTTGCGCTATACCCGCTCAGCATCTAATGAATTATTCTCATTTGATTTATCAGTCGAACCGTATTCTTCTGATAACGTTTTTAATGCTGCTTCTTTACTTGAGAAGAATCGATCTTTACCAAGCTCATTGACCAGGCCACTTAAAATAAATAACTTGATGACCTGGTACTTGAGGCCGCTAAACATCAATTTGACACCGAGTTCTTCCAAACGGCTGTTTACTTCGCGAATTTTTTCTTCTCCTGACGCATCCATTTCATTAATGCCGCTGGCAATTATCACAATGGCCTTCGCATGCGGAAATTCTCGCTGCGCTTCAAGAATAATATCTTCAAAATAAGCCACATTGGTAAAGGTCAGGGCACCATCGAAACGAACCGGTACAAAACTCTCACTGATAGGCTTGAGGTCATGTGCCTTGATACCACCGAGAGTACCGTCCGGTTTGCGACTGACAATTTCAGCACGTGGCTGCATGGTTTTAATCAGAAAATGAATCACGGTAAGCACCACACCCAGCAGGATGCCATTGGCAATTGATGGCGCCATGATCAATGTGGCGAAGAAGGTGATAATGCCAATAATGGCCCCAAAACGATCCACTTTCCAGGCTTGCATCAAAGGCTTAATCCGGATCAAACTGAATACTGCCAGCATAACGATTACCGCCAGCACAGCCTGTGGCAAGTGGTACAGGTATGGCGTGAAAAACAGCAGCACAAGAACCACCGATGCTGCCGAGATAATGGCAAACAAGCCGGTTTTGGCACCGGTTCGAGCAGCAACAGCGGACCGCGAAAACGAACCACTCACAGTGAATGAACCAAAGAAACTACCGGCTATATTAGCTAAACCCTGACCAACCAGTTCTTTACTCGCATCAATCCGCTCTCCGGTAGAACTGGCAATCGCTTTTGAGATTGACGTCGCTTCCATGAATCCGATCAAGGCCATAACCAGTGCCGCTGGCAATAAGGCAAATACCAGATTCCACTCAACTGTCGGCACTGCCAAACTGGGCAGCCCCTCGGGCACAACACCCACAACAGCACCACCTGCAGAGAGAATTATGTTGCCTTCCTCGACCTTGGAAAAACGCCATACCTTATCTTCTACTGTGTAACCCTCAGGGATATAGTCAGTACTTAAGACGTATAAATTATCATTGGCATCACGTGCAGAAGTAAACACAATGCCATGGATGTTGATCAAACGCGTGGTATTTTCTGATTTGAGTACCGACAATTCATGATCCAGCACTGCAGCTTTGGCTGATAAATTGGCAGAGTTTTTAATATCATCCTTTGCTTTGAATGCTTTGGCCTGTCGGCGTAATTCTGCAACTTCGGTAATTAGCTCTCCAATACGACTTTCAGTTGTCGCGTAAGTCTGCAATAGTTCGGCCGTATGGCTTTCATTAAATTGGTCGGGCGTGACGGATACTTTGTTTTCAAAACCGATAAGGGCACTTACCAGCGTAGTCAAAACGACAACGATTAAAACACCCGGTAAAGTTGGTTTATAACGTCGTAAACCGGAAATAATCAACCAGGCAGCGAGTGCAAATGCCAGGGTCAATACATGCATATCGGGTATCTGCGTAAGTACCCGCCATAAATCGGCAAGGTAGTTATCGGTACGCGGAAAAGGTACGCCAATAATTTTACTTAACTGCGATAAGCCGATAATCAAAGCCGCCGCGTTGGTAAAACCGACAATTACCGGGCTGGATAATAAATTGACGATCGCACCAAGCCGGAATATGCCCAATATGAGACGCAGCACCCCCACCATCAATGCCAGCATGATGGAAAGTTCGATAAAGGTGGCACTGCCAGGTGTTGCAAAGGGTATTAAAGCGGCGGCCGACATCAACGACAGCATCGCGACGGGGCCAGTATGTAACTGGCTGGAGGAACCCCACAGCGATGCAATAATCACGGGAACGAACGATGCGTACAGGCCATATACTACAGGCAGTCCGGCCAATTGCGCATACGCCATACTTTGTGGCACCAGTATCAAAGCCACGGTGATACCTGCAATTAAATCGGCACGAATTTTATCGCCTGTAAACGGAAACCAGCGAATAAAAGGGAATAACGTAACAAGGAAATTATTCATATTTAACAACCCGGCATCTTTTAATCATCTTTTAATAGATTCTTAAAATAACGAAGCGCTTACATATCGATAGCTTCAGTGAATTTTGTCAGGCCAAAATAAAAAGATACACCTATAAGCCATTGATAATAAAAGACTTTTAACATTACTGGCCTAAAATTTTCGTTATATTAGCATATTCTTACATTTATAACTATTAGATCAGTCAATGATTGCGATTGCGTTCTATCTATCATTTACATTGCTTAAGACGCAAGCAATGCAACCGTAATACAGCACTGCTGGCCGCCATTTACAGTAAAACTATTCCAGACAGGTGCAACCTGAACAGCTAGGTAAAAATCTTTGTGGTAAAAAAATTTTTATTCGACGGTTACCGATTTAGCGAGATTGCGGGGCTGATCCACATTGGTGCCTTTCAACACCGCCACATGATATGACAATAACTGTAGCGGTATACTGTAAACAATCGGCGCTGTTGATGGATAAATATCCGACAAAGTCAGGTTCTCGTAATGATCCAGGTCAATGCGGACATTCTGGTCACTGAAAAGAAACAGCTGACCACCACGGGCACGGACCTCCTGCAGGTTGGACAGGACTTTTTCCAGTAATGGATCATTCGGCAAGGCACAGACAACCGGTATCTTCTCATCCACCAGAGCCAGTGGACCATGCTTGAGTTCACCTGCCGGGTAAGCCTCGGCATGAATGTAGGAAATCTCTTTTAACTTCAAGGCACCTTCCATTGCCACCGGGTAAAAAGGTCCGCGTCCCAAAAATAAAGCATTGTGCTTGTCGGAAAAATGTTGCGCCATCTCCTTGATGGCATCAGACAACTCGAGCACCACTTCGACCTGGCGGGGCAGGGCTTCCAACTCATCGATGAGCTGCTTTTCTTTTACTGCGGTCAATCCCTTGCGTCGTGACAATGCAATCGTCAACAAGCGTAATGCCACCAGCTGCGTAGTAAATGCCTTGGTGGATGCCACGCCGATTTCCGGTCCCGCACGCGTCATCAGGGCAACATCGGACTCACGTACCAGGGAACTTTCCGGCACGTTACAGATGCACAGGCTGCCGAGGTAATCGAGGCGTTGTGTTTTACGTAATGCCGCCAGGGTATCGGCGGTTTCACCTGACTGGGAGATGGTGATAACCAGGGTGTTTTCTGCCACTACGGTTTTACGGTAACGAAACTCGCTGGCCACTTCCACCTGGCAGGGCATTCCTGCTTCTTCAAGCCAGTATCGAGCTACCAGACCGGCATGATAGCTGGTACCACAGGCAATAATCTGTACGTTCTGGGTTTTATCCAGTAATTCCGAGGTGACATGGCCAAAACTTTCTTCCAGTAATCGGCCATTATGAATACGGCCTTCCAGGGTTTCCGCAATCACCGAGGGCTGCTCGTAAATCTCCTTGAGCATGTAATGATCATATTGTCCTTTATCTGCCTGGTTAGCCTTGATTTCAGACTTGCGGATTTCACGCTCTACCGGATTACCTGCGTCATCATAAATGGCAACCGAATCAACACGAATATCGGCCAGATCACCTTCTTCCAGAAAGATAAAGTTCTGTGTGACTGGCAACAAGGCAAACACATCCGAAGCAATGTAGTTACCATCTTTACCCAGCCCGATCACCAGCGGACTGCCAGATCGGGTTACGACCAGTCTGCCTGGCTCAGCAATATTAACCGCCGCAAGTCCATAGGCACCGACCAATTGCTTTTTGGCATTTTGGATAGCTACCAGCAGGTCATTGTTAACCTCGAGTTCACTGGCCAGTAAATGCACGATGACTTCTGTGTCTGTTTCCGAAGTGAACTGATAACCCCTTGCAGTCAAAGATTCACGTAACGCGGCATGATTTTCGATAATGCCATTATGTACGATCGCCACCTGTTCGCCACTCATGTGTGGGTGAGCATTGCGTTCTACCGGCATGCCATGCGTCGCCCAGCGGGTATGGGCGATGCCAATTTTACTGTGCAACATTGCCTCTTCAGCCAGTTGCTGAAGGCCATCAACCTTACCGACTGAACGAATGCGTTGTAGCTGTCCCTGGTCAGAAAAAACCGCCAGTCCAGCCGAGTCATATCCCCGGTATTCAAGTCGCTGCAGTCCATCCAGTAAAACCGGCACGATATCCTGTTTTGCAATTGCTCCGACAATGCCACACATAACGATGCTCTCTAGTTTTTCCCTGTGGGTTTTTTCACTGGACGCTGCCAGTTCTGCATGGTTACCTGGCGCGCGCGCGCCAGGGTCAATTTATCTTCAGGTGCCTCTTTGGTAATCACTGAACCGGCACCAATGGTTGCGCCTTTTTGCACGGTAACCGGGGCCACCAGTGCAGTATTTGAACCAATAAAGGCATTATCTCCAATAATGGTTTTATGCTTGTTGGCACCGTCATAGTTACAGGTGATTGTACCAGCGCCAATGTTGACCTTTTCTCCGACCTCGCTATCACCAACATAACTCAGGTGGTTGACCTTGCTACCTTGCGCAACACGCGTATTTTTCAATTCGACAAAATTTCCGATGTGATTTTCACCGACAAGGCTGGTGCCTGGGCGAATCCTGGAAAATGGACCAATTTTACATGCCATGCCAATCTTGGCATTTTCGATAACACAGTTTTCCAGAATGGTGACATTATCAGCAATCACGGTATCTTTGATCACCGTGTTAGCACCGATTTGAACGTTGTTCCCGATAACAACATCGCCTTCCAGAATAACATTGACATCAATTATCGTATCCTGGCCTGTTTCAATATTGCCGCGTATATCAAGCCGCGCCGGGTCAATCAGTGTCACGCCATTGCGCATCAGGATTTCTGCCTGATGTAACTGGTACTCTCTTTCCAGCCGCGCCAGTTGCACCCGGTCATTGACCCCACTGACTTCTGCTTCCGAGTTGGGATGAACTGCCAACACGGTGACTTTGTCCCGGACCGCAAAAGCGACAACATCCGTCAGGTAATACTCTTGCTGGGCATTATCATTTCCCAGGTTATCCAGCCAGCCACAAAGCTCGTGACGGGAGATCGCCATAATTCCGGTATTGATTTCATTAATTGTGAGTTCGTCAGATGATGCATCTTTTTGTTCAACAATGGCAACAATCTGTTCGTAATCATCTCGAACAATGCGGCCATAACCGGTTGGGTCTTGCAGTTTAACTGTGAGCAGGGAAAGTTCGGAGGTTGAGGCCGTCAGTTTCGCCAGGGTTTCAGGATTAACCAGTGGTACATCGCCATACAGAATCAGGACTTTATCTACATCACCCAGATGCGGAGTAGCCTGCATAACCGCATGGCCAGTACCCAACTGCTCTGTCTGCTCAGCCCAGACCAGGCTGGCATCGTCAATAACTGTTTTCACCAGCTCGCCGCCATGACCGTAGACTACAACTATCCTGTGGGGTTCGAGCTGTTTGGCTGCATCAATCACATGTTGCAGCATGGGTTTGGCTGCTACCGGATGTAAAACCTTTGGCAGGGATGACTTCATCCGAGTACCCTGACCGGCCGCCAGAATTACAACACCCAGTTTCATCTGCATCAGCTCCAGTTCTGGTAAATGGCTCTCAATTTAGTGTAGGACTATTCGTGCTGTGAATACCAGAAGTTCTTATGTCGTCTTCTGTGGCATCACGCACATCAAGAATTTTCACTCTCAGGGTCAGTGTTTTACCTGCCAGCGGGTGATTACCATCGACAGTTAATTTACCGTCTTCAATCTTGGTCACATAGAAGGTCTTGGTTTCATTTTTATCATTCTGCATCTGTACTTCCGCGCCAATTTGGCGGAATTGCGGAGGTACATTATCAACATCGTCGGTGAACATCAGGTCAGGATCTGGCTCGCCAAAACCATTTTCCGGCGGAATCTCACTGGTCACTTCATCACCAGCCTGCTTGCCTTCCAGTGCTGAATCCATACCACCAAGCAATTCAGTATCCCCACCGTAAACATAACCAACGGGAATATCATTCTGTTCGACGATTGTCCCGCTCTCATCATTAATGACATAGGTTAACGAAATATATTTACCCGGTTTAATTTTTTCTTTCATCTAATTTCCTAAAAACAAAACGGCCCTTAGGAAACAAAGTAGACGTTTCCATAAGAGCCGTATAATAAGTGATCAGTGCCAAATATTGAATTAAGTTTAACTACCTTTTTTCTTGAGACGCTTAATAGTCCTTAACTGGGCAACAGCATCAGCCAGTTCCGCCTTGGCTTTGGCATATTCGAAATCAGACCTCTGATTTTCCAGGGCATCTTCGGCTCTGCGCTTGGCCGATTCTGCAGCCGCTTCATCCAGGTCACGCGCTCTTACAGCAGTATCGGCCAGAATGGTTACCATGTGTGGCTGAACTTCCAGCATGCCGCCTGAAACATAAAAATGTTCGACTTTATCGCCGTTGGTGACACGCACGTCACCGGCCTTGATCTGCGAGACAAAAGGGGTATGTCGAGGAGCAATACCTACTTCGCCCATAACGGCTGGTACGTATACCATCTCGCCCAGGCCGGAAAACATCTCGCCTTCAGCACTCACAATATCGACATGTATTGTCATCGACATATTAATATCTCCGACTTAACCCTTAATTACTCTTCTCTGCATTGGCGATGACTTCATCAATACCGCCGCACATGTAAAAAGCCTGTTCAGGCAAGTGATCGTATTCGCCGCCAACAATGGCTTTGAAATCCTTGATGGTGTCTTTCACACTGACATATTTGCCTGGTGCACCGGTGAAGACTTCAGCAACAAAGAATGGCTGTGACAGGAAGCGCTGGATTTTACGTGCGCGGTTAACTGCCAGCTTGTCATCTTCTGACAATTCATCCATACCCAGGATTGCAATAATATCTTTCAATTCCTTATAGCGCTGCAGAATACCCTGAACACTTCGAGCTACTTCATAGTGTTCCTGGCCAACTGAGTTCGGCTCCAGGATACGACTGGTTGAATCCAGCGGATCAACAGCAGGGTAAATACCCAGTTCCGCAATTGAGCGTGACAGTACCAACGTTGCATCAAGGTGAGCGAAGGTTGTTGCTGGTGACGGGTCAGTCAAGTCATCAGCAGGTACATAAACCGCCTGGAATGAGGTAATTGATCCGGTTTTGGTTGAAGTAATACGTTCCTGCAAAACACCCATTTCTTCCGCCAGGGTAGGCTGGTAACCCACAGCAGATGGCATACGTCCCAACAATGCAGACACTTCAGTACCCGCCAATGTGTAACGATAGATATTATCAACAAACATCAATACATCACGACCTTCATCACGGAAGTTTTCTGCAATAGTCAGGCCGGTCAGTGCAACACGCAGACGGTTACCAGGAGGCTCATTCATCTGGCCATAAACCAGGGCAACCTTGTCCAGTACGCCACCTTCCTGCATTTCATAGTAGAAATCGTTACCTTCACGGGTACGTTCACCGACACCGGCAAATACCGAGAAACCCGAATGCTCTACCGCAATGTTACGAATCAGTTCCATCAGGGTTACGGTCTTGCCAACACCGGCGCCGCCGAACAGGCCGATTTTACCACCCTTGGCAATTGGCATGATCAGGTCAATAACTTTAATACCTGTCTCAAGAATTTCAGTTTCGCTGGCCTGTTCATCCAGAGGAGGAGGATCCCGGTGGATTGACATGGTTTTTTCAGCTTCGACTGGACCCAGGTTGTCAATTGGCCGGCCTAGAACGTCCATTACTCGTCCCAGTGTTTTCTGGCCTACCGGAACCATAATCGGGTTACCGGTTGTTGTTACTTCAACACCACGTTTCAGACCATCCGTTGAGCCCATTGCAATGGTTCTCACCACGCCATCACCCAAATGCGACTGAACTTCAAGTGTCAAATCCACCGATTCAATACGAAGTGCTTCATAAATCTTAGGCATGCTACTGCGATCAAACTGAACATCTACGACAGCACCAATGATTTCTACCACTTTACCCGAACTCATTTCCGGTTCCCCTTCAATTACTAAATTTTCTTACTTCCAGTCTTCATCAAATCGCAGACTGAAAACAAATATTCTTAAACTGCAGCTGCACCACTGACGATCTCGGAAATTTCCTGAGTAATCGCCGCCTGTCTCGCCTTGTTATAAATCAATTGCAGATCATTAATCAGGTTGCCAGCATTATCGGTTGCCGCCTTCATTGCCACCATTCGCGCTGACTGTTCACAGGCTGCATTTTCAACAACTGCCTGGTATGCCAGTGATTCAACATAACGGGTCAGCAGGGCATCGAGTACTTCTTTCGAATCTGGCTCGTAAATATAATCCCAGTGATGTTGCAGTTCTGAGTCTTTTTCCGAATAAATAGGCACCAGCTGCTCAACTGTCGGTTCCTGCGTCATCGTGTTGACAAAGTGGTTATACGCAATGTACAGGCGGTCCAGTTCACCCTCTGCATATTTATCCAGCATGACCTTGACCGGACCAATCAGTTCTTCAATATGCGGTGAATCACCAAGATGTGTTACCTGCGCATTTACCGTTCCACCCATACGTCGGAAAAACCCCAGCGCTCTGGAACCTATCGTACAAAATTCAGCTTTAATGCCATCATTAGCCAGCTCTGCAATGTTGCGGGTCAGTCTTCTGAACAGGTTAGTGTTCAGGCCACCACATAATCCCTTATCAGAGGATACGATAATAAAGCCAACCTTCTTGACTTCACGCTCGATCATGAATGGATGTTTATATTCCGGATGAGCGTGGGATAAATGGGAAATAACAGCTTTCATCTTTTCTGCATATGGGCGCGATGAAGTCATACGCTCTTTTGCCTTGCGCATTTTTGACGCGGCAACCATTTCCATTGCACTGGTAATCTTTTGCGTATTTTTTACGCTGGTGATCTGTGTGCGAATTTCTTTTCCGACAGCCATTTAATCCAACCCTTGCTACAGATTATTTCTGTTTCAGCCTGTTACCAGGTATTGTTTTCTTTGAAGTCTTTGATTGCTGCATGTAATGCATCAGCCACTTCATCGTTATAGTCAGTTTCTGTGTTGATTTTGTCCATCAGATCTGATTTCGAGCTTTTCATGTAACCTTGCAGAGCTTCTTCAAAATCAACTATTTTATTTGCCGCTACGTCATCCAGGTAGCCTTCGTTAGCCGCAAACAACGAAACAGCCATTTCTGCCACACTCATGGGAGAGAACTGACCCTGTTTCATTAGTTCTGTTACACGTTCACCACGTTCCAGCTGCTTGCGAGTAGCTTCATCAAGATCAGAAGCAAACTGCGAGAAAGCCGCCAGTTCACGGAACTGGGCCAGAGCCAGACGAACACCACCACCGAGTTTCTTAATGATCTTGGTTTGTGCAGCACCACCCACACGGGATACTGAAAGACCGGCGTTAATCGCAGGCCTGATGTTGGCATTAAACAGATCAGACTCCAGGAAAATCTGGCCATCGGTAATCGAAATTACGTTCGTTGGTACGAATGCAGATACGTCACCAGCCTGGGTTTCAATGATAGGGAATGCTGTCAATGAACCAGTCTGACCTTTAACTTCACCATTGGTGAATTTTTCGACGTAGTCTGCATTAACCCGAGCTGCACGTTCCAGCAAACGGGAGTGCAGGAAGAAAACATCACCAGGATAGGCTTCACGACCCGGTGGACGTTTCAGCAACAGGGATACCTGACGATATGCCCAGGCCTGTTTGGTAAGATCATCGTAAATAATCAGGGCATCTTCACCGCGATCGCGGAAATATTCACCCATCGTGCAACCAGAGTATGGCGCGATAAACTGCATGGCAGCAGATTCAGCGGCTGGCGCAGCCACGATAATGGTATGATCAAGCGCATCATATTCTTCTAGTTTTCTGACAACCTGCGCAATGGTCGAGTTTTTCTGACCAACAACAACATAAATACATTTAACACCGGTGTCTTTCTGGTTGATGATCGCATCGATACCAATGGCTGATTTACCGGTTTGTCTATCTCCGATAATCAGTTCACGCTGTCCGCGGCCTACTGGTACCATTGCATCGATTGCTTTTAAGCCGGTCTGGACAGGCTGATCAACCGATTTACGCTCGATAACGCCGGGCGCTACTTTTTCAATCGGAGACATGAAGGCGTCTTCGATAGGGCCTTTACCATCCAATGGGTTACCCAATGCATCAACAACTCGGCCTAAAAGACCTCTGCCGGTTGGAACCTGTAAAACATTACCGGTACATCTAACCGAATCGCCTTCAGAAATACCTTTATAGTCGCCCAGGATAACGGCACCTACTGAATCTCTCTCGAGGTTCAAAGCCAGTCCATTAACGCCACCTGGAAATTCCAGCATTTCGTATGACATAACGTCAGACAGACCGTGGATTCGTGCAATACCGTCAGTCAGGCTTACGACTGTACCTTCAGTATGCGATTCTGTGTCGAGATCGAAGTTTTCGATCTTTTTCTTGATCAGTTCACTGATTTCAGATGGATTGAGTTGCATGTCGGCTTCTCGTTTAGATACCTAATTCATTTGCCAGCTTATGTAGCTGCCCTTTAATTGAACCATCGATGACCATATCGCCAGCCTTGATCCGAATTCCACCTATCAGGCTTTCATCAGTTTCATTACTGATATTGATTTCTCTGGAGAATTTTTTCTTCAGAGCATCAGTAATAATCTGTTCCTGGGCAGGTTTCATTTCAAAAGCCGAGGTGATAACGACATCAATAGCACCTTCACTTTGATTTTTTAACGCTTCAAATTGCGCTGCAATTTCCGGTAACGCCGGGAGCTTTTTATTGACAACCAGCAATTTAACCAGATTCTGGCATTCATCGTTAAGACGACCACCGCCAATATCCAGTAGCACCTTCGTCAGACTCGCCTCATCGATGGCCGGGTTTCCAATTACAGCTTTCATGTTCGTATCAGATACGGTGAAAGCCAAGAATTCCAGCATTTCAGACCAGAGACCGAGGTTACCCTTTTCACTGGCATGAGCGAAAACGGCTTCTGCATATGGTCTTGCGATTGAGCTAATTTCTGTTGCCATAACTTAACTAGATCCTGGTTCTACCTAGATTTTGCCAGCAATACTTTCAACAACGTCTTTATGAACGTCAGCGTTGATTTCTTTTTGCAGAATCTTTTCTGCACCAGAAATAACCAGAATGGCAACCTTTTCACGTAATGCTTCACGTGAACGGTTCACTTCCTGCTCTATTCCTGCCTGTGCAGCGGTAATAATTCTGTCGCCTTCAGCCTTGGCATCATTTTTGGCTTCTTCAACTATTTCTCCAGCACGCTTGTGTGCCTGGTTAATAATCTCAGCGGCCTGTTGCTTGGCTTCATGCAAAGACTCTTTGGCTCGTTCCTTTGCCAGTTCCTGCTCATGCTGGCCTCTTTCGGCAGCTGCAAGACCATCGGCAATTTCTTTTCTACGTTGTTCCAGGGCATCCATAATCGGGGTCCACACAAATTTCATTGTGAACCACACAAATACTACGAAGGATACCAGCTGACCAATTAACGTCAGATTGATGTTCATCCCGAAACCTCGGTTTAAAGCGTCAAAAAACTACTGTCAGTATTAACCAGTGTTAACCGGCAACTGCGAACAGTACATACATTGCCAGACCTACAGCAATCATAGGTACAGCATCAACAAGACCCATGACGATGAAGAACTGGGTTCTCAGCATGGGTATGAGTTCTGGTTGACGTGCGGCGCCTTCCAGAAAGCGGCCACCCAATACGCCGATACCAACTGCAGCGCCCAGGGCACCCAGACCCATCATAATCGCGCCAGCTATATACAGCAGTGCTTGTTCCATTTTGGTCTCCCGTTTTAATTACAAAAATTAAAGTTAAAAAATCAGTGTTCGTGATGTGCCATGTCCAGGTAAACAATGGTCAACGTCATGAAAATAAAGGCCTGCAAGGTGATAATCAGGATATGAAAAATCGCCCAACCCAGTTGCAGAACACCACCAAACAATCCCATTACAATACCCGTGCTATACATGATGGCAATCAGGATGAAAATCATTTCGCCCGCATACATGTTACCGAACAAACGCAAGGCCAGTGAGATAGGCTTGGCAATCAGGCTGACAAATTCGAGCAGGAAGTTGATGGGTATGAAAATCGCTTTAACCAGCGGATTATCTGATGAAAAAGGCTGTAACGTCAGCTCGCCAACAAAACCACCGATGCCTTTGATTTTAATACTGTAATAGAGCACCAGCAAAAAGACACCAATAGCCATACCGAATGTTGCATTCGGATCAGTTGACGGGACTACCTTCATGAAGTGGGCTATACCCAGCCCCTGATCACCTAATATATAAGGTATAAGATCAACAGGAACCAGGTCCATTGCATTCATCAGGAAAATCCAGATAAAAATTGTCAACGCAAGGGGAGCTACCAGGTCATTTTTTGAGCTGAATGAGCCCCTGACGCTTTCATCAATAAATTCGACAATCCACTCAGCAAAATTTTGCACGCCATTCGGGACGCCAGCTGTAGCGGTTTTTGCTGCTTTCATAAACAGCAGGAGAAATACGATTCCCAGGCCAATAGACCAGAACATGGTATCGACATGGATTGCCCAGAAGCCCATTTCCTTGGCTTCTTCAGCGGAATGAGCCATGCCCCAGTGACCATCAGGAAATTGCCCATATGTCAGGTTGGTTAGGTGATGCTTGATATATTCTGATGATGTTAAGGTATCGCCGGCCATTTCTAGTCTCAATCACCCATTGTTTATTAATAAAGCAGGTAAAACCTGAATTACAAAGTAAACCAGTATTAACGTTGCAAAGCTTAAAGGCTTCACATTTAACACGATCGCCGCAAAAGCTGCCATGGCAAATATCAATTTGGCTATTTCTGCGCTGTAGAACTTTGCCAGAACTTTCTCCGGCTGCTGGGCCCTGTATTGCCTGAAGACCAAAAGAAACATGATCAGGCCGGAAACAAAAGCAATTGCTCCCCCCAAAAACCCCGAAATAGCAACTGTTGTGCCTAAAGGCAATAACGCTATCGGTATCAGTACAAGCAGCCCGCCCTGTATTAACAGCAGCTTTTTGGCCTCACCGGTTTTCTGTACCTGCATGCCCTTTACCTGCAGCAGTATGCTAAAGCCCGCGAAGTATATTAGGGCTTAACGATAAGGTCAATCTATGTCAGGTAAAATAACTATTGAATATGATCTAAAATCCCGTCCAGTTCATCCAGACTGTTATAACCGATAATCAATTGCCCTTTGCCACCCGTTGATTGCTTGATATGTACCTTGGCACCCAGCTTGTCTGCCAGGTTATTCTGCAGGCGCATGACATCCGGATCTATTTTCACAACCGTTGCTTTTTTAGCTTCGGTTTTTTCACTGCTATCTGCCAGGCCCTGCATACGCCGGACCAGTTTTTCTGTTTCCCTTACCGACAGACCGCCATCAACCACTTCCTTGGCCGCCTTGACCTGCTCTTTATCTTTCAGGCCCAGCAATGCCTTGGCATGGCCCATGTCGATCTGGCTTAACTCCAGCATTTTTTTGACTGTTTCATTCAGCTCAAGCAAACGCAGAAAATTGGTTACAGATGTTCTTGATTTTCCAACAGCCTGGGCAATTTGCTGATGTGTCAGGCCAAATTCATGTAAAAGACGGTCGAGCGCAGTGGCTTCTTCCAGTGGATTAAGGTCATCACGCTGGATATTTTCAATTAACGCCATTGCCATGGCGGCCTGGTCATCCACTTCACGAATAACGACCGGAATTTCCTGTAACGATGCCAACTGGCTGGCTCTCCAGCGGCGTTCCCCGGCGATGATCTCATAGCGCCCGCCATCTATCGGACGCACTACAATGGGCTGGATTACACCCTGGGCGGCAATTGAATCGGCCAGCTCCTGCAACTTGTCCTGGTCAAAATTGCGCCTCGGCTGGTACTTGCCACGTTGAATCAGGTCTATCGGCAGAGCAGATAAAGACTTGCTGGCCTCCTGTGGCGTCTCAACGCCAGGGGATATGTCTTCGACCGGCTTGGTTTCCTTAACAGATCCGCCGAGTAAAGCATCCAGTCCGCGGCCAAGTCCTCTTTTTTTAACTGCCATATCGTTCTTACCGTTCAAATTCAGGCTGAAACTGCCTGTTTGTTTTTGTGTCGTCTCATTAATTCACTTGCCAACGCCAGATAAGCAATCGCACCACGTGAAGATTTATCGTAATTTAATATAGGCAGTCCGTGGCTTGGTGCTTCAGCTACGCGGACATTTCTGGGAATAATGGTTTTAAAAACCAGTTCCCCAAAATGACTTAACAGTTGTGACGAAACCTGGTTAGCCAGATTGTTGCGCAAGTCATGCATGGTACGCAAAATCCCCTCGATCTCCAGCGCACTGTTACTGTGTGCCTGAATTTGTTCAACCGTGCGTAACAACGCGGAGAGACCTTCAAGTGCATAATATTCTGTCTGAATAGGAATCAGCACGCCGTCCGCGGCCACCAGGGCATTGACTGTCAGCATGTTCAGCGAAGGAGGGCAGTCAATCAGAATATAATCATACTTGTCTCTGACCGACTCCAAAGCCAGCTTCAGTCGTTTTTCTTTCAAGTCAGCTGACATCAGGCCAACTTCAGCCACCGTCAGGTCACTATTGGATGGCAGCACATCATAACCAGCCTGTTCAGAAAACACCGCGGCTTCGCTCACCTTGCATTCACCCATAATGGATTCGCAGGCAGACAGGTCCAGTTCATATTTATTGACACCACTACCCATGGTGGCATTGCCCTGTGGATCAAGGTCAACCAGCAGTACCTTGTTTTTAAAATAGGCCAGCGAAGCTGCAAGGTTAACCGTGGTGGTGGTTTTACCAACACCACCCTTCTGATTCGTAACAGCAATGATGCTTCCCATGAGTCTTTTGTTCCTGACGATTTTAAATGATCAATCCAATCCGTATTTGCGTTGTATTTATAGCCGGATTGACCCGGGAATCGACCCAGGGTCGTTAATCATAACGACTGATGGCAAAGAGTGGTATTCAAAATTAGTAATTTTTACATTTTGCGGCTGAAAATCACATTTTTGGCAATTTCAGTTTCGCTTGATGATCAACAGATGTCTCTCACCGTCCAGCCCGGGCACTCCCAGGGATTCATCGCGGATATGAAAACCCTGTTTTTTGACGTCCTTGATTTCAGCTGTGGGTAACTGGCCCTTCATTGCGAGTAGCTCTGTAGATGGTTTCATCAAGGGTCCTAGCCAACCGAGCATATTGGGTAAATTGGTAAATGCCCGGGTGGTTATCTGGTCAATTTCAGTCTCAGCAGGAAAAGCTTCAATGCGCTGGTGTACAGCCGTGACATTTTCCAGGCCCAGTTCCATGATTACCTGCCGGCAGAAACGGATTTTTTTACCGTTACTGTCCAGCAGAATGATTTGCATCTCTGGAAAGCAAATAGCCAAAGGAATTCCAGGCAAACCTGCGCCTGTGCCAACATCCAGTAAACGCCGGCCGTGCACAAAGCCTGCTATCGACAAACTGTCGAGTAAATGCACTCTCAACATTTTCCGGATATCACGTACCGCAGTTAAATTAAAATGTTGGTTCCACTTTTCAAGCAGTTGCAGGTAGGCCAGTAACAGTTGTTGCTGTTGCCCGGAGCAATTCAGCCCCAAAGCCCGCAAACCTTTGTCTAAATCAGATGCCAAATCCATAACCGGCTCAAGACTCCTGGTTAGATTTATGCTGAACGCTTTTTCAGGTGAATCAACAGCAGTGACACCGCTGCCGGTGTCACGCCGGGTATTCGTGCTGCCTGACCGATCGTTTCGGGACGGGTTTTAATCAGCTTTTCCCGAACTTCATTGGAAAGGCCTTTAACATTATCAAAGTCTATGCTGTCCGGCAGCCTGATTGACTCATTCTGTTTCTGGCGGGCGATCTCATTTTTTTGGCGTTCTATATAACCGGCATATTTAGCCTGGATTTCCACCTGTTCCGCTTCCGCCTCATTGTCCAGGCCAGGCCCGATTCCCTGCAATTTCATCAGGTCTGCATAACCGACCTGCGGCCTTGCCAATACATCGGCGGCTTTGGCATCACGTTGGAACTTTTCGCCACTGAGTGCCTCGAGTTGTTCGAGCGGATGCTCGGCCGTTTTGATCCATAAATTCGCCAGCCGCTGTTTTTCCTGCTCGATCGACTCCCGCTTGTTTTCAAAAAACTCCCAGCGGTCATCATCGACCAGCCCCAGTTGCCGTCCCTTGCCAGTCAGACGTAAATCAGCGTTATCCTCACGCAATAACAGGCGATATTCGGCGCGGCTGGTAAACATGCGATAGGGCTCCATGGTGCCCTGGGTAATCAGGTCATCAATCATCACGCCAATATAGGCTTCATCCCGTGATGGGCACCAGCCGGGCTCCCCCCTGGTTTTTAATACCGCATTCATACCGGCCATCAGGCCCTGGGCGGCCGCCTCTTCATAGCCAGTAGTACCGTTGATCTGGCCCGCAAAAAACAGGTTATTGATAAAACGGGTTTCCAGCGTGTAACGCAGATCCCGTGGATCAAAAAAATCATACTCGATGGCATAACCGGGGCGGGTTATACGCGCCCGCTCAAATCCCTTCATTGAGCGCACCAGTTCCCATTGCACGTCAAAGGGCAGGGAAGTCGAAATACCATTGGGATAGGCTTCATTCGAAGTGAGCCCTTCCGGCTCAATAAAGATCTGGTGCGAGTCCCTATCCGCAAAACGCACGATCTTGTCTTCTATTGAAGGGCAGTAACGTGGTCCCACGCCCTCGATCACACCGGTATACATCGGTGAGCGCGACAGACCCTGTTGAATAATTTCATGCGTTTTCAGGTTAGTCCGGGTAATAAAGCAACTAATCTGACGGGGATGGTCTGCGACGTTTCCCATGTAGGAAAAAACGGGTACCGGATCATCACCAGGCTGTTCCTGCAGACTGGCAAAATCAATGCTGCGCATGTCAATGCGGGGTGGCGTACCGGTTTTTAGACGGTCTACTCTGAAAGGTAACTCGCGCAATCGCCGGGATAACGCATTTGAAGGTGGATCACCTGCACGCCCGCCTTCATAATTTTCCAGACCAATATGAATACGGCCGCCAAGAAAAGTACCTACCGTCAGGACTACCGCAGATGCATGGAATTTGAGCCCCATCTGGGTAACAACACCGCTAACGGTGTCATTTTCAATGATCAGGTCTTCAACTGCCTGCTGAAAAATATCCAGATTTTGCTGTGCCTCAAGTACATTTCTAATCGCAGCCCGGTAGAGCACACGATCTGCCTGGGCACGGGTTGCCCGAACTGCCGGACCTTTTCTGGAGTTGAGAATCCTGAACTGAATACCGGCCCTGTCAGCAGCTTTAGCCATGATACCGCCGAGGGCATCAATTTCCTTTACCAGGTGCCCTTTACCAATACCACCAATAGCTGGGTTGCAACTCATCTGGCCCAGGGTTTCAATATTATGAGTCAGTAACAGGGTTTTTGCGCCCATGCGTGCAGCTGCCAATGCAGCTTCTGTTCCTGCATGGCCGCCACCAATTATAATGACATCATATTTTTCTGGACTAAACATGCGGCCATTTTACGCGCTTGCACAGCAACAGCACAGACCTGCCGGATTTTTTTTCAATTTCATTTCTGCAAATAAAAACCCGCTATTCATTGTGCTAATCTTCTATCCCGCAACAAAATTGTCTAAGCTGTTAATCTGCTAACTGACCCGGTAACCCTAATCATCATGTCTGCTTCCCGGATTGCTTCAATTATCGACCAGGCCTCGGAAATTATTCTTGGCAAGGAAAATATCATCAAACTGGCCCTGTGTACTTTATTAAGTCGTGGCCATTTATTGATCGAGGACTTGCCCGGGGTTGGTAAAACCACCCTCGCACATCTGATTGGTAAACTTAGCGGCCTGGATTTCCATCGTATACAGTTCACCAGCGATCTGCTACCGGCAGATATCCTCGGCGTATCAATTTACGAACGAAACTCTGAAAGCTTTAACTTTCATCCCGGTCCGGTTTTCTGCCAGCTGTTGTTAGCCGACGAAGTCAACCGTGCCACACCAAAAACCCAGAGTGCTTTGCTGGAAGCCATGGAAGAAAAACAAGTCACTATTGATGGTAAAACCCATCTTTTGCCACAACCTTTTTTTGTCATCGCCACCCAGAACCCGGCTACACAGATCGGTACTTTTCAATTACCTGAATCACAACTTGACCGCTTTTTGATGCGCATCAGTATCGGCTACCCGGACAATGCTTCTGAACGCGCCTTGCTGGAAGGCAGGGACCGGCGTGACCTGCTTGAAAGTCTCGCTCCTGTCATTACACCGGCTGAGCTGATTGAATTGCAGCATGCAGCCAGTTCAATTTATGTTGCTCCGGCAATTATTGAATATTGCCAGTCCATCCTGGCCTACAGCCGTCAGGCAGGTCTTTTTATTCATGGACTTTCTCCACGTGCCGGACTTGCTTTGCTTGGAGCTGCAAAAAGCTGGGCCATGATGCAATCCAGGCAGGAAGTTCTGCCTGAAGACCTGCAAGCCGTGCTCCCGGCTGTTGTCAATCACAGACTGGTATTACAGGAAGACCTTTCTTCTCTGGAAGCTGGCGCTCAAATTCTGCAACATGTTCCGGTTCCCTGAAATTCCAGCTTTCTCAACCGGCATCAGTAAAGCCTGGAACCTGAAACGCTTTATCCGTTCTGCCCAACACGATAGACAGGGATTAATTGATATTGGCCCTCGCCAGATCTATATTCTGCCAACCCGCTTTGGATTAATGTTCGGCGCACTGGTCATTGCCATGCTGGTCGGTGCTATCAACTACGCCAATAACCTCGGTTACCTTCTGACTTTTTTCCTCGGTGGTATTGGCGTTGTTACGATAATACATACCTGGCGCAACCTGCTTGATCTGCAACTTTCGATTGAACCGGTTGCTCCCGTGTTTGCCAGTCAAAATTTTGAAGTTAAATTCCATGTAACCAATTTTTTAAAGCAACCACGAGGCGCTGTTCAGCTTTCAGTAAAAGATCAACAGAATTACGTCATTAATGAAATACCGGCCGGGCAAACCTGCTTATTTTCTATACCGCTCATTTCCGAAGAAAGAGGCTGGTTAAAGATCGACCGCTTTGTTTTATCAACTCAATATCCACTTGGGTTGTTCAGGGCATGGGTTTATATCAGTAAACCTGTTGAAATTCTGGTCTATCCAAAACCGGCAGACTCATGGTCCGTTCCACGAACCGCTGTCTATTCATTAAGCTCTCAAGGTGATAAAGGTATCGGTGCGGATGATTTTGTCTCCCATAGAAACTACCGACACTCGGATTCACCAAAACAGATTGACTGGAAAATTTTCGCTCGTGAAAAAGGCCTGATGACGAAGCAATTTGGCGGAGATCGAAGTGAAAGATTATGGCTTAGTTTTGACTTATTATCCGATACCCCTGTTGAAACAGTTTTATGCAAATTGACCCGTGCCATTTTGGATGCTGATGCCAGTAACCTCGAATACGGTTTGAAACTGCCCGGACAGACCATTCAGATCGCTCATGGCGATAAACATAAAGCAGATTGCCTGAAGGCCCTGGCTCTTTTTAACCGGAAGGATCTCCCCGATGGATAAAGGCACTCTTGCTTACAACGGACGAGTATTATCACGTCTGCAGATGTATTTGCTGATAACGATACTGGCTTTATCAGTGATACCTCATTTCTGGCATTTAACCTTGCCTGTCAGTTTATTCTTTTCCGCCATATTACTTATCAGGGTGATTGCAACCGCCTATTCAATTGAACAGATACCACGCTGGCTTATTTTTTCTTTTTTACTTGCAGGACTGATCATTGTCATTGTTCAGTACAGCGGTGCTATAGGGAAAGATTTTGGTGTTTCATTACTGGTCGCGATGCTCAGCTTGAAAGTGCTCGAAATCAAAATTTACCGTGATGCCTATGTGCTGCTTTTTTTAACCGGTTTCATGCTGGTGACACAGTTTCTCTATAACCAGGAAATGCTGCTTACTTTTTACATTTTTTCCCTGACCTTTTTTCTGCTTTGTTTCCTTTTATGGCTAAACCAGACCACTAGCAAACCCAGGTTTCCGGGTTATCTGAAACTGGTTGCAAAACTGTCTGTTCAGGCATTGCCCGTTATGCTGATTCTGTTCGTATTTTTCCCGCGCTTAAGTGGACCACTGTGGGGTTTTGATACCGAAAGCGGGATAGCATCAACCGGTATCAGTGGAGATATAACACCCGGTTCGATCAGCCGTTTAAGCCAGTCATCAGCAACAGCCTTTCGGGTTAAATTTGATCAGTCAAGCCTGTTGCCTGATCCACGTTTTCGCTACTGGCGCGGTCCTGTCATGACACAAACCGACGGTATCAGCTGGCATGCTGAAGACGACCCGCCGGCTGCGGAAATTAAATTTAAACCTATAGGCAAACCTGTCAGTTACCAGATTACTGCAGAAGCCAGCCGGCAACACTGGTTATTCGCTTTGGACTTGCCTGCACAAATCCCTGCTAAAACCATCATCACTGCTGATTATGCTGTCAGGACTGAACAGAAAATCAACCAACGCAGCACCTATGCCCTGATTTCTTATCCCCAATACATAGCTGATTATTCATCCGAAGAAGAATTGCAGGCTGCACGTTACCTGCCTGAAAGCATTACCCCCCGGATGCAGGAACTGGTAACGCATTTTCAATCCAACACTTCTTCAGTTGAAGACTTCATTACTGCAGTACTTGGTTTTTTTAACCGGGAAAACTTTATTTACACGTTAAATCCGCCACTCATGAACACCAACCCGGCCGATGAGTTTCTTTTTGAACACAGAAAGGGCTTTTGTGAGCATTACGCCACCAGTTTTGTATTACTGATGCGCCTGGCCGGTATTCCTGCGAGAGTTGTTGCCGGTTACCAGGGTGGCGAATGGAATCCTGCCGGGGAGCATCTTATCATCCGCCAGTCAGATGCTCATGCCTGGACTGAAGTCTGGCTCGAAAACAAAGGTTGGACCCGCGTTGACCCGACCGCAGCTGTTGCGCCCGAACGTATTGAACGTTCTATAGATCCGCAGGCAGTCAGTGAGGGTGCTCCTGTTGTTTTTAAAATTCGATCGGATGGCATGCTGGGTAATGTTTTCAGGCAGGCAGCCTGGTTTGCAGACTCACTCGACCTTAACTGGCATCGCTGGATTGTCGGATTTTCGAAACAACGCCAACAATATTTTTTATCGTCAGCCGGCCTCGATTTTCTAAAAAACTATAAAAGTCTCGGCTTAACGGCTGTTTTCCTGGCCATGCTTTTTATTGTCTTACTGACACTTGGTTTAAAGCGTAAACCTGTAATCATTGTGGAGCCGGCTAAAATTTACTGGAATAAATTCTGCAAAAAACTTCGTACCAAAGGGGTGAGTTGCCTGGTTACTGATGGACCGGAAACGATTGCCAAAAATGCACGTCAATTATTGCCGGAACAGGCCAGCTCCATTCAACTGATCACCGATCTCTATATCAGTATCCGCTATAGCAATAAAGGTAATGCTGAAAAACTGAAAGCCCTGCGTCAGCTTGTTGCCCGGTTTCGCTAGTGGGGCCGGGATTTAATCATCCAGATTTATGGATGCAGCCGTGACTTTTTCAGGCCAGTAAAAATCGAGTTGTTGTTGAAAGTTGATAACTGAGCCGGTTGTAAAAAATCGATGTTCCAGCATTGCATCTTTATTGGTATTTTCAACTGCCTCGAGTTTACGCTGCAATTCCCTGGTGACCGCTATTGCAGTATCTATGACGACTATATCCTTACCTGTTATGTTCTCGATTTGTGCACGCAGGAAAGGATAGTGGGTACATCCCAATACCACCGCATCAACATGCTGAGTGACCAATGGATCCAGGTATCGGTGCAACAGGCTATCGGTCTGTTCTGAATCCAACTGCATATTTTCTACCTGTTCAACCAGTCCCGGACATGCCTGTTCAATCACTTCGGTACCTGATGCAAAACGTTCAAGCAGGTGAGCATAACGATGACTGGATAACGTCATCGTGGTAGCCAGAATTCCTACTTTGCCTTTCTGTGAATTTTCCACTGCCGGTTTTACCGCCGGCTCCATGGCAACTATCGGTACAGAAAATTTCCTCCGCAATGCATTAACCGCAATTGCCGTTGCTGTATTACAGGCAACCACAATAATACCGGCACCCCGGCTGATCAGGGACTCAACCAGCTGCAAACAACGTTGCGTAATTTCCTCTTCTGATTTTTCACCATAGGGAGTAAATACACTATCTGCGATGTATATAAAGTCCTGGTCCGGTAGCTGCTTTCTGATTTCTTTCAAAACAGATAAACCACCAATGCCTGAATCAAATACCCCAATCAAGAAGTTAGTACTCACTTACCAATACAGAAACTGGAAAAAATCTTACCCAGTAAATCATCACTGCTAAATTCACCGGTGATCTCACTGAGTGAATTCTGGGTCAGTCGCAACTCTTCAGCCAGCAACTCACCAGCCTGCAAATCATGTAAAGCATGAAATGCACTTTCAAGATGTTTTACAGCTGCCTTCAATGCATCCATATGCCGTCTGCGAGCCAGGAATTCACCTTCTTCTTCCCCCCGAAAACCCATTATGTTTTTCAGGTGTTCTGTCAGCAAGGCCAATCCCTGGTTGTGCTTTGCTGACAGGGCAATTTCATTTGTCTCATGATTCAAGCCGGGCTGCTCATTTAACTGATCAATTTTATTTCTGACAAAAGTTACCGGGATTCCTGCCGGCAGGTTGGCACTGGCAAAGCTTAAATGCTGCGGATCATTAACAGCATCGTAAACCCATAAAATATGATCGGCCTGTTTGATCTGTTCATGAGCCCGACGTATACCTTCCTGTTCAACTGCATCTTCTGAAAACCTTAAGCCTGCAGTATCAATTAGGTGAACAGGCATACCATCAATCTGGATCTGTTCTTTCAAAACATCCCGGGTTGTGCCAGGCACATCATTCACTATGGCAGAATCCAGACCTGATAAAGCATTTAGCAGGCTGGATTTCCCGGCATTGGGTTGACCGGCAATAACCAGTTGCATACCTTCCTTTACCAGGCTGCCCTGTTTTGCCTTGTCCAGTACCTGGTTTAATTTCCCAATGATCTGGTTCAGATCGCGTTCAATTTTGCCATCTGATAAAAAATCGATTTCCTCTTCTGGAAAATCGATAGCTGCTTCTACATACATTCTTAAATGAATGAGTAACTCAACCAGCTCATGGATATAGTCAGAAAAAACACCCTGTAAAGAACGGCTTGCCATCCGGGCTGCTGTTGCCGTAGCCGATTCTATCAAATCGGCTATCGCTTCCGCCTGGGCAAGATCGATCTTTCCATTGTGAAAGGCGCGTTCGGAAAATTCACCGGGCCTGGCGAGGCGGGCACCATAAGCAGTTATCGTCTCGAGCAACAAATCAAGAATAACCGGTGAACCATGTAACTGGCATTCAATAACATCGTCACCTGTAAAGGAATGCGGGGCCGGGAAATAAAGCAACAAACCTTCATCCAGCAGCTGCTGTTGTGTATCAAAAAATTTTGAGAACAGTGCAGTTCTTGCCAGAAAGTCCTGTTTGCCGGTTAACTGCCGGGCAATGCTTAAAGCATCAGGGCCGGATATTCGAACAATGCCGATACCGCCCTGACCAGGAGAAGTTGCCTGTGCTGCAATTGTTTCAGGCATCATTTCCGGCAAGCTTAATGTGTCGCCTCTTCAATCTTTTTGGTGATGTACCACTGTTGCATGATTGACAACAGGTTGTTAACAAACCAGTACAACACCAGCCCCGAAGGGAAAAAGGCAAAAAACACGGTAAACACGACGGGCAAACTCATCATGATTTTTGCCTGCATTGGATCCGGTGGAGGAGGGTTAAGCTTTTGCTGAATAAACATGGTTATACCCATCAGCAATGGCAGAACAAAGTAAGGATCTTTTATTGATAGATCTTGAATCCATAAAATCCAGGGAGCCTGGCGTAATTCAACAGATTCAAGCAATACCCAGTACAAGGCAATGAATACCGGAATCTGTACCAGCATTGGCAGACAGCCTCCCAATGGATTGATTTTTTCTTTCTTGTACATTTCCATCATGGCCTGGTTCAGACGTTGCTTGTCATCGCCATATCTTTCCTTGAGCGTCTGCAGACGCGGCGCAACCTTGCGCATGTTTGCCATCGATTTATAGCTGGTTTCAGATAATTTATAGAAAAGCAGTTTGATCAGGATGGTGATCAATATAATTGACCAGCCCCAGTTTGGAACATAGTTATGGATTTTTTCCAGTACCCAGAAAACGGGCTTGGCAATAATTGTCAGCCAACCATAATCAACGGTTAGTTCCAGTCCCGGCGAGATAGCTTCAAGCTCATGTTGCAGCTTTGGTCCTGCAAAAAATTTAGCTTCGAAACTGTCTGTTGCACCTGCAGCAATTGTTTTATTTGGACTGTATGATCCCAGAACATAACGTCCGGTTTTCAACGCTTTCGTATAATAATGATGCAGCTGATCTGCAGGAGGCACCCAGGCACTGACAAAATAGTGCTGCAGCATTGCCAGCCAGCCACCCTTAATATCGCGGTTCAGGTCTGAGTCCTCGATCTCATCGAAATCGATTTTCTCGTATTTTTTCTCGTCGCTGTAAATTGCACCGCCAGTATAGGTGTAGATAAAGACACTTTGCGCATCATCCGAGGGACGTGCTCTTTGCAACTGCTGGTATTGCCTGCCAGACCAGCTTTTACCTGAAGTATTTTCAACATGATGTGTTATTTCGATTAAATGGCTATTGCGCTTAAAACGGTAACGCTTAATAACTTTCACACCACTTTCATGTTGCCAGACCAGGTCAACTTCCAGTTTGTCCTCGCCTTCTTTCATCGTAAAACTGTCAGCAGTAACAGAATAAATTGCTTCATGTGTCGGAGCGAGGGATTTGTCTGTAGCTATCAGCCCTGACTGTGCAATGTAATAATTTGCCGGCAATTCAGTCAGTAAAGGAAACTCGGTTTCAGGACGATCCAGGGATAATGGATATTTTTTCAGGTTAACTTTAACAATACTTCCGCCCTTGGTATCAATGAACAGGTTAAAGCTATCGGTTTCTACATGGACTTTTTTCTCCCGGCTAGCCTGTTGATTATCGGAGGCCTGGCTGATTTGCGGGACAGCTTTAGGTGTATCAGCCAGATCGATACTGGCCACTGCAGGTGCATCCGGAATTGCACTGCTGGCAGCTGACTGGGTTGTCGACTGGTTAACATCAACAGACGGTTCACTTTCATAGGCCAAAGAAGCTTCCTGTACACTCTGAGGTCCATAGTCCAGCTGCCATTGTTGCCAGATCATCATGGAAATAAAAGCTACAGCAAAAATCAGAAGGAGTCGGTAGTTATCCATTGTGTGCCTGCATGAAAATGCTATGTAATGATTATATGGATCGTAATTATCTTACGAATCAGATGACATTGAAAACTCTCTGTTTAAAGTTTTCATATGTCGCAAGAGAGAACTCATCAGGATTTTATTTTCAGCCTGAACTGCAGCAAATTTGGCCATTACCACGAAATCCAATCCTGCAAGTTCGCCCTGATGTATTCTGAAATTTTCCCTGGCTATTCGCTTAATCCTGTTTCTATCAACAGCGCGACGGGCATTTTTTTTTGATATAGCCAGACCCAGCCTGGATTCATTTGTCTGGTTGGCTTTAGCTAGAACTGTGAAATATTTATCAACAGCACGTAATGGCTGTTCAAAAACATTTTGATAATCAGCAGCATTCAATAAACGGCTGGTTCTTTTAAATCGATTTGCGTGTTTATGCATGCAATCAATCCAGCCAAGACCAGAATGCTGGTCAATTCACTGGCTTATCAAAATCCAGCTCTAAATCAAACCAGCTGCGCACGTCCCTTTGCACGTCTCGCATTGATTATTTTTCTTCCATTACGAGTTGACATACGCGCACGGAAGCCATGAGTTCTGGCTCTTTTGAGACGACTAGGTTGAAATGTACGTTTCACAACAATTCCCCGATAATATCTATATTTCCAATCCGGACTACTTGGCCCGAAAAAAAGACCCGCAATTATCTTCTTTATCAAAAAAAAGTCAATAGACATCAACGATATCTCGCAAGTTTTGATATTGAATTCATCTGTGGATAACTTCTATTTAAATAAGGTACACTAAACACTTGAACAAGTGGCTACCAGCTAATAATTCCGGGCTGATTACGCGAACCTGGAAATAACCAAAACAATTTCTGTTTACACTTGAACATTTTCATCGAATTCTTGCTAAAGCGGAGGAAGTAATTCTAGTGGACTTATGGCAGAGATGTTCTGAACGTCTCGAATCTGAACTATCTACCCAGCAGTTCAATACCTGGATACGGCCTCTTCAGTATGTAGAAGATAACTCCGGTTTGCGCCTGTTTGCGCCCAACCGGTTTGTACTTGACTGGGTCAGAAACCATTATCTGGAGCTTCTCGAGTCCTTTGTTGCAGATATTACTGGCAACAGTACGTCACAGATTAGCACTAGAAATCGGCTCCAAACCCACTGAAAAAACTGTTTCTTCTGCTTCATCCAGTGCTTATCCCTCAAATACAGCATCGAGACAAAAAAATACGCCTGTCTCGATGGTTGCAGCTGAACCTAAACAGGCTCCAGCTCAAAGTAATATCAATAAGAATTTTACTTTTGAAACATTTGTTCAGGGTAAATCAAACCAGTTGGCACGTGCTGCCTCCCTGCAGATCGGTGAGAATCCCGGCAAGGTTTACAACCCCTTGTTTATCTACGGCGGTGTTGGCCTGGGTAAAACCCATTTAATGCATGCTGTCGGCAACATGATCCTGGAAAATAATCCTAATGCCCGTGTGCTCTATATTCATTCAGAAGGCTTTGTTGCCGAAATGGTCAAGGCTTTACAGCATGGCACAATGGATGACTTTAAAAGACGCTACCGTTCCCTTAACGCGCTCTTAATCGATGATATTCAGTTTTTTGCAGGCAAAGAACGTTCCCAGGAAGAATTTTTTCATACTTTTAACGCGTTATTTGAATCCCAGCAACAGATCATAATGACCAGTGACAGTTTTCCCAAGGAATTGAATCTTGAAGAAAGACTGAAATCACGTTTTGGCTGGGGTCTAACGGTTGCAATTGAGCCGGCAGACCTGGAAACACGCGTGGCCATTTTAAAATCAAAATCCATGCAACTTTTCCATATTGAATTACCCAATGATGTTGCCTTCTTCATTGGCAAACGAGTGCGCTCTAATATTCGGGAACTTGAAGGTGCGTTACGATCAATTATTGCCATGGCCCAGTTTACCGGCCATGAAATCACGATTGATTTTGCCAAAGATGCGTTGAAGGATATGATTGCTGCCCAGGATAAGCTGGTCACAATTGAAAATATCCAGAAAACAGTCGCAGAATATTTCAATATCAGAACTTCGGACCTGACTTCTTCAAAAAGGAGTCGTACCATTGCCAGGCCAAGACAAATCGCCATGACCCTGGCAAAAGATTTAACCAATCACAGCCTGCCTGAAATTGGCGGGGCTTTTGGTGGCCGTGACCATACAACAGTTTTGTATGCGACAAGAAAAATTGCAGAATTAAAGGATACCGATACACGTGTCGATGAAGATTATTCAAACCTGTTAAGAACACTCAGTAGTTAATGTGAATAACCTGTAGAGACTATGTTACTTAAATTGCCTACTCATTTTATCCACAACCTACTGACATCTTATACCGGCATAATACATTGGTTACCAAGCGGTATAATACATCGTAACCAATTGATTATTAAAAGGAAGTTTGATTTTATAAACAGAACACCAGGCCCTTAATAACAATAACAATCTTTTAAATACATAAAATATTTATATTTATATAGGATGGAAAAAATGGTCATTAACACAAATCGTGATGATCTATTGAAATCTTTACAACAGGTTTCAGGCGTTGTTGAAAGAAGACAAACATTACCAATACTCGCTAATGTACTTTTTAACATTCGCAAGAATATGCTATTCATTACAGCAACAGATCTTGAGGTAGAGTTAAAGACTCAGGCAGAAGTGCAATGCGATGAAGATCTGGATTTAACTATTCCTGCACGTAAATTGCTTGATATCTGTAAAGCCTTACCGGATGGTGCAGATATTTCAATCAATATTGATGACCAGCATGTCACTCTAAAATCAGGAAGAGGGCGTTATACCCTGGGGATATTACCCGCTCAGGATTTTCCTAATGTTGAACCCAGTACACTTGCAGACCGTATCGTTGTTAATGAAAAAACACTAAAGTTTCTTATCGATAAAACGCAGTTTGCAATGGCACAGCAGGATGTTCGCTATTATCTGAACGGTATGTTGTTGGATATCAGTGATAAGATTTTCAGAACAGTCGCAACAGATGGTCATCGTCTGGCTTTAGCCCAGGTTGAGATGGAAGAGGGTAACGAGATTACCACTCAAATAATCCTGCCTCGCAAAGCAGTTATTGAACTTTCCCGACTGCTTAGCGATTCTGATGACGAGGTCATCATTGAAATCGGCAGTAACCATATCCGGATGAGTTTTACCAACGGTGTCGTTTTTATATCAAAACTGATCGATGGTCGTTTTCCTGATTATCAAAGAGTCATGCCAGCAGGGCAGACAGAGATTGCTTCGGCTGATAGACAGGAACTGAAACAGGCCTTGCTGCGTGCATCAATTCTTTCGAATGAAAAGTATCGCGGCATACGTTTCAAGATAGCAGAGAACAGTCTTGAATTACTTGCACATAATCCAGAACAGGAAGAGGCTGAAGAAGTTGTCGAAGTAAACTACAGTGGTCCTGAATTAACCATCGGATTTAACGTTGGTTATTTAACAGACGTTTTAAATGTTGTCGATACTGACACTGTAAATATTGCCCTGGTAGATTCCAACAGTAGCTGCCTGATTACATCAGATGATTCCGATAACTGTAAATATGTTGTTATGCCTATGAGACTTTAACAACAACATTTACTAGTAAGGATTTATTAATAGGCAGTTACGACTGCCTATTTTTTTGCATTACATTTATATTTTTTGCAGATGATTGAAGAAATTTCTTTAACAAATTTTCGTTGTTTTTCTGAAATACAAATTAATTTTTCAGCTGGCATTAATTTGCTTACTGGCATTAATGGCAGTGGAAAAACTTCAATTATTGAAGCGCTTTACCTATTAGGAAGAGGACGCTCATTTAGAACCAACTTTTTATCTGACATGATTTGTAGAGGGAAAGATTCCTCAATTGTATTTATGAGAGGACAATCCCTGGAATTACCTCTTCGAATTGGATGTGAAATTAACAGGTCATCACTTGCCATACGGGTAAACAATCAGCAGGTTAAAAAGCGATCGTTGTTACTTGATGCTCTACCATTACAGATCATCACACCAACATCTCATGAATTAATTGATAGTGGGCCTTCTTTTCGGAGAAAGTTCATTGATTGGGGATTGTTCCACGTGGAACAATCTTATCGTCAGAATTGGAGTTTTTTCCGAAGAGTTTTAAAACAGCGCAACCAGTTGTTAAAAACCAATGCCAGGGAAACTACAACAAACTGGGATTTAGAGTTTGTACGATACGCAGAAATTTTAAATAGTTACCGTGATTCTTATTTTTCTGAACTGGAGCCATTTTTTATCCAGATTCAGGAAAAATTATTAGGATCAAAATTTGCTGATATTGAATATTATCCTGGCTGGAATATAAAAATGGGCTTATCCAGTGAATTGGATCGGTTGCGTAAACGCGATCAACTTTCCGGCTGGACAAATTGTGGTCCTCATAAAGCAGATCTTAAATTTCTCTTTGGTCACTCTCAACGAAATGTTTTATCGAGAGGCCAGCAGAAAATGCTAGTTTTTTCACTTCAAATAGCCCAGTGTTTACATTTATGGAAATCCCTGGACCAGGCTCCTTTATTGTTGATTGATGATATTTCTTCGGAACTAGACACCGTTAATTTGAACCGCTTGTTTGATGTTATTCGGGAGTTGGGTTTTCAGTGTATTGTTTCTTCTATCGACTCTGACAAAATCAATCCGGAATATGTTTCATCAGTGTTCCACGTGGAACACGTGGAAGGTGAAATAAATTAAGGTCTGGTGAGTGTAATAACGGTATAATAAAAAAGTTATTTATAAGGAGAATTATCTGAATGTCTGAATACGATTCCTCGGCTATTAAAGTATTAAAAGGGCTAGATGCAGTTCGTAAAAGGCCTGGTATGTACATCGGGGATACTGATGATGGTACAGGACTGCACCACATGGTATTTGAAGTCGTCGACAATTCAATTGATGAAGCGCTTGCAGGACATTGCTCTGAGATTAAAGTTACGATTCACGAAGATAATTCAGTCACAGTTTCAGATGATGGACGTGGTATCCCGGTAGGTTTACATCAAGAGGAGAATCGTTCAGCGGCCGAAGTCATTATGACTGTTTTGCATGCCGGTGGTAAGTTTGATGATGATTCTTATAAAGTATCGGGCGGGCTTCATGGCGTTGGTATCTCGGTAGTTAATGCCTTGTCAGCGGAACTGGAGTTAACCGTTTACCGTGAAGGTAAGAAACATTACCAAATGTATAAAATGGGCGAACCGCAAGAGCCACTGAAAGTAATAGCTGACTCAGAAAAAACAGGAACAACAGTTAGGTTTCTACCCAGTGTGGAAATTTTTAGAGATATTCACTTTCACTACGATATTTTAATGAAAAGACTCAGGGAGCTTTCATTTTTAAACTCCGGTGTACGTATCGTATTAAGGGATTTACGTGAAGATAATAAGGAAGATGTGTTTGAATACGAGGGCGGTATAAAGGCATTCGTAGAGCATTTAAACAAGAATAAAACACCCTTGAATAACTCAGTGGTCTATTTTACTTCTGAAAAAGACCATGTGGTTGTTGAACTTGCCATGCAGTGGAATGAGTCTTACCAGGAAAATATTTATTGTTTTACCAATAATATTCCACAGAAAGATGGTGGAACACACCTTGCCGGTTTTCGTGGTGGCCTGACGAGAACATTAAATAACTATATTGAACAGGCAGGCCTGGCAAAGAAACAGAAAGTGAATACAACAGGTGATGATGCACGCGAAGGCTTAACCGCTGTTTTATCAGTTAAGGTACCAGATCCAAAATTTTCCTCCCAGACCAAAGATAAGCTGGTTTCTTCCGAGGTAAAAAGTATCGTTGAAAGCCTGGTTACGGAAAAATTTAACGAGTTTCTTCTGGAGTCACCGGCGGAAGCTAAAATTATAGCCGGTAAAATGGTTGATGCTGCCCGTGCAAGGGAAGCCGCCCGCAGGGCAAGGGAAATGACGCGCCGGAAGGGTGTTCTTGATATCGCCGGTTTGCCAGGCAAGTTAGCCGATTGTCAGGAGAAAGATCCAGCGCAGTCAGAACTGTACCTGGTGGAGGGTGACTCTGCTGGTGGCTCTGCGAAGCAGGGTAGGGACAGACGTACCCAGGCTATACTTCCCCTGAAAGGAAAAATACTTAACGTAGAAAAAGCCCGTTTTGACAAAATGTTATCTTCAGCTGAAGTGGGTACGTTAATTACTGCGCTTGGTTGTGGTATAGGGCGTGAAGAATTCAACCCGGATAAATTACGTTATCATCGAATTATCATCATGACGGATGCAGATGTTGATGGTGCTCACATTCGTACTCTGCTGTTGACATTCTTTTATCGACAGATGGCCGAGTTGATTGAGCGTGGTTATGTTTATATTGCGCAGCCACCGCTATACAAGGTAAAAAAAGGTAAACAGGAAACCTATATCAAGGATGATGTTGAATTGAATCAATACCTGTTGAATACAGCCCTTGATAATGCAGCACTGCATGTGTCAGCAGATACCCCCGGAATAAAAGGCACAGCTTTGTATGATATGTCCGTAGAGTATATTGCAGTACGCGATATTATCCGGCGCCTGGCAAAAAAATATGATCATAAACTGGTTGAAAATTTCATGTTTATGACAAAGGTTAGTAATGACTCACTTACAGTCGAAGGGCTGAATTCATGGCTTTCTGAATTAGAAAAACGTCTTAATGCTGATATGGGGCCTTCTGATCGTTACAGTTTGCACCTGGAACATACCGATGCATCGGAAGAAATCGTAGACATGTCTATAGGTATAGACCGGAAAGTCCATGGCATCTCCAACGAACGATTCCTGCCGATGTCTTTCTTCGAGAGTGCAGATTATAAAAAGATTATCAGCATGGGCGAAAAACTACAGGGTCTGTTCGCTGAAGATGCCTACGTAGCCAAAGGCGAGAAAAAGAAAGCGGTGACAGATTTTAAATCTGCGCTTGACTGGTTAATGGAAGAAGCCAAGCGTGGACAGCATATCCAGCGCTATAAAGGTCTCGGGGAAATGAATCCGGAACAGCTTTGGGAAACCACCATGAATCCTGAATCAAGAAGACTTTTACAAGTAAGGATTGAAGATGCAATTGGTGCGGATCAAATATTCACTACCCTGATGGGTGATGAAGTTGAACCACGTCGGGAGTTCATCGAGAAGAATGCTTTAACCGTTGAGAATCTGGATATCTAGTATCGCGATGACCAGGCTCAAGCAATTGAGTCTGGTAGATTGGCGACCTGTCCTTCGATCCAGTTTTCTACAGTCTGCATGATTTCACTGGCAGTTTTACCTTCAGTTAAAATCGCTTCACCTATCACAACTTCTATGGTCCCGGGATATTTATTCAGGCCGCGTCTTCGCCAGAAAACACCCGCATTGTGAGCAATTGGAATGACAGGATAACCTGCCTTTTCTGCCAGCATGCCTCCACCAATACCGTAACGTTTTTTTGTACCGGGTGCGACCCGCGTGCCTTCAGGAAAAATAATAACGTTGCGATTTTGTTTCAGTCGTTGAATACCTTGTTTGATAACCTGTTTAATTGCCTTACGGCCAGACTTTCTGTCAATAGCAATGGGATTGACAACGGCCAGGGCCCATCCAAAGATGGGTACAAACATTAATTCACGCTTCAATACCCATGCCTGTTTTGATGGTAACAACCCTCGCAAGGCCATTGTTTCCCAGGCTGACTGGTGCTTCGACATAATGATGCAGGGACTTTCCGGGATATTATCAAAACCGGTAATTTTGTAATTTAAATTACAGGTCAGTCGTAACAGCTGGAGGTTGGTACGGCCCCAGGCATTGGCAATTTTTGAGTTGATTTCAAAGGGCAGAACCCAGCCAAAGATGGCCATGATCAAACCGAAGAAGGTCGTACTGATAACCATTAAAATGAAAAAAACAGTAGATCGAATCGTAATAAACATGGCTATTGTATTAATCGCTAAGTAAGGAAGACACCGCATCGGATAAATTATCAAACACCGGGATGTTTGATGAGTCATCAAGCGCTTTTTCAGTTTTTAGACCTTTACCTGTTCTTACCAGGATAGGGGAGGCACCAGCCAGCCGGGCAGCCTCGATGTCTGAATGAGTGTCACCAATAAAGGGTACATTTTCCAGAGAAGTTGAAAAGCGTCGGGCTATCTGAAGTAAAAGTCCGGGAGAAGGCTTTCTGCAACTGCAGTTATCGGCAGGAGAATGCGGACAGAAAAAAATCCCATCAACATGGCCTCCAGCCTGGTTGACGAGCAAATGCATTTTTTCATGCATCGCATTTAATGTGGATATATCGAAATAGCCCCTGGCGATACCAGACTGGTTGGTAGCAACCGTTACCGTGTAACCGGCATGATTAAGTCTTGCGATGGCTTCGATACTGCCAGGCACAGGTATCCATTCATCAGGTGACTTGATGTATTCGTCTGAGTCGTGATTAATGACTCCATCACGATCAAGTATGACCAGTTTCATTCCATATCCCGGAATTCAGAAACACGGATTTTTCCATTGATAATACGGGATTTCCTTTGCATCAACTTGTCCATCTTTTTCCAGAATGCCGCATTTAAATCAAACTCAGCAGCTATACCGGTACCCATTACCAAAATCAGTAAATCAGCCACTTCTTCTGCTAGTAAGTCCTTACTTTTTCCCTTGGTCACACAGGACGAGACTTCGCCAAGCTCTTCGGCCATAAGTGCTACACGGTAATTGAGTTCTTCGCCACCATTTTCCCTGAAGTTATGTTTGTCATGGAAAGCCTGTACGGCAGCCAGCATTTGTTGCCAGGAATCTACATTTGCCATGTCAGCTATCCTGTAAAACAGAAACGTCTGCTACCTTAATGAATAACTGGTAGACACGCTGCAAGAGTGATAAACGGTTAAGACGAACTTGCTCGTCATCGGTCATGACCATGACATGATCAAAAAAGCCATCAATAGGGTCTTTAAGATCAGCCAGGGAAACAAGGATAGCTTTATAGTCAGCAGTTGCAATCAGAGGCTTTAACTCAGCTTCTTTTTGTTCGACTTTTGCCAACAGGCTATTTTCTTCTTCTGAATCAAACAAAGTTTTATCTGTCATGTCAGGCACCTTATCAGAAGTTTTTTTCAGGATGTTATGAATTCGCTTGTTTGCAGCAGCGAGGTTATCTGCTTCAGCCAGTTCACTGAAAGCGGTTACTGCTTCAATACGGTTTTCGAAATCAGTTAAAGTCGCCGGGTTAACCATGCCTACTGCTTTGACCATGGCGGAGGAGGTGCCTTCGTCAATCAACATACCTCGCAAGCGATCATTGATGTAAGCGCTTACTTCAGTCGATAACATCAGTATCAGATATGTTCTTACCATGCAACTTGGAAGATTGTTTAATCAGATCTTGAATATTCAATGTAAGTGAGTGCTCACGTAGGATCCGGATAATACCCAGTGAGGCCCTTCTTAAAGCAAAAGGATCCTTGGTACCGCTGGGTTTTAAACCAATACCAAAGATACCGGTTAAAGTGTCAAACCTGTCGGCCAGCGCTATGGCGATACCGGTTTTAGTTTGTGGCAGGACATCACCAGAAAAACGAGGCATGTAGATTTCATCCATCGCCTGTGCAATTTCCGGGTTCTCGCCATCCCGTGTTGCCTGGTATCGACCCATAATGCCTTGCATGTCAGCGAACTCGAAAACCATTTCGGTAACCAGATCACATCGCGATAACAGGCCGGCACGTTCAGCAAGCTGGGTATCACCTTCAATCAGACTGGCGATATGTGAAGCCAGCGCTGAAACACGGGCAGATTTAGCGTAAATACTGCCGAGTTGTTTCTGAAAGACTATTTCTTTCAAATGATCGAGGCGGTTTTCCAGGGTCGGCTTTGCATCCTGTTCCCAGAAGAACTTCGCATCTGACAAGCGCGGACGAATAACACGCTCGTTGCCATCGCGAATAGTGTCGGGATTTTTACTGTCGATATTCGAAATGGTAATGAAATTATTCTTAAGTCGTTCCTCGGAATCAAAAACAGGGAAATATTTCTGATTCTTTTTCATCGTGAGAATTAAAGCTTCATGTGGAACCTGTAGATATTCCTCTTCAAAATTTCCAACTATGACAGCCGGCCATTCAACCAGTGCAGTAACTTCGTCCAGCAGGGCCTCATCAATGGGAACATGACCGTTGATTGTTTTAGCTGCTGTTTCGATTTGTTCAATAATTGAAGTTCTACGTGCAGAAAAATCGGCTATGACTTTACCTTCAGTACGCAGTCTTTCCTCGTATTCAGCAGGATGGATGATTTTGATAGCCTGCGGATGGTGAAAACGATGACCATAGGTCAGGTTGCTGCTCTCTGCATCCAGGATGGTGCAGGGCACAACTTCATCTCCAAGCAGGAACAATAACCAGTGTACCGGTCTGACAAACATCGCATCAGAATTACCCCAATGCATGCGTTTGGGAATAGGTAGCTTATCCAAAGCTGTCTGGCTGATCGCCGGCAGGAGCTCAACAGCAGATTTACCCTTTTCGGTAAACTGGTAATTCAACCATTCACCTTTATCGGTTTGCAGACGGCCAAGTTCATCGACCGAAACGCCACAGGAACTGGCAAAGCCCTGGGCCGCCCTGGTTGGATTGCCTTGTTGATCAAATGCGGCCTGAACAGCGGGTCCACGTTTATCAATTTCCTGGTCAGGTTGCTGCAGGGCACAATCTTTCACCAGCAGACCGAGTCTGCGTGGTGTGGCAAAACTGTGAATTTCGGAGAAAACCAGCTTCGCGTCATTTAAACCGTTTTGGAATTCAGCAGTGAGAGCGGCTGACAAATGTGCCAGCGCAGTAGGTGGCAGTTCTTCTGTTCCCAGCTCAAAAAGTAGATCCGTTGTCTCAACCATTGGCGGCCTCCCTGGCAGAACCCAACATCGGGAAACCGAGTTTTTCCCGTGAATCATAATAAGCCTGGGCAACGTCTCGAGAGAGTGTCCGCAAACGCAAGATATAGCGTTGGCGTTCTGTCACGGAAATAGCATGGCGGGCATCCAGCAGGTTAAAGGCATGAGAAGCTTTTAAAACCTGTTCATAGGCTGGAAGCGCCAGGTTCATCTCAATCAGTTTACTGCTTTGCTGTTCACACTGGTCGAAAAAAGTGAAAAGAAAATCGACATCGGCATGTTCAAAATTGTAGCTGGACTGTTCAACTTCGTTCTGATGGAAAACATCACCATAAGTTACCGGTCCATCCGGACCATTTGTCCAGACAAGGTCGTAAACACTTTTAACACCCTGAAGATACATTGCGATACGTTCCAGGCCATAAGTGATTTCACCGGTAACCGGCTTGCACTCGAGACCGCCAACCTGTTGAAAATAGGTAAACTGGGTTACTTCCATGCCATTGAGCCATACTTCCCAGCCCAGACCCCAGGCACCGAGGGAAGGAGATTCCCAGTTATCTTCAACAAAACGGATGTCATGCTCCAGGGGGTCAAATCCCAGTTCCCGCAGTGACTGAAGATACAGCTCCTGGATGTTTAAGGGTGAAGGTTTAAGTGCAACCTGGAACTGGTAATAATGTTGCAGTCGATTGGGGTTTTCACCGTATCTGCCATCGGTTGGTCGGCGTGAAGGTTGCACATAAGCCGTATTCCAGGGTTCCGGGCCAATAGCACGTAAAAAAGTTGCCGTGTGGAAAGTGCCGGCGCCCATTTCCATGTCATAAGGCTGCAATATGACACAACCCTGGTTGGCCCAAAACTGTTGGAGAGTGAATATCAAACCCTGAAAGGTAGAGACATCATTGGTGGTCTGAGACAAAGGTAGAACCTCGTGAATAAAATTTAGCCGATTATATCTTGTGAAGCTGTTTTATCCAAAGCGAGAGCTGGCTCACGTTAGAAATGATGCGGGCTGCTCAAGCCGAAGATATTCCAGTGTTTTACCCTAGTAATCATTCAATTAGCAGCCAGACTTGCAAACATAAGCAAGGAGGTCGTCATGATCGAAAAAATGAACAAGTCAGTACCAGCATGGACTTTAATGTTTGCATTCTGGATGTTATTACCACAATCGACGGTTGGCCTGGTAAACACGGGATCCCAGCAAGAGATGAGCGAGCAATTGCGCCACAAGCTTGAAGTCATGACAAAATATCGCAGTCAGTGCGAGAACAACAGTTTATGTCATGTTTCGAAGATGAGCCGTTTTATGGGCGAAAGGAAAAAAGATGGAATTGTGGCTTTACTGGCAGGGTTTGCTGTCAGCCGCTAGGAAATCGGGTTATTTTTCAGAAAGTTTGGCAATAACCTGTTTAAGTGCAGCTTCGGCTGAAGCTGAAATATCAATAATATGAAATCCGGCCCAGAACAGGTTTTCTGAACTGGTATCGGCATTCCACAAACAAACTGCACCGATCTGGATATTGCCAAACTGACCATCACAGCAGCTTAATTCGAGCTGGAAAACGGAATCAACTTCAATATCGCGGTGTGAAACCAGCATGAAACCGGTTTCAGACAGATTCGCAATAGTGCCCATGCCGGTATCGCTGATTCGATCATGTACGCGAATTTCACCCGACTGGGCTGAAACACGGTCTGCTATTCTTCTTTCTTCGCTCAAGTTTCTGCTTCCTGTGACTAGTGAATAGTTTTTTCCAGCAATGACTTAATTGCCCTGATGGATTTGTCGATAAAGGGCATGCCGGATTTTTCAAACATCTCCGCCTTGCCTTCCAACATTTCTTTAGCCAGTTGCCGGATATTTTTTACCGCGGTTTTTACACCCGCCTGGTTGACGAATAAAAAGTTGGCGGTCACCGGGTTATACCAGGACATTTTGACTTTAATCAGTGTCTCAGTACCATCCGGGTAAAGGTTGAACCAGGTGCCAGGCTGCACATTCCGTAAGCGTTCGACCTGGGCTTCAATTTCAGCGGTATCCTGGTCCTGCTCTTCGCTGTCAGTTTCTGCGGTATGCCTGACGCTATAACTGGTGTTGCGCTTGGTTGTGTCAGCCAGTGCAGCCAGGAATCGATCAATTTCAACCTGGTAATGCGGAATAAGGCTGCCGACAATTTCATTCATTTCCTGGGAGAGATCACTGATTGCCTGTGTAGAGGGCATCGCGCCATTGGGATCTTCGGCTGAAAGTGAAAATTCAATGATTTTCCTGCACAGAGACAAGGCCTGCTGCCAGGAGTCGGAATTTGCATTAAAGTCGGAACGCAGTAAAACCAGTGTCAGGTAATCAAGCCAGGGACCATGCAGGAACTGGTCGGCATCTTGAATTAAAATCTTGCCTTCCATCAGGTTATGCGTTTCTTCAATCGCTATATCTTTCGCCTGGTTCAGTTTCGCACGGCCTTTTTCAACCTCGACGGTACGATCTTCAGAAATACGCTGCTTGTCTGACAGGTGAGCATTCGCTTCGGTCAGATCCATGGCCAGCTTGTTGAAAACCTGTTCATCGTATTGCTTGTTTTTGAAGATGGTATTAACCGTATACTGAATTTGTGGATAGATGCCCTTGGTCAGGTCGGCTGGCTCAACCCAGTCACGGCCGGTAGCAATCATCAATTCAAACAAACGGCGTGCCGGGTGTTCGTGTTCAGTCAAAAATTCGGGGTCGGCAACGGCGATTTTCAGATAAGGTGTGTGCAGGTGACTCAGCAGCGTTTTAACTTCATTGCAGAGTTCCTTGTCATTCAGCATCATTTCGAAAATCAGGCCAACAATATCGATGACATCTTCGTCTTCGGCTGGAATACGGTCCTGACCAACCAGCTTCTTGATAAGTTCACGCTGCTTTTTAAGCGTTTCGTTAATATTCATTATTAACTGTGCGTCAACTTCAACACGTTTCACGGCCTTATCCAGAACACCGACATCAGGTAAAGGTGCTCCTTCAATAATGGCATGATCTGTAATTGCAGTAACAACATCCTGCCTGCTGGCAGGTTGTACCGGAGCTGCTTGTGCAGCACCATCCTGATCGCTGCTGCGACGGCGTTGCTTGCGGGCGGCCATTTTCTGTGCCCGCTGGTGGGCGAGTAAATCCCGGATGCGGTCAAAAGTATCTGCGGCAATTTCCGAGGAGCTGGCGGTTTCCTTGTAAGGGTCTACAACTTCAACTGAATCCGGGTCATCGAGTTCATCGACTTCTATACCTTCAACATTTGGATGTTGCGGCGGCTCGACAACCGGTTTTTTGGGGACAGGCTGGCCATCTTCCTGTTTCAGAAACTGGGGTTTGAGATCAGGCAGGATACCGGCATTGAGCAGCCGTTCATTCAGATCGTTAAAAGACTTGATGCTTTTACTGATCACGAAGCGATCAAACAGGGTGTAAAGTACCAGCCGGACTTCTTTTTCAACAAAGATGACTTCCACACACTTTTCAAAAATTTCAGCCAGCATTTTAGGGCTGGCTGGAATGTTTTCCATCGCAACAGCCTTACTGCCATTGATAATGGCCAGACGCTGGGTAAGCTCGTAAAGCGTGGAGTAGAATTTTTTCTCTGCCTGGGTAGCGATGGTTTCCAGTGCGAGGTTACGTTCAAAGGAATCTTTATCAACCAGGCTTAAAGTTTCTTCTGTTGACCCAAGAGACAAAGATCCGGTATCACGAAAACGGAAAATATTACGTTCCAGGCCATCCTGGAAAATAGAAACAACATTATCCTGCTTAAGCCAGAGTTCCCGCATGGCTTCAAAGAAATGACTTTGAATTTTATTGTTCTGGGCTTTATCGGCAAATTCCAGTAATACCTGGTCGGCTGATTTGAACATTTCGCGCAAATTATTAACCAGAAAAACAATAGCTTCATCCTTCCAGGGATTAAGTACTCTTCTGAAATTTGGCGCTAAATTCGCATCAGATTGACGTTGATTGGTCATTAATAACGATCCACTGTTTTGCCTTGTTAAGCGAGTATCGACATAACTTGTCTCAAGCTAACGGCAGGAATATTACATTCTTTAAAGATTAACCGCTTTTTACCACTGACAGGTAAAAAAAACAGCTTTTTATTCGTGCGACTACAGTGATGACCATACAAAGCTTATAATTTGGCCAGTTAATTTATTTACCTGTTGATATTTGAAGTATAAAAGCATGACAGAGCTACCACAAAAAAAGGCTGTTGCATTGATTTCAGGCGGACTGGATTCCCTTCTGGCGGTCAGAGTTTTGCAGGATCAGGGAATTTATGTTGAAGGCATAAATTTCTATACGGGGTTTTGTGTAGAAGGCCATACACATGCGATCAGAAAAAAAGATCAGAACAAGCCCAAGCGTAATAATGCGCTGTGGTCAGCAGAACAGCTGGGTATCAAGCTGCATATCATTGATATCATCGAAGAATACAAGGATATCGTTTTCAATCCAAAATATGGATATGGCGCAAATCTCAATCCCTGTCTTGATTGCAAGATTTTTATGGTGAAAAAAGCCCGGGAATGGATGGAGGCGCATGATTTTGATTTTATCATTACCGGAGAAGTGGTTGGTCAGCGTCCAAAATCGCAACGTAAAGAGACCATGCCGGTGGTACAGCGGGATTCGGGTATCGAGGATTTATTGCTAAGACCGTTGTGCGCCAAAAACCTGCCAGCAACAAAACCGGAAAGGGAAGGCTGGGTTGACCGGGAAAAACTCTATGACTTTTCCGGTCGCAGCCGCAAGCCACAAATTGCCCTTGCCAAACAATTCGGTTTTGAAGATTTTGCCCAACCGGCGGGTGGCTGTTGTTTTCTGACTGATGAACGCTATTCGGTCAAGCTGGATGACTTATGGAAATCCCGTGGTGAAAAAACTTACGAAATCGATGACATCATGCTCTTGAAAGTTGGCAGACATATACGCCCCGATAAACATTTCAAGGTCATCATTGCGCGTGAAGAAGGCGAGGCCAGGTTTTTGCAAGGCTATAAAAAGCAATATGACACGCTTAAAACCACCAGTCATCCAGGCCCCCTGGCATTGATTGATGGTGAAATAACCGGGCAGGAACTTCAGCTGGCTGCGCGTATCGTGGCGCGCTACTGCAAAGGCCGCATGGAAGACTCGGTAACCCTGGATTACCAGAACAAAGCCGGAGACATTCAATCGTTGTCAGTCAGGCCTATTGCACCGGAAGATATTCCGAAAAACTGGATTTTATGAACATGATAGAACTCGATTGCAGACGATTACTCTGTCCTATGCCGGTTATCAAGGTGCAGGATGCAGTGGCACAATTGCAGAAAGGTGACGAATTGATCGCAATATGTACAGACCCGGGTGTATTAAATGATATACCTGCATGGTGTCGAATTAACGGGCATCAAATCGTATCCACAGAAACACAGGATAATGAATACCGGGTAACAGTCAGGGTCGTTGATAATGGGACATGATCATGCTTTAGGCGAAGTGCGTAACAGGGAGACACGCACAGTTGCAATTGTGGGAGCAGTAACCAACCTGGTCCTGTCGGTTGTGAAAATTGTTGTGGGCTACCTGGGGCATTCCCAGGCACTGATTGTTGATGGCATACACTCACTGTCTGACCTGCTGTCTGACGCCCTGGTTCTTTTTGCGTCACATCATGCCAACCAGGAACCGGATGCCGAACATCCTTATGGCCATGGCCGTTTTGAAACTGCAGCAACACTGGCACTGGGCATATTGTTGATACTGGTCGCGCTGGGAATTGGCTGGGATACCGTTGAACGCTTATTAAGCCAGCAAGCTCTTGAAACGCCGACAGAGATTACATTGTATGCCGCGGTATTTTCAATACTCGCCAACGAGGCCCTGTACTGGTACACGCTTATAGTCGCCAGGAAGATTCATTCAAAAATGCTTGAAGCCAATGCCTGGCATCACCGTTCGGATGCGGTGTCATCCATTGTGGTATTGGCCGGTATTGCCGGTGCACAACTGGGTGTTGCGAATCTGGATACGGTAGCGGCCCTGATTGTCAGTGTCATGATTGCTAAAATTGGCTGGACACTGGGCTGGCAGGCGCTTGAGGAACTGGTCGACAAGTCCCTGGACGAAGACGAGGTTGAAAGAGTCAGCAGCGTGATTGACAGTGTTGATGGTGTCAGGTCAGTCCATATGCTCAGAACCCGAAAAAGCGGTCATATGTCTGCAGCTGATGTTCATGTGCTGGTTGATCCCTTGCTAAGTGTTTCAGAGGGTCACATGATTGCGGTGGCGGTAGAAGATGATCTTAAGAAAAATATTGATCATTTGTCTGACGTGACTGTGCATATTGATCCGGAAGATGACGAGCAATCCCCTCCCTGTGAGGGTCTGCCTCTACGACGAGAAGTCACCAGGATTTTACAGGATATCTGGAAAGAGGAAGACTGTTATTCAAAAAATACAGAGATCAAGCTGCATTATTTATCAGGCAAGATAGATGTAGACCTGCTGGTACCGCTGGACTGTTTTAAATCGATGGAGGAAACACAGAAAATTCGTGCATCGATGAATGAAAAAGTCCAGAATGATAAGCGTTTTGGAAAAATAGAGCTTTTTTATAAAACACCAAAATAAAGTTGCCTACGTAATAAAAAAACATGCTCACGTTTCAACAACCTCCAAAAGAATACAGTGATGTTTTCCTGGAAGACACGGATAAACCTCTCCCTGAAGTGCTTAATCCCCATACCCGTTACATGTTTCTAGGCACGGTAGCCAAGGGTGGTAAGTCGTTGATTAAATCATGCAGGGACATGCATTTGAACCGGGTGGTTGCTTACAAAACATTACGATCTGAATTTGTCGATGACAAAATCGAGAATACGCGCTTATTACGAGAAGCACGGGTATCAGCCATGTTGCAGCATCCCAACACGGTACCCACATACGAGGTAGGTCGTGACAATCGGGGTCACTATTATTTCACGATGAAGCTGATACACGGTTATACCTTGCGGGAAATCTTGGATTTCCGGGAGCGTTATGATCTGACACAGTTGATTGAAGTCATAAAGCAAATTGCCCATGCCCTGGCTTATGCGCATGAGCATGGTGTTGCCCATCGTGATATCAAACCCGAGAACATCTTGGTAGGTCCGTACAATGAAGTGTTATTACTGGACTGGGGGCTTGCCAAGGTCTGGAGAAAGGATGGTACGACGACAGATGAAGTCGCGCATGAAGGCACGTCCATTGCCGACTCCGATAAATCGATTACCGGCCACGGCAAGTTACAAGGCACGCTGTGTTACATGTCTCCAGAGCAGATTCGTCGGGACCCAAATATCAGTTTCAGCACTGATACCTATAGTCTGGGTTCGGTACTCTATGAAGTGTTGACCGGTAAACCTCCTTTTGACAGCGACAAAACCTATGAGATTCTCGACATGGTAGAAAATCAGCAACCGGCTAAACCGTCTGAGGTCAGTAAATTTCCGGTACCCAGAATTCTTGAGCAACTTTGCCTGCAGTGCTTGAACAAGGATCCCAAAGCACGCCTTGAATCGATGCATGAGTTTATCCGTATCCTGCAGCAGGACTGGACCGGGGAGTTACTGCACGGTAAACGTTGACGCTGGCAAGCGTCGCTCCTGCGCATCCATGCGCCCGCGACAGACATAAAAAAACCGGAGTGGTTGCCCACCCCGGTTGATGCTTTCGACCTAAAAGTATCGGATCAGGCCAATGCTTCTTTGGTAATCTTAACGATAATAGCAGCCACCTTGTAAGGATCCGCGTTAGAAGCAGGACGACGATCTTCGAGACGACCTTTCCAGCCATCGTCAACCGTTCCTACCGGAATACGGATCGACGCACCACGATCAGATACACCGTAGCTGAACTGGTCGATGGATTGCGTTTCATGCTTACCGGTCAGACGCTGTTCGTTATGTGCACCGTAAACATGGATGCAGGGTCCGACATTTTTACCGAACTCTTCGCAGATCTTGGTGAAGACACTTTCATCCCCTAAATCGCGCATAGGACCATTGGAGAAGTTCGCGTGCATACCGGAGCCGTTCCAGTCCGTATCACCCAGGGGCTTTGGATGCCAGTCGACAGCGAGGTCATATTTTTCAGCGGTGCGTTCCAGCAGGTAGCGTGCCAGCCAGATTTCATCTCCGGCAGCTTTAGCGCTCTTGGAGAAAATCTGGAACTCCCACTGACCGGCGGCAACTTCTGCGTTGATACCTTCAACGTTCAGGCCGGCTTCCAGGCACATATCAAAATGTTCTTCGATCAGGTCACGACAATAGGCATTGCGTGCTCCCACTGAGCAGTAGTAAGGACCCTGCGGTGGAGGATAACCACCTGGAGGGAATCCTGGCGGCAGATTGGAGACCGGATCCCAGAGGAAATATTCCTGTTCGAACCCGAACCAGAAATCATCGTCATCATCTTGAATGGTAGCGCGTCCATTAGACTCATGCGGTGTCCCGTCGGCATTCAGAACCTCGGTCATAACCAGGTAAGAGTTTTTACGACCTGGATCAGGAATGATTGCAACCGGTTTTAACAGGCAATCTGAAGCATTGCCTTCGGCTTGTTCAGTGGAACTGCCGTCAAACGACCACATCGGACACTCTTCCAGTGTTCCACCAAAGTCGGAGCGAACCATTGTTTTACTACGCAGACTCTGGGTCGGCTTGTAGCCATCCAGCCAAATATATTCCAACTTACTTTTCATATTTTATATCTCCAAACAGACTTTAGATTAAGGACACAGCTATTTTGAGCGGGTTTATCCTCGGGTGCTCCAAACTAAGGCAGATAGTGTGCCAAAAGCGCTATTCTTTATTATTTGCTCGTAAAATCAGGTGCTTATAAAGAAAGGGGTTGTTAAAGGATAAAATTAGAAAAAATTATGACCCATAATGGTGCTTGTGACCGGGGCGATGTTCAATATTGGTGCATTGCGTAAGTAATTTAGATGAAGTAACAAGGTCCCGGGTCAGCTTATTTATTGTGGTAGCTCGATGTTTTTCTTGCTCATTCAATAAGACCATTTGTTTTACTTAGTCGCCTATAAATGTAAACAACTTTCTGTACCTGTAAATGGGTCTTAATATCCTGATATAGAAGAAAAAACAGATTATCTGGCAAATCCTGTTGTATCATTCTGAACTAAAATAGTGCATAAAACAGCTCATAGCCTATGGGCTGGCATGTTTTCTGCACAATAATCTTGTAATCTGACACAATGATTTCCAGTTCAATCGTTCAGTTTTATTTTGCTGCTTGCAGTGAGTTTAAGTTAACAACCTATTTGGAGAGAGAGTATGGCCGTTAGTGACGTGCTGAGTATGATCAAGGACAACGACGTTAAATTCGTTGATTTCCGTTTCACTGATACCAAGGGTAAAGAGCAGCATGTATCTGTTCCCGCTTCCACTGTTGATGAAGATGTCTTTGAAGATGGCAAAATGTTTGATGGTTCATCCATTGCTGGCTGGAAAGGTATTAACGAATCAGACATGATTTTGATGCCGGATGCTGACACTGCCGTGATGGATCCGTTTTCTGATGAATCACAACTTATTATCCGTTGCGATATTCTTGAGCCAGCGACCATGGAAGGTTATGAGCGTGACCCACGCTCAGTTGCCAAACGTGCAGAAGCCTACTTGCAGTCAACCGGTATCGCTGATACGGCTTATCTTTGGTCCAGAACCGAATTTTTCGTTCTTGATGATGTTCGCTGGGGTACTGACATGAGCGGTACTTTTGTGAAAATTGATTCTGAAGAAGCTGGCTGGAACTCAGAAAAAGTTTATGAAGATGGCAACATCGGTCACCGTCCAACAGTCAAAGGCGGTTACTTCCCTGTCCCTCCAGTAGATTCACTGCATGACCTGCGTGCTGCCATGTGTATGACCACTGGAAGAAATGGGTGTTCCTGTTGAAGTTCATCATCATGAAGTTGCAACTGCCGGTCAGTGTGAAATCGGTACACGGTTCAGTACCCTGGTTAAGCGTGCTGACTGGAACCAGATCATGAAATACGTGATTATGAATGTTGGTCATGCTTACGGTAAAACAGTAACCTTTATGCCTAAACCTATCGTTGGTGATAATGGTTCAGGTATGCATGTTCATATGTCCCTGGCTAAAGACGGCGAAAACCTGTTTGCTGGTGACCAGTACGGTGGCCTGTCTGAAATAGCACTGTATTACATTGGCGGTATTATCAAGCATGCCCGTGCACTGAATGCATTTACCAATGCTTCAACCAACACTTACAAACGTCTGGTGCCAGGTTTTGAAGCACCTGTTATGCTGGCCTATTCTGCACGTAACCGTTCTGCTTCCATTCGTATACCCTGGGATTCAAACCCTAAAGGTCGCCGTGTCGAAGTTCGTTTCCCTGATCCAACAGCCAACCCATACCTGGCATTTGCTGCCATGATGATGGCTGGCCTTGATGGCATCCAGAACAAGATCCATCCTGGTGATGCCATGGATAAAGACCTTTATGACTTGCCGGCAGAAGAAGCGAAGGCAATTCCAACGGTTTGCCATAGTCTTGACCAGGCATTGGAAGCATTGGATGCAGACCGTGAATTCCTGACAGCAGGTGGTGTATTCACCGATGACCTGATTGATGGCTACATTGATCTGAAGATGGAAGAAGTGACCCGACTGCGCATGACAACTCACCCGGTTGAGTTTGATATGTACTACAGCTTGTAATTATCTAGCTTGCATCAAATCAGGAAACGCCCCGATATCGGGGCGTTTTTTTTTGGGCTAATTTCCGGTAAATGAGATTTTTTTCACAGTTGCTAGTTAACAGGATGAAAATATCACTTATGTGGTCTATCCTCACTAGGCATGAAACAAGTACTTCCTTTATCACTGCTCCTGGTTACAACGCTCTGTTCAGCTGAACTTTATAAATGGACTGATGTTGATGGCGTGGTGCATTACACTGACAGAATGCCGACCGGGCAGGCTCAACAACAGGCTTTGCCGGATCATTTGAAATCACTCGGAGCGGGTAAACCTCCTCAACAAACTGAACAGGATTCAATTTATTCAAAATTGGTGATTACCTTGCCTGCAGCTGATGACATTATCCGAACCCCGGACGAGACAGTGAATATCGTCGTGCAGGTTGATCCGCCTTTGGTTGAGGATCATTTTTTGCAGGTTTATCTTGATGGACTGGAAGTTGGCGATAAAACCAAGTCAACAGCACTGACGTTACAGAAAATGAAAAAAGGTGTGCACCGTTTGCAGGCACAGATAGTTGATTCAGCTGGCCAGCAGGTTCTAAAATCTGAAGAAATCACTTTTGAGTATAGGCAACCCGCAGATTTATCAAAAATTGCACCAAACCTGGTTTCCAAGCCAGTTAAACAAGCGCAGTAAACCTCAAAATATTCATTAATTAATGCATGCAAAATGATAGTGCACTAAAATAGTGCGCTATAGGTCTCTTTTTTTCCCAATATATTACTCCATAAAAAATAAATCTAATTATTTCAGTTACTTAGATTAAATTAATGGAATCTGAAAAATTGGTTCGCTAATTGCTAACCTAAATACAATGATTGAATCAATGACAAAAAGCCAGGGTTTACTGCAGCGAATAATCGACAATCTTGAGACGGTTGTGATGCTGTTTGATCGGGATTTGAGACTCAACTATATCAATCCGGCTGGCGAAATGCTTTTTTCAGCCAGTCAAAGAAACATGGTTGGCCAGAAAGCCTGTGACCTGATCCGCTGCCCGGAAGCTATTGTGGGGCTCAATCTCAAGAAAGCCCTGGCTAATAACCAGCCGGTAACCGAAAGAGAAATTCTGCTGCCTTTGCCTGATCAAACTGAAATTATTGTTGATTGTGCGATTATTCCTATAAGCGGACCCAATAGCGATGAGCAGGGCCTGATTGTTGAAATACAACAGCTGGACCGACATATCCGGATATCGCGGGAAGAGCAACTCATCTCCCAGCAAAGTGTTACGCGAGACCTTGTCAGGGGACTGGCTCATGAAATCAAAAACCCGCTGGGCGGATTACGAGGTGCCGCTCAACTGCTGGAAGCTGAGCTGATCACTGATGAACTGAAAGAATATACGACCATTATTATTGAAGAAGCTGACCGTTTGCAGAAACTGGTAGACCAGATGCTGGGCCCTAATCGATTGCCGAGAAAAGAGACATTGAATATTCATGATGTCCTCGAACGGGTGCGAAGCCTGGTTCTGGCAGAAAATAACACCATTCCAATCTGGCGTGATTATGATCCAAGTATCCCTGAGTTGCTCGGTGATCATGACCAGTTGATACAGGCCATTCTGAATATCGTTAAAAATGCTGTAAAGGCACTTTCTGGCCGTGAAAACCCGAAGTTAACACTGAAAACACGTATTGCCCGACAAATGACTATGGGTACCAAGCGCCATCGTCTGGTTGCCCAAGTTCAAATTATTGATAACGGCCCTGGTATTTCAGAGGATTTACGGGAAAAGATATTTTTCCCAATGGTAAGTGGCACAGAAGGTGGTGTAGGCGTCGGTTTATCCATATCACAATCATTGATCAATAAACATGGAGGTTTAATTGAGTGTCAGAGTCGCGAGGGAGAAACAATTTTTACAATCTGGATACCACTGGAGCATGGTGATGAATCAGTCAGATGAAGTTTGGGTAATCGATGACGATAAGTCCATCCGCTGGGTACTGGAGAAGGCCCTGCAAAAAGCACAAATGCAGGTGGAGACTTTTGAAAATGGAGAAAACCTGCTGGATAAACTTGCGAGGCACCAGCCCAACGCGATTTTATCTGATGTCCGTATGCCTGGTATTGATGGTTTCGAATTATTAAAGCTTATCAAGGATCAGTATCCAGACATTCCAGTGATTATCATGACGGCGCACTCTGATCTGGACAGTGCCGTATCTGCTTATCATCGCGGCGCATTTGAGTATTTACCCAAACCTTTTGATATCAAGGAAGCGGTTGAACAGGTTAAACGTGCCTGCCGGGTGGGTCGTGAACAACAGCAACCGGTAGAAACAACCAGTAAAATACAGGCTGAAATTATTGGTGAAGCACCGGCTATGCAGGAGGTTTACCGGGCAATAGGCCGCATGGCCCGTTCCAATATCACAGTGCTGATAAATGGTGAATCAGGAACAGGTAAAGAACTGGTTGCCAAGGCTTTGCACAATCATAGTCTGCGCAAAGACGGGCCTTTTATCGCACTTAACATGGCAGCGATTCCCCGGGACCTACTGGAATCGGAACTTTTCGGTCATGAAAAAGGTGCATTTACCGGTGCGCAGTCACGGCGCAAAGGCCGCTTTGAACAGGCGCATACCGGTACGCTGTTTCTGGATGAAATCGGCGATATGCCGGCTGAATTGCAGACACGCCTGCTAAGAGTTCTGGCGGACGGTGAATTTTATCCGGTGGGCAGTCATGAGCCGGTAAAGGTAGACGTAAGAATTGTTGCAGCGACACACCAGAACCTGGAAAAGCTGGTAGAAAATGAAAAGTTTAGAGAGGACCTGTTTCATCGTCTGAATGTCATCAGGATCCAGATTCCGGCGTTACGCGATCGTCCCGAGGACATCCAGCTGTTGATGGAATATTTTCTGCAGCAGGCAGCTGAAGAAATCGGGGTACCGGTAAAGCGTCTTCAACCGGATGCAGTCGAGGCGTTGACTTTATTCAAGTGGCCTGGAAATGTCAGGCAGCTGGAAAATACTGCCCGCTGGTTGACGGTAATGGCTTCCGGGCAGGATATTCATGCAGAAGATATACCGGAAGAAATACGCGGTGCCAGCAAGATGAAAGGGGAGCAAAATGCCAATGACTGGCAGTCCAGCCTTGGCAAATGGGCGCAACAGGCATTGAGAGCCGGAAAAAAGGAAATTTTAGCGCAAGCATTACCCGTTTTTGAGGAGGTATTGATCAGGGAAGCACTGGAGTATACTGCAGGTCGCAAGCAGGAAGCTGCATTACTCCTGGGCTGGGGTAGAAATACCTTAACCCGGAAAATGAAGGAATTGAATTTTTCTGCCCAGTCAGAAACCCAACCCGAACCCAGTGCTAACGGAGATTGAAGTGGATAGCAGCAGTATTCAGCTAAAAGGCAGTGAAGTTGAAAAAATTGAAGTTGAAAACTCCATCGTAAAAATATTATTTTCCCGTGCAATCATTTTAAAAACCATGACCGGTTCCGTGGAAAAAACCAAATGGTGGCAGGCTGGTTACCTGATTTTTGAAGATGCGGAGCTTGTAGAGCAGCCTGCATTACCGGCTGTTTGTGCTGGTGGTGATGTAGGAGAAAATGTTTACACTTATCGCGACATGATTCCCTTGCCATTAGATAGCCGGGGCAGGGCGAACTGCGATTTATATTTTGAAAACCTGCAACAGCATTTAAAAGTTGAGGCAAAAGCAGTCAGGCTGGAAATGCTTGAGGTACCAAAATATATCGAGCATATCCGTCCGGCTTGATCTATCGCGTGAAACCGGGATTTAGGCGTTTAATAAAGCGCGCGCTTCGGCAATTTCTTCCTTGGCCTCATCAAGTATTTTCAGGCTCATTATCGGCGTGAGCTGGCTGAGTTTCAGGCGGGAGAATGCCGGAACACTATCTATCGCCGGCACCTGGGTCATTTCACCAGTGCCAATAAAACTGTGTAACTGGGCAATGATGACGATGTCGGAATAATCAGGACCGGTTGAGGGCGATCTCATCCAGTTTTCTGCATCACTGGCAACTTCAGGCAGGCCTTCAGGAAAGCCCCAGTTTCTTAATATCAGAGAACCAATCTGGCCACGCAAAGATTTGATCGTACTATCGAGTATACGCTTGTTTTCCTGGGCTTCAGGATAATCCAGCGCAAAATTCAAAATTGCCAGTACACCAATATCGTGAACCAGGCCGGCTAAAAGCGCGTGTTCAGGGTCAAACTTTCCAAGCTTTTTGGCTAAAACATGCGAGATAGCAGCAACCCTGGTACTGTGGTCCCACAGCTTTTTCATACGACGGTTAAGCAGGCTGGACGAGGTTTTAAACAATTCCTTGACCGCGAATGTCATGACGAGTTTATGTGTTAGTTCAGTACCCAGTCTTACTACAGCTGCGGTGCAGCTATCGACTTTATGGCTGCCTCCATACATGGCACTGTTCGCCGCTTTGACGAGCTTGGCTGCAATAGCCGGATCAGTTTGGGCTATTTCCGCGATCTGGTGGGCATCTGAGGTATCATCTTTTAAAGCGTTGCCGACACGCACAGCTACATCGGGTAAAGACGGTAAAACGAGAGTATCGTTTTTTAACTCCTGGTAGAGCTGGTAACTGATTTCATTTTCAAATGCGTACTCGGAATCAGTCTGGTTGCCTGCAGAGTCTGGCTCGGATCCAGAGTCAGTGAGTACAATGTTAATGTCAGAATCATCCTGTTTTGTATGAAATGACATGATCAGGGTATTCGGAATTTTTACATAAACAACCGGGGTTGCAGCTATGACCTGGTAACGTCTGGGAAGTAACTGGGCAATCGGGTTTTTGGCAGAGTCGGACCCGGCTTCGATAGTTCGCACACCACCATCGGCGGCCTTGAGAATCAGGGTGCCGGATAATAGGAAATAACCAAACTCGGAGGTATCTCCGATTTCAAGAATTTTCTCGCCTTTCAGGGCATGTGAAACGCCTATGTCATCAATAATGGTTTGCAGTCTGATTGCATTTGCCGACGCGAACACATTGAATTTTTTCAGGGCATCTATTGTGAGTTGTTCCGTAGCCATCTAATCGTCTTAATCCTAAGTTTTACTAGAGCATAAGGACTCGCTGGAATAACGTCAATGAACAAATCCAATCGGTAAAAATAAGGCGGTTTTCTTGATTGGCAGGTATAAAAAAACCCGCTGCCGCGGGTTCTTTTAAATTGTTTGTTAATCCGTTTTATTAGAAACGGGAAGAACCAACAATTTCATGGGAAATGTCGACAACTTTCATTGCCATTTCCATGTACTTTTCTCTGTAGTCTTTTAATAGACCATCTTGAGAGTAATAGTAGTCTTTACCAGAAATACCATTGTCATGTTCAAACTGGATAAATTGCTTCTGCATTTCCAGCATGTCTGCAATCAAATCGTTTTTCTGTTTTTTCAAAGCTTCAACATCGCTCATGTCTTTGTACTCCGAGAACTGTCACTTAATGAACTGTTTAAGTGGATATCGAATCGCTAATATACCATGTTTGCAGGCAATATTTCCAGCCTGTAAAGCATCCGGTGATTAACTCATCAAGAAAATCCGGCTAAAAGTGGCGGGATTCTACCCCCTAAATGCATTAACCGCAAAGACATTGTGATGGCGGGGGACTATTGAGCTGTAAGCTGCCAACCAGTTGGCCAATATTTTCCAGCTCATGTCTTTGCAGGTAATCCCTGATTCCAGCATTGATTTTGGGGCAGATCAGCGGGTCATAAAATAGCGAAGTACCAATGCCAATTGCCGAGGCCCCTGCAATCAGGAACTCAATTGCATCTTCGGCACTGGTGATGCCTCCCTGGCCAATAATCGGAATATTGTGCTCGCGGCAGACCTGGTGGACCTGGTGAACCTTAAGCAGGGCAACAGGCTTGATTGCAGGCCCGGATAAGCCACCCTGGTTGTTGCCGATGACCGGCGCGCGTTTTTCTATATCTATCGCCATTCCCATCAACGTATTGATAACGGCAAAAGCATCACTGCCAGCATCAATACAGAGCCGGGCATTGTGGGCAATGTCGGTCTGGTTTGGCGATAACTTGGTGATCAGGGGTTTTTCCGTCACTTCGCGGCATGCAGCTACCACGCGGGCTGACATTTCGGGGTCATTTCCAAAAGCAACGCCACCTTCCTTGACATTGGGGCAGGAAATGTTGATTTCCATCGCATCAATGGGTGAGTCATTGAAACGCTCGGTGACGTAACGGTATTCTTCGATGGTTGAGCCTGAAACATTGGCAATAAAGCGTGTTTCGGAAAAATCCAGCTGCGGCAAAATTTCATCAACGACCTTATCAACACCGGGATTCTGCAAACCAATTGCGTTGAGCATGCCTGCGGGCGTCTCATAAATCCGGTGAGGTGCATTACCCTGTCTTTCTGTCTGGGTCGTGCCCTTTAAACAGACAGCGCCCACATCCTGGTTGCTAAAACCGCTGACACGTGTGTACTCTTCGCCAAAGCCGACACAGCCGGAGAGCAGGACAAGTGGGGTCTGAAATGACATGCCGCAAAATTCTGTAAACAGTGGGTCTGATTGATCGGTCATTATTTTTCTCAAAATGTTTTATGCAGGTAGCCCGTGTTCAATATTGTTTTATATCAGCCGGAAATACCACCCAATACCGGCAACATCATACGCTTGTGCGCTAATACTGGCAGCTATTTGCACCTGATTAAACCGCTTGGTTTTGAAATGGATGACAAGCGTTTGCGCAGGGCCGGACTTGATTATCACGAATGGGCCAATGTTAAATCCTACGATAACTGGGAGCAGTTTATTGAAACAGCCAAGCCAGGGCAATTGTATGCTTGTACAACCAAAGCCAGTAGATTTTATACCGATGTGACATTTAAAGCAGGTGATTATCTGGCTTTTGGCCCGGAAACAAGAGGCTTGCCTGCTGAGATTCGTCAGGCCCAGGGAGATGCAAACTGCCTGAGGCTACCCATGTTACCGGACAGTCGTAGCATGAATCTTTCCAATGCAGTATCTGTTGTTGTGTATGAAGCCTGGAGACAGCTGGACTTTGCCGAAAGTTGTTAAAGAGCTGCGCTAGTGAATACTTACTTTTAAGGGTCCTGTTCAGGCCGTGTCTGGCGTGACAACAGGGCTTTTACCGCGTCAGCTGCGGGCAGGTTTTCATATAAAACCCGGTAGGTCTGTTCAGTAATTGGCATTGTAATGCCCAGACTTTTGGCTTTAACAAAAATTTCTTTTGTTGTAAGAATACCTTCAACTTCCTGGCCAATACTGTTGCGGGCTTCATCGATGGAGAGTCCTTTTGCCAAAGCCAGGCCAAAGCGTCGGTTGCGTGACTGGTCATCTGTGCAGGTTAAAACCAGGTCTCCAAGACCCGCCAGTCCCATAAACGTTTCTGTCTGGCCACCCAGGGCCGCGCCAAGACGGCTGATTTCAGCCAGGCCACGAGTAATCAGGGCTGCTCGTGAATTAGCTCCAAAACCAAGTCCGTCTGAAATACCGGCAGCAATTGCCATGACATTTTTAGCCGAGCCACCCACCTGTACACCGATCAGGTCATCGCTGGTGTAAGGCCTGAATTTATCATCACGCAGGTAGCTGACGAGTCTTTCTGCATGCTCAGGCTTGCGGGCAGCGATTACAATGGCTGTTGGTAAGCCTGATGCAACTTCAAGGGCAAAAGTGGGTCCGGAGATGACGGCAATTTCACGTTCTCCGAGAATGCTGTCGCAGACTTCACTGAGCAGGGCATTATTCTCGGGGTCGAGTCCCTTGGTTGCCCAGCAAAGCGATGTCTGTTCTGTCAGGTAAGGCTTGATCGCCGTGATTACCGGGGAAAAGGCGTGGCTGGGTACTACAACCAGGACTTCATCGGCATCCTTAAGACATGAGATGAGGTCGGCTTCGGGCTGCAGATTGCCGGGAAAGGGATAACCGGGAAGAAATTCACGGTTTTGACCATCCGCTTTCATCTGCTCAATATGCTCGGGCAAATGCCCCCACAGGCTAACCTGGAGCTTGTGTCGTGCCAGTTGTAACGCCAGTGCTGTTCCCCAGGAACCGGCACCTATTACTGCGATTTTCTGCATAATGACGAATTACAAAAAGTCAGGCTATCAGTGTTGAGCGGCCTTGGCCTGCTGCTGTTGCATCTGCTGGGCAAACAAGGCTTCGAAATTGATTGGTGCCAGTACCAGTTGCGGGAAACTGCCCTTGTTGACCAGGTCAGAAACAACTTCCCTTGCATATGGGAACAAAATGTTTGGACAGGTAATACCAAATACCGGTGCCAGCTGGTTATCCTCGAGCCCCTTGATGGTAAAGATACCCGCCTGGTGCACTTCGGCAAGATATGCCGTTTTATCTTTATTTTTGATAGTGACGGTGAGCTTAAGCACAACCTCAAAGGTATTATCAGAGAGTTTTCTGGTTTCTGTGCCCAGGTTCAGGTCCATGTTGGGCTTCCATTCACCGGTGAATACTTCAGGTGAATCGGGTGTTTCAAAGGAAATATCCTTGGTGTAAACCCGCTGGATACCAAGTTCAAGTTTAGGCTGGACAGGTTGTTCTTTAGCTTGTTCTTCACTCATGTGTTGAATATCCGTTTTATTTTTTTGTGGTTACAGGCAGGTTTTCACTTTGCCAGCCAAGAATGCCACCTTTCAGATTGTGAACATCTTCAAAGCCTTCCTTAAGCAGCTGCTTGCATGCAACTGAAGACTGCGCGCCAGAGCGGCAACTTATGATAATCGGACGGTTTTTGTATTTGTTCAGTTGATTGATTTGATTGGCGATATTGCTGGCCGGAATATTGATGGCATTGATAATATGACCCTTGGAAAAATCAGCAGCAGGGCGTACATCGATCACGACTGCATCCTTGTGATTAATCATTTCCGTAGCCTGTACAGCGGTGATGTTGCCTTTATTTCCGGCAAGCAGGTTCTGAATTAACAACAAAATTGCAATGACCAGAGCGGTAATCAGCAGCATGTGATTACCGGAAAATTCGATTACTTGTTCAATCATAAAGGGTACCTGGTTTGATGATTGGGGTCAGAGCTTTGACCGGTGGTTTCAAGTAATGAAATTTTATTCGTTCATGCAGAAAACGTCACGCATCATTGAAATAAGTTTCAAGGTACGTGAATCGCCGACTTTATAGTAGACACGGTTGGCATCTTTGCGTGAATTGAGAATGCCCTTATCACGTAAAATGGCAAGGTGCTGGGAAATATTACTTTGTGAAGTACCGACCTGCTCGACGATGTCCTGCACACTGACTTCCTGGTCGCCCAGAGTGCAGAGAATTTTAAGTCGCAAGGGGTGTGACATCGCTTTCAGGGAGCGCGAAGCTCTTTCTATATCAGCATCACCGCTCAACAGCTGCTCAACGGAACCAAATTCAGTATTAAGAATAGGATTGTCAGGGTTATTCATATTTCTGTACCGCTTTTTACCCTAATATTAGTAGTATATTATTGAATAATACAGTGTTTATGCCACGGAGTGAATCGGTTGCTGATGCGATCTGCATCACGATTTTGAACAGTCTGTCATGAGGCATTGTTCGTCCCTCCCCTTTCAGCGGTTAATGCGCTGGATTTAGATAACGGCGCATGATTTAATACTCGTAATTTCAATGATTTAGCGTTTACATGCAGTAAGTCAGGCAGATACATCTGCCGCTAAATGTAAATGCCCGGGAATAAATAAAATAGATGTCTGGAAAAGTAAAAACTGTTGTTTTGTTGATCCTTGATGGCTGGGGAAATAGCGACAAAAAGGAATTTAATGCGATCTATGCTGCCAAAAAGCCGGTATTTGATCGTTTGTGGAAAGGTAATCCCCGCACAGAGATTTCTACATCCGGCTCTTCTGTCGGTCTGCCTGCAGGCCAGATGGGCAACTCAGAGGTTGGTCATCTGAACCTGGGAGCCGGGCGAGTGGTTTACCAGGAAATTACCCGAATCAGTCGTTCAATCAAGACAGGTTCTTTTTTCGAGAACCGAACCCTTACCGATGCCGTGGACCTGGCAGTGGAAAACAATAAGGCCGTCCATGTTGTCGGGTTACTTTCGCCAGGCGGAGTTCACAGTCATGAAGATCATATTCATGCCCTGATAAAACTTGCAGTGGATCGCGGTGCAAAAGAAGTTTACCTGCATGCTTTTACCGATGGTCGTGATATGCCGCCCAAAAGTGCAGAGGCCTCCCTGGTTAAAACGCAGCAGGTTTTTGATGAACTCGGTAAAGGACGGCTGGTAACCATGGTCGGGCGGTATTTTGCAATGGACCGGGATCATCGTTGGGAGCGGGTTCAATGTGCCTACGATCTGATGATTGAGGGCAAGGCGAAGTTCGAAGCGCCGGATGCACTGACAGCACTGCAGATGGCTTATGAACGCGGTGAAACGGATGAATTTATCAAGCCGACCCGTATTGGTGAGCCCGCTCCTATCAGTGATGGCGATGTTGTTATCAATATGAATTTCCGTTCAGATCGCGCCCGCCAGATAACCCGGCCTTTTATAGAGCTGGATTTTGATGGGTTTACCCGTGACACGCTGCCCAGGCTGGCAAGCTATGTCACGCTCACCGAGTATAACCGGGAGTTTGATATCCCCGTGGCTTTCCCGCCGGAGCGCCTGAGTAATGTATTTGGTGAATATATTTCCAGGCTGGGTATGCGCCAGTTAAGGCTGGCGGAAACTGAAAAATATGCACATGTCACTTTTTTCTATAATGGCGGCCTTGAAGTCCCATTCGAAGGAGAAGACCGTATTCTGGTGCCTTCGCCGCAGGTTGCCACTTATGACCTCATGCCGGAAATGAGTGCGCACCAGCTGACAGATGACCTGGTTGATGCGATCGACAGCGGAAACTACGACACTATTATCTGTAACTACGCCAATGGCGACATGGTTGGGCATACCGGTAATTTTGATGCTGCGGTGTCTGCGATTGAAACGCTGGATCAGTGTCTTGGCAGGGTCGTGCAGGCAATACACCGTACAGATTCGGAAATGCTGATAACCGCTGATCACGGTAATGCCGAACAGATGATGGATGCAAACTTTGACCAGCCGTATACCGCGCATACGACAAACCCGGTACCCCTGATTTACGTCGGCAAAAGGGAGGCAACGTTACTGGATAATGGTGCTTTGTGTGATATCAGCCCGACAATATTAAAAATGATGGGCCTGAAAGTCCCGACTGAAATGTCAGGCCGGGCATTAATCGAGTTTGATGGAGAAACAGTAAACAACTGATGAAATTTCATCATTTAACTGTTTTTTTAACTGGCATTTTATGTGGCAGCGGTTTTTCCTGTACTGTATTTGCAGAATCCAGGGGCGGCCAGGAGCAGAAGCTTGAGCAGATAAAAAGCGAGATTACACAGCTTTCGAGCAAGCTTGAACTCGATAAAAAGACCCGCAGGCTGTTAACTGAAGAGCTGTCCAGAACGGAACGTGAAATCGGCAAACTGGGCCGTTTTATTCATCATCTCCAATCTTCCATTGAGCGCCTCGACCTGGACTTGAAGGGGCTGTCTGCACAGAAAATGGAAAAGCAGCGCGCCCTGGGTTTTCATAAAGAAAAGTTACGCTCGCTGGTTTTATCTGCCTATGCAAGCGGCCGGCAGGAGCGCCTCAAGCTTTTCCTTAATCAGCAGGATCCTGCGGTGATGAACCGGATTCTGACTTATTACGATTATTTTAATCGTGAACGTATCAAGCAAATTGAAGAGGGCAACCGGCTCATCAGTCAACTTCAGCAGACAGAAACAGAGATCGGTGAGAAAAAACTGGCCCTGGATGAGAGTTACCAGGAAAAGAACCGCCAGCTGGAAATCATGCACCAGGCCAAACAGTCGCGCTCAAACCTGGTTGCCAAACTTGATGCAGACATCAAGGGTAAGGCGCGTAGCTTGCAGCAATTGCAAGAAGATGCCGAATCTTTACAAAAACTGCTGGTAGAAATCCAGCAGCAGAAACAATTGAAACAGCAGCAACGAAAGAAGAAGTTCGCTTCTTTGAAAGGCCGATTGCCGTGGCCGGCTTCGGGTTATCTCAGTAAATCTTTTGGTTCAGCAAAAACTGGCGGTGTATCCTGGGATGGTGTATTTATCACTGCACCGGAAGGTCGGGAAGTACGGGCAATACATCATGGTCGGGTAGCTTATTCTGACTGGTTAAGAGGTTATGGCCTGCTGATGATTATTGATCATGGTGATGGCTTTATGACGCTATATGGCCATAATCAGAGTTTGTTCAAGGAAGTCGATGAGTGGATAGATGCTGGTGAGCCGATTGCGCTGATGGGCAATAGCGGAGGGCAGAAATATTCAGGGCTTTACTTTAGTATCAGGAAAGACGGTAAGCCAACCAACCCGAAAAAATGGTGTCGCAAGATCAAGGGCCGGAAACTCTAGTCCAAAGTCATAAACAGGAAAATTACAGCATGAAAAAATTAATTCGCGGGCCAATCTTGATAGCTGTCTTCGCAATGTTCAGCCTGATGCCTGTACATGCACAAGAAGACGCTACTGCAGAACAAGAGGGCAATAGCAGTTTGCCGCTTGAGCAACTGCGCATTTTTTCCCAGATATTTGGACGTATCAAGAAAGACTATGTTGAACCGGTGGATGACAAGCAGTTGCTGGTCGATGCTATCAAGGGCATGTTGGTAGGACTTGATCCGCATTCGGCTTACCTGGATGCCGAAGACTTTAAAGACCTGCAGGAAGGGACAACCGGAGAGTTTGGTGGACTGGGGATTGAAGTCGGTACTGAAGATGGTTTTATCAAAGTGATTTCTCCTATTGATGATACGCCTGCGCAACGAGCCGGTATCAAGGCCGGTGACCTGATTACCCGCATCGATGACAAGCCCGTTAAGGGCATGAGCCTGGATGAGTCAGTGAAAATGATGCGTGGCAAACCGGGAACAAAGATCGAACTGACGGTCATGCGTGAAAATGAGGAAAAGCCGCTGACCATTGACATCATCCGGGATGTGATAAAAGTGGTCAGCGTTAAGCACAGGGTGCTTGATGACAGGTTTGGTTATATTCGTATCTCCCAGTTCCAGGCGAGAACCCCGGAAGACCTGCTGAAGGCTTTAAGCAAGCTTAAACAAAAACTCAATGGCGAGATTCCCGGCCTGATTCTCGATTTAAGAAATAACCCGGGCGGTGTGCTAAATGCCGCAGTATCAGTCAGTGATACATTTCTCGAAGAAGGATTGATTGTCTACACTAAGGGTATTGCGAAAGATTCCCGGATGGAGTTCAAGGCGGCTCCGGATGATGTCCTCGATGGCGCACCCCTGGTGATACTGGTGAATATTGGCTCTGCATCTGCATCGGAAATTGTTGCCGGTGCCTTGCAGGACCATAAACGGGCCGTGATCATGGGCAGCCAGACTTTTGGTAAAGGCTCAGTGCAAACCATTGTGCCAATTACAGATACAATTGCCATCAAGTTGACAACAGCTCGTTACTATACGCCATCAGGTCGTTCCATCCAGGCAGAAGGAATCACACCAGATATTGAGCTTGAAGCACTAAATGTTACCAGTGTCGAGGAAAATAAAGCGCATCGTATGAAAGAGGCTGACTTGATGGGACATCTTGAAAATGACGGGCAGTCCTCAGAGCAGGAAGGTGAACAGGATAATAAAGAAGACAACTCACTGGCCGAAAAGGATTATGAACTGAGTGCTGCATTAAACCTGCTTAAAGGTTTGGTGCTTTATAATCCAAGGAATTAACCGGCTTCCCGGTGAGAAGCACAAAAGAGCATGCTAAGACTTATAAATAAATTTCTATCTGTTGTTGGTATCAGTTTGCTGCTGTCAGTATTGGCTATAGCATCTGAACCTGACAGGCCCGCGCTAATTTCGCTGATTATCGATGATATCGGCAACAGTCCTGAATCCGGGCTGGCGGCCCTGGAGTTGCCAGGTGACCTGGTCTATTCATTTTTGCCGAATACCCCTTATGCAACGTTGCTGGCTGAAATGGCCCACGAAAAAGGCAAGCAGGTGATGCTGCACATTCCCATGGAGGCAGAGCATCACAAAGAGCTGGGGCCAAATGGGTTACTGTTAAACATGACAGAGCCTGACTATAAGGCGGCACTTGACCAGGCGCTGCAATCTGTACCACACGCAGTTGGAATAAATAACCATATGGGTAGCTTGCTGACACAGCATCAACAGCCGATGAAATGGTTAATGGATGTTTTGCTTCAACACCAGCTTTTTTTCCTCGATAGCCGCACTACGGTAAAAACTGTTGCCCAGCAAACCGCAGCCGATATGGGTGTCAAAACTTTTCGCCGGGATGTGTTTCTGGATAATTCCAGGAACCAGGAGGATATTCTTAAACAGTTTAACCGGTTGATCAGCCTGGCTAAGCACAAAGGTTTTGCAACAGGCATTGCGCACCCCTATCCGGAAACATTGGCAGTATTAAAAGAACAAATTCCAGCGCTGCAGGCTAAAGGCATCAAGCTGGTTTTTGCATCAGAATTTCTCGAGCAATACACGCTTAAAGACCAGGAATTGACTCAAAGGAGTGCCTTATGGCCCGCGTCCTCGTCCCCCTCGCACAAGGTTGCGAAGAACTAGAAGCAGTAACCATTATTGATTTGTTACGTCGTGCCGGAATCGAGGTCGTGACGGCCTCACTGGATAGTGACGTTATTGTAGCCAGCCGTGGTGTCAGGTTGATAGCGGATGCCTTGCTGGATGAGGTACTGGATGATGATTATGACATGATCGTGTTACCTGGCGGTTTGCCGGGTGCTGATCATCTGGATAATGATGTACGCATTCACACCTTGTTAAAGCGCTTGCATGAACAGGGAAAATACACGGCTGCAATCTGTGCAGCACCCAAGGTACTGGCCAATGCAGGTCTGCTCGAAGATAAACAGGCGACCAGCTATCCGGGCTTTATTGATAAAATGAATCTGCCCAGAACTCAAGTTCTGACGTTACCTGTCGTTACTGATGACAAGGTCATCACTTCAAGAGGACCGGGAACCGCGATGGATTTTGCTTTGGAACTTATTGAAAAGCTGGCAGGTCCTGAGCAGAGACAGGTGGTTGAAGCGTCTTTAATGCGTCCACACCCATAGGGTTGTAAAAATGAATAAAACTAAAACATCAGTCCTTGGGCTGCTGATTCTGGTTGGTGCCGGCTATCTTTCAGCCAAGGCATACGTCTATTTCCAGACCAAGAGTAAAGTGGATGATGCCATCAGGCAGGCATCATTATTTGCTGATATTACCTATGATGGTATTTCCTCGGATTTACAAAAAGGTAGCGTCAGTATTAACCAGGTGTCCATTTCGCCACGGACTGTGCATGATGTTATCCAGGTCAGGGAGCTGAAAATGCAGGGTGATGGACCCATGTTCCTGTTTTCAGATACCTCCAAAATGGCCCAGCAGATGCCGGAATTTCTGGAAGTTTCGATGAAAGGTTTACGTGTCAGTCTGGATGGCGAGCTCTATAGTAGCCTGGGAGCCATGGCTGCGGCCCAGGCAAAAGCACAAAACATTAAATTACCTGGCAGTTGTGAATTTGGCAGTTCCCTGTCTCCGGATGACCTGAAAGCACTGGGTTATGATGCCGTGTATGCGAATGCCTCATTTACCATTAACAATGACAAAATTGCCAGCAAGACCAAGGTAAGTGTCGACATGGATGTAGAAGACATGGCAGATGTTTCCATGACGATGACAATGCGTGGCAGCAGTTCACCAATGATGATGGCCATGGCACCCTCGGTCGACGAGATTCGCCTTGTTTATTCAGTTGACCAGGAATACATGAAGGGCGTTAAGAAATACTGTAGCAACCTGTTAAAAGTGTCCGAAGAGCAATATGTGGAATCTATCGTTAACGCCAGTGATGAGGATTACCAGCGTTTTTATGGTTTTATACCGGGCGAAGGTATCAGGCAGTCGATCAGGAGCTTCCTGCTGATGCCTGGCGAAGTTGATGTGCGCATGCGACCTTCACCCGATATCAATCCGGCAACAATCAAGCAGTATCAGCCTCAGGATATTGTCAGCCTGCTGGGCGTCAATCTTTATGTGAACGGTGAACCGGTTCAGGACCTGAATTTTACGGTTGATGAACAGTACAGTTCCCTGTTTGGTAACAAGGCTCATGCTGAAGAAGAGTCAGCGGCTGATCAGCGGAAAAAAATCCAGGCAAGTTACGAGTTTCAGGAAACGGCTTTAAGCCAGCTTCCGCAGTACATTGGCGCTCAGGTGATTGTTACAACACGTGATGGCAAGGAGCGCCAGGGTGCACTGGTTTCAATAAATAAACAGACCGCGCAGATTGAACAGCGGATTCACAGTGGTAAATTTTCTGTGCATGTCCCTGTTGATCAGATCAGTAAATTACAGGTGCATCGCCTGAAACAGGAAATCAACTAAAGCAATACGATCAATTCTGGCTGTTTTTAAACAACAGGATCGCGAATAACAGTCCACCCAGTCCGCCACTGGAGCCTGCCAACAGGCTTGCCAGCGGACTGCTGCCTAAAGCAAATAAAACACTGCCGCTAATAACCAGGCTGCCAGCGGCGATTGCCGACAACATCTGCTTATGATTTGAATTGACTCGCTTTTGCAGTTGAGTCAGTTCTTCAGATTTCCACTGGATTTCCAGACGGCCTTCAGAGGCATCTTTCAACACCCGGTAAGCCAGTAGCGGGATTTCCGGTAATTGCTCGGACATCAGCGGCAGGTTTTCCTTAAATCGCTTGGCAAAGGCGCGGGGCCCAACCTGCTGCTTGATCCAGGTTTCCATGAAGGGCTTGGCGGTCGTCCACAGGTCCAGCTCCGGATACAGCTGGCGACCGAGTCCTTCAATATTCAAAAGTGTTTTTTGCAATAACACCAGCTGGGGCTGGACCTGCATGTCAAAGCGGCGGGCAACCTGAAACAGGCGTAACAGGAAATGACCAAAAGAAATTTCGGCCAGCGGCTTTTCAAAAATTGGCTCGGAAACTGTGCGGATGGCTGCTTCAAACTCATCAATCCGCGTGCTGCGCGGTACCCATTCAGATTCAACGTGAAGTTCAGCTACACGGCGATAGTCACGATTGAAGAATGCCAGCAGGTTTTCAGCCAGGTAGCGCTGGTCTGCGGTCGACAGCGTACCCATGATACCGAAATCGACAGCGATATATTGTCCCTCGGGACTGACAAAAATATTACCCGGATGCATGTCTGCATGGAAAAAGTTATCACGGAAAACCTGGGTAAAAAAGATTTCCACCCCGCGTTCGCCCAGCATTTTCATGCTGATACCCTGCTCATGCAGTGCATTAATGTTGCCCACGTTAGTGCCATGAATTCGTTCTATCACCATGACATCCCGACGACACAGATCCCAGTACACTTCTGGAACATATAATTGTTCCGAATTTAAAAAGTTGCGTCTTAGTTGTGAGGCGTTGGCGGCTTCACGCATCAGGTCGAGTTCATCAATAATAGTTTTGCGAAACTCGTCTGCGACCTCAACAGGACGGAGCCTTTTGGCTTCCTTGGAATATCGCTGTGCCAGCCTGGCAATTGTTGCCAGCAGGTTGACATCGCGTTGAATGATTTTCTCAATCCTGGGACGCAATACTTTGACAACAACTTTTGTGCCATCGAGCAGCGTGGCGGTATGTACCTGTGCTATCGAGGCTGATGCCAAAGGTGTTTCATCAAACTCGAGAAAAATATCCGAGATTTTCTGTCGAAAAGCGGATTCGATCTGCTTGACGGCTACATGCCCGGGAAAGGGCGGCACCCTGTCCTGCAGCTTGGCCAGTTCATCGGCAATTTCATCCGGTAGCAAGTCACGCCGGGTAGAAACCATTTGCCCGAACTTGACGAAGATTGGCCCAAGATCTTCCAGGGCGCGACGGATGCGTTCACCGTAAGGTGGACGCCTGCCGGCAGAGGCCCAGAAAAAGGGTGAAAGGAAGCGAAAGAAGCGAATGCCGCGGAACAGGTGGGCGGCCAGGATAACTTCATCCAGACCATGTCGCAGCAAAACCCAGCTGATGTGCAAGACCCGCATAGCATCAGACAAGCGTTTCATTTGCGGTTCTCCGCATTTTTTTGCAGACGCTTGATACGGGCAGCGAGGCGCTCCGTATCATCCCGCAGCTGATCGACATCATTATAAAAATTCTCGAGTTCGAACAGACCCGGCAGCAGGCGGGCTTCTTCCTGAAGGTATTCCTGCAGGTTCAGTCTGGCAGACAGGTTATTCCGATTAAACCAGCTTGATGTACTTCTGAAGGCAGTACCAACCTGGTGGGCGATGATATCGCCGGTTAAACGCGAAAGTTGCTCTTCCCAGTCGACATCCACCTGTTTGAGTATGCGGGTAAATTCCTGTGCCAGGGACGAATTGCCCTGGATTTCTATTTCACCCGAGAAAACCTGGTCAGCATTTTCAGATTTACTGCTTCGTAACAATGAAAGTGGGGAGCCTTTTACCAGGCAGTCGGCCTTACCCTCTACCTGGCTGAATACCTGCACCTGGCCTTTTTGATCCGGAATAATGAACAGTTGGATAGCGGTACCGGATAAATCAAAACCGATGACAGCGCCATGTAGTTTAGCCAGTTGCCGGCTTATCTCCGGGTCGAGTGACAGGTATTGGTTAAATGCTGCTTCCAGCGCCTGGTAACTGGCATCCTGAACAGTCATGACATCACTCAGAATTTAAAACCGCGGTGTACTGCAACGATGCCACCAGTCAGGTTGTGATAATCGCAATTCTCAAAACCGGCCTGTGACATCATGTCTTTTAATGTTTCCTGGTCAGGATGCATGCGAATGGATTCAGCCAGGTAACGGTAACTGTCTTCATCATCAGCGATAATTTTGCCAATCTTGGGCAGCAGTTTGAATGAATAGAGGTCGTAGAGGGTTTGCAACGGCTTGCTGGTTGGGTGGGAAAATTCCAGTACCAGTAAGCGACCACCGGGCTTGAGTGCCTTGTAGATGGATTCCAGTGCCTGTTGTTTGTCGGTAACGTTACGCAGGCCAAAGCCAATGGTGATGCAGTCAAAGGTATTATCGGGAAAAGGCAGTAACTGGGCGTTGATCTGTGCATAGGCAATATTACCCACATGACCTTCATCCAGCATGCGTGAACGCCCCTGTTGCAGCATGGCGGCATTAATATCGGACATGATGACCTGTCCGTCGGCGCCAACCAGACCTGAGAAGCGGGCTGCCAGGTCACCGGTGCCGGAAGCCAGGTCCAGTACTTTATGGCCATTGCGGATACCGGCCAGTTCAACGGCGAAACGTTTCCAAAGACGGTGAACGCCTATCGACATCAGGTCGTTCATGATGTCGTATTTACTGGCTACTGAATCAAAAACGCCGCGGACACGATCTGCCTTTTCATTGACATCGACTGTTTCAAAGCCAAAGTGGGTTTTATTCTGTTCAGTCATTGTCTGCTCCATTACCAGTAACCATCATACCAAAGATGGTCTGTGTGTCTGTACAAGGTCGTCTGCAGCCATGGATGGCTGCAGCGAGCCCCCATGGATGGGTTTACGGCGTACCTGGTGCAGGCATACCAATCATCTTTGAAAGATAGGTTTCGGTTAACTTGCCTGTTTTCTTTTATGCCCGGCAGCTTCCAGTTTTTTCAGGTAAGCGGCCCAGATCTCGTCGTAATTGGCACCCAGTTTGTACAGGGTTTCCCAGGAATATATGCCGGTATTGTGCTCGTCATCAAAGTACAGGCATACCGCGTAGTTGCCAACGGGTTCGATTCGGTCAATATTCACATTTTCCTTACCGACCTGTAATACAGCCTGGTCTTCAGTATGCCCCTGTACTTCTGCTGAAGGGGAATTAACCCGCAGGTATTCACAGGGTAGTTTAAAATTGGAACCGTCTTCAAAGGTAATTTCCAGCACCTTGGATTCGCGGTGCAGGTTAAGCTCTGTAGGGACTGGATGTGACATAGAATGTACTCCGGGTATTAATCAAATAAACCTTTAATGATCTGCAAAGATCAAAATAGATGTAATTTATAAAATATATCGGGTTAGATCTTCATTTGTTGCCAGCTCTGACAACTGCGAATCCACATAATTCTTATCGACAGTCAGTGCTTCACCTGCACGGTCAGTCGCTTCAAAAGAAATATTTTCCAGCAGCCTTTCCATGACCGTGTGCAGGCGACGGGCACCGATGTTTTCAGTGCGTTCATTGACCTGCCAGGAGACTTCTGCGATTTGCTTGATGCCGTCTTCAGAGAAATCCAGCTGCATGCCTTCTGTTGCCAGCAAAGCCTGGTACTGCTCGGTCAGGGAAGCATCCGGTTCAGTCAGGATACGGGTAAAGTCATCGCTGCTCAAAGCGGCCAGTTCAACCCGGATCGGCAAACGTCCCTGCAACTCGGGAATCAGGTCAGATGGCTTGGACAGGTGGAAAGCGCCCGAGGCAATAAACAGAATATGATCGGTCTTGACCATGCCATGCTTGGTGGAAATGGTGCAGCCTTCAACCAGCGGCAAAAGGTCTCGCTGTACACCTTCACGGGATACATCGGCACCCTGGGTTTCTGAGCGGCTGGCTACCTTGTCCAGTTCGTCTATGAAAACGATGCCGTTCTGCTCAACATTTTCGAGGGCATTCAGTTTCAGTTCGTCTTCATTAACGCGCTTGGCCGCTTCTTCATCTTCCAGCATGACTAAAGCGTCCTTGATACGCACTTTTTTCTTGTTGGTCTTGCCGCTGCCCATATTCTGGAACAAGCCCTGTAACTGGTTGGTCATTTCTTCCATGCCGGGAGGCGCCATAATCTCGACCCCGATTTGGGGTGAAGAAACATTGATTTCAATTTCTTTATCATCCATATCACCATTGATGATACGGGTGCGGAACTTGTCCCGTGTCGATGAACTGGCTGGTGTTGCCTGGCTTTCCTCTTCCCAGCTGGTTGTGGTGGGTTGAGGTAACAATACGTCGAGTACACGCTCCAGTGCAGCATCCTTGGCAGCGCCACGGACCTTGTCCATTTCCTGCTCACGGGTCATTTTTACGGCAGAGTCGGTCAGGTCACGAATAATGGAATCCACTTCACGTCCGACATAACCAACCTCGGTAAACTTGGTGGCTTCGACCTTGATAAAAGGTGCATTGGCCAGTTTTGCCAGGCGTCGGGCAATTTCAGTTTTGCCAACTCCGGTGGGGCCAATCATTAAAATATTCTTGGGCGTTATCTCGTTGCGCAGGGATTCATCGACTTGCATGCGTCTCCAGCGGTTGCGCAATGCAATGGCGACAGCGCGCTTGGCATCAGTCTGGCCAATGATATGTTTGTCCAGTTCCCTGACAATTTCCTGGGGTGTAATTGCTGACATCTAAATTTCCATAAAAAAATGATCAGTTATCTGAATCAAGTTCTTCGATAACACGGTTCTGGTTAGTGTACACACAGATATCACCGGCGATCTTCAGGCCTTTTTCGACAATATCACGTGCGGACAATTCCGTATTTTCCAACAGCGCGGTAGCCGCTGCCTGTGCATAGGGACCGCCGGAGCCGATTGCCATGAGGCCATTTTCCGGTTCTATGACATCGCCGGTACCTGAAATAATCAGTGAGGCACTGTGATCTGCAACAACCAGCAGGGCTTCCAGGCGGCGCAGCATACGATCGGTGCGCCAGTCTTTGGCGAGTTCAACAGCAGAACGCGTCAGGTGGCCGGAATGTTTTTCCAGCTTGCTTTCGAAGCGTTCAAACAGGGTAAAGGCGTCGGCGGTGGCTCCGGCAAAACCGGCCAGTACATTGTCGTGATATAAACGACGCACCTTGCGGGCATTGCCTTTCATTATGGTATTGCCCATGGAAACCTGTCCATCGCCTCCGACAACAACCTTGCCATGTCGACGTACAGACAAAATGGTAGTACTGCGAATTTTTTCCACTTGTTTTTCCTGCTTTCAGGCCTGCTGATTTATGAAGAGGCGTAATTTTACCCGAAAATAGAGACAAAAACGCCTGTTTTTAGCGTTTGAATTCATTTGGCTGGCAGCAGCAACTGATCAGGACTTTTTTTTCCTTTTGGCACGTGGGTGTGCCTGGTCATAAACCTGCGCCAGGTGCTGAAAATCCAGGTGTGTATAAATCTGGGTGGTGCTGATATTGGCATGGCCAAGCAATTCCTGCACAGCGCGCAAATCACCGGATGATTCCAGCAGATGGCTGGCAAACGAGTGCCTCAGCATATGTGGATGCAGGTGCTGGTTACTAGAATGCAACACAGCCTGGCGTGACAGCCGTTGTTCGACGGTGCGTCGTGAAATACGATTACCCCGTTTGCTGACGAACAGAGCCGGTTCCTGTTGCGCGGCGATTTCCTTGCGACGATCCAGCCAGTGTTTCGATAGCCTGGCGTGCCATCTGGCCTATGGGCACGATGCGGGTTTTGTTGCCTTTACCGGTGACTTCCAGCATGTCGTTTTCAGCGGGAAGTTCCTGCAGGTTAATAGAAACCAGTTCAGAAAGTCGTAGCCCTGAGGAATAAAACAGTTCCATCATGGCCAGGTCACGAATATCCAGAATGTCATCGCTACCAGGCCTGAGTAACTGGGTGACCTCGTCAACGTTCATTGTTGATGGCAGTTTGCGCTTTACCTTGGGTGCGCGGATTCCCTGTGCCGGGTTGTTGTCGGCCAGGTTTTCGCGCAACAGGTATTGGTAAAAACTGCGTATCGAAGAGAGATGGCGTTGCAGGCTTTTGGCGGCAATACCCTGACGATGACGGCTGGCAATGTATTGTCTGACGTTATGCTGTTTAATATCTTCCCAGTCAGCAAGCTGGTTTTCTTCCAGCCACTGCTGGAATTGCCGCAGGTCTCGGCTGTAGTTATCGAGAGTGTGGGAAGATGACTGTTTTTCGTGGCGAAGATAATTCAGAAACGATTTTATTTCTGCGTTTGCTGAATCTACTTTGTTGCTCATGCAGGTAATACTACTATACGGGTGAAATTTTTGTTCTCTGGCCAGGCGAAAAACGTAGGAAGCAAAGGAGTTTATGCTCAAATAATCGACTGAGCGAGTACGTTTTTTTAACGCAGGAAGAGGACAAAAAGACGCCCGAATCAGGCTGGCAGTTCGACTGCTTCAAACGCCTTGGTGACGATATCACCAAGCCGCCTGAGAAAATCCGTCCCCTGGCCACAGTGAAAGTGTTCGGGATCGCTGTTGCCGATAGCCAGAATACCACTGATATTAATACCATCCAGTGGCACCAGGGCAACCGAGCCGGCATCATGCGTCAGGTTACCAAACAGATATTCAAGCTGGGATGCATCGACAGGGCCGCACTTGGGGCGGCCATCCTTCATTAACCGGCTGAACAGGGCAGGACTTGGACTGCCTTTGACCGCCTCCTTTTTCAGGTCGGCACTGGAAAACAGCTTGACCTCAACGGCATCGGCATTGAACTGGTCGCGTAAATGGTTTTGCAGGGTGTCAATGACATCATCCAGCGAGGCGGCATCAAACAATTCCAGCGTCATTCGGTGCAGGCGCGTGTTAAGCGATTCATTTTCACGCGCGATATCGATCAGTTCGAGCAATTGGTTATGATAATCGTTAGCGCGGTTACGCAAGGTACTAACCTGCCGTTCAACCAGGGAAACCGCACCACCCGTATGATGAGGTAGTTTCAGGTCCGCAAGCAGTTCTTCATGGCTAACGAAAAATTCTGGATTGTCTTTCAGGTAATCGATGACCTGCTGTTCCTGCGTATCCTGACTGCTCATATTTTTATTACACCCTCAAAAACAAAAGTGGCTGACCCTGTCATCCAGACTGGCTGGCCCTGACCCTGCCATTGTATTTTTAATTTTCCACCCGGTAAGGATACTACGACTTCGTCATCAAGCCAGCCCCTGTTTTGTCCACAGACCACGGCGGCACAGGCGCCGGTGCCACAGGCCAGGGTTTCACCCGTACCGCGTTCAAACACGCGCAGATTGATCTGCCGGCGGTTATTGATGTGCATGAAGCCAACATTGACCCGCTGTGGAAACATCGGGTGGGATTCAAGCAGGGGACCCAGGGAATCAACAGCGGCCTGTTCAACATTGTCGGTCAGTAATACGGCGTGGGGGTTACCCATGGAAACTGCCATGAACTCGACCTGCTGATTATCCAGTGTCAGCGAATAACTGTCTGAACGCTTGTCTGCCTGCAATGGAATCTGGCCTGGTTCAAACACGGGTGTACCCATGTTTACCCGTACCTGGTCATTGCCTTCCAGGTAAAGGGTGATTCGGCCCTTGGCTGTTCCAACGTTTAAAACAGTATTCGGGCTAAGCCCTTTTTCGTGCACATAGCGCGCAAAACAACGAGCACCGTTACCACACTGTTCTACTTCAGAGCCGTCAGCATTGAAAATGCGGTAATAGAACTCGGTATCTTCACTTCGCGGCGGTTCAACCAATAATATCTGGTCGCAGCCAATACCAAAATGACGATCAGCCAGGAACTGTATTTGTGCGGTTGTAAGTTCAAGCGGCTGCCGGGTTGCATCGAAAACAATAAAGTCATTGCCCAAACCATGCATCTTGGTGAAGCTCAGCTTCATGGCAATACCGATTCCCCGGCGAATAAATCTGCAATGGATTCGCGCTGCCGGACAACATGCATTTGCTCACCATCAACCATGATTTCGGCTACACGTGGCCGCGTGTTGTAATTTGATGCCATGGTGAAACCATAGGCACCGGATGAACGGATGGCGAGCAGGTCACCGGCCTTCAGGCTGAGCTGACGGTCCTTGCCGACAAAATCGCCGGTTTCGCAGATTGGGCCAACCAGGTCGTAACGGGCAGGTTGCCCCTGGCTGTCTTGCTGTACCGGGATAATTTCCTGCCAGGCCTGGTATAACGATGGTCTTATCAGGTCGTTCATGGCCGCATCAATGACAGCAAAGTGGCGGTCCTCGGTGGGTTTCAGGTATTCGACGCGGGTGACCAGAATGCCGGCATTGGCGGCAATGGCGCGGCCCGGTTCAATCAGAATTTCATAGGGGGCATCAGCCAGGCGTGCATGGATTGCACGGGCATATTCAGCCGGTTCCGGTGGTGTTTCGTCCCGGTAGCGCACGCCCAAACCGCCACCGAGGTCCAGGTGACGGATATTAATGCCCAGGGATTCCAGTCTCCTGACCAGTGCCAGTACACGGTCCAAAGCATCCAGAAAAGGCGCGAGTTCAGTCAGCTGCGAGCCAATATGGCAATCTACGCCGCAGACATCGATATTCGGCATGGCCTGTGCGCTTTGATATAGCGCAACGGCTTCATCGATGGCGACGCCAAACTTGTTCTCTTTCAGGCCGGTGGAAATATAGGGATGGGTTTTGGCGTCTACATCAGGATTGACGCGCAGTGATACCGGCGCAATTTTTCCTATTTCAGCGGCAACCTGGTTAAGGCGTTCCAGTTCTGCAGCTGACTCAACATTGAAGCAGCGAATACCGGCTTCCAGGGCTCGACGCATTTCATGAGCCTGTTTGCCGACACCTGAAAATAACACTTTACCGGCATCACCTCCTGCCGCAAGCACGCGCTCCAGCTCACCAACCGAAACAATATCAAACCCCGAGCCCAGCCTGGCCAATACATTCAATACCGCAAGGTTGGAATTGGCTTTGACGGCAAAACACACCAGGTGTGGCTGTTGTGAAAAGGCGTTATTAAATGCGTGCCAGTGACGTTCCAGGGTCGCGCGGGAGTAGATATAACAAGGTGTGCCATGTTGCTCGGCAATCTGACTGACCGGTACATCTTCAGCATAGAGTTGCTGATTCCGATATTGGAAATGGTCCATCAGTTAGCTTCCGGGGTGATTTCAGCGGGCGGAACCGGGTTGCTGGCAGCTTCATCGGGCAATACCAGCGAACCTTTCTGACCACAGGCGGACAGCATGCTGGACGTGCCAAGTATGATAACGATCAAAATGAACAGGTAGCGGGACCAGCAAAGCATGAGGTTGTCCTCTTAAAAATATGTGCAACTAGGGGTCGGAGTTAAAACGGGTTGTAACAGTCATCGTATCGTATAATGTGCAGCAGGCATAAACAACAGTACATCCACGTGATAAAAGGACAGGTGAGAAAATTGGTTGAAACCGAAAGCAGTATCATTATCGAGCCAGCAGAAGAGGTGGAAAAGGTTGTTATCTGGCTGCATGGCCTGGGTGCGGATGGTAGTGATTTTGTACCGATAGTTGACGAACTGCAGTTTGCCGGAAAAGACGGGGTGCGTTTTATTTTTCCGCATGCCGAGGTACTGCCTGTCAGTATCAATGGCGGTATGGCGATGCGTGCCTGGTATGACATCCAGCAGGCTGACCTGACACGCCGGGTTGATGCCGTCGGTGTCATGCAATCGGTGGAACGTATTGCCAACCTGGTTGTTACGCAAACCACGGACAAAATCAGCCTGTCCGATATTGTCCTGGCCGGTTTTTCCCAGGGTGGAGTGATAGCCTTGCATACGGCCATGCAACTCAACCTGCCGCTGGCCGGGATCATGGCATTGTCGACTTACATTCCGCTGCGTGAGTCGGTGGATTCACAACAAAAGCAGAAAGTTTTCCTGGCGCATGGTATTGATGATGGGGTTGTGCCTTACGCGGAAGGCCTGTCGTCTTGGGACTGGCTGAAGCAGCAGGGCCACGAGGTCAGCTGGCATCATTACCCGATGATGCATTCTGTCTGTGCCGAGGAAATTGCCGATATCAATGAATGGCTGGCTGACGTGCTGGCTTAGAATGCGGCACGCATAATCAGGCCTGGTATGCCAGTTGCTGCAGGGCAATATTGACCTGGTTTTCCAGGCGCTTCTTGAAATTCAACAGGTTGATTGTTGACCAGGCCCGGTCATCGTCGAGCCCGGTTGGTGCAATGGAAGTCAGGTAAACCGGGTAGGTTTCGGTATTTTTGCGCATGTTCAGAATGTATCCGGCAACGGCAACATAGATATCATTACGCAAAACTAGGTAATCAAATTCCTGTTCACCGCAAAGAATCGTATAACTTTGCAGGCTGTCGGGGCCATTGCCCGCGAGCAACTCCAGGTCAGTATAATTTTCAGTAACAGGAGTTTTCGGCAGATAGGCGTTTTCGATTTGCCATTGGTGCTTGTCTGTTTTGCTGATGCGGTAAAACTCGGGTGAAAACAGCATCGACTGTTTTGCCGTGTCAACCGAGAGTAATGCCCGGCGTTCAGCCAGGCTGTTAAAAAATCGCTGTTGCTGTACGAGAAGATGTTTTTCATCGGCGTTTTTAACGAATTGATGAAACAGGGCGCCATTTTCATCCAGGCAGTACAGCTGGGTTCCACCTGCCAACTGCCAGGAAAAAAGTTGTGGTATGTCCGGCCGGTTGGTTTTAAACACGGCGGGCAGAGGGTGATCCCTGAATGCCATTTCATCAATAACAACCGGGCTGAATTCTTCGCAGTATTGACCAAGCTGATCAAGCAGTTCTTGCTGGTCGTCAAACAGCAGGTAACTGAAATTTTCATTGTGATAATGGATATAGGCAAAGCGGTTTTCAATTTCCAGCACGTACTTGCTGTTCAGGCCTGGGCCGGCAACAAAAAAACAGTCCACCAGGTTTTTGCCAAGCTGCTCGATTCGCGCAGCAATGCTTTGCCTGCGGCCTGAGCCAAAGCCATAGACTTTAAGGTAATTTTTCAGACTGTGTTCCTGGGTGGTGTGCAGGAATCGGCAAATGCTGTCAAGCAGGCCTTCAGCGTCGCTGTAGGAAAAGACTTCGATCTCGCCCCAGGTGTTAATAGAAAGCTGGTCGATACGCTGTGCCAGGTTAATCTGTGAGCCGCTGAAGCTTAACGGGTCGGAGCGTTTTGAAGTCAGCTGCAGACCGACACGTGACAGTCTTTCCAGCGGATCAAAGCCGACGTTGATAAAATTCATGGTTAAAACCGACAGGGGTTTCTTTTCCAGCTCGGCCAGTTGCGGCTTGATGTCCAGGTGGGCGGGCAGGTTTTGCTGAATCAGGTCAAGCAACTGGCGTAACTCCGAAACACTAACCGGGCAGTTAAAAGGTCTAACGATGATCTGGATACTGCGATCAATAATGCCATTGCAATGACACCAGGCAACCAGTTCAACCAGGTTACTGGTGGTTTTCAGCGGTGCCTGGTATTCATCAATGACAGGATCGGAGCGATACAGTTGCCAGCGCACCTGTTCATTTTTTTCCTCATATTTGAAGCACAGCCTGGCTTCATGCAGGTCCTTGGAAATGCCGGGATTGATCAGGTCGATTTTGCCGGGTCGGCGTTCCAGTGCAGCATACAATTTACGCCCCAGCAGGTTCAGTTCAAGTGGGTCAATACCGCCGGTTGCGGCATTACTGCGGGCAAAATTCATCAGTACCCGGTAACTGTGTGTCAGTTCACGTACCAGGATATTGCGTTCTTTGAGAACCTGTTCGAGTTTCCACTTGTTGCGGGAATCCAGCAGTTCGATCTGTTCATCGCTCCATTGCCATTCATCGACCAGTTGTTGCAGCTTTTGCTGTTTCCAAAGATCTGACGATCTGACCGGCCGGGACAGCGGCAGATTCACCTTGAAGTAAAAACAGCGTCTTGCCAGGTCCAGCCGGTCATACTCCTGGCGCACTGACAGGTAGCTTTCGACCTGTCGGTAAATCAGCACGTAGGGATCAATGTCGATGACATCATCATCGCCCTGGAAAATGGCTTTTTTGGTAATCAGGCTGAGCCAGGAAATATTGGGAAAATCGGAGGCATAAGACTCCATCAGCAGGATCTTCAAAATGGCTTTATAGGGTGACTCGATGCCCTTGTACAATTGCCAGTGGGCTGCACCAAAAAATTCATCAGGTGGAACATTTTCCATGCCGCCGAAATCAAGCCAGTCAAAGGGGTCAATGAAGCGCTTGTCGATCAACTCCTGGGTATATTGCTGGTAATTGTCTTCGTGTTCGGCCGGGACAATCCACCATAATGGCGGCCTGCCTGCGACCAGGATGCCGGTGCGGTAAAATTCTTCCAGCAACAGGTGATGCTGGGCGCTGCCGCTGCTTTCGCTCGATATGGTCAGTTTTTGTCCGGCCTTGAAAGCCACGGGGTCCATCAGGAAAAAGTGTACCTCGAGGCCATACTCCATACCGAACTGCTCGATTAATTCGACTTTTCTCTGTAGCAGTCTGAGCTGTTGCGGGTTTAGATCATGTGAATGACATAGCCAGAAATCAAGATCGGAGTCCGGGGTTTGTCCGATAGAGCCGATACTGCCCATCAGATAAAGGCCCTGGATAGGAATAGTGCGTAAAGCGCGGCGTTTGTATTCGAAGCTGCGGCCGAATTTTTTGGCAATCAGCAGGGATTTTCGGTCAGGGTGGTAATCAAACAGGCCTGCAGGTACATCGTTGCTGATAAAGCCAGGTAATGTCGGGTGATTGATATGCAGCAGCAGGGGCAGCAGGGTAAGAAAATCTTTCTGTATCTGGATCAGGTCGATTTCCAGGCGTTTCAAGCGTTGCTTGTGCAGCGCATTAAAACGCCGTGTGATTTTCTTGAGTTCTTTGCGGCCGAATCCCTGTTCAAGATCGATTTTATCTGTCATGAGGGTATTCCAGGCTCAAATCATGCCAGCGAGACCGAGCTGTGCACCGCCTATTATCCAAGCGCCTGCGAGGCACGTTCAACCAGCAGTTTTGGGTCATTGCCTTTTTCCCACTCGGCAAGACCAAAACGCAGTTCAATGGCTGCCGTTTGCTCATCCGGCAAATCAATCTTGTTCTTTTCATTGACGATATCATTGAACAGGCGGGTGGCTTCTTCCTGGCCGGTTTCCGGCAGGACGATAATAAAGCGCCCACCATTACAGCGTGCAATGAAATCCGCCCAGCGAAGTCTTTCCCGCAGGAAGTGACTCAGAGCGATGATGGCGTCGTTGTAATGTTCATCCAGAATATGCGAACTCTGGTTGTTAACCTCGATTGATAAAAGTACCAGCGTCAGCGGGTTATTGTACCGGCGGCTGCGTGTAACCTGGGCAGCAAGGTGCTGCGACAAAGAACGTTCATTGGCCAGGCCGGTCAGTTCATCGGTCAGGGTCAGGTTTTCCACCTGCTTTTTGAGCTGCAGGTTTTCCTCCAGCAGGATGTTGTCCGAATTCATTTCCTGGAAGTAATGCATTTGCATTACCGGCTCATCAGGCTGACTGACCGTTTTGACGGTTCGTTGTAACCATAATTCGCCACGTTCCGGGTGGATCAGTTGAACCGGGTTTGTGGTGCCGAAGAGTTCTTTAAGGTTCGGTGATGGGGGGTTATCCGTTGATGCCCCTAGAATTTTTTCAGCATCGATTGCACACAGATCTTCAAAAGCCGGATTTATCCAGTTGACCAGGCCGCTTTCATCGGTGGCCATCATTGGAAAAGGGGTTTGAGTGATCCAGTTCTTGTTACAGTTGTCGTTACTCATGTCCATATTGTCGTGTCTAGATTTTGGTTAGAAGTTTTTTAAACGCATATAAATGTTCCATTTCTTAATGCAGCGGCAAAACGGGGAAAATCTTGAGCAGTTTATTTAGAAAAAACTTTAACCCATTTGTGCTGCACCGGGTATGACTGGCACCGCACTGAATTTGTCGAAGAGGGGGAGTCAGTTGGGGGGGGGCTTCAGTCGGAGTATTCACTGCCACGGCGGGCATCGCCTTTTACTTTTTCAACCGGAAAACGCTTTTCGTTGATGGCCATTTTTTCGTGGACGGCGTTAACCAGGTTGATATCCAGGCGTTCGGACAGGCGCAGCAGGTAGATCAGGATGTCGGCCATTTCATGGGCAACTTCCTGCTTCTTGTCATCGCTGATATGCCGGCTTTGCTGTTCGGTCAGCCACTGAAAGTGTTCCAGCAATTCACCGCATTCTCCGCTTAAAGCCATCGCCAGGTTTTTCGGGCTATGGAACTGCTCCCAGTCACGCTTAACGGCAAAGTCTTTTAGTTTAGAGGTTAAATCAGTAAGTGAGTCTTTACTCATAAGGTTCTTCGTTATCAAAATCCTGTTTTGCCCTGGCAATTGCTGCGCGTACCTGCGCAGGTGCTGTACCACCAATGTGATCACGTGCAGCAACCGAGCCTTCGAGCGTCAACACCTCGAATACGTCATCTTCAATGAGGTCAGAAAACTGGCGTAACTGCTCAAGTGACATGTCGGCAAGATCACATTGCTGTTCAACACAGAAAGCGACAGACTTGCCGACCACCTCGTGTGCATCACGAAAAGGAATACCTTTTCTTACCAGGTAATCAGCCAGGTCGGTTGCGGTGGCAAACCCTTTCAGGGTTGCTGCGCGCATTTGTTCCCGGTTGCAGCCAATTGCCGGAATCATGTCAGCAAAGACCTTTAATGAACCTTTGAGTGTGTCAACCGTATCAAACAGGGGTTCCTTGTCTTCCTGGTTATCCTTGTTATAGGCCAGCGGCTGGCTTTTCATCAAGGTCAGCAGGCTCATCAGGTGACCGAAAACCCGGGCCGATTTACCACGGATCAGTTCCGGTACATCCGGATTCTTCTTTTGCGGCATGATTGAAGAACCGGTACAGAAGCTATCGCTTAAGTTAATGAAATGGAATTGCGCCGAAGACCAGATAATCAGTTCCTCGGACATGCGCGACAGGTGCATCATTAATATGCTTGCTGCCGAGGAAAACTCGATGGCAAAGTCACGGTCACTGACGGCATCCAGGGAGTTTTCCGCCGGGGCGTCAAAATTGAGTAATTGAGCGGTCAGTTGCCGGTCAATCGGGTAGGTTGTACCTGCCAGCGCCGCAGCCCCCAAAGGCATGACGTTCATACGCTGCCGACAGTCTGCCAGGCGACCGGTATCACGCTTGAGCATTTCAAACCAGGCCATCATGTGGTGACCAAAGGTGATTGGCTGGGCCGTCTGCAGATGAGTAAAGCCGGGCATGATGGTTTCGACTTCCTGCTCGGCAAGATGCAGCAGGGCAACCTGGAAGCGCTTGAGCTCGGTGAGAATAAGGCCAATTTCATGGCGTAGCCAGAGACGTACATCAGTTGCTACCTGGTCATTACGTGAACGGCCGGTGTGCAGCTTTTTACCGGCATCTCCGATATCACTGGTCAATGCCGATTCAATGTTCATATGCACATCTTCGAGCTCAACCGACCATGCAAACTGGCCATCGTGAATCTGGCCGCGGATTCGTTCCAGTCCCTCGATAATCAGGTCGCGCTCTTCGGAACTGAGAATGTTTTGCGCCGACAGCATGGTGGCATGAGCAACCGAACCGTCGATATCGAAATCAGCCAGGCGTTGATCAAATTCGACCGAAGCGGTGAAGGCTTCAACGAACGCATCAGTGGGCTCGTTAAAACGACCGGCCCAAAGTTTTTTGTCAGACATTGTGATGTAATCCCGGTTGATTCAGATAGTTAATGTGCCAATGCTAAAAAGGCATTGTAAATGCCATTGTAAAACAAGACACCCTGTTTTCGACAGCCATACGCAACAGGAAGCCCTGAACATGACGGCCTGGCTCTGCCATAATGGAAAGCATGAACCAATCGAATAAACCCCGCGAAGCGTCAGACGGCTACTTTCTGCCGGATTTCTGTAATATCCGCATCACTTTTGCGGTGGTGATCGCTGCCGAACTGCTGGCGGTGGTTTTAAGCATTGCCAGCTATACCTCGATGGAGTCTTTCTGGGGCAAGCTGAGTATGTTGTCACTCTATATCCAGTGGATCGCCCTCGGCAGCAGCGCCGGCCTGTGCCTGTTAAAGCCGGTGCTGATAAAGCTCCGGGCAGGTATGTCCGGGATTGCCGCCATGCTGGTCCTGTTATTGCTGACGGGGCTCATTGCTCATCTCAGCTATGCCCTGGTGATAGGTCAAAATGCTGGCTTGAGTTACCAGGCCTTCGTCGTGCAGAGCCTCGTGATCTGTTTCATCATCGGTGTGTTATCGCTGCATTATTTCTATATGCAGTTTCGCCTGGCTCAGCAGCAGCAGGCAGAGTCGGAAGCAAAATTCCAGGCATTACAGGCGCGTATCAGGCCACATTTCCTGTTTAACAGCATGAATACCATTGCACATTTGACCCGGGCTGACCCGGAGATGGCAGAAAATGTGGTGGAAAACCTGGCAGACCTGTTTCGTGCCACCCTGGGCGATCCGGATAAGTTATCTACACTGGGCCAGGAAATTGAGCTGGCTAAAGGATACCTGAACATCGAATCAATGCGCCTGGGAAAACGTTTAGAGGTTCAATGGACGCTTGATGACAGTCTAATGCCGGTGACAATGCCTTCAATGATATTGCAGCCCTTACTTGAAAATGCGGTTTATCATGGCATTGAGCCGTCAGCGGAAGGAGGTGTCATCCAGGTAATGAGCAAGCGTGATAAAGGCAATATTCATTTGCAGATCAGTAATACGCTTGAGGATTCGAACCAGAAGATCCAGCGCAAGGGCAACCAGATGGCACAGGATAATATCAGGCAGCGCTTACTGTCTGTTTACGGCGATAAGGCGAGCTTTAAAATCAAGCATTACCACAACCTTTATCTGATTCGCATGACATTTCCGGTGAGTTTGACATGAGCATGAAGGTCCTGGTTGTTGATGATGAATTGCCTGCGCGTGAACGCCTGGCCCGCATGTTGCGGGATTTTGACCAGCAGCACTGGCAACTTGCAGGCCTGGCAGAAAACGGCCAACAGGCAGTCGATTTTTTTCGCCAGGAGCCGGTTGATATTGTGTTGATGGATATCAGGATGCCGGTGATGGACGGACTGGATGCGGCAGCATTGCTGTCAAAAGAGCAACAACCGCCAGCGATCATATTTACCACCGCCTACGGTGAATATGCACTGGATGCCTTTGAGGTCAGTGGCACGGCTTACCTGTTAAAGCCGGTTAAGCAATCGCGTTTGCTGGAAACGCTGGAACGCATACAAAAACCGAACCGTGCGCAGTTAAACCAGGTTGAGGGTGTGCCGGATAAAACAATTTACCTGTCGGGTAGCTATCGTGGTGGCATACAACGCGTTGCGCTTGAGGATGTCATCTGTTTCCAGGCCGAACAAAAGTATGTAATTGCCTATACCAGTGAGCGTGAAATCCTGCTGGATGATTCGTTGAAATCGCTTGAGGAAAAATATCAACAACAGTTCGTCAGGGTACACCGCAATGCATTGGCTGCACGCAACAAAATCATGGCACTGGAGAAAAAACCTGATGGCCAGGCAATGCTGGTAATGCATGGTACATCGAGAAAACTTGAAATCAGCCGACGCCATTTACCCCTGATCAGAAAAAAGCTCAAGCAAGGGCTTTAAAAACCTGATCTGTTGATGTGTTACCGGCACAGGCCTGAACGGGCAAACAATCCATGATTTTCTGACCTGGATCAGGAAACCTTCCCTGACTGTCATATTAGCGTCATATTCTGCTTGTAAGCTTCGCAGCGTAAATTATTTACTACTATGGAGCTTTCCAAAAATGAAATTCAAAACAGCAATGCTGGCAGGTGTTCTGGCAGCGGCCTGGGCTGGTAGCGCAGTTTCGGCTTCCCGTGACTATATCTCAATCGTTGGTTCTTCAACGGTTTACCCTTTTGCTACAGTCGTAGCTGAAACTTTCGGTAAATCAACCAGTTTTAAAACCCCTAAAATCGAATCTACCGGTTCTGGCGGTGGCCTGAAGCTGTTTTGCAACGGTGTTGGTCTTGAAAACCCGGATATTACAAACGCTTCACGTCGCATTAAAGCTTCGGAAGTTAAAAAATGTCATGGCAATGGTGTAACGCAAATCGTTGAACTTAAAGTGGGTTACGACGGTATCGCTCTGGCCTCTTCAAAAGAAGCCAAGCCAATGGCGCTGACGACTAAAGATATCTTCCTGGCGCTGGCGAAAGAAATTCCAGATCCTAAAAACCCTGACGGCGGCAAACTGGTTGCTAACCCTAACCAGACCTGGAAAGACGTAAACAGCAGTCTGCCGGCTATTAAAATCCGTGTTTTAGGTCCTCCGCCAACTTCCGGTACCCGTGATGCGTTCGCTGAACTGGCAATGGAAGGTGGTTGTAAGAAATTTGGCTGGATCAAGCAGATCAAGGCCGATTCAAAAGCAGCCAAAAAAGCTGGTAACAAAGCTTTATCTAAAGAGCTGAAAAACAAGTACAAAGGTATTTGTCATACGGTTCGTGAAGACGGTCCTTACGTGGAAGCGGGTGAAAATGATAACCTGATCGTGCAGAAACTGGTTGCCAATAAGGATACCCTGGGTATCTTCGGTTACTCTTACCTGGATGAAAACTCTGACAAAGTTCAGGGCAACAGCGTTAATGGTGTGATGCCAGAATTTGAGCTGATCGCTTCTGGTAAATACCCGGTATCGCGTCCTTTGTACGTTTACGTTAAATCTGCTCATGTTGGTACTGTTCCAGGCATGAAAGAATTCATCGCCGAGTTCACCAGTGAAAAAGCATTTGGTCCTGAAGGTTACCTGGCTGACAAAGGCCTGATTCCTATGCAGGATGAAGAGCGTAAACAGTTTGCTGCTGATGCAGCTTCGCTGAAAAACCTTGAAATGTAATATTACTGTAATACTACAATGATGTAATAACGGCCAGCTGCATTTCGTAGCTGGCCGTTTTTTTAAGGACCTCTGCTGTGCCAATCACAACAATATTAATCGTAATTCTTTTACTTGGCCTGAGTGGCTACTGGCTGGGATGGAGAAAGGCGAAGGTGGTTGCGAAAGGCGACCTCAGAAGCCTGCCGTCACGCCAACCGTACTACGGCTATTTCGTCACTTTATGGGCCAGCTTGCCAGCATTGATTCTACTGGTGCTCTGGGTTTCCTTTGAAACAAGCATTGTTTCCAGCCTGGTGATGTCAGATCTGCCCGAAAACCTGGCCAGCCTGCCCGCACAGGAACTGAAACTATTATTGAATGACATTAAAAACCTGGCGGTTGGCAACCAGTATTCAGGCTCGGTTGAGCCCGGTGTTCAGGAAACGGCCGATCATTACGCTCATTTAATGAATATCGCCAATGCCGCGGGTGTCGTAGCCGTATTTGCCGTGGCTATTATTGGTGGATTACTGGCACTGAAACATATAACGCCAACGCAGCGTGCCAGGAACAAGGTTGAATACATCATCAAGATTATGCTGGTGATCAGTTCAACTATCGCAATTTTTACCACTGTTGGTATCGTGCTTTCTGTTTTATTTGAATCAATAAGATTTTTTGAAAAAATTCCGGCCACGGAGTTTTTCTTCGGGCTTGAATGGAGCCCGCAAATGGCAATTCGTGAAGACCAGGTCGGTTCTTCGGGTGCCTTTGGCATGATTCCGGTTTTTGCCGGCACCCTGATGATTACCTTTATTGCGATGCTGGTAGCCGTACCTATCGGCCTGATGTCAGCGATTTATCTTTCAGAATATGCCCCCAGGAAATTCAGGGCGTTTGCCAAGCCTTTGCTGGAAGTGCTTGCCGGTGTGCCAACGGTTGTTTACGGCTTCTTTGCGGCCCTGGTTGTAGCACCGATGTTACGTGATGGCGGAACCCTGTTAGGCCTGTCAGTTTCATCTGAAAGTGCCCTGGCTGCCGGACTGGTGATGGGCATCATGATTATTCCATTTGTTTCATCGCTGTCTGATGACGTGATCAATGCAGTGCCCCAGGCGATGCGTGATGGGGCTTACGGTCTTGGCAGTACCCAGTCAGAAACCGTGCGCCAGATTATCCTGCCGGCGGCATTGCCCGGCATCGTGGGTGGCGTATTGCTGGCAGTATCACGTGCCATTGGCGAAACCATGATCGTGGTCATGGCTGCCGGATTGTCAGCGAATCTGACGGCGAACCCGCTGGAAGCGGTTACCACGGTGACTGTGCAGATCGTGACTTTGCTGGTTGGTGACCAGGAATTTGACAGCGCCAAAACCCTGGCAGCCTTTGCCCTGGGTCTGACCCTGTTCGTGGTGACGCTTTTCCTGAACATCCTGGCTTTACATATCGTACGCAAGTACCGGGAGCAGTATGACTAACATCAAGAGAAAAGAGATCAAGACAGTCGTGATGGCCGGCCTGAAAAAGCGTCGTGCCAGGGAAGCGCGTTTCAAGGCGATAGGGCTGGCTGCGGTTATCACTGGGACTGATTTTCCTGGTTATATTGCTGTCGCAGTATTATTTTACAGGGCTACCAGCTTTTACCCAGACAGTCGTTAAGCTGGATTTTACATTTGAATCAATCCCTGTTTGCCGACAGTGCGCCGACAGCCGGAAATGATCAATAAGGCAGACTTTCATGGCCTGGTAAAACAGACGCTGCGTGAAAAATTTCCCGATGTAAAAAATCGCCGAGAGAAAAAAGAACTGTATACGTTAATCAGCAATGGCACGCCTTACCAGTTAAGGGATATGTTGCTGGAGGATGTTTCACTGGTCGGTCAAACAGTTTCAGTATGGGTACTGGCAGATGATGAAGTCGACAGTCTTATCAAGGGCAGTAAATCGTCGGAGAATTCACGCCTGAGTGAAAAACAGCAGGCCTGGTTAGAGCAACTCGAAGCAGAGGAACGCATCAAGACACGTTTTAACTGGACTTTTCTGACCAATGGCGATTCCCGTGAACCGGAACAGTCAGGTATCCGCGGAGCAATCATGGGTTCATTCTTTGTTGTCGTGATTACCCTGCTGTTGTCATTTCCCATGGGCGTGGCAGCTGCAATTTACCTGGAAGAATATGCGCCCACAGAACCGCTGGACCGACCTGATTGAAATCAACATCAACAACCTGGCGGCAGTACCTTCCATCGTGTTTGGGCTGCTGGGTCTGGCCGTTTATATCAACTTCCTGGGTATGCCGCGTTCGGCTCCATTGGTGGCCGGTCTGGTTTTAACCTTGATGACATTGCCTACCATTATTATTGCCAGCCGGGCAGCACTTAAGTCGGTACCGCCTTCATTACGTGAAGCGGCTCTGGGTCTGGGTGCTTCCAGGATGCAGATGATATTTCATCATGTATTGCCCGAGGCGATGCCCGGTATGCTTACCGGCAGTATTATCGGTATGGCCCAGGCTTTGGGTGAATCTGCGCCACTGCTGATGATTGGCATGGTGGCCTTTATCGTCGATATTCCCCAGGGCTTCCTGGATCCGGCCACTGTATTGCCAGTACAGATTTATCTTTGGGCAGATAGCCCTGAACAGGCCTTCCTGGAGAGAACAGCTGCCGCCATTATGGTATTGCTACTGTTCCTGGTGGTAATGAATCTGCTGGCCGTCTGGTTACGCAAAAAATTTGAGAAACGCTGGTGACAGGTTAATCCTCAGTTGGAGAGTATGAAATGCAATTAGAAGATACAATGAACAACGATGGTGCCTTTATGGCGGCAATGGATGTAGAGCCCAAAGATGAGCGTCATGATGGCAGCGCCGGCGACCTGGTGATGGGTGACACTGTCGGAACCCCGTTATTGAAAGACAGTAAGGCCAGAATGACATGCCGTAATGTGGACGTCTTTTATGGTGAAAAACAGGCGATTATGGATGTATCGCTGGATATTGGTAAAAACGAAGTTTTATCAATGATTGGCCCTTCAGGTTGTGGCAAGTCCACTTTCCTGCGTTGCCTGAACCGTATGAACGATACTATTGATATCTGTCGGGTTGGCGGTGATATCAAGCTGGATAATGAAAACATTTATGATCCCAAGCTGGATGTTGTGCCATTGCGGGCACGCGTCGGCATGGTCTTCCAGAAGCCAAATCCTTTTCCAAAGTCAATTTACGACAATATTGCTTATGGTCCGAGAATCCATGGCATGGTTGACTCAAAAATAGAAACGGACGAAATCGTTGAATCTTCATTGAAGCGTGCAGGTTTGTGGAACGAGGTAAAGGACAGGCTGGATGAGCCCGGTACCGGTCTTTCCGGCGGCCAGCAGCAACGCCTGTGTATTGCTCGTGCGGTAGCAGTCCAACCGGAGGTCATCCTGATGGATGAGCCCTGTTCAGCACTGGATCCGATTGCAACAGCCAAGATCGAAGAGTTGATTGATGAATTGCGTGCCGAGTATACGATCGCAATCGTTACCCATTCCATGCAGCAGGCAGCTCGAGTTTCACAGCGCACCGCGTATTTCCACCTGGGTTACCTGGTCGAAGTCGGTAAAACTGACCAGATATTTACCAATCCAACTCATCAGCTCACTGAAGATTACATTACCGGCCGGTTTGGATAATTACGCAAGGGATTATCATGCAAAATAAAACAACGCATACCTACAAGCGCTACGACAAGGAACTGAACAAGTTGCGCGATCAAATTTCCCGCATGGGCGATCATGTTTCCAGGCAGTTGAATTTATTGCTCAATCACCTGGAAACGGGTGATCCTGAGCAGTTCGAGGAAATCATTGAAAATGATGTGACGATAAATGGCATGGAAGTAAAGATCAGCAAGACGGTAATCAGGCTGCTGGCAAAACGTTCGCCTGTCGGTGGTGATTTGCGTATGATCATTGCTTTTTCGCGCATTGTCACCGAGCTGGAACGCGTTGGTGACGAAGTTGTGGCGATGGCCAAAACCCTGATGACCGGCAGTGAGCTGGGTATTTGTGAAGACAGGAGTGTCGCCCAGACACTGGAGTCATTGATTGCAACAGCGATGAACCTGCTTGATCGTGCCTTGCTGGCTGCACAGAATGATGATGATGTTGCCGCCAAAGCCCTGATTGATGAACATGTGCAGAAAGGCGGGCGTTTTCATAAAGAGGCAGAAGAACTGGTGCTTTGTGTAAAGGCGCATTACGACTCAACACAGCAGAGTTTCAATGCAGCGTTACTGATTAATGCACTCACCAGGATTTCTGATCATGTCAGCAATATCTGTGAACACATTATTTTTTCTATTACCGGCGAAGACATCCGCCACCTGGACGAAGAAGATTGATACCAGCTAATGATCACGGTTTTATTGATTGAAGATGAACAGCCAATCAGGGATATGATCCGGTTTGCACTCTCCCGGGAGGGCATTGACATGGTCGAGGCGCCGGATGCCAATGCGGCCCGCCAGGTGTTGTCGGCGTGCCTGCCGGACCTGATATTACTTGACTGGATGCTGCCGGAAGTCAGCGGTATCAATTTGCTCAAGGAATTTAAAAAGAAACCCGAATTGTCCAAGATACCCATTATCATGCTGACCGCCAAGGCCGATGAAGACGACAAAATCATGGGGCTTGAAGCCGGTGCTGACGATTATATTACCAAGCCTTTTTCACCCAAAGAATTGATCGCCCGTATCCGTGCAGTCAATCGCAGAGTGATAGGTTCTGATCTGCATGACCATCTGGCAATCGGTCAGATGGATATCAACCTGGCTGCGCATAAAGTCACCTGTAAAGGTGAGACGTTACATCTGGGGCCGATAGAATACCGTTTGCTGGTGTTTCTCGCTTCTCACATGGGGCGGGTTTACAGTCGTTCTTCATTGCTGACACACGTCTGGACTGGCGTGCTGGATGTCGAAGAACGTACGGTCGATGTTTATATTCGCCGCCTGCGTAAGCTGCTTGAACCCTTTGAATGCGATGACATGATCCAGACGGTGCGTGGTGCTGGATATCGTCTGGAAGTCTAGATAAATACCTGCATAGCCATTTTTCGCCAATTTCCCTAAGATAACTATATGAATGAGTCTTTGACGAGCTGGCGATGATGCGGGGTCTGCAGCGTGTATGAATATGTAAAAACCGAGGCGCTGCGTTTCGTCCTGCTGTTGACTATTATCGCCTTGCTTGGTTTTTTATCCGGACAATGGTTTTTAATCACCTTGTCTATCCTTTTTGGTTACGTGCTATGGCACATCAGGCAGCTGTATTTTCTTGAGCGCTGGATCCTGGGATTTGATTCCGATGCCACCGAGCATCTGACAGGCATCTGGAAATATGTTTCAGATACGATTTCCCGTTACCAGAAAACAGGGCGTAAACGTAAAAGGCGCATTTCCCGTTTATTAAGACGCTTTAACCGGACCCTGGAATTGTTGCCGGATGCAATTATCGTCATGGACAGCAAAATGAATATTGAGTGGATAAATGCAAGTTCATCCAAGCTGTTTGGCGTCACGAGAAAAGATATCGGTAATAGAATTTACAATGTTATTGCTGATGACAGGTTTCAGCAGTTTCTAAGAATAAAAGAATTTGACTCCATCCTGGAGTGTGTTTCGCCGATTAACAGCAGTCAGGAACTGGAAGTCAGGATCACGTCATTTGATGATGGCCAGTACCTGCTGACAGCACACGATATATCAGAATTAAAGAAAGTTGAGTCAATTCGAAGCGAGTTTCTCGCCAATGTGTCACATGAACTACGTACTCCGTTGACAGTAATTTCCGGCTACCTGGAAATGCTTGAGCAAGAAGATCTAGACCCGGGTTTCAGAGAAGGTGTTAGCGCGTCATCACGCCAGGCCAGCCGCATGCAGACGCTGGTTTCAGACCTGTTAATGTTATCCCGGCTGGAATTGCATGAAAATGCAACGCTGATTGAAGAACAAGTCAACATCCCGAACCTGCTAAAAGGCTTGATTAAAGATGCAATTCGTTTGAGCGATCGTGCAGGGCACCAGGTTTTTTTACATGCGGATGATGCGCTAGGCATGATAGGCAGCGAAGCTGAATTGTTGAGTGCTTTTGGTAACCTGCTCTTCAATGCTGTTTTTCATACACCGGCAGCAACAGAGATAAATATTTACTGGTTAAAAAATGGGGATAAGCTGGAGTTTCGTGTAGAAGATAATGGCCCAGGAATTGAACGGCATCACCTTGCCCGGTTGACTGAGCGATTTTACCGGGTGGATAAGGCGCGCTCGCGTGAACGTGGTGGTACCGGGCTTGGCTTATCAATAACCCGGCATATCGTGCAGCGTCATGACGGTGAAATTAAAGTAGACAGTACCGTTGGCAAGGGTACAACTTTCACTTGCGTGTTTCCGTCAGAACGGGCGATCGCGTTGTAAACGTTCTATTGATGAGATGTTTTAATTTGTATATCCATTTTCTCAATAGCAATACTTTCGCAGGTCGGCTCAAGTGGCGTGGAGCCGACATAGTATAATGTTGAATCCAGCTTGTTTGAGCCAGGCTACTGCTTCCTGTTAAAGTTCCAGTCGAGTAATAAATCAAGGAAACAAAAATGAGCATCGACAGCCAGGCCTTTGGTGGTTATCCCTATACAAGAATGCGCCGCATGCGCCGTGATGATTTTTCCCGCCGCCTGATGCGTGAAACCATCGTGACACCCGATGACTTTATTTATCCTGTGTTTGTCCTTGAAGGTGAAAACAATAAAGAGCCGGTCGTATCCATGCCGGGTGTTGAGCGTATGAGCATTGACCTGCTGGTAAAGGAAGCAAAGGAAATTGCGGCACTGGGAATTCCGGCTATGGCTTTATTCCCGGTTACACCCCTGGAGGCAAAGAGCCTGGATGCCAGGGAAGCGTACAATCCCGATGGCCTGGCTCAGCGAGCAGTCAGGGCGCTTAAAGATGCCGTGCCGGAGCTCGGCATTATGACCGATGTTGCGCTGGATCCATTTACTACCCATGGGCAGGATGGCCTGATCGATGATGAAGGCTACGTTTTGAATGACGAAACTGTCGAGGTACTGGTCAAGCAGGCAGTGTCGCATGCAGCGGCAGGTGCCGATATTGTTGGTCCCTCAGACATGATGGATGGGCGTGTTGGTGATATTCGTGATGCTTTGGAACATGAAGGCCATATCCATACCCGGATTCTTTCCTATTCAGCCAAGTATGCTTCCAGTTATTACGGGCCGTTCAGGGATGCCGTTGGCTCTGCCGCCAACCTGGGCAAGGGTAACAAGTTCACTTACCAGCAGGACCCGGCCAATAGTGATGAAGCGTTACGTGAAGTTGCCATGGACCTGGCTGAAGGTGCCGACATGGTGATGGTCAAACCGGGTATGCCTTACCTGGATATTGTCAGAAGGGTAAAAGACCAGTTCGGTGTGCCTACCTATGTTTACCAGGTCAGCGGTGAGTACGCGATGCACATGGCTGCAGTACAAAATGGCTGGCTGGATGAAAGAGCGGTTGTGATGGAGTCACTCACCTGTATCAAGCGTGCCGGTGCTGATGGAGTGCTTACTTACTTCGCCAAGAAAGCTGCGCAGTGGCTGAACGAATAAATTTTTTTCACCACGAAGGGCTCAAAGTACACAAAGAGCATTAATTGGCAGCCTATATAAAAATAGGGTTTCATTTATGCGCCAGACATAAAGTCAACCTTTTAAAGCTTCGTGTCCTTCGTGATCTTTGTGGTGAAAAAATATTACTTATCCAGAACCCGGTGCTTGGCAGCGATAAAGTCACGATGGGAAACATATAAAAGGTCAGCAATCTTTCTGACCAGGTAGTCTTCGTATTTCTCGATATGACCATCGGCATTGGCTACTTCCCAGAGTAATTCGATCACCTTAATTTTTTGTTGTGCCGAATACTGGCTGTTAATCAGCGAGGTAAATTCATGGTAAGTCGTAGAGAGGTCTGCTTCTTGCTCGGCAAGCTCAAGCAATTCATTGGTTTCATCCACAGAAATGTCAAAATGGTTCTGCAGGATCGAGAGGATGGCTTCCAGCTCAATCTCCTTGACTTGATAGTCGGCACGCGTCATTTCTATCAGCAGGGCGGCCGTTGCCAGGCGCAGGGCATGTTCCTGCGTTTGTCCGCCTTCATTCTCAGGCAGTAGAAGGTGTTTTTCAAAAAAATCTGAAATTGCTTTAAACATAATGCGCCACAGAGAATTTCATAAACTTGGTGTAGGATATCGGCATGTTAACAAGAGATTAAACGTTAGAGAAAACAGGTTTTTATACAGGCTGATTTTTAAGTCTCTGTGTGCTCTGTGATCTCTGTGGTAGAAATATTATGACCGACCAATACGCCGTTATCGGTAATCCGATTGAACATTCCAAATCTCCCCAGATCCATGCCCGGTTTGCCGCGCAGACCGGACAGGACATGCATTATGACAAAATCCTGGGAGAAATGTTCGAAGACGATGTGCGGGCTTTTTTTGCAGCAGGCGGCAAAGGCCTGAATGTGACCGTGCCTTTCAAGGAACAGGCATTTGCTTATGCTGATGAACTGACCGGGCGTGCCAATACAGCAGGCGCAGTAAATACGCTAATTTTGCTCGAAGATGGCAGGGTGCGGGGTGACAATACCGATGGCGTTGGCCTGGTCACTGATCTTGGCTGTAATCATTTGTTTAATTTTGCCGGGGCACAGATCCTGTTACTCGGTGCCGGAGGGGCTTCCAAAGGGGTTATTCGCCCGTTACTGGAACAGGCTCCAGCGCAGGTGGTGATTGCCAATCGTACTGCTTCAAAAGCAATTGAGCTGGCCAGTCAGGTCGCTGAACTGGGGCCGGTGACGGGTATGGGACTGGATGAACTTAAAGGGCGTCAGTTCGATCTTATTATCAATGGCACAGCAGCTGGCCTGTCTGGCAAGCTGCCATCAATTCCTGACGACTGCCTGTCAGACGGTGGCTGGACCTATGACATGATGTACAGCACAGAGCCAACAGCTTTTGTAAAGTGGGGGCAGCAGCATGGAGCGGGCAAGGCGCTTGATGGTCTGGGCATGCTGGTCGAACAGGCGGCTGAAGCTTTTTACCAGTGGCGGGGTATCAGGCCGGAAACATCGCAGGTGATCGCGTCGCTAAGGTGATAGATACCTATGAATACGACCATGAAACAACACCGCAAACAGCTGGTATGCAAGGAGCTGACCCTGCTGCTGGCCGCGGTATTGGGCCTGGCGGTTCCCCTGAAGCTGGTATTACTTAATTAATCCCAGGTAGGTGGCATCGATATTTTTCTGCTGGAACAGGACCTGGGCCAGGCCGGCTGGCCAGAAGTTTTGATGAATCCGGGTGTTATCGAGCCAGATGACGTCGACCTGATGTTTATCCGGATGAGAGCCATTGCGTGGCTCATAGGTTTCAGGGACTTCACAGTGAAAAACCATTTCCAGTTGATGACGGGTGACTGATGGCTCATTTGACCTGGGTCGGAACAGGTCGGCTACGTGTAACAGCTCGACAACCTGCACTGATGTGCCAATCTCTTCAAGGCATTCACGCTGCAGCCCCTGTTCCAGGGTTTCATTAACTTCAGGTGCTCCACCGGGCAGGACAAAGCGCTCGGATCCATCCTCATAAACCTTGTGCTGTACCAATACGGACTGGCCGCGGGTGATGCAGGCGCGAACAGCAATGCGGATATTCGGATCAAGATTCTGGTACACAGTACAGCTTGCCCGGGTTATTTTTTGGGAAACGAGGTTTCTTTATGCCTGATAGCCAGCTGCCGGTAATTCTCGGCAGAGTACTCGAGAAATTCCAGTTCGGTGTCCTTGAGAGGGCGTGCCTGTTTGACGGGACTCCCCAGGTAGAGATAGCCGGATTCGAGCTTTTTACCCGGAGGCACCAGGCTGCCGGCGCCAATCATGACACGGTCCTCGAGTATGGCGTTATCCAGCACAATACTGCCCATGCCGACCAGGCAATAATCACCAATCTGGCAACCATGTAAGGTGACCATGTGACCGACAGTCACATGGCTGCCTATAATCAGGGGCGCACCTCCAGGCATGTACTGGCTGTCGTGACTGTTGTGTAACAGGCTGTTGTCCTGGATGTTGGTATTTTCGCCGATGCGGATTTTATTGATATCGCCACGTATCGTGACATTTGGCCAGATCGTACTGCCAGCACCAATGTGGGTGTCACCGATGACTACTGCCGACGGGTCAATCCAGGCGGAGTCGTCAATTTCAGGATAAAAATCCTCAAAGGGTCTAATGTTTTTCATATCAGCGCCGTTATTCTGGATAGTTCAATTTAAACGGAGAAAAGCCATGGATGTCGGGACATTCATTTTCTGGGGCGTTATTGCCGTCATCGTTGTTTATACCATAACCATTTATAACAACCTTGTCTCGCTGAAACATGCGGTCAGCAAGGCCTGGTCAAATATCGATGTATTACTCAAGCAGCGGCATGACGAATTACCCAAGCTGGTTGAAACCTGTAAACAGTACATGAAGTACGAGCAGGAAACTTTAGACCTGGTGATGCAGGCCAGAAATGCGGTTTATGCGGCAGATCAGAAGCATGACCTGGCGGCGCTGGGCATTGCCGAGTCGCAGCTGCGAATGGGTATGGGCCAGTTATTTGCAGTTGCGGAAAATTACCCCGACCTCAAGGCCAATGAAAGTTTTCAGCACCTGCAAAGCCGGGTGTCTGAACTGGCCAACTCGATTTCAGACCGGCGCGAGTTCTACAACGAGGCCGTCAATAATAACAACGTGCGTATTGAGCAGTTTCCGGATGTCATTATTGCACGCCTTTTCCGGTTCGTTTCCGCCGAGCTGCTGGAGTTTTCTGAAGCAGAAACGGCTGATGTGAATATGAAAGAATTGTTTTCATAAATTTGACCACAGAAGCCCAGAGATCACAGAGGCATTTAATTGTGTTGAAGAATTTTGTTATCGTCATTCCGGCATGCTTCTAGCCGGAATCTTATAATTAGATTCTGGCTAGAAGCATGCCGGAATGACGGATTCTATATTGTTTAACTCTGTGTCCTCTGTGCCTCTGTAGTAAATAATCAATGACTATCACTGAACAAATCATGCACATGGGATCAGTCCAGTTCTGGATAGGCCTGGTTGTGCTGGCGGGGATCGCCATTGCCTGTTTTATCGGTGCATTCAGCCTGCTCAGACGTGCCCGGTTGATTGAGGATACGCCGACAGCCCGGATTCGCTCGGCGGCACAGGGTTACGTAGAACTCAGCGGAATTGCTCATCCAGACAAGGATAACAGGGTCGTGTCGCCGTTGACCGACTCGGACTGCTGCTGGTATCGCTATGAGATAGAGAAAAAATCTGATAAGAACTGGCGTACCGTAGAAAAAGGCAGCAGCGAATATCCTTTTATTATTGAGGATGAAACCGGGCGCTGCATTATTTTGCCCAAGGGTGCGGAAGTCACACCGACTGACCAGAGCACCTGGTATGGGTCAAGCCGCCAGCCTGAAGATCGCAACCCGGCCAGGCAGCGTATCAAGGCATCGGTAGGCAGCATACGTGTCAAGGTGGATTCAGGCTTTAGCGGTGAATTCAAGCTGGGTTCACTGTTTACCCAGTACCGTTATACCGAGGAGCGTATTTATCCGGGTGACGTTGTTTATGCTCTCGGGCATTTTCGTTCCCTGGATGAGCTCGATCATCATCAGAGCCGTTCAAAAATCACGACAGAGATTCTGCGTTTCTGGAAAAAAGACCAGAAACGCATGCTGGAACGTTTTGATCAGGATGGTGATGGCCGTATCGATGCGCAAGAATGGGATGCAGCACGCCAGTCAGCCAGTCGCATTGCACAGGAAAAACAGGAAGCACTGCAAAAAGAACAGATCGTGCATACCCTGTCGAAATCACCTCACAAGGGCTTTCCCTACCTGATTTCATCTTTACCGGAATTTAACCTGGTGAAGCGTTACCGGGTCTGGTCTGCAGTCATACTGGTGGTGTTTTTTCTCAGTGGCAGTGGCGCGGTCTTCCTGTTGTCTTCACGCCTTTGAGTTGCTGCAATTTGGACTTATTTCTTTGAATTATTATCCAGGAAGTCGCGAATAAAACGACGGATTTCCCGGGCTGCGCTGGTGTCCATATCATCACAGAGTGACACAAAGTCATCACGGTCAGTCTTGGCGATTCGAATAATCAGCTGACTGTCTTTCTTGGATTTTTTTTTCTGTTTATCAGGCATCAGGCAGAGTTGGTGATTTTTAAGTCATTGTATATACATAAAATATACGTGGTTGAACCGGGGCCGTCAATCAAGTCAAGCAGATGGTTACAAGCGTTTAATGCTCCGGTATTCTTAATCTATTGATTAACCTGGTTCAATTTCTGAAAAACATCAATCTATGACTAACCCGCTACTGGATATGCAGGAACTGCCTGCATTCTCAAAAATCAAACCTGAGCATGTCGAACCTGCCATTGACGAGCTGCTGGCATTTAACCGAAAAAAATTTAATGAGTTACTGGAGCAGCATCCTGCACCCACCTGGCAGAGTGTGATCGAACCGATAGAAGAACTGGATGATCGGTTGTCCCGGGCCTGGTCTCCGGTTTCGCATATGAATTCCGTGGTGAATTCGGACGAGTTGCGCGAGGCTTACAATGCCTGCCTGCCCAAGCTGTCAGAATATTCGACGGAAATGGGACAGAACGAAAAGCTTTACCAGGCTTATAAATATGTTGCAGAAAATGATAGCCAGCTGAATGCAGTGCAGAAAAAAGTGCTGGAAAATGCGTTAAGAGACTTTCATCTATCCGGTGTTGATTTGCCGGAAGAGAAAAAACAGCGTTATATGGAGATCAGCCAGGCTTTGTCAAAACTTTCCAGCCAGTATGAAGAGAACCTGCTGGATGCTACCAACGACTGGTGCAGGCAGGTCACTGATGAGCAGGAACTGGCGGGTCTGCCGGAATCAGCCATGGCATTGGCAAAGCAGAATGCTGAACAGCGCGATCTTGACGGCTGGGCGATCACGCTGGATTTTCCGTCTTTTTACCCGGTAATGACCTATGCCGATAACCAGGCATTACGCCAGGAAGTTTACCGGGCCTACAATACGCGTGCCTCAGACCAGGCGGCCAAACCGGACTGGGATAACAGCGACAACATGGAACAAATCCTGGCATTGCGGCATGAGCAGTCCCAATTGCTGGGGTTTAACAATTACGCGGAACGCTCCCTGGCTAAAAAGATGGCACGCAAGCCGGATGAGGTTTTTGCCTTTTTGCATGATCTGGCAAAACGCTCCAAGCCCCAGGCACAGAAAGAACTGGACGAACTCACTGACTTCGCCAGGCAAAAGTTTAATGTCGATCAGCTGCAACCCTGGGACATTGCCTATTACAGTGAAAAACTCCGGCAGAGCAAATACAACATTACCCAGGAAGAGCTGAAGCCATATTTTCCGGCCGAGCGGGTTATCCAGGGCATGTTCGAGGTGGTGCAAAAACTCTATGGCGTGAATTTCCACGAAGTGGAAGAGAGTCGATAGCTGGCATCCGGACGTCAAGTTTTTTGAAATAAGGGACGAACAGGGCGTGCGCGCCAAGTTTTATTTTGACCTTTATGCGCGTCCGAAAAAACGTGGTGGTGCCTGGATGGATGACTGCGCTTCACGCTTGAAAACCAGCCAGCGGGAACAGTTACCGGTGGCCTACATGACCTGTAACTTCACGCCACCGGTGGGCGACAAGCCCGCCTTACTGACACATGACGAAGTAGAAACCCTGTTTCATGAATTTGGTCATGGTCTGCATCATATGCTGACACGTATCGACTATTCAGCAGTATCAGGAATTAATGGTGTCGCCTGGGATGCGGTGGAGTTACCTTCCCAGTTCATGGAGAACTGGTGCTGGGAAAAAGAAGCGCTGGCCTTGATTTCCGGACATTATGAAACTGGCGAGGCCATACCCGATGAACTTTATGAACGCATGATTGCGGCCAAAAACTTCCAGTCAGCCATGATGATGGTGCGTCAGCTGGAATTTTCCCTGTTTGATTTTCGTATTCATGCTGAATATGCCCCGTCTGCCGGCGGCCGCATTTATCCGATACTTAACGAAGTAAGGGATGAGGTTGCCGTGATCCAGCCGCCTGCATGGAGTCGCTTTGCGCATGGCTTTACGCATGTTTTTTCAGGCGGTTATGCAGCTGGCTACTACAGTTACAAGTGGGCGGAAGTTTTGTCAGCGGACGCATTTTCGCTGTTTGAAGAAAAGGGTATTTTTGACCAGCAGACGGGCAAGCAGTTTCTGCAAAACATTCTTGAAAAAGGCGGTTCTCAGGATGCCATGGATTTGTTTGTTGCTTTCCGCGGGCGGGAGCCACAGATTGATGCCTTGCTAAGACATACAGGAATTGCTGCATGAGTAAGCTGTTACATGTTTTGCTGGGGCTATTGCTGTTATCGACAACTGCTTTCAGCCAGGCCGCCTATATCACGGATAAACTGGTCGCAGGGCTTTACAAGGAAGCCAAGGTCAGTGACAAGCCGGTCAAGGCATTGAATAGTGGTACACCACTTGAAGTCATTTCACGTGAAAACGGTTATGTAAAAGTGCGCACCTCAGATGGCACGATTGGCTGGGTTGAATCAGCTTACCTGACGGAAGAAAAGCCGGCTCGCAGCATCCTGCTTGAAACCCAGGCCAGGATTTCGATGCTGCAAAAACAGCTGGAACAGGTTAAGGCCAAGGCTGACAGCGTGTCAGGCGAGCAGGATGCTGAGGACCTGTCTGTGTGGCAGGAAAAACTGGCCAAGGCACAGGGGCAGGTCAGCCAACTGGAAATTCAGTTGAAGGCCGCCAGGCTTAATATCAAGGAGTGGGAAGACAGGCAGCAGTCAGCTGAACAGGAAAACCGGGCGTTGCGTGAGCAGATTCAACAGGTGGCTGACATTCTGCAGGTTTCGATTAAGCCCCGGGCAGTATCCGAAGCAGCACCAGAGGCTCCAGCAGCTATGGATGTTGGCAGAATTTTTGCCAATGACTGGATCTGGGCACTGCTGGTTATTGGCCTGATCATCGGTTTTGTAGCCGGTTTTTATTATATGCGACATAGAGTAAGTAAACGCTTCGGCTCAGTGATCAGGTTGTAACTGACATGAAATATAGCGATCTGCGTGACTTCATCGATCAACTGGAACAAATGGGTGAACTTAAACGCATCCAGGCTGAAGTTGATCCCTATCTTGAAATGACCGAAATTTGTGACCGCACGTTACGAGCCGCGGTCCGGCATTGCTGTTTGAAAATCCCAAAGGCTATTCCACGCCGGTATTAGCCAACCTGTTTGGTACGCCGCGCCGGGTTGCCCTGGGCATGGGCGAAGAAAGCGTGGAGGCTTTGCGCGAGGTTGGCAAGCTGCTGGCGATGCTTAAAGAGCCCGATCCACCCAAAGGCATGAAAGATGCCTGGGAGAAGCTGCCTATTTTCAGGAAAGTACTGGATATGGCGCCCAAGGAAAAAAGCAGCGCCAATTGCCAGCAGGTCAAGCTGGAAGGCGATGACGTTGACTTGCAGAATATCCCGGTGCAAACCTGCTGGCCTGAAGATGCGGGTCCATTAATTACCTGGGGGCTGGTGATTACGCGTGGACCCGGATAAAGACGCGGCAGAACCTGGGTATTTACCGAATGCAGGTGATTGGGAAAAACCGTGTCATCATGCGCTGGCTTGCGCATCGTGGCGGAGCCCTGGATTTTCGTGACTGGCAAAAGCAACATCCAGGTAAGCCATTCCCGGTATCTGTTGCGTTGGGTGCAGACCCCGCGACGATTCTGGGCGCAGTAACGCCTGTGCCGGATAGCTGTCTGAATATGCTTTTGCCGGTTTGTTGCGCGGCTCAAGAACGGAAGTGGTCAAGTCAGTCGGGTAATGATTTACAGGTACCGGCTTCCGCCGAATTTGTTCTGGAAGGTCATATTTATGCCGGATGAAATGGCGCCGGAAGGCCCGTTTGGCGATCATACCGGCTATTACAATGAAGTGGACTGCATTTCCGGTTTTCACGATTGAACGCATCACCCACCGTAAAGAGCCGATATATCACAGCACTTACACCGGTCGGCCGCCTGATGAACCGGCCGTTCTTGGGCGTTGCCCTTAATGAAGTTTTTGTGCCCATTCTGCAGAAACAGTTTCCGGAAATTGTTGATTTTTATTTGCCGCCGGAAGGCTGCTCATATCGGATGGCCGTGGTCAGTATGAAAAAGCAGTATGCCGGACATGCCAAGCGCGTAATGTTTGGCGTCTGGTCATTTTTACGCCAGTTCATGTATACCAAGTTTGTTATCGTGACCGATGATGATGTCAACGTGCGTGACTGGAATGATGTGATCTGGGCTATGACGACACGTATGGATCCGGCCCGCGATACTACGATTGTTGAAAATACGCCGATTGATTACCTGGATTTTGCATCGCCGGTTTCAGGTCTGGGTGGTAAAATCGGTTTTGATGCGACCAACAAATGGCCGGGTGAAACTGACCGTGAATGGGGCAGGCCGATTGTCATGGATGAGGCGGTAAAGCAGCGGATTGATGAGCTTTGGGATACACTCGGAATTGATTAGCTTTCAATTAATGTGATTTAAGCATGCCTTTTATGATGGACGCGTTGAACCCGTCCATATCCGCCATTAGATCAGACATGCCCAATTTCACTTTTGAATAGAAAATGGTTCAGTACAGCGAGCTCGCCTCTTTAATTTAGGACGTTACTATGAACAAATTTATCCCGGTTTTAATCATTCTGTCAGTGTCAGGTGTAGCTGTGGCAGGTTGGCAGGACTTTCTTCAGCAGCAGGTCGATTCATTTCAGAAGGGTGAAAGTACCTCGGTTTCCAATATCGCCACATCGGCATTAAGCCAGGAAGATATGATTGCCGGCCTGAAACAGGCGCTTGAGAAGGGAGTCGGTTTTGCCGTCGATAACCTTGGCCAGCCGGATGGTTTCCTGGAGAATGCCGATGTCCGGATTCCAATGCCGGATCAATTGCAGCAATTGGAATCGTTGTTGCGAAAACTGGGCCAGGATGCCCTTGCTGACCAGTTTGTTACCACCATGAACCGCGCGGCAGAACAGGCAGTGCCCTTAACCCGTGACGTACTGGTCAGCGGGGTTCAGCAGATGACCATTGAGGATGCCAAAAATATTGTCAGTGGTCCCGATGATGCGGCTACCAGCTACCTGCGAAAAACCGGCGGCGAGCAGCTGCGTGCGGCAATCGAGCCTATCGTAAAACAGGCAACAGACCAGGCCGGTGTAACCAGCCAATACAAGAGCCTGTTTAACAATCTTGGTTTCATGGGCAGCTTTTTGAATCCGGATGACTATGACATTGATAAATATGTCACGGACAAAACCATGGATGGCCTGTTTACCATGATTGCAGAACAGGAAAAAATGATTCGTGAAAATCCGGTGGAAAGAACAACCGATTTGCTGAAGCAGGTATTTGCTAATTAAGCCGGCTGGGTCTCGTCGCTGATTTTCTGTTGCGATGAGGCCGCCATCGCATCAGAAAATAATTCATCCCTGACAGATTGCAATGATTTTGTCTGGCTGTTTTCCAGCGTATACATCAGGCGTAATGTATATACAATGAATATATGTTTTTCAAAGTGATTACAGAAAAAAACTGTATGAATTTTTTGCAGGTAGTATTGGAGAGAGACTGATTTACACAGTGCTTAATGCAGACATTGAGCGTGTCATGAAATTGAAACAGGGTTGCTATTTGAAAGCTGCTGCTGGTATTCGTTACGCAGGGCTGTTTAAATCACCTTTCATATATTACTTATCCAGGTTTTCAACCTGTCCATGCGACTGCCAAAAACCGTAAAAGACAACCTGTTTTTTTTACTTGCCGAAACCAATGCCCAGATAGCAAATCTGCAGGTATTGCTGGATACGGCATCATCCACCGTTGCACAGCGTATCCTGGATCGCCATGGCTATACCTATAATCTTAAAATGCGCATCCATGACAGTTGCACAGAAATTTTGCGCAGTGGCAAAAAACATAACGTCGATATTTTTTCCCTGCGTGCAGCTGAAACCATTGCATCCGACCTGGAACGCCTGACAGATATCTGTCATGACAGTGTCCGACTGATGCAGAACCTGGCCAGTTACAATGCTTTAAAGCAGCAACGTACGGCAGATTTGCTCGATGAGGTTATTGATGGAATATCCTATATCGAGCAGGCGATCGAGGAAGACGATACCCAGCTTGCTTTAAAAGCGGGTGCAGTAGAAAGAAAGCTCGATCGTGCATACCACAAGTTGTTTGACAAGCAACTGAAGAACCTGAAAAAACAGAAATATCCCGAGAATACGATTACGGCCCTGTTTGTCGCCCAGCGCATCGAGGAAATGGGTAACGTACTGCTGAATATTGCCGAGTCCATCATGTCGGCAAAACTTGGTCAGCCTATGCACCTGGACCGTTTCAGATCATTAAAAACCGCCCTGTCAGACCTGGGCCTGATTGATGCAGAAGTCGAGCAGATTGCAGAAACACGTTCTGGCAGTGGTATTTCCGGGATATCCAGTAAAGACGACGATGAAGGTTATGTCGCTATCTTTAAAGATGGTAACAAGGAGAAGCTTAAGGAAGAACGTGAAAGCGTGGAAAGCTGGCATGAAATATTTCCGGGGCTGGCGCCGCAAATCCTGTCTTATAACAAGAAAGGCAAAAATGCGTCCCTGCTGATTGAGCATCTGCCGGGATTAACTTTTGAACAGATCCTGTTGCATGAGTCCGATGATTGTCTTGATAAGACAATCAAATACCTGACAAAAACCATCAAGGCTGTCTGGCTTGAAACCAGAAGAAAAAAAGCCTTCAGCGCCAACCATATTCAGCAGTTGCGTAAACGCCTGCCAAGCGTGCTTGAAGTTCACCCAATGTTTGAAAGTGAAAAAATGCGTATCTGTGGCGCAAAGATCAAGTCACTGGAAGATCTTATTGAGACGGCTGAAAAGATTGAGAAAAAATTACCGCCGCCGTTTTCGGTGTATATCCATGGTGACTTCAATGTCGATAACATCATCTTTGATATGGACTCGGAGAAAATCCGTTTTATTGATTTACACCGTTCCTGTTACCTGGATTATGTGCAGGACATCGCGGTTTTCATGGTATCGAATTATCGGCTGCAGGTCCTGAACAAGCCAACAAGGCGCCGTATTACCAGGGTTGCCCTGAGTATCTACAAATTTGCCTCGGATTTTGCCGGTAAGCATGCCGATGACAGTTTTGAAATACGGCTCGCACTGGGACTGGCGCGCTCATTTATTACGTCTACCCGATTTATCCTGGATAAGTCATTGGCGAAAAAAATGTTTTTCCGCGGTGTTTACTTGCTGGAGCGTATCAATGAGCTGGATGAGGCATCAATGAAAGACTTTAAATTACCCGTTAGGGAGTTGTTTACATGAGTTATCCAAAAATCGCCGTTATTGGAATCCCCGGTAAGTGGTCGACGGAAGTTCTCGCCGATGCCCTGGAAAGCAAAACCGGATTCAGGCTGGTGATTGACATGGCAGATGTCTCGGCGGATCTGAGCAATGGCAGTTTGTATGCTGGTGAATATAACCTGTGTGAACTGGATGGCATTATCGTAAAAAAAATCAGCCAGCAATATAACCCGAATACACTCGACCGGATTGAACTGTTACGCCTGGCCGAGAAACAGGGCGTGCGGGTGTTTACCCAGCCCGAAAAAATCATCCGCATGATAGACCGGCTGGCCTGTACCATGACACTTCGCTCAGGTGATATACCCATGCCGGATACTGTCGTAACCGAGGATATCCATGCAGCTGTCAAGACCGTTAAAAGATTTGGTGCTGCTGTTTTTAAACCGCTCTATTCCACCAAGGCCCGTGGCATGACAGTGATTGAATCAAGCTTGCCCGAACAGGAAATGCTACAGCAGATCAGTGACTTCAGGGCTGAGAATCCCATGATGTATATCCAGCGCAAGCTGGATTTGCCGGGTCGTGATTACGGCATGGTTTTTCTTGGTGGGGAATACCTGGGCACCTATGCGCGTGTGGCGCAAAGTGATACCTGGAATACAACCATTAACAGTGGTGGCAAGTATGCTCTGCATGAACCGGAAGCAAGCATCATCAAGCTTGCTTCAACAGCCGAGCGTTTATTTGGGATGGATTTCACTACCGTCGATGTGGCTGATACCGATGCTGGCCCAATAGTTTTTGAAGTATCGGCTTTTGGTGGTTTCAAGGGAGCCAAAGAAGGTATCGGAATTGATGCAGCCGGCATGTATGCTGACTATGCGATCAAACAGGTTGCCGGACAGCAGGGGTAAACAGAATGAAAAACATGCAGGCAAAAAAATTAGCCGATCAATTTTTAAAGGATCAGCAACTTGATGACAGGAAAGTGATTCTTGACCTGAATGGTTTCCGGATAGCGTTAAGCTCAAATTCAATTGCTTTACTGCAACACCTGGAAAATTATTTTTCACATGTCGTTGCTGAAGGTGAGAGCGAGGTGGAAGTTGTCTGCATTGAATCTGCGGTTGTAGACCCGGGTGTTGAATTTATTGACTGGCAACGTGAGCCAGGTAAGAGTGGGCGTAAAGATGCTTTTTATGATCTAGAAGACGGGCGCCTGGTACAGAAAGTACGTACGGGTATGCTGTTCCTGCAAAGTGAGTCTTACCGCATCGCTATTGGCCCCTGTAACCAGTACGACAACCAGGTGATTAACTTTATCAATGCGCAGTATATGAACTGGCTGCAGCAGCATGATGAATTGATCTGCCATGCATCGGGTCTGGTTATCAATGATCAATGCATGGCAATAGCCGGTTTTTCCGGAGGTGGCAAGTCGACCTTGATGTTGCATATGCTGGCCGAGCCCGGCGTTGCCTACCTCACCAATGACCGGTTGTTTTTAAGCCGGGAAAATAACGTGGTAGTTGCAAAGGGCATCCCCAAGCTGCCACGTGTCAATCCTGGCACCATAGTTCATGATCCTTTATTGCGGCCGATTCTGACTGCAGGGCGTTGCGAAGAGTTACTTGCCATGCCCAAAGAAGAGCTCTGGCACCTGGAAGAAAAGTACGATGTGGATGTCGAAGCAATTTACGGCGAAAACAAGATTGTTCAGCAGCAGAAAATAACGGCATTTCTGATTCTTAACTGGAAATTTAATGATGTATCGCCCTGTGCAATTAAGCAGGTTGATTTGATTCAGCGGCAGGAACTGCTGGGTGCAGTCATGAAATCCCCCGGGCCCTTCTACCAATTCAAAGACGGGCATTTTTTCACGGACGATATGCAGCTTGAAGAACGGTACTACCTGGAAATGATGCAGGGTATTCGTGTTTACGAAGCAACTGGCAAAGTTGATTTCGACTATGCACAGAAGTTTTGCATCGACATGTTAAATGAAGAGCGATTGGCCTGAGTGTCAGGGTGATGAAGAAAAAGCCAGTGCGCGAATTACTGATTTACAGACACGGACATGCACAAGAAAGGGGAAATCATTCTGACTTTGCACGCGAGTTGCGTGACAAGGGCAAACGTAATGCCCAGCGTATCGGTGTCTGGCTGGCGCAGAATAAGAAAATACCTGACTATATCCTGACTTCACCGGCAACGCGTGCCCTGGTTACTGCAGAAAAAACCGTTAAAACGGCTGGCATAAGCAGCCAGGTAATCAATCAGCAGGAAAAACTGTACCAGGCTACGCTGAATGACCTGATAGAAGCACTACGCCAGGTTCCTGAAGCATCAAGGCGCGTGATGTTGGTCGGGCATAACCCGGTGCTTGAAGAATTGCTGCTGCAGTTAAGTCGAACCGAGGTGCCGCAAATGGATAATGGCGCTATTCTGACACCTGCCGCACTGGCCTTGTTAAAACTGGACTGTCCATGGAGCCAATTGAAAAATGATTGCGCCACACTCAATGAGATAGTGTATCCGAAGACATTGCCGAGACTCTTTCCGTTTCCGGATGTTGATGGAAATGAAATGCGTAGCCGGCCTGCCTATTACTATAGCCAGTCATCGGTTGTGCCCTATCGTATAACAGCAGCTGGCCTGCAAATCATGGTGGTTGCTTCAAGCAAGCGAAAACACTGGGTGATTCCCAAAGGAATACATGAACCGGGTTTATCTGACCGGGAGTCTGCCGCCAAGGAAGCGCTTGAAGAGGCCGGTGTTGAAGGTGTTGTCGCCGACGATGAAATTGGTTCATACCGTTATCCCAAATGGGATGCTTTCTGCGATGTAAAAGTTTATCCCATGAAAGTAGAGCGAGAGATTGATGAGGCGGACTGGGAGGAAAGTCATCGCGGCCGTCAGTGGGTTTCGGTTGAGGATGCCGTGGCAATGGTTAAAAACGAGGATGTGAAACGCATCGTTGCATTATTACCCGGCTGGTTGGAGAGGCACTCAGCATGAGCGAGTTAATCGCGGTTTTTATTCGTCATGGTGATTATCAGCAGCTGCCTGATACGCCCAGCGCGCATCAGCCTTTTCCCTTAACCGGTGCAGGCATGAGGCAGGCTCACGAAGCGGCAATATTGGTCAGAGAAATGGCCGAACAAAATCATTGGCAGGTGAATTCAGAAATTCAATGTTCCAACCTGCTAAGAGCCTGGCAGACGGCTGACATCATAGGCCGGCAACTTGATGGCCGGTTTACCTTATCCGGTTATGATGAGCTGGCAGAACGCAGTATGGGAAGTGCTGCCAACCTCACGCTTACGCAGATCGAAGACGTACTGGATAAGGATCCTCGTTTTAAAACACCTCCCGCCAACTGGAAGAGCGACAGTCATTACCGCTTGCCTTTGCAGGGTGCAGAGTCTTTGCTGGAAGCCGGTGAGCGCATTGCGGATCATGTACGAAAGCAGATGGAGGCTTTGCAGCAAAAAGGCAACGCGAGGTTAATGCAGCTGTTTGTCGGTCATGGTGCTGCCTTCCGGCATGCAGCCCATCACCTGGGGGTATTGGAATTCGAACAGATAGCAAAACTCAGCATGTACCATGCAACACCGGTTGCAATGGCAGTTGTGCCGGGACGGGCGTGGCGGCATGTGGCGGGCGACTGGAAAGTTCGCCCTGTCATTGATCATGAAATTGATTAACTAAACATAAACAGATGAGAAAGCTTAAACCTTATACCGGTACGCCCCATTATCATGGCAAAAAATGGATTGACGCCAGGCTGCCGGGCAAGATCCGGGACTGGTCTTATGGTGGTTTAAAGTCAGTCACCAATGATGGTGATGGTTATGATGCAGTGATCCATACACTGGCCAAACTGAACAGCAAAAAGGCCTGGCACTGGCCAAAACGGAGGCATTTTTTCTTCAGTGATTTGCATGGAGATGCCAAGGCATTTGCGGAGTCACTGGTGGCTTCCGGTGGGATTGAAAAAATGGGTCCGGGGCCTCGTGATTTCAAACTGACTGAGCAGGGCAAAAAAGCCATTTTCATTATCGGTGGTGACTGTTTTGACAAGGGCCCAAGTACGTTGGAATTACTGCGTACAATACATCATCTGATCAAGCTGGGAGCCAGGGTACGTATTCTGGCAGGTAATCACGATGTACGCGTGTTGCTGGGTATGAGAGCTGTTGACCAACACAAGGACAGGTATAACGAGCACTTCTTCATCCGAACCGGGCAGAAGATTATTCCTTTGCTGAAAGAAATCAGGGATGACTATGTCACTGATAAAGACATCAAGGCGATGCCATCGAGTGGAGAATGTCGCAAGCGGCTGTATCCATCGGAAGGCTGGTTTGATGATTTTCCACAGACGGCAAAAGACTATATTCGTCCTGCCCAGATTCATCGCGAAATGACACGTATTCAGAAAAAGTATGATCGTTTTGAAGGTAAATGTGAAAAGCATGGGATGAATTTGCGGGATGTTTATGCAGCAGTGGAAAAATGGAAGCAACTGTTTCTTGAACCCAGGAGTGAGTTTCACTGGTTTTTTAAACGTATGCGTTTAGGGTTGCGATCCGGTTCGCTACTGTTCGTGCATGCCGGCCTGGATAATGTGATTGCCCATCAACTGTTCCGCGGTGGTGTAAAAGAAATCAACAAGGCGTTCAGGCATGCCTTGAAACACCGCCCCTTTACTTTTTATTACGGTCCCTTGTGTAACACCATCCGGACCAAGTACCGCGATGTTGATCATCCGCTGTCGTCGCATGGCACGAGGTATTTGCGCAGGGCAGGCATCAGTGCGGTCATTCATGGTCACAGGAATCTGCATCATGGCCAGAGAATAGCCCTTCGCAAGTCGTTATTGAATTTCGAATGCGATACCAGTGTTGACCGGCACACGCGACATCATGAGGGCATCAAGGGCAAGGGTGCTGGCGTAACCATCATCGAACCCAGGGGTCATATCCTGGCAATATCCAGCGACTATCCTTATGCAAAATTTTTTGAACCAAAAATGACATTGCACGAGTTGAAAAAGATACGCAAAAAATTGAGGCGAATAAAATGAAGCAGAACTCACGGTTCAGCCATGAATCATTGCAGGATCAAAACAGTATCCGGGAATTGCTCAAGGCAATATCCAATGGCATCAGTAAAGGAAAAATCATACTGGAAGACGAGGATGGCGTGTTGACGATGGAGCCGGATGGCCTGCTGCATCTCAAGGTGACGGCTTCCCAGGAAGATGAGCGTAACCGCCTGAATATTCGTATTACCTGGCAGGGGGAAAGCGAAGTGCCAAAAAACAAGCGATTGAAAATTGCCAGCAAGTAAATGATGTTCGAATCATGGTTTTACAGTAAGGCAGTCTGTGACATAATGAATTCATGACGTCATGAAATCAGTAAGAGACTATGCCTAAAAGAGAGACTAAGAAAAACACGTCACTCAGACTGGACGAAAAAACCCTCAAGGCCTTAAAAATAAGAGCTATAGAAACTGACAGCAGTGTTCAGTCGATTTTAGAAGAATTGATTACTGAATACCTGGCTAACCGGATAAAACTTAAGAAACGCAAAAAATGAATACTCCCGAGATACGTAACTGGTTTTTAAAACCGGAATGTAATGTCAATCAGTTGACCGAAGCCCTGGCTGAAAATTACAGCCTGCAAGTAGAGTCTGAAGACAACCTGGATATGGTCACTGTGATGGATGATCATGACTGGGATATCTGGTATGCCAACAGGTTACTGGTGCGTAAAGGTAAAAATCATTACCAGCTGCTTACTGACGATCAGGTTGAAGAAATCGGCGGCGTTAAAAATGACGCCCGTTTCTGGTGGGACTTGCCTGAGTCTGCTGTACGTGAAGCTCTAAAGCCAATAGTCGACCTGCGAGCTTTTATGCCAGTTGCTGAAATGCAGCTGTCACGCACCAACTTCATATTGAGAAATGCGGATGACAAGATTGTCGTGCGCTTATCGCTTTCTACTTTCAGTGAAATCCAGACTGAAGCTGCTGCCGAAACAGAAAGGCCAAAAAGCAGTCATTTCGTTCAGATTAATGCACTACGCGGCTACCAGGGCGCTTTTAAAGCTGTGATGAAGCTATTGCAGCCCTGTCTGAATGAAGAGCTTGAGTCAGCATCGCTGCAAGCCATAATGCAACTGCATGGTTATGGGCCTGCCCGGGACGAAGGAAATACGGATCAATACGGGATTACCAATGATGAACCGGTTGAACAGGCAATTCGCCAGATGTCATTGTTAATGTTGCAGGTTGCCCGACGTAACGAACAAGGGGTGATTGATGACATTGATACCGAGTTCTTGCACCAGTACCGGGTCAGCTTGCGCAAAACCCGCTCCCTGTTGAACCTGATGAAAGCGGCGTTGCCATCTGAAATTCATCTGCGCCTGAAAGTATTGCTGGCCGAGTTATCCGGTGTCACAAACATGCTCAGGGACCTGGATGTGTTTCTGCTGGAACGTGACTATTACCAGGCATTGCTGCCGGAAAATTTTTCCGATGGTCTGACCCATTTGTTCCGTATGATTGCTGCGGACCGTGAAAAAGCCAGGAAGTTTGTACACAAGAGCTTTCTCTCTGATAAGCATGCGCACGCTTTTGATGAGGTCATCACGTTACTGCAGGCAGAGCCCTGCTTTGAGTCGGAGGTTTCCAGCAAGCCGGTGTTACAGGTAGCGAAAAAGAAAATTCTGAATCGTTACCGACGTATCAGCATAGTTGGATCTGAGATTCATGAAGGTACGCCTGATGAGGATGTACATCAGTTGCGTATTGAGTGTAAAAAATTACGTTACATGATGGAATTCTTTGCAGAGTTATTTCCGAAAAAACGTATCAAGCAACTGATCAAGTCACTGAAAAAACTGCAGACCATTCTGGGTGATTTCAATGATTATTCGGTGCAAAAGGAGTTTCTGGCTGATTATGAAAAGCATCACAAGAAATCTGCAGATGTTTCTGCGGCTATCAATGGTCTGATTGCTGTACTGCATCAGAAGCAGCTGGCCGAGCGAACTAAAGTGCAGCAGGCCTTTGCAGCTTTTAATGATGACGATACGGCAGACGAATTTCAGGCGTTATTTGGTAAACAGAAGGTAGGCGAGTAATGAAGGTAGTATCCTGTTACAGCATTAAAGGCGGTGTCGGTAAAACAGCCACATCGGTCAACATGGCTTACATGGCGGCGGAGTCCGGATTGAGAACCCTGTTGATAGACCTGGATCCACAGGGGGCATCCTCCTTTTATTTTCGTGTTAAGCCATCGAAAAAACAGCAGGGCAGGCGATTGCTTAATGCTTCGCAAACCATGTTCAAGCAGATCAAGGCCAGCGATTTTGATAACCTGGATATTATTCCTGCCCACATGAGTTTCAGGAATTTTGATGCGTTGTTAAGCCAGTTGAAAAAAAGCAACAACCGGCTTAACAAGACCTTTGCAAAACTCTCAAGTGAATATGATTTAATCGTGCTGGACTGTCCGCCTACCATCAGTTACCTGTCAGAAGCGGTCTTCACTGCCTCTGATGTCATCTTTGTACCGGTGATTCCAACGACTTTGTCGGAAAGAACCTATGAGCAGTTGCTGGATTTTTTCAGGAAAGAAGGTTTTCCGAAAAAACGCATCGTGCCGTTTTTTACCATGGTACAGTCGCAGAAGTCCTTGCATAAAAATACCATGCAAAATATGCATAACCGCTATACCAGGTTTTTAAAAACAACCATTCCTTTCTCGGTTGATATTGAAAGTATGGGTGAGCATCGTGCCCCGGTGGCCGTGTTTGCAAAACATCGTCCGGCTAACAAGGCTTACCTGGATTTGTGGAAGGAAATGAGCAAAAAAATTCAAAAAGCAAAATGAAAAATTCCGACAGATAAAACAACATAACGGTAACCAAAGGAAACGGTAGATCAAATGACTCAGAGACGTGTTGCAGTAATACCGGTTGTTAAAAAAAATAATAAATACAAAGTCTGCCTGGTGACCAGTCGCTACAAGCGCAAATGGATATTGCCGACAGGCAAGCATGAGAAAAAGCTTTCCGATGAAAAGGTCGCTATGCTGGAAGCTTTTGAAGAGGCGGGTGTAACGGGAAAAATTGATAAATCCTTCTGTAAGCAGCTAGCTGTCAGCAGTCCCAGTGGCAAGAAAAAAAGAAAAACCAAGCTGTACCTGATCAATGTTGATAAACAGTTGAAAAACTGGCCGGAAAAAAAGCAGCGTCGTCGAACCATGGTTAACCTGAAAGAATTGCACAGGTACATCAATGATAAAAAGCTGAAAAAGCTGATCAGATCTTCCTGCTGATCTACGGTAGTTTTTTTTAATCCAACTACACTTACAGGTATCTTTTAACTACCTGGCTGCTGGCCAATGCAGAAGGAGTGCAACGTGACGGTAGAGCTTATACGTGATGTGTTGGGCTGGTGTACGCTAATAAATATTAGTCTCTTTCTGACCTGGTTTCTGATGTTTTCATTGGCGCATGATTTTGTGTTTAATCTGCATCGTCGCTGGTTTAACCTGTCTCTGGATCATTTTGACGCCATTCATTATGCGGCTATGGCCATTTTCAAAATGGCGATAATTTTTTTCAATCTGGTTCCCTATATTGCGCTACGCATCGCAGGCTAGCGGTTTACATGCAATAGTTGCCTGCTATGGAATTTGATCAAATTAAACAGGCTTCGGACCTGCTCGAACAAAGCTGGCATACTGAAACAATAGATAGCGTGTTTCGTTTGCTGGACACAGCTCCGGCAGGATTGCAGTCAGAACAGGTGGAGCAAAGACAGCAGCGTTTTGGGGACAATCGTCTGCCAGAAGCCAAAACTCACGGCCTCCTGATCCGTTTTCTCTACCAGTTTCATAATGTCCTGATCTATGTATTGATTGCAGCCGGTGTGGTTACGGCTTTGCTGGAACACTGGGTTGATGCCAGCGTAATTTTCGGCGTTGTCGTGTTAAATGCGATTATTGGTTTTGTGCAGGAAGGCAAGGCCGAGGATGCATTACGCGCCATACGCCAGATGCTGTCACCCAATGCGATGGTGATGCGGGATGGTCGTAAAATCACCGTCCCTGCAGAAGAGCTGGTTCCCGGGGATATGGTGTTATTGCAATCCGGTGACAAGGTACCTGCGGACTTGCGCCTGGTACGGGTTAACGGCTTGCAGGTTCAGGAGGCGGTTTTAACCGGTGAGTCCCTGGCGGTTGAAAAAAAGACCGGGCCAGTCTCTGTCCAGGCAGTCATTGGCGACCGTTACTGCATGGCTTACTCGGGCACGCTGGTCTCACATGGCCAGGGGGCAGGCATCGTGGTCGCAACCGGTGCCAGTACTGAAATAGGCCGTATCAGTACCCTGGTGTCCGAAGTGGAAATGGTAACAACTCCCTTGCTACGCCAGATGGCCGAGTTTGGTCGCTGGCTAACCATGGCAATTCTGGCACTTGCTACGTTGACTTTTGCTTTTGGTACCCTGTTGCGTGGGTATGCGCCAACTGACATGTTTCTCGCTGCTGTCAGCCTGGCCGTGGCGGCGATTCCGGAAGGCCTGCCTGCCATTATGACGATAACACTGGCTATCGGTGTGCAGCGCATGGCCAGGCGACATGCCATTATTCGTCGCCTGCCCGCCGTTGAAACTCTCGGTGCAGTTACCGTGATCTGCTCGGATAAAACCGGCACCCTGACTCGTAATGAAATGACAGTACGCACTATTGTCACTGCCATGGACCGGTTTGCCGTAGACGGTACCGGCTATGAACCGCATGGTGCCATTTGCCTTGACGGTGTCAGCACCACAGTTGAGGATCATGCCCTGCTTGACGAAGTAACCCGGGCGGCAGTCCTGTGTAACGATACCTCACTGCAACCGACAGGTGCGGAATGTCGGGTACATGGTGACCCGATGGAAGGGGCTTTGTTGATAGCGGGGATAAAGTCCGGCCTTGATCTTGATGTGGAAGCCAAGTTGTATCCAAGAACCGATCTCATCCCGTTTGAGTCTGAACATCGTTTCATGGCCACCCTGCATCACAGTCATAACAAGGAGGCCTTCATTTTTCTCAAGGGTGCGCCAGAGCGTGTGCTTGAAATGTGTTCCCTGCAGCGAATAAATGGTGGAGAGCAGTCGCTGGACAAAAGTTACTGGCTGGACTGCATTGAAGAACTGGCAGCGCAAGGCCAACGCGTGTTGGCCATAGCCGTTAAGCGGGTCGATTTTGAACACATGGAACTGAGTTTTGGTGATGTTGAAAATAACCTGGTTATGCTGGGCATGTTTGGCCTGATAGATCCACCTCGTGACGAGGCTGTTGTTGCCGTCGAAGCCTGCCGCAATGCGGGCATCAGGGTCAAAATGATTACCGGTGACCATGCTGCCACTGCCAGGGCGATTGCAGAACAGCTTGAGCTGGAAAATTCACGCGATGTGTTGACTGGTCAGGATCTTGAACTGATGAGTGATGCAGACTTGCGCGGGCGGGTAAAGGAAGTGGATGTGTATGCCAGGGTTAGTCCTGAACACAAGTTGCGCCTTGTACAGATGCTGCAGGCTGAGGGGTGGATTGTTGCCATGACAGGTGACGGCGTTAATGATGCGCCGGCTCTGAAACGGGCAGATGTTGGTACGGCGATGGGACATGCAGGTAGCGAAGCGGCCAAGGAGGCTGCCGAAATGGTGCTTGCGGATGATAATTTTGCTTCGATTGTGCATGCTGTTGAGGAGGGCCGCACAGTATATGACAACCTGAAAAAGGCAATTTTGTTTATTCTTCCGACCAATGGTGGTGAAGCCCTGGTGATACTGGCAGCCATTGTCATGGGCTTTAAGGAGCTGCCGCTAACGCCAGTACAGATTCTGTGGGTCAACATGATCACGGCGGTGACCCTGGCCCTGTCGCTGGCATTTGAGCCGCCGGAAAAAAACGTCATGCGACGGCCGCCACGCAAGGCAAAGGAACCGCTTTTGACCAGTCACCTGGTCTGGCGGATTGCCTTTGTCGCCATCATCTTGATGTCCGGTACTTTCGGGTTGTTTATCTGGGAGCTGGGGCGTGGACACAGTGTGGAAATGGCCCGCACTGTCGCTGTCAATACGCTGGTGATGTTTGAGATCTTCTACCTGTTTAATTCAAGGTATATTTCGGCATCCATTTTCAGTTGGGAGGGTTTTAGCGGAAACCGCTATGTGCTTGTGGCTATAGGTGTTCTGGTGATCTTCCAGCTGGGCTTTACTTACCTGGCGCCGCTGCAGGGTTTGTTTGGCACGGCAGCAATCGACCTGGGGATGTGGCTGCGTATTCTGCTGGTTTCATCGACGGTGCTGTTCCTGGTTGAGTTTGAGAAAATGATAGTCAGACGCCTGGAACGCAAAGCGGCCGTGGAGCATTAGTCACTCCGGCCGCACAGTGAGTTTCTATAATTTGAAGGATTTATCACCTGGGCCCGAAACAAACCAGGCTATCAGGCCGATAACAGGTAACAGTACTACAATCAGGATCCAGAGTACTTTCATGCCGGTTGTTTCGGAGCTCTTGGCAAGTTTGATAATTGCGAAGATATCCAGCAGCAGAATGATAAAACCAAGAATACCGTTGAATTCCATTGTTAACTCCCGTTGAGTGGATCTGGACAGGTTATTGACGTGGGTTAGGCAAAGATAATATCACACTCAATTAAAATAATTATTTAGCGATAAATACTTCTGTGTCTGACAGAGCGGCTTTCCACGTTAATGTATGATGGTTAAAAACCAGCGTATCGGGAGAGAGAATAGTGCGAACAATCATGGTCATGAACGCCAAAGGCGGCTGCGGAAAAACCACACTGGCAACCAACCTGGCATGCTGGTTTGCGGACCAGGATGGAAAAGTCGCACTGGCGGATTTCGATCCACAAGGCTCTTCACTGGACTGGCTGGAAGCCCGGGCTGGTTATGACGGTATTCCCTCCATTCAGGCCATCGATGCTACCCGGGAAGCTGTCAAACCGGCCAGGGGTACGGATTACCTGTTTATTGACGTTCCAGCAGGTGTGCACGGGACAGAGATCAATTCCATGCTTAAACGTGTTGAAACCCTGATAATTCCGGTATTGCCTTCGGCCATCGATATGCGTGCAGCCAGGCGTTTTCTGTCAGAATTGCTTGAATCAGGTAGAGTTTCCAAAAAGCAGACACGTATCGCATTGATCGCCAACCGGGTTCGTGAAAAATCTGTTGCTTTTCATAACCTGCAGGAATTTCTCGACATGCAGAAAATTCCTGTTTTGACGGCTTTACGGGAATCATCCAGCTATCTCAAATCGGCAGAAACGGGTCTGAGCATTTTTGAACTGGCACCTTCTGCCGTGGAAAAAGACCTGCCGCAATGGGATCCGATTATTGACTGGCTCGAAAGCCGCAAAAGTCTGCCAGCCTAAGCACACGCATGCCGGGAAAATTACCACGCTGGGTAGGCCGCACATTTATCAGGGGTGACCAAAATACCTCTCATGGTCGTCGACAGCCGGTCACCGCTGGAAAGGTTATTGCAGCCTGGCTGGGCGCATTTGCCGGTATCGGTGCCCTGGCTACGGTGGTTGTCAACTTTCCTCACCTGGAATTACTGGTCATCGGCTCTTTTGGGGCCTCAGCGGTGTTGTTGTACGCCGCACCCCGGGCACCGTTTTCGCAACCCCGCAACCTGATTGGTGGGCATTTTTTATCAGCCTTGACCGGAGTCGCCTGTTTCAAGTACCTGCCTGACTACCTGGTTTTACAGGAAGCGGTTGCAGTAGCCACGGCAATTGCCTTGATGATGATGACGCGAACGGTTCACCCGCCCGGTGGTGCAACAGCCCTGATCGCGATCATTGGGTCAGAGCAGTTGCATGGGCTCGGCTGGGGTTACGTGTTTACCGTGATGCTTGGTGCTTTTATCATGCTGGTGGTGGCTTTGATCAGTAACAACCTTTATCGTCCGGGCAGCTATCCTGAGCGCTGGGATTGAGTCGGCGGCTAAAGCCTTAAAGCCCGCAATGCTCCAATCCTTCCTCCAGGGTCGGATAATCCAGTTTTAAATCCAGTTCCCTGAGCGTTTTTGTATTACTCAGACGACGTGACTCCCGCATGTATGACATCATGCCGGCGGACAGTGTTTTTTCCCCTTCAGCCAGCGAGATTTCGATGGGTTCCGGCAGGCCTGCTTTGCGGGCAACCTGTTTGAAATAGTCGCTCATGGTGCCGGGATGACCGTCGCAGGCATGGTAAATTGCTCCAGCCTGTCCCCGTTGCATCGCTGCAATAGCCATTTTCACCAGGTCTGCAGAATGAATGCGATTGGTAAAGGGTGCTTCGCTTTCACGGATGACAGGCAGGCCTTTGCGCAGGCGTGCCAGGGGGAGCTTACCCGGGCCGTAAATGCCGGCAACCCGTAAAATGATAACTTCTGTGCCGGATTTTTGAGCCCATTTGCCTAACTGCTGTTCGGCATCAAGCCGCCGCCTGGCACGGTCTGCTGCAGGTTTGACCGGTTCGTCTTCGCTAATCCAGCGGCCCTGGCAGTCACCGTAAACCCCGGTGGTGCTGATGTAGACAAGTCGGGAGGGTGACTGAGCGGCCGATTCCATGGCAGCGATCAGGTTTGCAGTATGTGTGTCTACAGTGCCCTGTGAGGGTGGCGGTGCAAAAAAATACAACTGGCTTTTATCTGTATTGAAATCCAGTTTAAAGGTGCCTGAAAGATCCGCCTGTGAGGCCATGATCCCGAGTGATTGCAGCCGTTTAACCGATTCATCTGAACGCACCAGGGCGTGAACAGTAACGTCCTGATCGAGGTAATAGCGTGCTACCTGGGTGCCGATATCGCCGCAGCCAATGATTACAACAGGAGAGACAGGTTTATTCATACGTTAAGATAGGGGAGAATGGTGAGATTAATTTGTAATTATGACAGGATTTTCCATGAGTTTTTCAGTTGATATCAATGCAGGTGAACATGTCATTGAAGTGGGTGAAGGTGAGACCATTCTCGATGCTGCCCTGCGGCAGGATGTCGGGCTGCCATACGGTTGCAGAAACGGAGCCTGTGGAAATTGCCTGTCGACAATCAGTAGCGGTGACGTAACCTATCCCAGCGGCAAGACCGGTGCACTCGAAGGAACTGCTGATAATGCCTGCCTGACATGCCAGGCGGTTCCGCAAACTGATGTCAGCCTGAGTGTGAAATTGCTTGAAACAGCGACGGAAATCGAAGTGAAAACCCTGCCGTGCCGTGTTTCCCACCATAAACAACTGGCCCATGACGTAATGGCTGTGTGGCTCAAGCTGCCTGATAACCAGCGTCTCCAGTTCATGGCTGGCCAGTATGTCAATTTTTTGTTGAGTGATGGACGTGAACGCGCGTTTTCGATTGCCAATGCGCCACATGACGATGAGTTGATCGAGTTACACATACGCCATGTTGATGGTGGCGAGTTCACTAACTATGTTTTTGATCGCATGCAGGATAAAGCGATTTTACGTATCCGTGGCCCCCTGGGTACCTTCGTGTTACGTGAGGATTCAGACCGTCCGGTTATCTTTATGGCCGGTGGTACCGGCTTTGCCCCGATCAAGGGGCAGATAGAACATGCGATTTATATTGGCGACAGGCGTCCCATGCAGCTGTACTGGGGTGTCCGTTCTGAACGTGATCTTTACCAGGGCGAACTGGCCCGGCAATGGGCAGAGCAGCATGACAATATCAGCTTTGTGCCGGTGTTGTCCGAGCCTTCCCAGGAGTGGTCCGGCAGGACCGGTTTTGTCCACGAGGCCGTAGTTGCTGATCATGCTGATATGAGTGGTTTCGATGTTTACATGGCGGGTCCACCCGTCATGGTGAATTCTGGCAAGGATGCGTTTATTGAAGCCGGACTCTCTACCGACTACATGTTTTCGGATTCCTTCGACTTCGCTTCAGACTGAAGCGAAGTCATCTTTGCTCACAAGGCTTGCCTGGATATTTTTTGCCGGGATGGTTTTTCGGCATCACCACAGCAGAAATGTAAGTACCTGGCAGGGTTACTAGCGGGCAGCTTCCAGTTTGGGATGTGACGTGTCAGTCGGCGGTGTCGTGTCAGTCGGTATTGGTGGCAGGCTTTCGCTTTCCAGGGGGGCGCTGCCAAGCTTGATGTTTTCAGGCAGATTGATGGGTGTCGTCTCGATCCCAAGACCCAGTCCCTGGCGATAATATTCGCGGGCTTTTTCAGTTTCACCGAGTTGTTCAAGCAGGTTGCCCAGTTCCTGGTAAGTATCGGCATGGGGCTGAATCTCGATACTGGCTTCCAGGTAGCTGCGTGCTTTACCCCACAGCTTGGCTTTCAGGCTGAGTCTGCCGAGCATTAACAGCAATGCCGGATTATTGTTCTTATATTTCAACCATTTTTCGCCAGTCGTTAGTTGTTTGGCGGGTTCGGAACCCGCGATATTGCCAAACATCACCAGCAGTTCATCCTGCCATTCCTCGTCTCGATGCTGGGTCAGGCAGGTATCAATAGCCTTGATTGCCAGGTCCTGCTGGTCAAGGGATGAAAGATGGCGGGCATAATCCAGTACCAGGTTATCTTCACGGCGTTTGCGCTTGGGAATCTGTTTCCAGGCAGCTTCCAGTGCCTGCAGATCCTGACCGGCAGCCTGTTGCAGTGTGTAACGGTTGAGACGATTCTCAAGAGCGCCGAGTTCTGCCTGACTGCAGGCTTTGCGTTTTTTCAGGTCTGGCAGCAGTTCCCTTAGCTGCTCCCAGTCACCCAGTTGCTGGTATAGCTCGCTTAACAGTTTCAATACATAAACATGTTTGGGAGCAATATTTTTCAAATGCTTGAGGGTTGCCAATGCCTGTTCGAGCTGCTGGTGAGCCAGTTGCAGTTCGGCCTGGGTCAGGCTGACAGCAACATCCGCAGAGGGCATGCTTTCATGGGCTAGCTGCAGGTAGTGGTCACGTCGCTCGTGGGCTCCCTGAAGCTGGGCGGCGCGGGCGGCAGCAAGGTAATTCAGCAGTGGTGTTTCAGCGCTGGCTGCGTAACGGACCAGGCGTTTTTCAGCGCCTTTCCAGTCGCCTTCAGCCATTTCCAGCAGGCCGCGGGTAAGGGCTCGCTGTGCCAGGCGGATCTGCCGCTGGTGATGCCAGGTTTTGACATCAGCCGGTGTTCGCCACAGGCGAACCAGAAAACGAATGGTAAAATACAGGGCAGCGAACAGAATAATATCCAGCAGAATAAACAGCGCGAGGCTGCCCTCGACAGTCCAGATATCATAGCCAATCAGGATGTAACCATTGTCTTTTAAAACGGCAACGGCCAGGATCGAGCCAAGAAAGATGGCAACCAGGCCTGACAGTAACCAGCGGATCATTTGCTGCTCTCCCGGTACTGGTTAAGCAGGTTCAAAGAGGCTGAAATATTCGGCATTGCCGGGTTTAGTTCAGTCTGTTTCAGCCTGTTGAGTGTTGTCAGCATATTGCTGGTGGCGGTGTCTTCTTGATCAAAGAAGCTGGTTAACCACTCGGTAGCAGTATCGAGGCTGCTTTTAAACAGGATGCTTTCCTGCCTGAGTAAAGCCAGGCGGGCGCTCTCCAGTTGTAACTGTAAATTCTGGTAAATGAAATATTGCTGGGACGGGGGTAGCATGGCACTAACCGGTTGATCATGTTTGCGTATTACCATTAATTCACGGAAGCCGCGCCAACTGTCTGACAGCAGGGTATCCAGGCTGCGCCCCATGGCTTGCTCGTTTTCACCGTCACTGGCGGTGTTGGCGGGGGTCAATGCCGCGCTCGCCAGTTTAAGCTGACCCACCTGTTGAGCCAGGCTCTGCAGGCTGGCGGCTATACCGGCTATATCCACCTGCTTGATAGCCTTTAACTGGCCGATTTCTTCTGCAAGTTTTTCCCTGACGGCAAGCAGCCCGAGGTCACCGCTGTCGAGTAATTTATTATCGGCCTGCTCTAATGCAGCCAGTGCCGTATTGATATCCTGGGTTAGGGCCAGTTTATGATTGGCAATACTCATCAGGTATGCAGCTTCTGCCAGCTGCCACTGATCGCTGCTACGACCGATTTTTTCGTTAACCTGGTCGACTGCTTTTTGCATGACCTCGGCCTGGCGGGTGATCTGCTCCTTGTCGCTATTCATCTGCTGGCTTTGGGCTTCAGTCTGCTGGGCCTGGGTTTCGAGCATGAGTGTCTGCTCCTGCAGCACCTGCTTGGCTTTTGCAATTTCAGCATCCAGCGCCTGTTGCTGTTCATGGGTTGAACTGATGCGATTTTGCATGCTGGACAGGTCATTGAGGATGTTATGCCAGTAACGATAACCGGCAATCCAGGAGGCGGCTACCAGGACCATGGCAATGACAGCCAGGATCAATGGAAGCTGGGATTTTTTCCCGTCAGTGTTGCTTTGACCGCTGGCTGCAGTTGAAGCCGGGGTTTCAACTTCCGGTTCTACATCGATAATATTGCCTTCGACTTCTTCTGGCTGTTCAGCTTGTTTATCTTCTTTGTTGTCCATTGATGGTTTGGCAAGGTTATGGTTATGACTAAGTCTAGTCTAATTGAACGTGATGTTTGTTTTGATCGTTTTAATCATTTGATCATTAGTTGGGCCTTCTGCCAACCAGATTTTCTTAAAGCCAAGTTGTTCTGCATGTTGTTGCATGCGTGGGCTGATGACCACGATGGGTGTTTCAAATAACAGGTTGGCAACTGCATCACCAATAAGTGTAACCAGGTTATCGACCAGTTGACTCGACGTGGCCAGAATGACTGAAACATGGGACCGCCAGTTCTGTACCAGCCAGCTGGTGTCAGCTACGGGCAGGCGGCGCTGATAAACTTCCGCATAGCTGACCTGTGCACCACGTTCTGACAAGGTTTCAGCAAGCAATTCGCGGCCGCCATTGCCGCGCACAATGAGAATTTTCTGGCCTTCCACCTGTTGGAAAGCTGCGGTATTGAGCAGGCCTTCACTGGAAAAATTTTCTTCCGGCTGGATTGTGACGACAAGGCCGGCGTTCTTTGCTGCCTGGGAAGTGGCTTTGCCAACAGCGGCTATTGCCGGCAATGCCCCGTGATCCTCTGGTAGCTGGCTAACAAAGTAATGCACCGCATTCTGGCTGATAAAGATGATCCAGCTGAATGAGTCCAGGTTGCGGAATAATGCGAGGTTTTTTTCTTCATTGGCAGCTGCTATTTCAATGGTTGGAAAAGGAATGGCCTGCCAGCCCTGCTGTTCTACCAGGTGAATGGTTTCAATTGCCTGCCCGGCAGGTCTTAGTATGAGAATGCCGGGTGATGTTAAAGGCGGTTGCTGCGCCACTGGTATAATAGGCTGCGATAAACCAATCAGGAAGCGTAAAGCGCCTGCAGGATTTTATCGGCACCGTTACCGAGCAGCTCTTCTGCAATGGCAATACCGATTTGCTCTGCTTCGTTGCGATGACCACCGGACCGGGCGCGGATTATCTGCTTGCCATCAGTACTGCCAACCAGGCCACGCATTTCCAGCTTGTCGCCTTCAAGCACGGCGTGACCGCCTATGGGCACCTGGCAACCACCTTCCAGGCGATTATTCATAGCCCTTTCAGCCAATACGCAGCTAGCAGTATCAGCATCATGCAAGGGCTGCAGTAATGCGTTGACACGTTCGTCGTTGTTGCGGCATTCAATACCTATAGCTCCCTGGCCAATCGCCGGCAGGCTGGTATCAGTTGAAATATAGGTCTTGATGCGATCGGCAAATCCGAGGCGTATCAGGCCTGCCGAGGCAAGAATAATGGCATCGTATTCGCCGTCATCCAGTTTCCTCAAACGCGTATTGACGTTGCCACGCAGCGGCAGAATTTCAAGATCGGGGCGATTGGCAGAAATCTGGCATTGGCGGCGCAGGCTGGAAGTGCCAACCCGGGCACCTTCCGGCAGTTCTTCCATGGCGTTGTACTGGTTGGACACAAAGGCGTCACGCGGGTCTTCACGCTGCATGATGATGGGCAGGTGCAGTCCCTCAGGAAATGCGACCGGTACGTCTTTCATGGAATGTACCGCGATATCGGCCTGGCCCTCGAGTATGCCCTGTTCCAGTTCTTTGACAAACAGGCCTTTGCCGCCAATTTTTGCCAATGGGGTATCCAGGATCTTGTCACCCTGGGTGCTCATACCGAGCAGCTCTACCTCAAGATCCGGATGAGCCTGTTTGAGTTTTGCCGCTACATGTTCGGCTTGCCACATGGCAAGAGGGGATTTGCGTGTAGCAATAACGATACGGTTGTCAGACATAAGTTTTACAGGACCTGAAATGTGTTTTTGTTATTACTACTATGCTACTGGCTGCCTGTAACAGAGGCAAACAGTTATCAAATTTTGTTACAATCGTATTTTTCAGGGATGTTGTCTTAATATGGAGAAAAAATGTCCACTGCATCTGATTTTGTTTTTGAAGCCAATCTAGAGGACTTTAATCAAGTCGTTTTACAGGCTTCCGCAGAAAAACTCATTCTTGTTGATTTCTGGGCAGAGTGGTGTTCCCCCTGTCACGGCCTGGCTCCACACCTGATTCGTGCCGTGGATGAACTCGAAGGGCAGGTCTTGCTGGCCAAAGTCGAAGTTGACGAAGGTGAAAATATGAAGCTTGCCGGCAAGTTCAAGCTCAGAGGCTTTCCAACGGTTATCCTTTTCATTGATGGTGAAGAAAAAGCCCGCTTTGCCGGAGCAAGGGCAACCCACTGGATTCGCGACTGGATTGCAGACCATGCAGCTGATCGTCTCGGTTGATCGTCGATCAATCGCTATAGCCATCTAAACCCCTGTTTTTTCTGTGTTAGGGAATTTCACAATAACTTTCTTTCAGGCTGATCGATAAAATTGAAATACTAATCATGGGTTGCCGGTCTAATAACGTGAAATCCAGACACGATATTTCGCACTTAAGCTGCTGAATATCGCTTTTTCGGCTTAAACTCGAACAAGTTATGTTTTAAGTTGCTGTTTATTAAGTGCTTTTGTTGGCTGGCCTGTAGATTGCAGGATATTGGGTGTGTAATGCGTGCATTAGACATCACCACTAACAGGGAATGACAATAATGAAAAAAAATAATTTCTTAAAACTTGTAGTTAGCGCTGTTTTCCTGCTTGGCTCGACAGTTAATGCCAAGGAGCTTTCTGCGCCACAGCAGGTAATTGAAGACACATCCAATGAAATCAAGCAGGTGCTGATAAATGACAGGGACCTGCTGAGTTCAGACCCTGCCTTTGTTTACCGTATGGTTGATGAAGTACTGGTCCCCCGTTTTGATCTTCAACGTATTTCCAGGCTGGTTATTGGCCGTGCATGGAAAAAAACCACGCCTGAGCAGCAAAAGTCCTTCCAGCAGGAATTTAAAAATATGCTCGTCAGGACTTATGCTACAGCATTCAACGAACTGGATGACTGGCAAGTGACTTTTCTGGCAACGCGTCCAGGGCAAAATGAAAATGACGTTTTGGTTCGCACCCAGATTACCCGCAATGGCCCGCCTGTTGCGGTTGATTACCGGATGAATTTCATGGAAGGCAGCTGGAAGGTTTATGACATCAAAATAGAAGGTATGAGCCTGGTGACCAATTACCGTAGCAGCTTTAACCGCCTGATAAGAACTTCGGGTATGAATGGCCTGATTACTCACCTGTCGAAAACCAATCAGCAAAAAGCCATGTCCCAGAATGAGGCTGAAGAATTTCAGAAGGTGGCACACAGTGTCGACTAGGTGATTAAATTTTTTCTCAAAAAAAGCGGCTTGTTAGCCGCTTTTTTTATGGCCTTGGTTGACCTGTCGCATGTATTGATCGGCAAAAAAAAGTTAAATTGTCATTTTGTAAAAGGGTTAACAGTTTGAGCCAACAGATCTCCTATCAAATCGGTAATGCCCTGTACCTGAGTATCAATGACCGGTGTACGCTGGAATGCCAGTTTTGTCCTAAAACCCATGGTGATCTTCATGTCAAAGGCTATGACCTGACCATGGATCATCGTCCAGCGGCGCAGGAAATAATCGACAGTGTAGATAATCCATCATCCTATGATGAAGTGGTTTTTTGTGGTTACGGTGAGCCAACACTACGGCTGAAAACTTTGCTGGAAGTGGCCCGTGAATTGAAAAAACAAAATGCCCTGATCAGGCTGAATACGGATGGCCTGGGTAACCTGGTGCATAAGCGGAATATATTGCCAGAGCTGTCAGAAGCCGTTGATGCGGTTTCCGTCTCGATGAATGCACAGGATAAAGCAACCTATAATCGGCATTGCCAGCCTCAATTACCTGGTTCATACGAAGCCATGCTCGACTTCCTGCAGCTGGCTCCGAGATACATTGATAAAGTGACTGCCTCGGCTATCAACGGCCTGGATGGTGTTGATATTGCTGCCTGCAGGGCTAAAGCAGCACAACTGGGTGTTAGTTTTCGTCAGCGGGAATTGGATCTGGTTGGCTAGATAGCAAAAAAAGTAGATTCTGATGACCTAAACGATTAAAGAATTACTGCTGGCTGTCGTTAAACAAAACAGCAGTATGATGCTGTGTGTTTTCCTCCTCCCGCGCTTGGATTAGCGCATGCTTGAAGGCCTGTCCTTTTCCCGGACAGGCCTTTTTTTATTGATTGATGCCAAGCCAGTCTTTTGGTTTCAGGAAGTCTTCATACAGGCGTGCTTCGTCAGTACCAGCCTCGGGTGACCAGTTATAACGCCATTTAACCAGTGGTGGTAAAGACATCAGGATGGATTCAGTGCGTCCGCCTGTCTGCAGGCCAAAGATAGTGCCGCGATCATACACAAGGTTAAACTCGACATAACGGCCGCGACGATAACACTGGAAATCACGTTCTTTTTCGCCAAAAGGTATGTCTTTACGCCGCCGGACGATAGGCAGGTAGGCATCGATATAATGATTGCCGACACTCTGCATGAAATCGAACGATCTCTCGAAACCCCATTCGTTTAAATCATCAAAAAAAAGGCCGCCGACGCCCCGAGGCTCATCACGGTGTTTCAGGTAAAAATATTCATCGCACCATTTTTTATATTTTGCATAAATATCATCCCCAAACGGATCGCAGGCCTGTTTACTGACCTGGTGCCAGTGGACAACATCTTCCTCGAAACCATAGTAAGGCGTCAGGTCAAAGCCACCGCCAAACCACCAGACCGGATCAGCGCCTTCTTTTTCGGCAATGAAAAAGCGCACATTGGCATGCGAGGTCGGAATGTAGGGATTGCGGGGGTGGATAACCAGCGATACACCCATTGCCTGGAAGGAACGGCCCGCCAGTTCCGGCCTGGCCGCAGTTGCTGATGGTGGCAGTCCATCGCCATGAACATGGGAAAAATTGACACCACCTTTTTCAATGATGTTGCCCTCCTCCATCACGCGTGAACGCCCTCCGCCACCGCCTGGACGATCCCAGCTTTCTTCCTCGAAGGACTTGCCATCTTCAGTTGCCAGGGCATTACAGATGGAATCCTGTAACCCCAGCAGAAAGTTCTTTACAGCATTGATGTCGGGTGTAGTGCTCATGTTTTTACTCTTTCTTTGCTATTTATATTTATTGCTTCGCATGGCTTGAGTTAATCTACAGCAAGTCGATTTCATGGCCGAATTATTGCACCGCTTATCAAATCTCTAATAACAGAAGGTTGTGCAGTTTTATCGACATCACCAGCGACAATCAAATCCGTTTGCGGGCATTTCATCCGGCACTCGAGGGCAGATCGTGCAGGCTGTTGGCGGCTCCGGTTTGCGCTGGTAGAAATCAGCGCGGTATTTGCGTCCAGGCAGAGTTGCCTTGCGACCGGATGGGTTGTTACCCGAACGGCAATCGATTGGTGCTTTCCTGTCAGCCAGTAGGGCGTTCCGGCCCTGGCAGGGAACAGCCAGGTATAGGGTCCGGGCCAGGAGTCTAAAGCCGGTGCCAGCAGGCTGCTATCAATATCAGCAATAAATGGCTGCAATTGTTCAAAATCAGCCGCAATCAGGATAAGTCCCTTGCTGATAGAGCGTTGTTTGATGCGTAGCAGGTGATTTACGGCATGACCATTAAGTGGATCGCACCCCAGGCCATAAACTGCTTCAGTGGGATAGCCAACGATTTTTCCCTGGCTGATGTATCTGGCAGCTAACCGCCCGGCAAACGGAGACATCGGTGACGTTTATTCGGTTTCTGCTTCGTGAGCCGGTACTTCATAAGGTTCGGCAAAGGAGCAGTCCTGCTGTGGACAGACTTTTTCAGTGCCACGACGCTTGGTGGTTTTGATGGTCAGGACGGGCCAGCCACAACTGGGGCAGGGCTCAGCAATTGGCTCATTCCAGATCGCGTAATCACACTTGGGATAGGTTGAACAGGAATAAAAAATCTTGCCACGGCGTGATTTGCGTTTCATCAGTGTGCCAGCGTTACACTTGGGGCAGGTGACACCGGTATCCGAGGGCTTTTCCAGTGGTTCGATATAGTTGCAGTTTGGATAGCCCGAGCATCCGATGAATTTTCCATAGCGTCCCTGGCGAAAGATCAGCGCTGAATCACATTGAGGGCAATTACGGCCAACTTCTTCAGGTTCGTTGCTTTCCTGGTCATCATTGAGGTTGCGGGTGTAATCGCATTCCGGGTAGTTGGTGCAGCCGATGAAGCGTCCATTACGTCCCAGCCGGATTGAAAGCTGACCGCCACATTTGGGGCATTTCTCATCAATTTTTTCCTGCGTGACGTCAGAGCGCTGCACATTTTCCTGGGTATCGTCGATACGATCCTTGAACGGCTGCCAGAATTTTCGCAGCAGTGGAATCCATTCCTCTTCACCACGGGAAACCGCATCCAGTTCATCCTCAAGCTTGGCAGTAAAATCGTAGTCGACGTACTGGGTGAAATAATTGGTCAGGAACTTGTTGACCACGCGTCCGACATCAGTCGGGTAAAAGCGTTTCTGTTCGAGCTCGACGTAATCACGGTCCTGCAGGGTGGAAATAATGGAGGCATAGGTTGAGGGGCGGCCAATGCCGTGCTCTTCCAGGGCCTTGACCAGGCTGGCTTCGCTGTAACGTGGTGGCGGCTCGGTAAAGTGCTGTTCAGGTACAACCGCAATCAGGTCAATCTTTTCACCTTCACTGAGTTCCGGCAGCATTTTTTCGTCTTTGTCGTCATCTGGTTTTACGTCATCCTTGCCTTCCTGGTAAACCTGGATAAATCCCGGGTTGGCAATGGTGGAGCCGTTGGCTCTGAACATGTTGTCTTCACCGGCGCCAGGTCTGCTGCGACAGTATGCATGGTGGCATGAACCATCTGGCAGGCAACCGTGCGTTTCCAGATCAGATCGTAGAGTTTTTGCTGGTCCTTGGTCAGGAACTGGTTGACCTTGACCGGTTCACGTACGGCCGAAGTGGGACGAATGGCTTCATGCGCTTCCTGGGCATTTTTGGATTTGGTTTTGAATGTCCTGGCGGCATCAGGTAACTGGTCTTTGCCGTATTTCTTGGCAATAAATTCACGTAATTCGGCAATCGCATCGTCTGCCAGGTTAACCGAGTCGGTTCGCATGTAGGTAATCAGGCCTGCGGTGCCATCACCGATATCAATACCTTCGTACAGTTGCTGGGCAATTCGCATGGTGCGCTGGGTGGTAAAGCCAAGTTTACGCGCGGCTTCCTGTTGCAAGGTCGAAGTGGTAAAAGGCGGTGCCGGGTTGCGTTTGCGTTGTTTGCGGGTAACTTTAACGACATCCAGCAGACCATTGGCAGCAGATAAGCAGTGCCTGTTCCACCTCGGTTGCGCGGTTTTCATCGGTAATACTGAATTGTTCGATTTTCTCGCCGGAAAAAGTGGTCAGTTTGGCTGAAAACTCTTGATTATCCTTGCTGGTATTGGCCTTGATAGTCCAGTATTCACGAGGTTTAAAAGCTTCAATTTCCTCTTCACGCTCAACAATCATGCGTAACGCCGGGCTTTGCACGCGGCCGGCGGAAAGGCCGCGGCGGATTTTTTTCCATAAAAGCGGTGACAGGTTAAAACCAACCAGGTAATCGAGTGCACGCCGTGCCTGCTGGGCATTGACCAGATCCAGTGGAAAGTTCGCGGGGGTTTTCAACCGCGTGATTGACCGCTTTCTTGGTGATTTCGTTAAATACAACGCGATAAACACCCTTGTCCTTGAGCTTTTTACGTTCTTTCAGCAACTCATACAAATGCCATGATATGGCTTCACCTTCGCGGTCCGGGTCAGTCGCGAGATAGAGGTTTTCAGCATTTTTAAGCTTACTGATGATGGCTTTGACGTGCTTGTCGTTGCGCTCAATCGTCTGGTATTTCATCGCAAAGTCATTGCCGGGATCGACGGCGCCTTCTTTGGGGATCAGATCCCTGACATGACCATACGAAGCTAGGACTTCAAAATCCTTACCCAGGTATTTTTCGATGGTTTTGGCCTTGGCAGGCGATTCAACAATAACCAGATTCATGAAATAGTCAGCAGCCTAATGTAAATTTTCGGCGGGGTTGTTATAGATCATTTCTTCGATCTGGGCAAAAGCAGATTCTTTGCCTGGTTGATTCATCAACACCAGCAAAACAATCCATTTAATGTCTTCACTGGTAAAATGCTCTTCATCCAGGGCCATGGCGCGTTCAATCACCAGTTCGCGACTGGTCTTGTCCAGCAGGCCGCTTTGCTCCAGGGTCAATAACAATCCGCGAGCATCAATATCCAGTCGTAGCTGTTCGCTTGGTGTGAACATGCGCATTGAAGGGCTGCTTGCAGGATTTTGACTGAGAGTAATCTGATGTCTGGCAAGGTCATCCAGCCAGTCAAAGGCTTTCTGGATTTCGCCCGTCGGGAAACCTGCCTGTGAAAGTTCTTCTTCCAGCATAATCTGGTCATGGGGGATATTTTCATCGCTTCCCATGTAGTTCTCATAGATATAAATGAGGACATCAATCACGTTTTCGTTCACGGTTACTCCCGATGAAGATAATTCTTAGTGTGTTTGTAACATTTTCTGGCTGTAATTCAATGATAACCAGGCCTGAATACGAACATTACACGAATGTTGGCCAGTATTCCCGGGTCAAATAGAGGGTATGGTTCTACTGAAGTACCCACCGGGTGCGGATGATACATGACCCTGAAGTTCTAGCAACAATAGCATGGACGAAACCGATTCAGCTGGGAATTTAGTTACGTTTATGAGTTCTTCTGTTGAGATTGGGTCCCAGCCCATTTTTTCCAGCAATAGCTGGTAATCGTCATCCAGCTCGAGCTTGTTTTCGGTTATATCAGTTTCCGGTTGGGATATGTCAGTGTCCAGGATTGAGATCAGGGCGCCAATTTCATCCATGATGTCCTGGGCGCTCTCCACCAGCTTTGCTCCCTGCTTGATCAGTTTGTGGCAACCCTTGCTCTGGGGGTTATGAATGGAGCCGGGAATGGCGAAAACTTCCCGACCCTGTTCCAAAGCAAAATTTGCCGTTATCAGTGAGCCGCTTTTAATGGTGGCCTCAACCACAAGGGTTCCCAGGCTCAGGCCGCTGATTATTCTGTTTCTGCGTGGGAAGTGTCCTGCTTTGGGCTCGGTGCCGGGTGGAAATTCCGACACAATGGCACCCTGTTCAGCAATCTGGTGTGCCAGTTTGTGATGGCTGGCCGGGTATACCCGGTCAGTGCCCGTGCCGGTAATGGCAAGAGTCTTGCCGGTAACAGAAAGGCTGCCAAGATGAGCCTGTGCATCGATGCCCAGCGCCATGCCGCTGGTTATCGTCAGGCCCGAACTTGCCAGGTGTCGGGCAAAGGCAAAGGCGTTGTCCTGGCCGTTTTTGCTGGGGTTTCTGCTGCCGACGATGGCCAGTTGTGGCAGGCCGAGAAGGTCTGCATCTCCATGAACAAACAACACCATGGGAGCATCATCAATCTGGCGTAATAATGGGGGGTAGCGCGGGTCAGAGACCGGGATCAGGTGATTGCCGAATTTGTCCAGCCAGGCCAGGTCCTCTTCCAGTTGCCTGGCGAGCAGACTGTCTTTCAGGTCAACTGCATTGGAAATTTTTTCAGCAACGCTTTCGGGGGCGTTATTGATTAACTCGTGCAGGCTTGTTGACTGGCTGATCAGAGGCAACAGGGTGCGGTTACCCACACCCCGGGCTCTGACCAGGGCCAGCCATTCCTGGTTACTGCATTGCATGGCACTGTCCTCCCTGACAGTATGCCGCGGACTAATTTGGGTTGGTTACCTTGTCCATGACATGGATAGAGCGGGTGGCGTACATGACCAGACCAAAACTGACACGGTCAAAAGTACGGAAAACCATCAGAATGCCTGCTCTTTCATCAGGCAATTTAACGACATCCTTTGGATCCGGGCTAACCGCATCCTTAATGGTTTCACCACGATGATTGATATTGAGAACATCTCCGACACTTAAACCATCTTTTGTACCACGATCGATGACAACAACGTTGTACTGGCCAATCTGGGTGACACCATTAATCACTGAAATGATAGCGCCATTAACATCCTGGGCTGGTGCTTTGGGGTGAAAATTTCTCAGAGCAACATCATCTGACACGGGCACGAGCCGGTCGCCTTCACGTGCCTCAAGCTGGGTGCCGGTCAACAGCAGCGTGGCGGGATCACCGGTTCGTTGCAACAGGCTGTTGCCAATATATAGGGCTTCGTATCCAAGCACTTCACCGGTTTCACTGTCTGTGTATTCACCGCCCTGGCGAACAATTTCGAACTTGGTATGGGTACTGTCGTTAATGGTTCGTGCGTAGACTCTTTGTCCAGCACCACCAATGATATGTTCATCGGCAAAAGCAACAATATAAGGTGCTGAGTCAAGCTGACCCTTTTCCAGAACGTAGGGACGTGTCAGGAAAGCCTTGATTGCATCGATGGGCACAGTTGGAATGGCGTCATCAAGTGGAGTGGAGCGTACCTGGGGGCTGAGTTTGCCTGGGCCACGCTGGAGTGTCAGTCGGGGCTGGCCATTAACATAAGTTAATTCGAGCACGTCACCTGGATAAATCAGGTGTGGGTTGGCAATCTGTGGATTGACATACCAGATGTCAGGCCAACGCCAGGGGTCTCTTAAAAACATCCCTGAAATGTCCCAGAGTGTATCGCCCTTGACTACCGTGTACCTCTCGGGGTGATTGTCATTAAGCGCAACAGTTTCAGCTGCCACGATTCCGGAAAGGAAAAGGCCAGCCAGGCATGAAATGAGCAGGTGGTGAAACTTATGCATATTGATCCCTTAGTATTGTGGTTATGTTGTCCTGATAAATTTAAAGATCTGCCACAGAATAACTGAAAATCCTGTAACATATCATTATGATAGCGAATTATTTTTAAATTGTACTATAGCAATGCATTTTACTTATGGCGATTCTTGAAATATTACATTATCCGGACCCACGTCTCAGAAACAAAGCCGAACCCGTCACAGAAGTGGATGGGGGCATACAGCAACTGGTCAAAGACATGTTTGAAACCATGTACGAAGCGCCCGGTATCGGGCTGGCTTCAATCCAGGTCAACGTACCAAAAAGAGTCATTGTCGTCGATGTTTCCGAGGAGAAAGACCAGCCTGTATGCCTGATCAATCCAGAAATCCTGGATAAAGAAGGCGAAGAAACCATGGATGAAGGCTGCCTGTCGGTACCCGGTTTTTATGAAACGGTACAACGTGCTGAAAAAATCCGGGTCAAGGCTCTCAATGAAAAGGGTGAAACTTTTGAAATGGATGCCGATGGTTTACTGGCGGTCTGTATTCAGCATGAAATTGATCACCTCGATGGCAAATTGTTCGTCGACTATATTTCCCCCTTAAAACGCAATCGCATTCGGAAAAAACTTGAGAAAGGCAGCAAGCCAGCCACTCGCAAGGTTTTGTAGCTCCGGATTTGCCCTATTGCATAGAGAATATATTTTGTCTGAAAAACTGAAAATCATTTTTGCCGGTACACCTGAGTTTTCAGTTGCACCCTTGCAAGCCCTGATCGACTCTGAACATGAGGTCATTGCGGTTTACACGCAACCTGACAGGCCGGCAGGCCGTGGTCGTCACTTAAAACCCAGCCCGGTTAAACAGGCGGCAGTTGATCATGGTATCCCGGTTTTTCAGCCGGTAAATTTCAAGGATGAAGCTGACTTGTCTGCACTGGAGGCATTAAAAGCTGATGTCATGATCGTGGTTGCCTATGGTCTGATTTTGCCTCAGCGTGTGCTGGATGCGCCACGCTATGGCTGTCTTAATATCCATGCGTCACTTTTGCCGCGCTGGCGCGGCGCTGCGCCGATACAACGCGCGATTCAGGCCGGCGATAAAGAAACCGGTATCACCATCATGCAAATGGAGGCCGGGCTGGATACCGGACCCATGCTGTATAAAGAAGTGATCACCATTGGTGAAACTGAAACCGGCGGTCAGCTGCATGACCGGCTGGCACCTCTGGGCGCTCATGCCTTGATGAAGACACTGGGTTTGTTGGTTTCAGGCCGGCTCAAGCCTGAAATTCAGGATGATGCCCTGGCTAATTATGCCCATAAACTGGATAAAACAGAGGCGCAGATTGACTGGTCCAGGCCAGCCACTGAACTGGAAAGGATAGTGCGGGCGTTCAATCCCTGGCCAGTTGCCTATACCAGTTTGAACGACAAGACATTACGTATCTGGCAGGCAGGCTGCCTGGCCCAGCAGGCCGAAGGTTCTGCTGGTGCGGTAATGACGACCTCGGCAGAGGGCATTGATGTAAGTACAGGCGAAGGCGTGCTGCGCATTAGCGAGCTTCAGCCCCAGGGCAAGCGTGCCATGTCAGCGCGGGACTTTCTGAATGCACATGACCTGACAGGGCAAAGTTTTGGCTAAAGCCATGCCCCCTGATGCGGGCTTTCATTCGGTAAGGTCGGTCGCAGCCAATGTGCTTCATGGCGTCACTCAAGGCGGTTCTCTGACACGCCTGCTGGCGGAATCTGCCGGCAGTGTTAATGACAAAGACCGTGCCCTGTTATCCGAACTGCTGTTTGGCAGCTGTCGCTGGTATCACCGGCTTGATGCCGTACTGTCATTGCTGATGCAAAAACCGTTAAGAAAACGAGATGGCGATGTCCATGCCTTGCTGATTATTGGGCTTTACCAGCTGAATCATATGCGCATAAAGCCACATGCGGTGTTGGCTGAGACGGTCAATGCAGCACGTCATCTTGGTAAGCCCATGTTCACCCGCCTGGTCAATGGCGTGTTGCGTCGTTTTCAACGTGAGCAGGAGTCATTACTGAAGCAGGCCGATAACAACCCGGCAGTAGCCAGTTCCATGCCGCAATGGCTGCTTGAAGAATTGAAGAGCGCCTGGCCTGACCAGTGGCAACAGATAACCTCGGCGATGTTGCAGCAGCCACCACTGACACTGCGCCTTAATACTCGCCTGGTTGGAATGCAGGATTATCTTCAGCAGCTGCTTGATCAGCACATGCCAGCCAAGCCGGTAAAAGGTATGGAAAGCGCCCTGGTTCTGGATAAAGCGGTACCGGTAGAACAGATTCCCGGTTTCATGCAGGGACTGGTTTCTGTACAGGATGCCGGGGCCCAGTTGGCGGCCGTGTTACTGGATGCAACTCAGGGCTCGATGGTGCTGGATGCCTGTTCTGCACCCGGAGGCAAAACCGGACATATTCTTGAACGTTCAGACAATCTGCAGCTGACAGCCATTGATATTGATGAACAGCGCCTGGAAAAAGTTCAGGAAAACCTGCAGCGTCTCGGCTTGCATGCTGTGCTTGAGGTGGGCGATGCGGCGAAAAACAAAGGTGACTGGGTAAAGCGACAATATGATTTCATCCTGCTGGATGTTCCCTGTTCTGCGACTGGCGTGATTCGTCGCCACCCGGATATCAAACTGCTCAGAAAGCGATCCGATATTGCTGGCCTGGTCGAACAGCAACGCAAAATTCTGCTTAATGTATGGCCGCTGCTCAAACCAGGTGGAGGTCTGCTGTATGCAACCTGTTCTTTGCTGGCGGCAGAAAATGAACAGCAGGTTGACTGGTTGTTGAAACAAAAGCAGGATGCAGTTGAATTATCATTAGAGCCACTGGTCGAACACCATCGCAGAAAGCACGGTATCCAGTTATTACCGGGTGATTTAAATATGGATGGCTTTTTTTATTCATTGCTCACAAAGGGGAAAAATGTATAGCACAGGGCTAATTTCAGTAACCCGTTACAGACTTACCGGTCTAATGGTTTATTGCCTGTTATGCTGGATTTTCATTATGCCAGTGCTGGCGGATGGGGTCATTGTGCAGCAGGCATCATCAAGACTGCAGAATGAACAATTTGTGATTGATGCCGAGATTGACTACGAGTTTACTAAAGTAGCACTTGAGGCCCTCGAAAATGGTGTACCACTAACGATTGATATTCATGTTCAGGTCCGACGCGATGGTGCCTGGATCTGGGAAAAAGATATCATCGATTTTCACAAGCGCCGCCAATTGCGATACCTGCCTTTATCATCAACCTATGAAGTCATCGGCTTTAAAGGCGAGGAAAAACGCCAGTTTGTATCCCGCTCGGCTGCAATCGATGCTCTCGGTGAAATAAGGAATATGCCAGTTGTTAGCCTGGAGCAGCTCGAAGCGGGTGAAACCTACCGCATGGAAATTCGCAGTGAACTGGATATTGATTCATTGCCAGTACCATTGAGACCAACAGCGTATATTTCTTCCGGTTGGAGCATCTCCAGTGACTGGAGCAGATGGCGCATAAGGCCATGAGTAAATTGCGACATTCAAGTATGTTGCTGTTGTTTCTGGTGTTGCTGCCATTGCTGGTATCGCTGCACCTGATGAGTAGCGCAGTACAGAATTCAGATGACTTGAGTCGCCTGTTTATCCCGCTGCTGGTTTTTAATGTACTTGGTCTGTTCATCATTCTGGTACTGATTGTGATCAACCTGGTCCGGTTGATTGGCCAGTATCGCCGAAGAGAGCCGGGCTCGCGCCTTACTGTCAGAATGGTTCTGGTGTTTCTGATGCTTTCCCTGCCGCCGGTATCGGTAGTGTATTACTACTCGCTGGAGTTTTTGCACCAGGGAATCGATTCCTGGTTCGACGTGCAGATTGACTCGGCGCTGGATGACAGTCTTGAACTTGGACGGGCCTCCCTGGATCTGAACAAACGCCAGTTTTTGCGCGCAACCGAACAATTGCTCAGGCAGGTTGAAGATGAATCGGAAACAGCCATGGCCGTTAGCCTGGTTGACCTGCTGGACCGGTCAGGTGCTATTGAGTTGGTATTAATGCATGGGTCAGGCCGGGTTATTGGTTCTTCAAATATCAACCCTGAGCAAATTGTTCCGGAAAGTGTTGAGATTTCTGTCATTCAGCAAGTTCGTGCCGGGGGTAATTTTGTCAGTGTATTACCTTATGGTGAGAATGAGCTGTTGCATGTGCGGGCAGTGGTGCGCGATGAATTCAGGCCAATTCTGCTACAGGCCATTTACCCGATGTCAGAACATATCTCTGGCCTGACGGGGTCCGTGGAGTCTGCGCTGGTGCGTTACCAGGAACTTTCATTTTTGCGCCAGTCATTAAAATTCAATTTTTCGCTGACCCTTTTGCTGGTGCTGGCTTTCGCAATATTTACTGCTGTCTGGGCCGCTTTTTATTTCGCGCATAAACTGGTTGCGCCTATCTCTGATATTGCTGCAGGAACCCGTGCAGTCGCTGCCGGGGATTATGAAAAGCAGTTGCCATTACAGGATTCACATGATGAATTGAGCTTTCTGGTCGCTTCATTTAATACCATGATGCGACGCATTTCGCAGGCCAGTGACCAGGCGGCGCGCAGCCAGCGCCTGGTTGAAGAGCAGAAAACCTACCTGGAAACCGTTCTCGGTCACCTGTCTTCAGGTGTCATCGTGTTTGATAGCAGTAAACGATTACAGACAGCGAACCGGGCTGCCGAGATTATCTTTGATGTGGATTTTAGTGCACACATTCATCAGCCGATATCCGTTATATCGGGTTTTTCCGAACACCTTTCGCAGTGGGTGGAAAGTATTGACCATGCATTAGCGGAAGAGCTTACTGAGTGGCGCGAGGAAATTACCTTGTATGGCTCTGAGGGGCGACTCGTACTGATGACACGCATCAGCCCTCTCATGGACTCACAGGGCAAACTCAAGGGTCGCGTGGTTGTATTTGATGATATTACCGAATTAATCCAGGCACAGCGTAACGCTGCCTGGGGAGAAGTGGCGCGGCGGCTGGCACACGAAATCAAGAATCCACTGACACCGATACAATTATCAGCTGAACGTCTGCGTCACAAGTATCTTGGTTTAATGTCAGAGGACGATGCGCGTGTGCTGGACAAGGCAACTCATACGATCGTACAGCAGGTCGACGCAATGAAATCCATGGTGAATGCCTTTTCAGATTATGCGAAGCCTTCCAAGCTGGAAACACGGCCTATCATACTTGATGACTTGATACATGAAGTCGTGGCGTTATATGAAGCTTCCGGTGATGGAGACAAAATCCGGGTTGCCCTGAATACAGGGCGGGCTGAAATTGAGGTGGACCCTGTGCGTTTGCGGCAGGTGATTCATAACCTGGTAAAAAATGCACTCGAAGCAGTGGCAGACATTGATGAGCCGCAGGTTATTATCAACACGGAGTGTCAGGAGCGGGCGGAAGGAGTTTCGCTGGTGCTCGAAGTGCAAGATAATGGCCATGGTTTTGATGGCACCAAGCTGGCAAGCGTGTTTGAGCCTTATGTCACGAGTAAGATTAAAGGTACGGGGCTGGGCCTGGCTATCGTAAAGAAAATTGTTGAAGAGCATGGGGGCATGATTGCCGCTTCCAACCGGGCTGAGGGCGGAGCCCGTATGCTGGTTCGCCTGCCAGTCAATAAATTTGGCAAGCAACAGGTAGATATTGAACAGCAAGACCATGAAGATGCGGGAGAGTAAAACATGAGTTATATCCTGATAGTCGATGACGAGCCTGATATCAGGGATCTGGTCAAGGACATCCTGGAAGATGAGGGCCACCAGGTAGCTACGGCTGAAAATGGTATTGCAGCCAGAAAGCTGTTGCGTGATCGGCGCCCACATCTGATTTTTCTGGATATATGGATGCCGGACCTTGATGGTATTTCACTCTTAAAAGAATGGTCTGAAGGTGATGGGTTGCCGTGTCCGGTGATCATGATGTCGGGCCACGGCACGGTGGAAACGGCTGTCGAGGCTACCCGCCTTGGTGCATACGATTTTCTTGAAAAACCGCTGTCACTGGCCAAGCTGCTGCTGACAGTGGAGCGTGCATTGCAGGCAGAAAAACTGCAGGTTGAGAACCAGGGGTTGAAAAGACGGGCAGATCCTGTTGTTGAGCCCTCGGGCCACAGCGTGGCGATTCAGCACCTGCGCGAACAGGTAAAACGTCTCGCACAGCATGATACCTGGGTACTGATCAGTGGAGAGCCCGGTTCCGGTCGCGAGACTTTTGCGCGTTTTCTGCATGCGCAGAGTAAGCGTCATGCCAATCCTTTTGTGGATGTGAGTGTGTCCTCCATTGCATCAGGAAATTCCGCACGTGAGCTGTTTGGGAGCGAGGAAGATGGGCACATTTATTATGGCCGACTCGAACAGGCCAGTGGCGGCACGTTGTTCCTGGATGAAGTCGCTGATATGGATTTGGAAGCCCAGGCCCAGCTGTTGGGTGCATTGGATACCGGTTCTTTTTTGCGGGTTGGTGGCAGTGAGCCGGTTGAGGTGGATGTACGCATTATTGCAGCGACTCATAAAAACCTCGAGGAAGCGGTTAAGCAGGGCAAGTTCAGAGAGGATCTGTTTTTTCATTTGAACGTAGTGCCTTTGCAGATTCCACCCCTGCGTGATCATCGTGAAGATGTGCCGGAATTGTTGAATTTTTACACGGACTTTTTTGTCGAACATGACCGGCTGCCGTATCGCCAGTTTTCCATGGCAGCTCAAAACTACCTGAGAAATTATGACTGGCCCGGTAATATCCGGGAGCTTAAAAACGTGGTGCAACGTCTGATGATCATGAATTCAGATGAGGAAATCACACAGAACGAGGTGGAAACTGCATTGGGCAGCAGTGCTGAGCCGGAGCTGAAGCTCAGTGGTGGCGTGGTTTCCTTTGATCAGCCAATCCGGCAGGCAAGGGAAGAATTTGAACGCGCCTATCTGGAATACCAGCTGGTCAAGCACGATGGCAATGTCAGCCAGATGGCTGAAGAAGCGGGTATGGAACGCACTCATCTTTATCGAAAATTGCGTTCCGTGGGGATTGAAATCAAGGATCGTCGGTAAATGTCAGTTTTTTCTGCTTTGATACATGTATGAAGTATCAGTTAATGCATTTCTGAGTTCGACTGAATAATGAAAATAATAATTCTTGGTGCGGGTCAGGTGGGGCGTTCAGTCGCTACCAACCTGGTAAATGAAAACAACGATATAACAGTTGTTGACTATGATGCTGACCTGCTCAGGGATTTGCGTGACCGTCTTGATATTGGCACGGTGCAGGGTCTGGCTTCGCATCCGGATGTGTTAAGGCGCGCAGGCGCTGAAGATGCCGATATGATCCTCGCTGTGACCAACAGCGATGAAGTCAACATGGTTGCCTGCCAGGTGGCCTATACACTGTTTCGTACACCCGCGAAAATTGCCCGGGTGCGTTCGCAGGATTACCTCCGACATAAAGAGTTATTTGCCCCCAATGCGCTGCCTATCGATTTGATGATCAGCCCGGAGCAACTGGTCACTCAATACATCATGCGCTTGATTGAACATCCGGGTGCCCTGCAGGTGATGGATTTTGCCGATGGTCGGGTTCGCCTGGTAGCTGTTCGCGCCTATTACGGTGGCCCGCTGGTTGGCCACCAGTTAAAAGAACTGAATGAGCACCTGGATAAAGCCGAGGCGCGCGTTGCAGCGATTTACCGAAAAAACCGCTCGATCCATCCGGACGGTATTACCGTTATTGAGCCGGATGATGAAGTGTTCTTCATAGCGGCTTCTGAAAATATTCCCGCGGTGATGCGAGAGCTCCGGCGAGCTGAAAAACCCTTTCGGCGTATGATTTTTGCCGGTGCTGGCAATATTGGCCGGCGCCTGGCAGCTGCCCTGGAAAACAATTACCGGGTCAAGCTGATTGAAAAGAGCAAGCCGATTGCGATGCGTGTCTCAGAGGAATTGGAGCATAGCATTGTGCTGCATGGCGACTCTTCTGATGAAGAGCTGTTAATTGAGGAGAATATTGAGGACACCGATATTTTTTGCGCTGTAACCAATGACGACGAGGCTAACGTATTGTCGGCAATGCTGGCAAAAAGACTCGGTGCCCGGAAAGTCATGGCGCTGATTAACCGCCCGGCCTATGTTGACCTGGTGCAATCATCTGGCGATATCGATATCGCCATTTCGCCACAACAGGCAACCATTGGAACCCTGCTGACCTATGTACGCCGGGGTGATGTGGTGAACGTGCATTCACTGCGACGTGGTCTGGCAGAAGCCATCGAGGCTATTGCCCATGGTGACAGCACGTCTTCCAAGGTCGTTGGTAAAAGTGTCGAACAAATCAAATTGCCAGAAGGTGCGAGCATTGCAGCGCTGGTGCGTGGTGAAGAAGTCATCATTGCGCACCATGACACCGTTATCGAAACGGATGATCATGTTGTAATGTTTCTGATGAATAAAAGCAAAATTAATGAAGTTGAAAAACTGTTCCAGGTGGGGATTACCTTTCTCTAGGCACCTGATATGAGATTGCTTGCCATCCAACGTATCCTTGGTCTGCTGCTGATAGTCTTCAGTACGACTTTGCTGCCACCTGCCCTGGTTTCATTGTGGTATGACGATGGTGCCTACTATGCGTTTATTACCGCATTTTTCATCACTCTGGGAGTTGGCTTTGTCAGCTGGTTGCCGGTACGAAACAACAAGCGCGAAATGCGTATGCGCGATGGCTTTATTGTAGTCGTTTTGTTCTGGTTCGTGCTGGGAGCAATTGGTGCCTTGCCATTCATGCTGTCAGTCAATCCGAACCTGACTTTGACTGACTCGTTGTTTGAATCCATTTCCGGGCTGACAACAACCGGTGCAACTGTCATTACCAATCTTGAGGAGCTGCCAAGGTCCATCCTGTATTATCGTCAGCAACTGCAGTGGCTGGGTGGTATGGGTATCGTGGTACTGGCGGTTGCTGTATTGCCTCTTCTGGGTATTGGTGGCATGCAGTTGTACCGTGCTGAAACACCCGGGCCGGTAAAGGATTCCAAGCTGACCCCCCGGATTGCTGAAACGGCCAAGGCGCTCTGGTATATCTACCTGGGTTTGACCATTGCCTGCGCAGTGGCTTACTGGGCCGCCGGTATGCAGCTGTTTGATGCAATCGGCCATGCCTTTTCAACCGTATCTATTGGTGGCTTTTCGACTCATGATGCCAGTATTGGTTATTACAACAGTACGCTGATTGAAATGATTGCCGTCGTTTTCATGCTGGTTTCCGGTGTGAATTTCGCTTTGCATTTTGTCGCGTTTCGCAGTCGTTCCATATGGGGTTACCTGAAGGATTCCGAATTTCGTTTTTATATTTCACTATTAATGACAGTAACGACGATCGTTACCATTTACCTGTTTTTTTCAAATACTTACGAAAGCTGGCAGGACGCTTTCACCATTGCCCTGTTCCAGTCAGTTTCGATTGGCACAACGGCAGGCTTTACCACCGCCGAGTACTATAACTGGCCTGGCTTTGTCGCTATTCTGCTGCTGTTTACCAGTTTCGTCGGGGGCTGTGCGGGTTCTACCGGTGGTGGTATCAAGGTCATTCGCTTTCTATTGCTGATTAAGCAGGGCGCCAGGGAAATTCTCAGGTTGATTCATCCTGCGGCCCAGATCCCGATCCGGATCGGTGGTAACACGGTGCCGTACCGTGTTGTGGATGCGATCTGGGGTTTTTTTGCGCTTTACGTGGCCAGCTTTATCATGATGTATCTTGCACTGGCCATGACGGGGCTTGACCTGATGACGGCATACTCGGCTGTCGCAGCGTGTATCAATAACCTTGGCCCCGGCCTGGCTGGAGTGGGTGCGCACTATGCGGATATCAATGATCCGGCCAAGTGGGTGTTGTGTTTTGCTATGCTGCTGGGACGCCTGGAAATTTTTACCCTGCTGGTAATCCTGTCGCCGGCGTTTTGGGCCAAATGATGATTTGCACCACAAAGACCTCAAAGACCACCAAGTTCACCAAGAACCTATTGTCTTACCTGCGAAGTTAATAGGGAGAAAATTAGGTATCACAGGTTACTTTGATGATGCTTGTTTGTTACAAAGGACTACAAAATGTTAACAATAAAAATCCTTTGTGGTCTTCGTGGTGAATTATTTTTTAATCTAATAATTCGCGCAGTTTCTGACGGGCGCGGAATAAACGCGTACCTGCACCGGCCGTGCTGATTCCCAGGTGCTGGGCAATTTCTTTCTGTGAATAACCGTGAATAACCTGCAGTAACAGTGGTTCACGATATTCCTGGGGCAGTTTTTGAACGGCCTGTCTTAAAACGAAGGCCTCGGTCGACGTATCGTAGTGCGCCTGTTTTTCTTCAAGTTCAGTAACTGGCATATCAGAAAATTCCGCCCGCTTGCGCTCAAAACGACGGGCGTTCTCACGCCTGACAATAGTAAATAGCCAGCTTTTGACCGCCTTGACGTCATTCAGTTTATGGGCTGATTTCCAGGCTCGCATCAGCGTGTCCTGTACCAGGTCTTCGGCTACTTCCTTGTTTCCGGTTAGCCAGTAGGCATAGCGAAACAGGTCAGTTGCATACTGGCTGATTAAGGATGAAAAAATTGACTGATTGGCTTTAAGTTGCGTTTTTTCGCTGCTACGAAATCCTTGCAGGGCTAATGTTGTCATGGCTGTTTCCCGGTTATTTTATTTCTCTTACCAGTAATAGAGCAGGGACCGTGCCAACTTATAAGTTATTGAATAATAAAGTAAATAAAATTTTTGATATCGTTTATGTAACAAAGCGTTGCAACAAAACGTTACAGTTAATGCTTATTGTAACGGTCTGTAACGTATCAACCCGGTAATTTCAGATTGTATTTTTCGATCTTGCGGTCCAGTGCGGGCCGGGAAATACCCAGCACTCTGCAGCTATTGGTTTTATGGCCACCGGTAAATTCGAGAACCCGCTGGATATGCTGTGCCTCGAGTTCATCCAGTGTCAGTAAATCATCCTCGCTGGTTTCCTGTTGTAGCTCAGTTGTTTTGGTCTCTGCTGATCCAAGACTGATCAGGTCGGAAGTAAGCTGCTTGCCGCGGGCATGTAACATGGCCTGGGTCATGACATTACCAAGTTCACGGACATTGCCGGGCCAATCATACTGAATAAGTTGTTCAATAAACTCCGGACTCAAGGTAGGGGTGGGCCTGTTAAGTTGTGTTGCAGACTTTTCCAGCAAAGCCCTGGCCAGCAGGGGAACATCCTCCTTGCGTTTGCGTAGCGGTGGCATCTGGATGTTAATTACATTTAAACGATAAATCAGGTCTTCACGAAACTGGCTGTCACGTGACATCTGGAACAAATCACGATTGGTTGCGGCAATCAGTCGGACATTGATTTTTTTTGTGGCTGTGGCGCCAACAGGCTCTATTGTTTGTTCCTGCAAGGTACGTAACAGTTTTGCTTGCAGGGATAAAGCCAGTTCCCCGATTTCATCAAGAAACAGGGTGCCGTTTTCAGCCAGCTCAAACTTGCCAGGCTTGCGTTGTGTTGCCCCGGTAAAGGCGCCTTTCTCATGACCAAAAAGCTCACTTTCAAGCAAGCTGTCAACAATGGCGGCACAGTTAATCGCAATGAATGGCTGCCCGGAGCGATTACTATGCTCGTGAATCAGTTTGGCAACCAACTCCTTGCCGGTTCCAGATTCGCCCGTGATCAGTACGCTGGCAGTACTTTGTGAGCTTAAGGCGATTTCCTTGCTGACAGCCAGCATGGCACTGCTTTTGCCAATCAGGTCGCGTGACAGGTTGAGCTCTGCGGGTGGTGCTGATTGGCCGGACTCAGGGTGAACACGCAATGCCTTATTAACAGAGGCATCCAGGTCGGCTGTTTTGACCGGCTTGTGAATAAAATCCGCAGCGCCTTTGTTCATTGCGGTGATTGCGAGCTCAAGGTCATGGTGGCCGGTCATCATAATGACCGGCGGAGCGGTTGGAATGATGGTGATTTCATCCAGCAGGTCAATACCGTGACCATCCGGCAATTGTTGATCCAGCAGGATCAGGTCGTAAACAGAGTGTTGCAGGGCATCCCGGGCTTTTTCACAACCGGGAACATGCTGCGTTTTATAGCCCTCATCCTCGAAATGCAGCGACAGCATCTGCCCAAGGTTAACGTCATCCTCGATGATTAGAATTTTTTTCTGCATCTCAGTATTGGCTTCCAGTGGTTTTATGTTTCCAGGCATAAATAAACAGGCAGGCCCAGCCAATCAGGAAGCACATGCCGCCAATGGGAGTGATGAGACCCAGTGCCCTGGTTTGCAACAATGCAAGTAAATACAGGCTGCCGCTGAACAGGATGATGCCGCTAATAAAACCCCAGCCGGCCAGGCTTGACCAACGATTCTGCTGCGGTAGCAAGGCGATAGCGAGCAGGGCAAGGGTATGAAGAAGCTGGTAGTCAACACCGGTCTGAAAGGTCTGGAGCAGTGAGGGTGATATCAGTTTCTTTAGTCCATGGGCGCCAAAAGCACCTAAGGCGACACTGAGAAAGCCGTTTAAGGCGGCAACGATCAGGAAAAGACGGTTGAATGGAATTACTTGATTTTGTCTGGTCATGTGTATTTCTGCAGAATAAGAGGCTTCTTTAACTATAGCTATTCTATTTTTTGATGGCTATCTCGATTAATTTTACTGATGGTAGTACGGTGAACTTGCGCAAAAGTAATACATATGGATATCTCCAAATGGATAGTAAATTCTAAATTTCTTTTAAAAACAATTAGTTATGAATTACCCATTAAAATCCTCAAATAAAGTTCATTTATGGTGGCTAATCGAAAATTGTTTGGCACTAATGTCCTTAAATCATTATGGTTAGCCACCCTAATCGAAGTCCGGGTAACCGGCCTAATAAACAGGAGTCGGTTGGTGGCATTTCAAACCCGGCGTTATTGAGTTTGAAGGTCTTTAAGGACATCAAAAGTTTTGAGCGAGTCGATCGTGCTTTTTATATAAGAAATAAAACGACTGATCGATAAGTTCTTAAATCCTCATCATCAGACGTGATGATGAAAATTCACTGCAGTGTAAGGAGAAAATACACATGCCTACATTTGTTCGTACTGAAAAGTGTGACGGCTGTAAAGGCCAAGATAAGACTGCGTGCATGTACATATGCCCGCATGACCTCATGAAGCTTGACAAAGACGGTTCTGACACCGGTCATGCCATGAAATCTTACAACCAAGAGCCAGATCAGTGCTGGGAATGCTACTCATGCATCAAGATCTGTCCTCAGAACGCGATTGAAGCCCGTCCGTATGCCGACATCGTTCCTCTGGGTGGTTCTGTACAGCCTCTGCGTGGTACAGACTCTATTATGTGGACCATCAAGTTCCGTAACGGCACCATGAAGCGTTTCAAGTTCCCGATTCGTACTACTCCAGAAGGTTCAATTGAGCCATATGCTGGTAAAGCAGATGCTGTTTTGGCAAACATTGGTAAGCCTGGTTTCTTTAACCATATGGAACAGAATGGTTATCGTGAAGGCGATGCAAGCGAACTGATCTGCAAGTAAGCAGCCTGTTTTAGTTAAAAGTTCTAAATTTAGAGGTATTTATTATGGGTGAATTCGGAAATCCGGATGTAGTCGAAGAAGAAGTAGACATCCTCATCATTGGTGGTGGTATGGCTGCTTGCGGTACGGCTTATGAACTCGGTCCTTGGCTGGACGCTGCCAAAGCAGAAGGTCATGACATTTCTGTAAAACTGGTTGATAAAGCGGCACTTGACCGTTCTGGTGCTGTTGCCCAGGGTCTGTCTGCAATTAACACATACATTGGTCCTGAGCAGGATCCTGCGGATTACGCACGTATGGTTTCTAACGACCTGATGGGTATTACCCGTGATGACCTGGCATATGACCTGGGTCGCCACGTGGATGAATCAGTACACTTGTTCGAAGAGTGGGGTCTGCCAATCTGGAAGACTGACGAAAACGGCGAGCGTCATGATGGTTCTAAAGGTATGACTCCATTGAAGGACGGCGGTAAACCGGTACGTTCTGGTAAATGGCAGATCATGATCAACGGTGAGTCTTACAAGTGGATCGTTGCAGAAGCTGCAAAGAAAGCACTGGGTATGGACAACATCCAGGAACGTATCTTTATTGTTAAGCTGGTTAACGATGCTAACGATAAAAACCGTGTTGCTGGTGCTGTTGGTTTCTCTACTCGTGAAGACAAAGTTTATGTTTACAAATTCAAAGCTTGCCTGCTGGTAGCTGGTGGTTGTGTAAACATCTTCCGTCCACGTTCTGTTGGTGAAGGTCAAGGCCGTGCCTGGTACCCAGTCTGGAACGCAGGTTCAACTTACGCAATGGCTGCTGAAGCCGGTGCTGAGCTGACTCTGATGGAAAACCGCTTCGTACCAACCCGTTTCAAAGACGGTTACGGTCCTGTTGGCGCATGGTTCCTGTTGTTCAAATCCAAAGCAACTAACGCCTTTGGCGAAGTTTACATGGATCGCAACAAAGAAATGCTGGATGACTATCCTCCATACGGCCAGGCTGCAGTTCCTGCATCTTGCCTGCGTAACCACCTCATGCTGAAAGAAATGCGTGAAGGTCGTGGCCCAATCTGGATGGACACTGTTACAGCATTGGCTAACCTGCGCGAAACTCTGTCTCCACGTGAAGTAAAACACCTGGAAGCAGAAGCTTGGGAAGACTTCCTTGACATGTGTATCGGTCAGTGTGGTATCTGGGCTGGTGAGAACATCGAACCAGAGAAGAAAAACTCTGAATTGATGCCTACCGAACCATACCTGCTGGGTTCACACTCAGGTTGTTGTGGTATTTGGGTTTCAGGTCCTGATGATGTTGGTGCGCCAACTGAAGAAACTGAAGCTGGTGTTCCTGATCACCTGCCATCTGGCTGGAACTGGGGCTACCGCAGCATGACGACTGTAAAAGGTCTGTTCACTGGTGGTGACGGTATCGGTGCTTCTGGTCATAAGTTCTCTTCTGGTTCACATGCAGAAGGTCGTATGGCTGCCAAGTCTATGATTAAGTTCGTTATCGACAACAAAGACCACAAGCCTGAACTGGCTGAGTCTGTTGATGACCTGGTTGCTGCTATTTATCAGCCAGTCAAGACTTACCTTGAGTTCAAAGACTACTCAACAGCGATTGATATTAACCCTAACTATATCACTCCTCGCATGTTGCAGTTCCGTCTGCAGAAAATCATGGATGAGTACGTTGCCGGTGTTGCTACTTACTACACCACCAACGAGCACATGCTTGACGTTGCAGAGCACAAGCTGAACGAGTTGAAAATTGACTCTCTGAAGATGCGTGCGAAAGACCTTCACGAATTACTTCGTGCATGGGAAAACTATCACCGTATCCTTACAGCTGAAGCTCACATGAAGCACATCCAGTTCCGTCAGGAATCACGTTATCCTGGTTTCTACTACCGTATGGATAAAAACTTCGTTGACGAAGAAAACTGGAAATGTTTTGTTAACTCTATCTACGATAAAGAAACAAAACAGTGGACTTGCTTCAAACGTGCACACGTTGATCTCGTCGACAAGTCAAAACTGTTCAAATAAGCGTATTTGACAGTCTTTGACTAGAAGAATCCGGGTGCCGAAAGGCATCCGGATTTTTTCATCTTTGGGTTATTAGTTATTTCTAATTAACTTAAGTCCTTAAACAACTGGAATTTACCACTAAAATACAGGTCTTATTCCAGCTGTTTAAAGATTTATGATGTAAATCTAGGTCGGATCAAGCATGGCGGATCCGGCAAAACCCGGTTTTTTATCCCTGTCGGTTCCGCTGCGCTTGAACCGATCTACACAGTAGACATATTTAGGTGTTGTTATGAGTGATTTTAAATTCGATATTCCTTTCAAGAGTGATCTCGCTCCAACGATGTTAACTGAAAAGTCTGTCATCAAGTTTCGTTGTCATAAGGACATCGAGTGTTTCAATGCTTGCTGTAAACACGCTGATGTAACCCTGGCGCCTTATGACATTATTCGTATGAAAAATGCCCTTGGCATGACTTCAGAAGAATTTTTAAAAGCTCATACCGTGCCTTTCCAGATGGATGCGCATGGTATGCCTGGTATCAAGATGCGGACGGATAACGAAGGTGCGTGCCTTTTCATGAAAGAAGGTGAAGGTTGTGGCATCTACGAAGACAGGCCTTCGGCCTGTCGTTATTATCCTGCCGGTCTATTGGCGATGAAGCCAACAGAAAAGCCTGGTGATGAAAATCATTTCTTCATGATCAAGGAAGATCACTGCAAGGGGCACGAAGAGGATCGTGAAATCACCATCGCAGACTACCGTAAAGAGCAAGAAGTAGAAGAGTTTGATGATCATAACCAGCGCTGGTATCAGCTGATTTTGAAGAAAAAGTCGGGTGGCCCTGCAATTGGCAAACCTTCGGAAATGAGTTTGCAGTTGTTCTTCATGGCTTCGTATGATGTTGATCGTTTCAGGCGTTTTGTTATGAGTGACAGTTTCAAAAATACCTATGCTTTCGATGAGTCATTTTACGAAAGCATGCAAAATGACCTGAACCTGCTCGAATTCGGTCTGGATTTTCTGCATCAGATTCTGTTTGGTGAGAAGAAATTTGATGAGAAAGACGGTGCCTGGGAAAAGCGCATGGATGAGCGCAAGGAAATCTGGGAGCTGCGCCGCGAAGTAGAAGTCAAAAAATACGAGGAAGAGAAAGAGGAAGCACTGCGTGCCGCAACGTTAGGAGATGGTGAAGCAGCATGTGACGGTGATAGTGAGTGCACACCTAACTAAGCGCCGAATCAGCAAGAGACAGTAAAAGCCGGAGCATTTGCTCCGGCTTTTTTTTATAGGCCGCGTTTCCTTCTTAAGGTGACTGTTTCGCCGCTTATCCCCCAGTTGTCAGTTGCAACTTCATCAATCACAACCACTGTTGTCTGAGGATTTTTCCCCAGTACACGCTGGAGTAAATCTGTCGCACCCCTGATCAATTCCGCTTTTTTTTCCGGCGTTACATTTTCACTGGTTATTTTTATATTCACGTATGGCATTTTTAAGTCCTAAACTGTTATTGGGCTGGCATATTACATTGTAGAAGAGCTGCTTGGCTCTAGCGTGTAAATTCATACTTGTAAACGGGCAGTAGATACATGTGACGGAATTAATACCATTGTCGAACGATCTGTTCTGGGTAGCGGTGCCAATAATTTTTCTTGCCGGCATGGTTCATGGTGCTTTTGGTATTGGATTTCCCCTGGTCGCGACTTCATTGCTTGCCTTGTTTGGTGATGTATTAACCGCGATGCTGATCACCTTGTTGCCGACAGTGTCAGTGAATCTGATGATTATTTTTCAAAGTGGTTTCAGTCAGCTCGACAAAATTAAAAAACATCTACTGATAATCCCTTTTGCGCTGGCCGGTACGTTGCTCGGCTCAAGCCTTTTGGTGCTGCTGGATCCGCGACCCTTTCTGTTGTTACTGTCAGCTGCAATCCTGCTCTATCTTAACCAGGACAAGCTGAAGCGGCTGAAATTGACTTGGATCGAAAGTCATCATTTGACAGCTTATGCGCTTTTCGGGCTGGTTGCAGGGATAATGGCCGGAACGGTAAATGTCATGATGCCGGTGCTGATCATTCTGTTTCTGGAGCTGAAATTGGCGATGGCATCAATGGTGATGCTGTTTAACATCAACTTTTTAAGCGGAAAACTGATGCAAAGCCTGTTTTTTAGTCAACAGTTGTCAGGCGTGGAGCCATTTTTGTTTAAAACCTTATGGTTGGTGCCGGTAGCTTTACTGGCACTGTTGCTCGGATCCGGGATCCGCGAGCGAATTGACGAGGCGCATTATTTAAAATTTATGCGTGCTCTGTTATGGATTATTGCCGTGGTGCTTGTTGTGAGATTTTTCTACAGCTATATAGAGTCCGTATGAATACGTCTTTTCTCTGGCAGGGGGACAATCAGGACCGGAATTTTGCAGCGCCGGATAACCCGGCGGGCAGTGTCACCAATAACGGCATCCTTAACCGACAAGCGGTATCCATGCTTGCTGATCACGAGCATGTCATAAATACCGCTATGGGCTTCTGCAAGTATCTTCTCCAGGGCATCGCCCATATCGACCTTAACTTCGTAGGCAAAAGCTGGCTGGCTGGATGCGCTACTCAATGAATCATCGCAAAACTGTTGAATGTTATTCCTGATTTCAACATTGTCTCTTTTTCGGGATATAAGGGTTTCCCGGGCTTCATCCAGTGTCTGGTTTTTCAATTCCTGCCACAGTGATTCGCTTGCATAGCCAAGAAGGTTTTCCAGGTTCTGGTTATCGACAACGTGATACACCGTAAGGTCGGCATTGAAGTTTTTAGCGAAGCTGGCGGCATGGGGGAAAGCGTGGCGACCTGATTCTGAAAGATCGGTGACGTAGAGGATTCTCTTGTAATTAAGAGTTTTTAAGGTGTTTTCTGTCTGCATTGTTCTATCCTCAGGCGGCTTTCTTTCTGAACTGCTGTAACCAGATACCGCTGAGGAACCAGCTGTACGCCCAGGTGCCGAAAAAGACCAGTACAAAGGTGATGGCAATATCCATGTTGCTGCCATCCAGTGAAAAAGCCGGTACGTAACCAAATATAAAAGGGGCCAGGTAAAGAAACTTGGCGAACTTGAATGCAACCCATGCAGTTGCCCACATGTTGGCTTTAGCAATGGTTGCGCCGGCAAACGCGGCGATGCAGACTGGTGGCGTAATATTGGAATCCTGGGAAAGCCAGTAGACGATCATGTGGGCGGCCAATTCATTGACGCCGAGATGGGTTAAGGCAGGAACGGCGACAACCGCTGTAATCAGGTACGCTGCGGTTACCGGTACACCCATGCCGAGGATCAGCGAGGCAAGGGCGATCAACAGGATGGTCAGGTAAAGTTTGCCATCGGCCAGCTCAATCACAATATCTGCAAAGGTGAGTATCAGGCCGCTATAGGTCAAAACGCCGATAATGATCCCGATGACGCCGACGGTGGCGCCGATTTTAAGGCTGGATTCAGCCCCGGCCCTGGAGGCGTGGACGAATCCTTTCAGGTCGATACGGGTTTCCTTGCGAAACCAGCTGACAACAATGCAGGTCACGATACCGATGATGGCAGAGTAACCGGGAGAATACCCCATCAACATCAGGATCGTAATGACGACCAGTGGTAATACGTAAAACCATTCCTTGCGCAGGATGTCGGTTGCTTTTTCCTTGCTTTTTTCACCAACAATCTGGTGTTTTTTGGCTTCATAGTGAACCATCATGAAGACACTGAAGAAATACATTAAAGCGGGAAACAGGGCTACCAGCATGATCTGGGAATAAGGAAGGCCAGTCATTTCGGCCATGATAAAGCCGCCTGCACCCATGATGGGTGGCATGAACATACCGCCAATGGAGGCTGCCGGTTCAATGCCGCCAGCAACATGCGGTTTGAACCCGGCCTTTTTCATCATGGGAATGGTAAAGGCGCCCGTAGAAACCGTGTTGGCAATCGCGCTGCCGGATATGGAGCCAAACAGGCCACTGGCAATAACAGAAACCTTGCCGGGGCCGCCGATTTTATGACCGACAGCTGCCAGTGGAAAGTCGATGAAAAAGCGTTGTGCGCCACTCTTCTCAAGAAAGGCGCCGAATATGACAAAAAGAATGATATAGGTAGCAAGTACGTTGGCCATAATACCAAATACGCCATCGCTTTTATAAAAAATGCTGGTGCAAAGCCCGGCAAAGGTATCACCGGCATGAGAAATTAATTCCGGGGCATATTCTCCGTAAACACCATAGAGCAACATAATCGTGCCAATGATAACAAAAACGCTGCCGACTACGCGGCGTGCGACTTCAATGCCGACCAGCACGCCAAACATGGCTATCCATTGATCTATTTCAGTTTCAGCGCCTGTCCGGTAGTTAATCACTTCAAAGTTGTATATCCAATACCCCAGCGTGGTAACGGATACCGCGATCAGCAGGTAATCCCAGGCCCGTCCAATTTTGCTTTTTGACTGGTAAACAAGAAAGACCAGCACGTAGGTAATAATGACGTAAATGCCCCGGTGAAACTGGGTGGAAGCCGGTTGCAGCACGGCCGAGTAGGAATAGAACAAAACCAGGCCCAGGGCCAGGGTATCAAACAGCCACTGTTCTACCTTATGTAATTTTTCAAACAGCAAGTTGTGTTTCTCCTATAGGCTGAAATCTGGCAGGGTCATTAGGCGGGTATTCAGACAGGAGTGGAAATACCCGGCCTGACACCCGGCCTGTTGTTACATCATGCCTTTTTCTTTCCAGAACTTGATTGCACCGGGATGCCAGGGAGTGACTACGCCCTGGGCGCCGGTTTCGAGGCTCATGTTTTTGAAAGTTTTCTTTTGCTCTTTCATATGGGCCAGTCCTTCATCGGTATAAATGGTGGCAAGCATCTTGTAGACGGTATCTTCTGATACTTTTGAATTGGCAACCCACAAGGCCGAATCCTGGAATGAGGGAGTATCCTTTTCAACGCCACGGTAGGTGCCGGCAGGTACAGAGAGCTTTGAAAAATAAGGGTATTCGTCGAAAAAGCCACTGTCCTTGGCATCTGTACCCAGGTCAATCAAGTCAATATCATTGGTCTGGGCTGCCATGATGACGGCGCCGCTTGGAAACGCGGTGAACAACCAGAAAGCATCCAGCTGGTTGTTGCCAAATGCCTGGGCCGCATCGTTATAACCCATGGCATTGCGTTCAATCGTATCCCAGACGCCCATATGGGTGAAAAACAGTTCGCAATTGGCGAATGCACCAGATCCGGCGTTGCCAACGCCGACTTTCTTGCCGGCCAGGTCTTTGGTGCTTTTGATGCCGGAATCTTTATGTACGACCAGCTGGGCTGGAGCGCCATATAACCAGGCAACGGCCATAACGTCTTCGTATTTTCTGGTGTCATTTTTCATTCTGCCATTTCGGCCCAGGTATACATGACCGGAATAAACGACACCCATCTGGGCTTTGCCGGAGTTTACTTTACGCAGATTTTCAACTGAACCGGCAGATGACTGGGCTCGAACTCTGAACTCTTTTGCGCTCTTGATGGGTTTATAGACCTGGATGGCATTGGCAACGACCTGGAAAGTACCGCCCGCCGGGCCGCCACTGAAAACCACTCGTTCCTTGGCAAAAGCGCTAGCGGGCAGGCAGAGGCTAGCCGCGAGAATCGCGGAACTGATGATTTTTGTGTATTTGTTTTTGCTATTCATGCAGATTTTCTCCTGGTATTAATTGATGATTATTTGCTGCGGAGTCCATGCCTTAGATAATTATAGGGGGAGTTTTGAAGATTTTTTTATTTATCCGGCGACAGGAGCTGGAGAGGGCGAATTCCATAATCTTAAATGAGAAACATTCTCGTCTATAAGTAAAATCGATAGGGTATATAAAAAATGAATCACTTTATAAGGGTAATCGAATAGAGTCCTTGCCTTAAGGCGAGTATCCTTCGCTGTCCATAATATAGGGTCAGTATCTGTAGATGATCGGGCCTTATTATTGAATTCACCCCAGTAGTCGTTGACTACTGGATCGTTCTCTTAGTCCGCTACGGAGAAAAGTCCATGACGGAAGTTGTCGCAACCAATGAAACTATTCTGGTGGTCGGCGGAGGCATCAGCGGTATGACCGCTGCGCTTGAAGCTGCAGAAACCGGGAAACAGGTTGTGCTGGTTGAAAAGCGTGCCTACGTTGGTGGCCGTGTTAGCCAGCTCTACAAGTATTTCCCTAAACTGTGCCACCCAACCTGTGGTCTGGAAATTAACCAGCGCCGCGCCAAGATGAACCCGAATCTGACGATTGTCACGATGGCCGAGGTTACCAATATCGAAGGCGAAGCAGGTAACTACACTGCAACAGTCAAACTGGCGCCGCGTTATGTCAATGATAACTGTACTGCCTGTGGCGAATGTGCCAAAGCAGTTGAGTCAGAGTTTGACGACGAGTACAACTACGGTATGTCCAAGCGCAAAGGCGCTTACCTGCCACATATTATGGCTCATCCAATGCAATACGTCATTGATCCGGCGATCATCGGAACCGATGAAGCACAAAAAGCCAAAGATGCCTGCAAATATGATGCGATTGACCTGGATATGGAAGAGCGCGAAATCAATTTCCCGGCTGGTGCTGTAATCTGGGCAACTGGCTGGCGTCCCTATGATGCTGCTAAAATTCAACCCTATGGTTACGATCGTTTCGATAACGTGATTACCAATGTCGAATTTGAACGTATGGCAGATCCAAAAGGTCCTACCGGAGGTAAAGTGGTTCGTCCATCCGATGGTAAAGAGGCCAAGAATGTAGCATTCATTCAGTGTGCAGGTTCTCGCGACCGCAATCACCTTCTACACTGCTCACGTATCTGCTGTATGGCTTCCCTGAAGCAGACACACTACGTAACAGACGCTTACGAAGATGCCAATGTAACAATTTACTACATCGACATCCGTGCGATTGACCGTTTTGAAGATTTTTACGAAACCGTTAAAGCAAAAGAAAACGTGACGTTCTGCAAATCAAAAGTTGCCAACATCATTACTGACAAGGAAGGCAGCCCGATCTGTAGAGGGGTTGATACCGAAGGTTACCATCGCTATGAAAACACGCATGACCTGGTTGTATTGGCAACAGGTATGGAGCCGTCAGTTGATGCCAATGATTTTCCAGTTGATATCGTTATCAACCGTGAAGGTTTCATTGAAGCCGATGAGGCTAATGGTGGTGTTTTTGCAGCAGGTTCTGCATCTGATGCTTTGGATGTTAATCGTGCAGTTCAGCATGCAACGGGAGCGGCATTGAAAGCGATCCAGGTTGTTAACCGGGTTGCCGGAGCGGAGGGATAATAATGGCTGATGACAAGAAATTTGCCGGTTATGTCTGTACTGGCTGTGGAATAGGCGATCGCCTGGATGCAGGTCAGCTTGAGATGACCGCGACACGTGATGGCAAAATGGAATCCTGCAAACAGCATGAAATGCTGTGCAGCAAGGAAGGCGTTGACATGATCAAGGCTGACATTGCTGAGGGTGCTACACATATTATGATTGCGGCATGTTCGCGTCGTGCAAAAGTTGAAGCCTTCAATTTCACAGATGTGGCGATGAGTCGTGCCAACCTGCGTGAAGGTGTTATCTGGGCTCGCCCTGATGAAGACGAACACCAGGAAACCACGCAGGAAATGGCAGACGATTACATCCGTATGGCCTGTGCTGAAGTTAAATTCATGACCAAGCCTGATAATTCCGGCGAGCAGGAAGCTATAGCGGCCAAAACTTTATTGATTGTCGGTGGTGGTGTAACCGGTATGACTGCGGCGCTTGAAGCGACTGCTGCAGGCTTCCCGTGTCATCTTGTTGAGAAAACCGGTGAGCTGGGTGGCTGGGCCGCCAAGTGGCACAAACGTATACCTGCCCGTGCAGCTGCCGCAGGTACCGGGAATGGTTTTAATGTTGAACTGCCAATGCCGCAGGACAATGATGTTGCTGACATGATTGCCAAGGTTGAAGCAAACGACAAAATCACTGTGCATTTAAATGCAACAGTCACCAAGACATCTGGCGCGCCTGGTCGTTTTGCGGCGGACATCACTACTGAATCAGGTTCAACAACCACTGAAAATTTCGGTGCCATTGTACAAGCTTCAGGCTGGAAAGAGTTTGATGCCAGCACTTTACCGCAGTTTGGTTCGAGCAATGCAGACGTAATCACAAATGTTGAAATGGAAGCTTTGGCCAAAGCAGCTGGTGATGGTCCAATCAAGCGTCCATCTGACGGCAAGGAAGTGACTTCTGTTGTGTTTGTGCAGAACGTTGGTCAGAACTCCAAGGAAGAGGGTCATCTGCCATACCATTCAGGTATTGGTGATCTGGTTGCTATTAAACAGGCTCTTTACTGCAAGGCTCAGAATGAAGGCTGTGATACGACCATTCTGTTTGACAACCTGCGTACCCCGGGTGCTGCCGGTGAAGACTTCTATCGTTCAGGTCAGCAGAACATGGTGATCTTTACAAAAGGCATAACCTCTGAAGTCACAAGCTCAGGTAACGGTGCTTCAGTGAAATTTAAGGATATGATTCTTGATTCAGAAGAAACTCTGGAAGCTGACCTGGTTGTACTGGATCTGGGTATGGTGCCGAATTCAGGGCCAGATCCTTACGCAGGTGGTGAAGCTCAGGAAGGCATGTCTGATGAAGAGAAGGAGGCAGACAATGCAGCAGCAGCGGTTGCGGTAACTGTCGATTCAATCCTGAACCTGGATTATCGTCAGGGTACTGACCTGCCGCATCTGAAACATGGCTTCACTGATTCACACTTTATCTGCTTCCCATACGAAACACGTCGTACCGGTATTTATGCAGCGGGTCCTGTGCGTCGCCCAATGGATATTAAGCAGGCGCAGGATGATGCAACCGGTGCAGCAATGAAGGCGATCCAGGCAGCAGTCAATGCTGGCCAGGGTAGAGCTGCGCATCCTCGTGTTGGTGACTTGTCGTTTCCTACTTTCCGTAAGGAAGGCTGTACCCAGTGTAAGCGTTGTACGGTTGAATGCCCATTTGGTGCGATCAACGAAGATGAAGAAGGATACCCTGTATATAATGAATCACGTTGCCGTCGCTGCGGCACCTGTATGGGTGCCTGCCCAGTACGTGTTATCTCATTCGAAAACTACTCGGTCAGCACTATTGGTATGCAAATCAAGAATGTTGATATTCCTGATGAATTTGATGAAAAACCACGTATCCTGGTTCTGGCCTGTGAAAACGATGCTTACCCTGCATTGGATCAGGCGGCTATGAGTGGTCAACAAATCAGCCCTTGGGCACGCGTGATTCCTGTGCGTTGTCTGGGATCTGTTTCACTTTCCTGGATTACAGACTCTTTGAATAACGGCTTTGACGGTATTGTTCTGATGGGTTGCCAGCGTGGTGAAGATTACCAGTGTCACTTTGTACGTGGTTCAACCATGGCGGCAGAACGTATGTCAAAAGTGGGTGACACATTATCAACACTGAATCTTGAACCAGAGCGTGTCGCGGTTCACGAAGTTGCCATTACCGATATTGAACGTGCACCTGCACTGATCAAGGAAATGGAAGACGTCGTTGAACAAGTTGGCATGAGCCCATTCAAGTTCTAAGGAGGCTGAAATGAATAATGCAATGACTGAACAATATCGCAACAGCTTCCTGAAGGAAGTTGAAGCGAATGTTGAAGAAGGCGAATGGGTCAAAATGTGCATGCAGTGTGGAGTTTGTGCAGGTTCTTGCCCGTTAGGTAACGCCTGGGAACACACACCGCAGAAAATCTTCATGATGATTCGTGCGGGTAAACGTGATGAAGTTCTGACATCTGACTCCATGTGGATGTGTACTTCCTGTTACAACTGTATCGTCCGTTGTCCACGTGAACTGCCAATTACACACATCATGCATGGTTTGGCTAACTACGCAAAACGTCTAGGATTAGTACCTAAAGAGCAGCCTACAGCTCATTTCTCCCAGGTTTTCTGGGACAATATGATGAAAAAAGGCCGTGTAAACGAGCTTAAACTGGGGCTGTCTCTATACTTTAAAGATGGTTTTATGTCTGGTATCAAGGAAGCATTGGCTCACCAGAAACTGGGTATGAACATGATGAAAGCCAAGCGTATGAGCGCAGCTGAATTGTTTGGTGGTCATGGTGTGAAAGATATTTCTGGTTTACAGAAAATCATCAAGAAGGCACAGGAAATTGAAGATGCCAAGATTGATGACAGCTACAGCAAGTGAGGAATAGATAATGGCTAAGTACGAATATTCATATTACCCGGGTTGTTCCTCGCAATCTGGCGCATCCTCTTCAAACATGATGCGTTCAGTCGAAACCATGTGTGACGAACTGGATGTTAAACTGAATGCAATTCCGGACTGGAACTGCTGTTCAGCTTCTATCGGTTATGGTGGTGGCGGTGTATTGCCTCGCATGGCTCTGTCGGCCCGTAACATTGCTTTGTCTGAGCAGCACAATCCAAACCAGGAAATTGTTGCCACCTGTGCTGCTTGCTGGTTATCGACTAAAGAAGCTTCCGAGCGCTTTAAAGAAGATGAAAGTCTGTTTAAAGAAGCAAATGCGGCATTGGCTGAGGCCAACCTGAAATTGACCAACCAGACGCCAATCCGCCACATGGCAGAAGTCCTGGTCCAGGATATCGGTTTTGATAACCTGAAAGCGGGTGTTAAAAAACCATTGGAGGGTGTCAAGATTGCCGGTTACGTTGGTTGTCAGACTAACCGTCCATTCGGTATTGATGGTGAGTCATTCGAAAATCCAATGTACCTGGATAACCTGGTTGACTCACTCGGTGGTGATTCAATTCCAACTTACGAGAAAAAAGTGCAGTGCTGTGGTGGCGCCCTGGCATTTTCAGAGCCTGAAAAATCCCAGGAAATGATTGCCGGTATTATCGAGGCTGCCTACGATCACGGTGCAGACATGATTGCAACGCCTTGCCCGCTGTGCCAGGCAAACGTTGAAATCTACCAGGACGAAATCAATGCCAAGAAAGGTACCAAGTTCAACATGCCTGTGGTTTACTACAGCCAGTTGATCAGTGTTGCCTATGGCCGTTCTGCAGCAGATGCTGCCCTGGATGGTCAGGTGATTCGTGCTGGCAAGCTGGAAGACATCGCTGGCAAGTAAGGTTATTTTCTTGCTGATTAAAAAAGCCGGGCTTGTCCCGGCTTTTTTTTTGTGACAAATGGTTTTCGCCACAGAGATCACAAAATCAATGCTATTCGCCTCTTAGTTCAGGTAACTGTTTCAACGTCTGAGTTTGGTGAAATTTTAATAGTTCTATACAGAGTGGATTTTAAATAACATGGCTTTTCTCTGTGTTCTTTGTGATCTCTGTGGTGAATAATAATATTCTGACATAGCATGTAATAGTGACTATTCAACTAACTATTGAGGTGGAAAGGTGACCAGCGAAGCGCACATGATTAAACCCGAAGAATATTTTATCGAGACAGAGCCCTATTACGAACCGGTGGGCGATGAAATCGAAGTCTTCGAGGCCGCGTACAACAACCAGCTTCCCATCCTGTTAAAAGGCCCCACAGGCTGTGGTAAGACGCGTTTCATGGAACACATGGCCTGGCGTCTGAAACGCCCGTTGATCACGGTATCCTGTCATGATGACCTGACGGCATCTGACCTGATTGGTCGCTTTCTTGTAAAAGCGGGTGAAACCCAGTGGGTTGATGGCCCCCTTGCGCGTGCAGTACGTTCAGGGGCGATCTGTTACCTGGATGAAGTGGTAGAGGCCAGGAAAGATACGACCGTCGTTATTCATCCGCTGGCTGATGATCGAAGGGTGCTGCCAATGGAAAAAATTGGTGAACTGCTCGAAGCCACGCCTGAATTTTGTCTCGCCATGTCCTATAACCCCGGCTATCAATCTGTTTTAAAAGATCTGAAGCAATCAACACGTCAGCGTTTTATCGCATTGGAATTTGATTACCCCCGGGCCGAACTGGAGCAGAAAATCGTTGAGAATGAATCAGGTGTTGATGAAGAATTAGCCAGGCGTCTGGTCAAGTTTGCCCAGATGACACGTAACCTGAAAGGGCAGGGGCTGGATGAAGGGGCTTCGACGCGCTTGCTGGTGCATGCAGCCAAGCTGATATCTTCAGGTATTTCACCCGTGGTGGCCTGTCGCTCATCAATTGCACAGGCATTAACTGATGAGGCTGATATGTTGGCTGCGGTTAATGAGTTGTCATCTTCCCTGTTCTAGATGATTTCATCCCCACTCGATGCGCAAGCCCTGGCGGAGTTGTTCGAGGAATTCCTCGAAACAGAGTTCACCTTTCTTTATGCCGATGAACTGGCGGTTGAGGTGGCTGCCATGCCCAGGGAAAAGCAGGACTTTATTCTGCAGTGGACAAAGAGCGCCGCTGCGGTAAATCCTGAACTGGCTTTTCAGTTTGCCAGGCGCGCTGGAAGCGAGCTCGAACATCATGACCGGGAGATGATTGCAGCCTGGTGCCTGGAAGCGATGGACTGCTACGATCGCTCCGGCCTGCATGCCGCAATGGATACCATTCGCAATCTCGACGAGTTTCTCCGGCAGGGTTACAAGCGTGCATCGGCTTCACTGTTTGAGGATGCTGTTCCGGTGTTATTGCCTTTCGTGCAGGGCTTGTCGGGTCGCAGTATGAAAATTGAGCAGGATGAAGTGGCCTGGACCGACGGTGAGACCCTGTATCTCCCTGAACTCATGGCTTTTTTGGATGACAAGTCCGACAATTTCCAGCTCTACAAGATTCTTGTCACTTTTCTTTGGTCGCAGATGCGCTTTGGCACCCTTAACCAGCCATTGGCAGAGATCTTTGCAAAGTACGATGACCCGGTAAAAGCGCAAAGCCTGTTCTTTAATCTGGAAAAACAGCGCCTTGAGGCAAAAATTGCTGATGAATTACCTGGCCTGTTTAAAAATATCCAGTATTTCAGTAATGAACTTAAAACTGGATCTGAAGCGATTTCTGAACAGGTCATTTCCGATTTGCAGCAGAAACAGGCTGGACTGGAAGAGACATTACGCTGGCTTGATCAGCTTTATTATGAGGTGGGCGAGATTCCTCCACCTTTATGCTTTCACGGGGAGTTAAAACCGGAAGAAGCCTGGAAAGCCCGCGAACTGAGGCTGTTGAGGGAAAAAGCCAGGCTCAGGGATAGTCTGCGCGTGATCATGGAAGAAGTTGAGGAAGGTGCGGAAGATCGCGAAATTCCCGACAGCTTCGAAGTCAGGGAAACAGATGAAACACCGGAAGAGAGACTGGAAAGCCTGCAGATTGAGTTGACGCTGGATGATCAGCCCATGCCAATTCCTGATCATGTCAAAAGCCTGCTTCGCTCAGTGTTACTGGATTTCGGAGAGATACCGCCAGATTACCTGGTTCCGGCGGGAGAAGGTGAATACGATGCTGAGTTGTTGCAGGACGCTGAATTAAACCCCGAGGATGTCTGGGCGGGCACTTACCATGAAGAGGGGGCTTTTCATTACCGGGAGTGGGATGCTGCCCGGCAAACCTATAAGAAAAACTGGTGTGTTATGCGGGAGCTGGAAATAGAACATGATGACACCGGTTTTTATCAACAGACCATGGAAAAGTACGGAGGACATATTCACTCATTGCGGCAGACATTTGAAATGCTGCGTGGCGAAGATCGAGTGCTCAAGCGCCAGCTGTTTGGCGATGATGTGGATATTGATGCCCTGGTGGAAGCCTGGGGTGATGTCTGTGCCGGCCGGGAAATGACTCAGCATCTTTTTACCCGCATGCACAAGGACGATCGGAATATTGCGGTCATGTTTATGGTCGATATGTCAGGGTCTACCCGTGGCTGGATCAATGAAGCTGAAAGGGAAGCTTTGATTCTGATGGCTGAGGCGCTGGAAACACTGGGAGATCGTTATGCCATTTACGGTTTTTCGGGCTGGACCAGGAAACGTTGCGAAGTATTTCGCATTAAGAGTTTTGAGGATCAATGGGATGAGGCAGCCAAGGCGCGCACTTGTGGCATTGAGCCGAAAGATTACACCCGTATGGGAGTTGCCATACGACATTTGACTCACAAGCTGGCGCAGGTTGATGCACGTGTAAAACTATTAATAACCCTGTCTGACGGCAAGCCGGATGATTATGATCTTGAGTATCGTGGGCAGTACGGCATCGAGGATACGCGCCAGGCCCTGCTTGAGGCCAGGCGGGAAAATATTCATCCTTTCTGTATCACGATTGATAAAGAAGGCCAGGATTACCTGCCGCATATGTATGGCAAAGCCAATTATATTGTCATCGATGAAGTACGGAAACTGCCGGTTAAAGTGTCTGATATTTACCGTAAACTGACATCCTGAGGCCCATTTTAAAAATATATCTTGGCAGCAGGCGCGGTATCTCTTGATTTTCATCCTGTACCGGTGCAGTCTCAATACGCATAAAAATAATAACAGACTAACCACCACTAAAGAAAAAGAGGAAGATCATTATGAAGAAAAGCCTGTTGATTTCAGCATGCTTGAGTTGCCTTGTAGCTACCGCAGTCCAGGCGCAGCAACCGGCATATCAGATGCCTGCGAGGGGGCACGGTTATGTGATGCCGCAACAGCCACCCGTTGTAAGAGGCTATCAGCGTGAGAAAAAAGTTTCCGAGGTTCAAGAGGCTGGCGTGGTCCTTAAAGCAGGCCTGTCTAAATTGCTGGGCTTTTTTAATGGACGCCAGGCGCCAACACGCGCGCAGATTGCAACGTTTCTGGATAAGGAAATTGCACCTTATTTTGATTTTGACTACATGGCTAAATGGGCTGCAGGAGCCAGTTACCCGCGTATGTCTGAGCAGCAGAAAAATAAAATGGGATCTGAGCTGCGGACCCGTTTCCTGGTAACCATGGCGCAAAAACTATCTTCTTTTAATCAGCAGACAGTACGTTACCTGGCGCCACGCGTTACTGGTCGTAACAAAGTTGAGCTCAGTATCGCGATTGGTAACCCGGGGGACTACCCGGCGCGTCTTGATTTTCGTATGTACAAAGCTGAAGACGGCTGGAAAGTTTACGATGTATCGGCAAATGGCAGCAGTGCGCTGGTTTATTACCGTCAGTACTTCAGGCAGAAAATGCAAAGATCAAGAGTGCCGCAGTATTACCGGCACTAACCAGTCATTAATTGCAGATGTAAGGCCCCGCCAGGTAGCGGGGCTTTTTATTTCTTCAAGGTGAGAATGTTGCCCTTCTGAATCATTTCAAGGTGCCTGAGGAAGCTCATGCCTAACAGTACTTCACCACCGGGCATGCCGGGAAAAATAGTGGCTTTGATGTTATACAGCTCAATGCCGCCCAGGCTGATCTCGTCAATGACGGTCGAGTAACTACGCACAATCCCATTGGCTGTCTGGCTCATGGTGCGATTGCCTTTTTTCAGGTTCATTCTTTTAGCCAGGTTTTCCGGAATGGCTACGTCGGTGGCACCGGTATCGAGCAAAAAAGTAACGGCTACCTGGTTGATCTTTCCTGGTGCCACATAGTGACCGGACCGGTTCATTTTAAGTATTACCGGTTTGCGGGCCATTCCCTGAATCGCTGGTTTCGATTGACTGGTTGGGAAAATCCTGCTGTTCGAGGAAATTGGAAAACAGCAGTGTCAGCAACCCCAGCAACAGCAGCCAGGCTATGACTATCATGCCTTTTCCTAGCTTGTGCTGGTAATGGTCTGCGGGTGACAAAATAAAAAATCCTGAATCGACTAAACAGATCTGATTATACTGACAGCGGGTGATAATAGATGTTCATAAAAAAAGGCATTGCGAATGCAATGCCTTTTTAGTGTCAAACCAAGAGATAGCAGATTAAATGTTAATCGTATCTTTTAAAGCTTTAAGTGCCAGAACCTTGACAACAGTATGTGCTGGTTTGGCTGCAATCTTGATCTCTTCACCTGTAGCAGGGTTACGACCCATGCGGGCTTTGCGTGCAGGTTTCTTGACGCGGCGAATTTTAACGCCAGTATCCGGAATCTGGAATTCTCCAGAACCACGCTTCTGCATGTGGCGTTGAATTAACTCGCCAAGGTTGGCAAAAACAGCAGATACATCTTTTTTGGTCAGGCCAGTGCTGTCTGCTATTTCCTGGATAATTTGTGATTTGGTTTGACGCGTGCCAATCGACTTGGGTCTTGGCGCTGCTGCTACTTTTTTTGCAACGGTTTTCTTGGAGGCTTTTTTCTTTACAGCCATATGCGGGCTCCTGAGGTTGGTAACATTAACGTTTTATTAATATATTGGTCATCTATCGCCTGGAAATCCTGTCTTTACCTGATAAATGCCTGTTAATTGCAATCGAAACATATCATATAAAATTAAAAAAAATGAGTTTTTTTAACAAAAAATTAGTATTTTAGTGACGCTCCAGACATAAAAAGTCCTTTTTTTTATTTCTGCTGCTGACATTGTCTGTTAAATAGAAAATAAGGTTTAATTTTTTTTGGGGAATGCCGATAAGCAGTATCATGAATGTATAAAATAATGATACTCAATAATTCACCTGATCTAAGTTGAATGAGCGGAAAACAAACAAGAAGAGAATATAGGATATGCCAGTAACTGCTGAGAACAGGGAGTATTCACAGCTTGCGCAGCTGGTTCCCCTGAATACGCTAAGCGATGCTGCGCTTAAGTCATTACTTGAGCGTGTTGATATCGAAGTGATTAAAAAGGGTGAGCAGCTATTTAATGAAGGTGATGTCGACAACCTGAACATCTATCTATTGTCAGGCCGTATCGGGCTGTTTTCCGGTAACGCCCAGGTGGACCTTGTCGAGTCATCATCGGCAACCGCCCGCTTCCCTATTGCACATCAATTACCAAGACAATTTACTGCCAAGTCACTTGCCAAGTCTGAAGTGGTTCGAATTGACAGTCGTATGCTCAGTGAAGCGCTGGCGCAGAACGAGTCTGCTGACTACCAGGTCGAAGATGAACTTGCCGAAGATGAAGATGCCGACTGGATGACCCAGTTACTGCAATCCCGCGTTATGCAGAATATACCCGCTGCCAATTTGCAGGGCGTGATGATGCGTATGCATGAATTTCCTGTGGAGGCTGATGATTATGTCATCCGGGAAGGGGAGGAGGGTGACTATTATTACCTGCTGCACAGAGGGCATGCCGTTGTTCTCAAGAAAGATGAAAATGGTGAAGAAATCGAGTTGAATCGATTTGCGCCCGGTGCGGCATTTGGTGAGGATGCCCTGCTATCCAACAGCCCGCGCAGTTCATCCGTTAAAATGTTGAGTGATGGTGTTTTGCTAAAGCTGGCAAGGGATGACTTTATCGAGCTGGTCAAACATCCGCTGTCTGATTCAGTCAGTTATGAGAAGGCCTGTGCCCTGGTTGAAGATGGCGGTCTCTGGCTGGATATACGTGACTCTGAAGCCTATGAAAAAGCGCACATGCCGGGTGCGATTAACATGCCGTATTCGACATTGCGTTTCCAGCTTCCCAGTCTGCATAGCGAAATTCATTATGTAGTCTACAGCCAGACTGGCACTCGTAGTATCGCTTCAGCATTTTTGTTCATGGAAAATGGTCTGAATGCCAGCATTCTTGAAGGTGGCTTTGATAGTGTGCAGCAAGCGGGTGGGCAGGCATCCAACGAAGAACCTGCATCGGTTGGTGAAGAACAATTGGAGTCATCAACTGAAACGGTCGTGGAAACGGCAGCTCCTTCTGCTGAAACTTCTTCTGCTGAGGTAACTGAGCTAAGGCTGGAAATCGAATCGCTTAAACAGCAACTCGAAGAATCAAAGACTCAAGCGGGTATGGGTGAGGGCGCAGGTGATTCTGGCAATGCAGACATAGAGCAGCTAAAGAAAGAAAATATCAAGCTCGAGCGCGAGATAATCACTCTCACCGGGCAACTGGAAAGTGAAGAAGATGTGTATGACAAGCTGAAGCAACAGTACGATTCGCTTTCTGCAGAAAACAAAAAGCATTTACAGGTACGCGATAAAGATATTGCGACACTCAAGGAAGAGCTCACCGTAATGCAACTGGAAAAAGACCAGCTGGAATCAGATTATGAAGAATTGCTGGCTAATCAGGGCGAATCTTCTGGCGATGCGGATGAAACTGGAGACCTTGATGGCAAGTTGCAGCAGGCTTTGAACCAGATAAGCCAGCTCGAAGCTTTAAATGCCAGTATTACGGAAGATCGTGATAAACAACGTTTTGACCTGGAAGAAGCCAGGAACCAGTTATCCCTGATCAACCAGGAAAATAGTGAGCTGCAACTGGAAATCGCTGACCTCAAGGACAGAATTGCTGAAATGTCAGCATCTCACGCACAAACTGACTAACTCTTTCGTTTTAATTCGAGAAATTATCAAGTGATTAACACTGCAAAACTTGCGGATGCTGAACAACAGGCCGAGATCGCTACTCTTCAGCGTGACCTGGCTATTGCAAAAAACCAACTGGAAAGCCTTACCTCAAAATGTGAAAGATTGCAGGATGATAACGACGAGCTCTCTCAGAAACTGTTGACGCGTGCCAAGCGCGACGGCGAATCGACTGTACTGATGGAACGCCTCAACAGCATGCGCGCGCAGCTGCGGGAAATGGAGCGTTCGCGTGACCAGGCTGCAGCTGATGCGGCTGAATTACGTGCTGTGATGCAGCAGTATGTTGATCAGATTCAGACTATCGATGCGGCGCCTGATCCTGAAGAGTATGAGGCTTTACGCCAGGAGCTCGAAATGGTCAGAGAGCAGGCGCGTAGGGACTTGCAGGATTTGCAGGATCAACTCGAAGAGCAGGCCAGTCAGGTTCAAACTGTAGACAGTGACAATGTCATTGAAACCGAGGTGCTCAGGCAGGAGCATGAAGTACTTAGCCAGTCACTTTCTGACCGCTCAAACGAACTTCAGAATTCACAGCATACCTGTCAATTACTTGAGGATGAACTGGAAGATGCTCACGCAGCAATTGATGAGATGCGTCGCCAGATTGAACAGCAGGCTGAGGAGTTAAAACAGCAGGCTGCGGCTGAAGAAACCAGAACCGAAAGCGTAGAAGAGATACTGGCCGAGAATATTGACGACGAAGATGATTATGAGCAGTCCGTACCGGTGCTTGATATCAAGGCGTCCAACGCGGGGTTTTTCTCCAGGCGCCCTTTGATGTCCATTATTGTTGGCGGCGTAATAGTGCTTGCTGCACTGGAGGCCATGACTTTTACTTCCGGCAAGGGCGAACTGCTGCAGATGATTATAGATAAACAGGCTGCTGCTCCAGTTCCGGTGGTTCAGGCAATTCAGGAAGTTGAAGAGAAAATCATCATTCCTGACCACTCTTCAGAAGAAAGTTTATCTGGCCAGATACGCCGGGATTAATCCGTGCGCGTGCTTGGTGTAGGTATAGCAACGCTCGATATCGTCAATACTGTTGATGGCTATCCGGAAGAAGATGCTGAAGTCAGGGCAGCGGCTCAGCGCATGTCTCGTGGAGGTAATGCGACAAATACACTGGTGACCTTATCCCAGCTTGGACATGACTGCAGTTGGGCGGGTATGTTGGCAACCGATGTTGCCAGTGACTGGGTCAGGCAGGATTTGCAACGATTTCAGGTCAATATTGATGCAGTTGCCATAAGTAATGGAAGCCTGCCAACTTCTTACGTTACGCTAAACAGCCGCAATGGCAGTAGAACGATTGTTCATTATCGCGATCTTGATGAATTCAGTTATGAGGATTTCAGGGCTATTGATGTCAGTGCCTATGACTGGATTCATTTTGAAGGCAGGCATGTGCCGGCCCTCGGTCAGATGATGCATTCACTTGTCGAGCGTAACTATAAAAACTTTTCTCTCGAGGTGGAAAAACCGCGTCAAGATATCGAGCAATTGTTTGCATTGCCTGCATTGCTGATGTTTTCACGAGCTTACGTGCGTGAGACGCACCAGGGTAGCATTAAAGTTTTTTTCCATTCCCTGCGTGATGCTGGTGTCGAAAAGTCGGTCTACTGTGCCTGGGGTAAAGCTGGTGCCTGGGCTATGGATAATCAGGGCAGGCTTTTTCAGCGACCGGCCTGGCAACCTGAACAGGTAATTGACACCCTGGGTGCTGGCGATGTTTTTAACGCGGCTGTTATTCATGCAACCCTGAAAAACGAAAAGGTTGAAGAGGCACTGGAATTTTCCTGCAGGCTGGCGGGAGTTAAATGTGGTCTGCAAGGATTTGATCATCTTGATGAGGCGCTCAGGAAATGATTGCTGAACGGCAATATCTCTGTCAGCTGGAAGACGTGCCAGACCCTGGCAGTAAAGGCTTTATATTGTCTGAAGGTGAAAGTGTAACTGTTTTTATTGTACGCCGGCAGGGGCAATTGCATGCGTATAAAAACCAATGTCCTCATACTGGGGCGCCACTTGAATGGAAGCCTGATCAGTTTCTGGATTTTGAAAATCGTTTTATTCAGTGTGCATTACATGGTGCCCTGTTTGAAATCGACTCGGGTTATTGCGTCAGGGGACCGTGCGCGGGTAATGCTTTGCAGCCAGAGGATCTCGTTGTTGATGGTCGGGCGGTTTACCTGCTGAAAAATGAAGTGAGTAAAGCAGACACCGCACCTGTTAAATAAAGAAGGTGCCGTTTGCGGGGCAGATATTGTCGCGGCTATTCAGTCAGTAGAAATGACTGGTAGGCGAGATCTGCGGGTAAAGCGTGTTTTTTTAATGTGTAACTGTTTTCTACAGTCTGTAACTGCAGGTTTAATGCTCCGTAATTTACTGCGGAGTACGAGGTCTGTTGTTCAGTTTGCGATCTTGATTCATCTTCGATGAACTGGCCGGAAACCATGTCGTAAACGTTTTCCATTAAAGCCTCCTGGTTAAACAGATCAGATTAATTCCAGTCTGGTCTTACTTAAGCGTATCGGCAAATACCGCTTGTACTTTACAGTAAAATAAAAAAATATTTATTACCAGCTATCTTGCCCCTTTTCTTTCAGGGTTTATTTGCGTGGGAATCGGTTAAATCCGTGATATATGTCATGCACTAAGAACGGGCTGGAATTTAAAATAATAAACTCATTATTCTGTTTAATGTGTTTCCAGGTTAATGGGTTTTGCTGGAATAGGGTATCTATGGAGCTTGATGGTGAATTATTTTCGTCAGTTTATCTGTTGCTAACAGGTTTACTGTCACTGGTTGGCTTATTGCTGGCAGTCAGGCTTGCGCCCTGGAAACGCCTGCAGAACAGGGAGCAGTTGCATGTTTTTCTGGGTAGTTGTGTTGCCCTGATGGTGATGTGGACTCTCAGAACCGAGGTTTTTCAGGGCGTTCAATTTCATCTGATCTTTATGACAACGCTGACCTTGATGTTTGGTTGGTCATTTGCGGTAATTGGTGGAGCGCTGGCGCTGGCTGGCATCAGCCTGGCCGGTCTTGGCTCCTGGTCAGGTTTTAGTTTGAATATGCTGACGGTTGTATTGGTGCCGGTTACTTTTAGCCAGTTTGCGCTGGTGCTGATTCGGTCCTGGATGCCCAAACATTTTTTTATTTATATTTACCTGAACGCATTTTTGTCTGGAGGCATATCAATCCTGCTCTCTGGTGTATTAGCCAGCTTGATGCTTTCATTTACAGGTCTGGCGGGCTTTGGCACCTTGTGGGATACCTACCTGGTTTACTTTCCATTAATGTCTTTTCCCGAGGCTGTTTTAAATGGCTGGTTTATGACGTTATTGGTGGGTTATCGTCCGCACTGGGTAAGTTCGTTTCGCGATAAAGAGTATTTGCATGGTAAATAGTTTGATCTTTTGTAAGCTGTTCCTCGATTTGCATTTATATGGAGAGATTAAATGAGTTGGTGGGGGAAACTGGTAGGAGGTGCATTCGGTTTTATGCTGGGTGGACCATTGGGCGCAATTCTCGGTGCCGCGCTCGGGCATAATTTTGATAAAGGCATAAGTGGGCTGTCCGAAGATACGTTGAACCCGGGTGAGCAGCAACGTGTGCAAATGGCTTTTTTTACTGCCAGCTTCAGCGTAATGGGGGCGGTAGCCAAGGCTGATGGCCGGGTCTCTGCCGAGGAGATTCGTATGGCAGAAGCGGTCATGCGGGAGATGGATCTTGATGATCAGATGCGGAAAACTGCCAGGCGTCTGTTTACAGAAGGGAAGCAGGAACAGTTTCCGCTTGATGATGTGCTCGAGCAATTCCGTTACGAATGCCATCGGCGTCAGACATTGATGCAGATGTTTATCGAGATCCAGCTGCAGGCGGCTTATGCTGATGGTACTCTGGACTCATCCGAGCTGTCGCTGTTAAAACACATTTGTGCACGCCTGGGGTTTTCTGAAATTGTTTTCAAACAGCTGGAACAGCGCGTCAGGGCCGAGCGTCATCGTGGCAGTGCAGCCAGTGGAGCGAGCCAGGAAATGACATTAAAGGATGCCTATGCCATTCTTAATGTGAATGCACAGACTGCTGACCGCGAAGTTAAAAAAGCCTACAGGCGTTTAATGAGTCAGCATCATCCAGACAAGCTGGTGGCAAAAGGGCTTCCAGAAGAAATGATGAAAATTGCCAGCCAGAAAACCCATGAGATCAAAATGGCCTACGAAAAAATCAAACAGCATCGCGACATGAAATAGCCGTAATACTCGACTATTATCAAGTGATAAAAATAAATTTAAGAAATACCAAAGGGGTTTTTTATGACCGATTTGCTAGACCCGATAGTGCTTAATTTCCTTTACGCCTTTATAGGCGGTGTAATGACGATATTTTTTATGTGGATGGGATGTCGGGTTTTCGGCCATATCGTCAGTTTCAGTATCCAGGACAAGCTCGCGGAGGGCAACGTCGCCGTCGGTCTGATGATGATGGGGATTTTTATCGGGATTGGAACAGCGCTGGGTCTGGTAATAGGTCTGGGGCTTAATTAATGCCTGCAATGAGGCATGTGCTGACATTATTAAGCACGCTGCTGTTGCCGGTTGCGGTTTTTGCTTTCTCTCTGGAAGCTGATAAACACGTCAAGCATGAACAGTGGACAGATGAGTTTGATGTTTATTTCAAAAAATATGCAAAGCATTATTTTGGACCGCATGTTGACTGGCACTGGTTCAAAGCGCAGGGGATTGCCGAGTCCAATCTTAATCCCAAAGCCAGGAGTCATGTCGGTGCCAAGGGTATTATGCAAATCATGCCGGCTACCTATGACGAGATTCTGAAAAAAAATCCGCACATTCCCAAAACTGATGAGCCACGCTGGAATATAGCGGCCGGCATATTTTATGACCGGATGTTGTATCGTAAGTGGAAAAAGAAAAAAACCATCTCAACCAGCGAAAGACTGTCATTCTCATTTGCATCCTATAATGCCGGACTGGGCACGGTGTTAAAGGCTTATAAACGTGCCACAAAAAAGCATGGTGATATCAAGCAGTGGGAGCAGGTCTCTGATTATGCTCCGGGTGAAACACGTTTTTACGTGAAGCGTATTAATAATCTGATGCATACAGCTTCTGCAAAATAAGCGATGTCCAGCTCCAGTCATTTGTTGGGCCTGTCAGTAGCCTGGCTGTTGTATTTCCTCATGCATTCGTTTTTTGCATCACTGGGATCCAAGCGTTGGCTGGAATCGCGCCTGCCTGCGTTGTTACCCTGGTATCGCATTGCGTTTAATATCGTCGCACTCGTGCTGCTGATCATTCCCTTGTGGTTGCTTTATTCGCAGCGGGGCGAACCGTTGATTGAGTGGACCGGTTATCTGCAATGGTTGCCTCATGTCATCGCATTGCTGGTGATAGCCGGTTTTTTATGGTCAGTCAGGTATTACGATAGCGGCGAGTTTCTTGGTTTAAAGCAGCTCAGGGAAAATATCCGTCAGGTTGAAGACCAGGAAAGCTTCCATATATCACCATTACACCGTTACGTACGACATCCCTGGTATTTTCTTGGTCTGTTGTTGATCTGGTCGAGAGATATGGATGCAGGATTTCTATTAAGTGCCAGCATGATCACGATTTATATCGTGATCGGCTCACGCCTTGAGGAGAAAAAATTGAGCGTATACCATGGTCCGGTTTATCAGGAATATACCCGGCGGGTACCTGGATTGTTTCCATTACCCTGGAAATACCTGACACGTCAGCAGGCATGTGAACTTTTAAACCAGGCCAATAAGCCTGTTATCACAGATTAATAGTAGTAACTGGGATAATATGGATCCGGGGCCCATCGTTGTGGTGGCATGTAATACCCCGGGTAAGCTGGAGCCGGAGGAGGTGGCGCGGGTATATAAGCTGGTGGTGTATACCTTGGCTGTTCCGGTACCGGTTTGACAGCATTCTGTTCAACCAGTCTGGCAATGCGTTCCTGGATTGACTGTCTTTGTTTTTCGAGGCGCTCATGCATGGCTTTACGCTTTTCAGCTGCTGCCTTGCGGTATTTTTCCAGTTGTCTCATGTGACGGCTATCTACTGGAGTTTCGTTGGCCCTGGCATTTCTTTTGGCAGTTGTTTTCTGTGGTTCTTCAGCTTTGGCTTGTTGCTCTGTTGCCGTTTTTTCTGCTTCTGACCAGGGAGGGGTATCGGGCATCGTGTAACCGATGCTTGCCGCTTTCTTACGAAGAATCTCGTACTGTTCGTTACGGTACCGTGCTTTTTCTTCGGCAGTCATCGTTTTCATTTTTTCAATGTGCTGGTCCTGTTCTTCCTTGGTAATCAGGACGCCAGGCTTTGCGGTGTCCGCAACTGTCTGCATGACCGTGCTGCTGATGGCGAGCATCAGGAAAGCTGAGATGGCGATAACACGATTTGACTGCTTCATTGTCTCCTCCCGACAATGGGTATTTAAGTAATACCTTGAATGGTAATGTATTAATGTAGCTGTATTGTAACGCTATTTTGGCCTCTGAATGCCAAGTTTTTTCATTTTTGAGCGCAAAGTACTGGCTGGAAGGTCAAGTTTTTCTGCGGCACCACCTTTTCCGGCGATCATCCAGTGACATTTTTCAAGCACCCTGATGACATGCTGTTTTTCCATTTCGGTCAGGCTGAGAACCTCTTTGTCGCTGGATGAACTATCCTGCCCGGTACTACCACCAGCCTCGCTGTTCTTCATGGTGGAATGGGAGCCTGAGGTGATCAGGGTGCTTTTGATCGCCAGTTTCTGGCCACTGCTAAGAATTGCGGCGCGTTCAATCACGTTCTGTAATTCACGGATATTACCTGGCCAGTGGTAGTCCAGCAGTAATTGCATGCTTTCAGGGGCAATGCTTTCAAGTTGCTTGCCGAGCTGCTGGTTCTGGTCGGTCAGAAATCGATTTGCCAGTAGCGGGATATCTTCCTTGCGGTCACGCAATGGTGGTATGGTCAAGGGGAACACGTTAAGTCGATAAAACAGGTCCATACGGAAGTCGCCTTTATCAACCATGGCTGACAGGTCCTTGTTGGTGGCGGCTATGACACGTACGTCCACTTTTATGGTTTCCTCGCTGCCAACGCGGCTGAATTCCTGTTCCTGTAGAACGCGTAACAGTTTTACCTGTGCTTCGGCAGGAAGTTCACCAACTTCATCAAGAAAAATCGTGCCGCCATCAGCCAGTTCGAAATAGCCGGTGCGTTGTTTCAGGGCGCCGGTAAAAGAGCCTTTTTCATGCCCGAAAAGTTCACTTTCAATCAGGTTTGCTGAAATGGCACCACAGTTGATTTTAATCAGTGGTCTGGATGAGCGTGGGCTGTGATCATGTATGGCCCGGGCAATAGCTTCTTTACCGGTGCCGGATTCGCCCAGAATTAATACGGTACTGCTGGTTGCGGCGACCTGCTCAACATCATCCAGTAAATCCAGTAATGGCTTGCTTTGTCCGACGATGTCTTTGAATTGACCTTCCGAGCGGATCTGGTTTTGCAGATAGGTGTTTTCGGCCTGAAGTTTTTCCTTGAGCTTTTCTACTTCGGTGAGCGCCTGTTTTAATGTATTTTCCTGGCGTTTTCTCTGGGTGATATCCTGAAAAGCGAGCACAGCGCCTTCGTAGTGATGATTTATTGAACAGGGGGCGCAGGTGAACTCGACAGCAAAATGATCACCAGTCTTGCGCCACATCACGTTTGTATCATCCTGCATCATGACTTTTTCATGCAGGGTTTGGTATATTTTGTTGGCTTCAGGCGGATAACGACTGCCGTCCCAACGGGCATAAAAATGTAAATCAAAAACAGATTTTCCCAGTAATTCTTCAGTTTTATAGCCTGTTAACCTGCTGGCGGCGGGATTGGCAAAAGTGATGTGGCCTTCCTGGTCGAGACCATAAATGCCTTCGGCAACGGCTTCGAGGATATATTCATTGGTGGAAGCCAGTTGCGCATTTCGTTCAGCCAGTTCTGTTTTCAGGCGGCTGATGGTCAGGTGGGTTTCGACTCGTGCGAGCACTTCCCCAATCTGAAAAGGCTTGGTTATGTAATCGACGGCGCCGAGTGAAAGTCCTTTAACCTTGTATTCAAGGTCATCCAGGGCTGACAGGAAAATAACGGGTGTTTCCTGCAGTTCAGTGTTTTGCCGTAATTCATCCAGGGTTTCATAGCCATCCTTGTCGGGCATCATGATGTCGAGAAGAATCAGTGCCGGTTTTTGTCTGGCTGCTGCCTGGATAGCCTCGTTGCCGGAACTGGCCATAACAATTGGAAAATCAAGATCTTCGAGAGTCTGCGTCAGGACCTGTAGATTGGTTGGGTTATCATCAACGATCAGTATGGGGTCTGGCTGTGGTTCGGACATGGCATTTTCAGTTTTTTGTTTTCAGAAAATGTTGGCATATCCATGCGTTAAACACCAGTAAAGAGTAAGCAACGAACTGCAGGGATAAAAAAACCCCGAACCAGGGTTCGGGGCAAAGACATCACACGGAGGAGGAAAAATCAGTGATTGGCAGGATGACCTGTATCCGGTTCAGGGTTTTCGCTGTTGGCAGCCGAAGCTATTCTTGGTGTGGAAATCATTGCCATCAATGCAGAAAAAGCCAGTAAAACTGTGATGATGTAATCCCCGAAAGGGATGGCAAATGAACCGGACAGAATAGTCAGGGTAATTGCCATAATCCAGATGAATACGGCAATGATACTTAAGATAAATCGACGGCGATTATCTGAAAGAAATAACGTTTGCACACTTTCCAGCAGGGTTGTCATTGTAGTTTTCCTGATTAAACCGTTTAAACAGGTATCTACAATTGCCGTGCCATTTGTTAAATATTAAATAAAAACAATAGGTTGATTGTTTTTAGTGGCTTTTGGTATGTCGTCTGGACGCGCACATTCGCGTTAAACGTGATATATCGTGACTAGTGTGGTGATAATTCCCGGTCTTCTGCCTGGTGTTGCAACCAGTATAGCCAGAGCTGCCAGGCTGGGTGTTTGTGATAGTTGGGGTGGTCGAGGGTCATAACCTGGGTGGCATAATCGAATTCCCAGACATTATCACCGACATGCCAGGGTGAGCCGGGAACAATAATTGCTGAATCATTTGAGCCATCTGAAAATGGCTCAATAAAAGCAATTCCCTGGGGGTGTGGGCGCAATTCTACAGCGACTTTCCAGTTGTTGTTTGCATATAACACCAGGAAAGGTGGATTGGTGCTGAATATATCTCTATCGTGATCAAGCATGGCGCGAGTGATTAATTTAATCAAAAAGTCGTTATAACAGATGATTATAGAAGGTATTTTATCAGGAACTTATTTCTCGGCTTGATCAATTTTAGTCGATTAATTTTATTTTTATGCCACAATTGATCTGGGTGACACCAAAAATGAGCGAGAGACCCCTTAAGAAGTTTGAGGAGTCTTGCAATATGTTGGAGTATATAGAGAAGCGTGATTACATACGTATGGAAGTGGATTGCGCTGCACGTATCGAGTTGGATGGAATAGAGCCGCTGTCGGCAATAGTAAAAGACCTGAGTGCCACTGGCGTACTGCTGTGGGTTGATACAAAAATTCCTTCCGGAAGTGTCGGTACCGTATCAATTCTACCTGGTAAAAATATTACCCCCCCACTGTCAGCAGAGATAGAAATCATACGTTGTGAGCCGTTGAGCAATGATCCAACAACATTTGCGGCAGCCTGTTCCATAAAAGAAATTTTAAAAACAGACGCTGCCTGACCATTTCGCAGCAGGCGGCTGAATGATTGTTCAGTCGCTTTCTGCTCTATTAAACGATATCTTAAGTATATTGCTTTAAATTCATTTGCACTTTTTTTGACATGAGTAACCAGAGCCAGACTGAGACTACCCTGTCAGCAGTAATCGATGTTATCAAAAAAGAGCCACATTCAGCGGCTGCGCTTATTCTGTATGCGCTGGTCAATACACTGGCATATGAAAAGAGTGGTTGCCTGTTTAAACTCGATAAATTACGCGATCTGGATGAAGCTCATCGCCAGCTTGCTTATGAACTGGTTGAAATCATGGTCAGGCATGAAAACCAGGCTGATGCATTTACTGCTGCCAGGCAGCGCATGGATGAAATCGTTCGTTCGGCCTGATCAGCTATCCTGTATTTCAGTAACGGCATCTGCAGGAACGGTAAAATCTGCCGGGTGACTGTATTGCAGAATTTCCTTGCCATCAGAATCAATGATAATGCTTAAACCTTTATCCGGATAAAAGTACTGTACGGCACTCTCACTAAGCCTTAACCAGGCTTCTGGTACGCCAAAACGCTGTTTGAAAAACTCGCTATCCAGCCCCGAATATTTTGGGATAAAAGTTATGCCGGTAAATTTTTTGTCCAGGGCAAGGTATTTATCCTCATTATCCAGTTCGATTTTTCGGTCTTCGCTGCCAGACATTGCCAGACCCTTGGCTCGTGCCAGAATAGATGTAATGTCTTCGGGCGTGGCTGCCAGTGTTAACACCAGTTTGGCCTGTAAAGGACCAATGTTGACGGTACCAAAATAGGCTTCAAGACTGCTGCTGTCATCGCCGCGATAGATCGCAATATCCTCTGGCTCCTGGAACCGCGTGATCGCATCCTGCAAAGTGTTTGTGCCAAAGCGCAGGCTGAAAACTTCCGTACTGCCATCTTCATGCAGGGTAATGTTCCAGGGGAGCTCGGCATTTTTCAATTCCTGTTGTATTTCAGGCTTGGGAATGGCAAACATGAACAGAAGAAGCAGGACAAACAGGCCAATTACGGTAAATCGGAAAATATTCATAGTGGGGAATAATAGGTCCTTTCAGTCCTGGTTGCCGTGATAAATATCAGGTTTGAGTTCCGGCGGCATCTGTAAATGAAAACCCTGTTGCTGCAGGTTATTCAACACTGTGTGGATGTCTTCCCGGGCCAGTTTTCTGCCAGCTGTCAAAACCAGCTGCATCACAAAAACCGGGTTGCCAAAACGGCTTAACAGGGCTTCCGGCACAGCGTCAAAACAGTCCTGCACCTTGATATACAGATACATTTCTTCTTTTTTGGGACTTTTGTAAATCCAGCAGTTTACAGGGGAATCCATCAGTCATGGCCAAACGGGTTTAATGCAAGGTAATGGCTATTGTATCTTTTATATTGGACTTAGAGAAAGAGGTGGCGAAACTAGTCAGGGTCTGTTCGAAACAGACCCTGTGTTTTCAGTGATTAAAGGCCAATAAGCTCAGCGTGCAGGCCGGCCTGTTTGACTTGCTGGAGTATTGTCGTTGCCTGTACTGATTCGGGATCATAGTCCACCAGCATCAGGTGACGTGCTTTTTCATTCACACAGGCACTGTAAACGCCATCTTCAAAACTTAACTGCTTTTCCAGGTTATGGATATGATCATCGTCCAGGGTTTCGCCAATATGGATCAGGATATCCGAGCGGTGGTTATACATGACGTCCTCCGTATGATTATTATGATACTACCCTAAACTAAATAGCTCATCTCATACGGTAAGCCAAATTTTTCAGAATTTAGATTCCTAAAATATCGTTTCTAGTCTTCGTCATCAAAACTGATTTCATGCAGGCCAGATGGTGAGCTGGTTTCATCTGCACTGCCTTCATTAAGCCGGATTTTCAATGACAGGTTATTGCGTGAATCAGCATTTTTCAGAGCTTCTTCCAGAGTGATCTCTTTCTGCGTGTAAAGGTCATACAGCGCTGAATCGAAGGTTTGCATACCCAGTTCCTTGCCTTGTTCCATGGCTTCCTTGATAGAGTGGATATCACCTTTCTGGATCAGTTCAGAGATAAAGCTGGTGAGCAACAAAACTTCGACAGCTGGTCGACGGGAGCCGTCAACGCCCTTGACCAGGCGCTGGGAAACGACTGCTTTCAGGTTCAAGGACAGGTCATTGTATAACTGGCGGTGGGCCGAATCAGGAAAGAAATTGATGATACGGTCAATCGCCTGGTTAGCGTTGTTGGCATGCAGGGTGGCAAGACACAGGTGGCCGGTTTCTGCATAAGCGGTGGCATGCTGCATGGTTTGTGCATCCCTGATTTCACCAATCAGGATCACGTCGGGTGCTTCACGCAGGGCATTATGCAGGGCATTTTCAAATGAAAGCGTGTCCAGGCCGACTTCACGCTGGTCGACAACGGATTTTTTATGGGTATGTAAAAATTCAATCGGGTCTTCAATAGTCAGTATGTGGCCGGTAGAATTGGTATTGCGATGATCAATCATGGAAGCCAGCGTGGTGGACTTGCCTGAACCGGTTGAACCAACCACCAAAACCAGGCCGCGAGGCTCCATGATTAATTCTTTAAGGATAGGAGGGAGGTGCAGATCTTCGATACTGGGAATATTACCCTTGATGTAACGCATCACCATCGCTACGTCGCCACGCTGCCTGAAGACATTGACACGGAAACGTCCCAGCCCGCCGACCGTGATGGCGAGATTGCATTCCATGGTATTTTCAAATTCGGCTTTCTGGTCATCCGTCATGATCGAATAGGCCAGTTCGCGGACCTTGCCCGGCTGCAAACGTTGATCACCAATAGGCATGGTACGGCCTTCGGCTTTCATATGAGGTGCGGCGCCGGTACTGAAAAAAAGATCAGAACCGTTCTTCTGCACCATAAGTTTTAGGTAAGGGGCGATTTCCATTTTAATTCCTCCTTGTTATTGTCCCTTTATCATCGACTGAAATCACACGAAGTTTAGGAATTTTTTTTATTTCGTGACTTGATCCGGAATATTTATCACTAAAGAGGTCATTATGCGGCTTAGCCAGATCTGGGTTTACCCGGTTAAATCCCTGCCGGGTGTAAAGCTGGAGCAGGCGCTTATCGATAACCGGGGTTTTGCCTGGGATCGTCACTGGATGCTGGTAGATAAACAGGGTGACTTTCTCAGTCAGCGGCGGCTCCCGGCAATGGCATTGATCAATGTGGTATTGCAACCCGGTGGGGTTGAGCTCAGCGTCGCATCGCAGGCTCCGTTATTACTGTCATACGGAAAACACAGTGATCAGCAAATACCGGTAAAAGTCTGGGCCGATAATTTAAATGCTTACAGAGTCAGCGATGTTGCTGATAACTGGTTGTCTGACTTTCTGGGTACCCGGGTACAGTTGGTGTGTATGCCGGATGAAGCGGTTCGAAAAGTTGACCCGGAGTATGCTACAGCATCGGACCAGACAGGCTTTTCGGATGGTTTTCCTTTTCTGTTATTAAGCCAGGCTTCCATTGATGACCTCAACCGGAAAATAGATGATCCATGCAGCATCATGGATGTGAAGCGCTTCAGGCCAAATCTTTTAATAGAAGGGGTGGAAGCGTTTGCAGAAGACAGCTGGAAACAGATGCAGATAGGCGATATTCGTTTCCGCGTGGTTAAGCCCTGTTCTCGTTGTGTCATCACAACGGTTAATCCGGAAACCGCTGAGAAGGGCGTAGAGCCATTAAAGACCCTGGCTACTTATCGCAGGCAGGGAAACAAGGTCTACTTCGGGCAGAACCTGTTACATGATGCGACTGGCAGCCTGTCTGTAGGTGACGTGGTCCGGGTAATTGATACATGACCGTAACATCCATTGAACAAACCGAACGCTGGTTGAAAGACTGGGTTATTAAGCTGGACCTGTGTCCGTTTGCAAAATATCCATTTGAACAGGGCCGCATCAGGATTATTGCGACGCATGCAACGGATAGCGATACCCTGTTTCGCTTTGTGCTGGAAGAACTGGACCAGCTTTATCACTCCGATGCCAGAGAAGTTGAGACCACGCTGGTAGTAGTTGACCAGTCACTGTCACAATTTAATGAATACCTCGACTTTCTGGATCTGCTTGAGCATGTCATTGTTGAGACCGGTCTTGAAGGGCAAATTCAGATAGCCAGTTTTCATCCTGACTATTGTTTCGAAGGGGTAGCTGAAGACGATCCATCCAATTACACCAACCGTTCCCCCTATCCGATGTTCCACCTGATTCGTGAAGCCAGCCTGGAGCAGGCAGTAAAGCATTACCCTGATCCGGAGAAAATTCCTGAGCGCAATATCTCCTTGTTACGGGAAATGGGACTTGAAGAAGTCAGGCAGAGACTAAAGCGCATTATGCAATAAATGCCGGGCATGCCGGCTTACTAGGATTAACCGGATTCAATACTGGTCATTGTCTCGATTTCTTCCGAGATTTCCAGCCAGAGGTATTCCTGGTCTTCCAGTTCACGATCAACTGTTTGCTTTTGTTGCAGTTTTTTCTGCAGCAATTCCTTGTTGTCTTTTTCATAAAGACGGGTATCTGCCAGTTCCTCTTCAAGTAACTGCTGTTGAGAACTTAACTCACTGATGGCCTGTTCAGTCTTCTTCAACCTGTTTTGCAGGGGCTGGAGCTTTTTGCGTTGTTCAGCTTCAAGCCGTTTGCGTTCCTTGCGTGCGGCGGCAGTGTGCTCGCCCTGCCGGTTATCGGCTGCTGTTGTGCCGTTAATATTTTGTTGCTGCATAAGCCAGCGCGGATAGTCATCCAGTGACTCAGTAAAATCATCGACCTTGCCATGCATCACGATCCACAAGCGGTCACAGCTGACGCGCAGCAGGTGACGATCATGCGAGACAATCACCATGGCACCGGTGAAGTCCTGTAAGGCGAGGGCAAGGGCCTGGCGCATTTCAATGTCGAGATGGTTGGTTGGTTCATCGAGTAATAACAGATTAGGACGCTGATAAACAATCAGGGCCAATGCCAGGCGGGCTTTTTCCCCGCCGGAAAAGGGCGCGGTTTTCGCCAGTGCCTTGTCATTGCTGAAACCAAAACCACCGAGAAAATTGCGTAACTGCTGCTCAGTGGCCCTGGGGTCCAGCTGTTGCAAATGCTCGAGAGGGGTATGCTCGGGGTGTAACTGTTCTACCTGGTGTTGGGCAAAGTAGCCAATCTTTAAATCCTGGGCGGTGAGGATTTGTCCACTTGCAGGATTGAGTTCGCCGGCGAATGCCTTGATCAGTGTGCTTTTGCCAGCACCATTGGGTCCAAGCAGGCCAATACGATCACCGGGGCTTAAGGTCAATATTATCTGCTGTAATACGCTTTTGTTTGCATACCCCAGCGATACCTGGTCGAGCTTCAGTAAAGGGTTGGGGTATTTTTCTGCTTCCCGGAATGCAAAATGAAACGGTGAGTCAACATGGGCAGGTGCTATCAGCTGCATACGTTCAAGCGCCTTTAAGCGGCTTTGCGCCTGCTTGGCCTTGGTGGCCTTTGCCCGAAAGCGATCAACGTAATGCTGTATGTGGGCGATCTCGCGCTGCTGCTTTTCATGTTCAGCCTGCTGGTTGGCCAGCTTGGCAGCCCGGATTTTTTCAAAGCCGCTGTAGTTGCTTGAGTACAGCGTGATCTGCTGATGTTCAATATGGGCAATCTGCTTACAAACCTTGTCGAGGAAATCGCGGTCATGCGAGATAAGTAACAACGTACCTGTATAACTTTGCAGCCAGTCTTCCAGCCAGATGACTGCATCCAGGTCAAGATGGTTGGTGGGTTCATCAAGTAACAGCAAATCAGAACGACACATCAATGCCTTGGCAAGATTAAGACGCATGCGCCAGCCGCCGGAAAAACTGTTAACCGGCAGGTTTTCCTGTTGCGTATTAAAGCCCAGGCCATGCAGCAGGCGTGCGGCTTTACTGCGTGCCTGGTAGCCGCCGATATTTTCCAGCTGGGCATGCAGGGTGGCGAGTTTTTCACCTTCGTGATTCTGCTCGGCTTCGGCTATCTGTTGTTGAATCAAGCGGAACTCTTCATCCCCATCAAGTACATATTCGATGGCTGCACGCTCATCCTGGGGTGTCTGCTGGGCAACGTGGGCAATCAGCCAGTTTGCCGGTCGCAAACATTCACCTTCATCAGCGCCCAGTTCGCCACGGATTAAGGCGAACAGGCTGGACTTGCCGGTGCCGTTGGCGCCGGTGATGCCGACTTTCTGGCCAGGGTGAATGTTGAAGGTTGCGTCGGCAAACAGTTGGTTGGCACCGCGACGGATACTGAGATGATTGAATTGCAACATGCGGCGCATTCTATCGCATCAGGTTGATTTGCATAACGACTAAAACAGATGCACCTGTTTGGAGCAGTAAGCAGGGCAGCCGAACCCTGATGGTGCGATTTGCCTGGGGCAGTTAGCTGTCAAAATTCTGTGAATTGTAAAAAGAACATATTTATTAATGACTTGCATTGTTTGGCTTGGATATTGCGAAGTCTGGTAATACTTTCTTCAAAAATCGTAATACTAGGGGATGTAAATGAAAACTTTATTGAAACGTGTCTTTACCGGCTTGCTCTTTTCGCTGGCAATCAATGCTATGGCGCATGCCGCGGAACCTTTGAAAATTGGCTACAGTGACTGGCCTGGATGGGTAGCCTGGGAAATTGCCATTGACAAGCAGTGGTTCAAGGAGGAAGGGGTTGATGTCACGTTTGAATGGTTTGACTACGTTGCCTCTATGGATGCTTATGCGGCTGGCAAACTGGATGCGGTTAGCATGACCAACGGAGATGCCCTGGTAACAGGTGCTACAGGTGCGAGGAGTGTCATGATCCTGATCAACGATTACAGCAATGGTAACGACATGGTTGTGGGTGGTCCCGGAGTTGATTCGATAAAAGCGCTGAAGGGAAAAAAAGTAGGTGTTGAGATTGGTTTCGTCAGCCACCTGTTGTTACTTAATGGACTTGAAAAGAATGGCATGACAGAAGCTGATGTTGAACTTGTCAATGCTCCAACCAACGAAACGCCACAGGTGCTTGCTTCCGGTGAGGTAGACGCAATTGTTGCGTGGCAGCCAAATTCCGGTCAGGCACTGAAAATGGTACCTGGATCCAAGCCTATTTATACCAGCGCAGATGAGCCGGGTCTTATCTATGACGTATTAAGTGTTACACCGGAAAGTCTTGCCGCACGCCGCGACGACTGGAAGAAAGTCTTAAAGGTCTGGTACCGGGCAGTGGCTTATCTTAAAGATCCGAAAACCACCGAAGATGCCGTGAAAATCATGGCAGCACGAGTTGGACTTGAACCTGCTGAATACAAGTCTTTCATCGATGGTACAAACATTTTGTCACTGGAAGATGCCAAGGCCTTCATGGTCAAGGGAGAGGGATTTAAATCAATCTACGGCTCATCAAAAATTTCTGATGACTTTAACGTAGCCAACAAGGTTTATGAAAAGCCAGAAAACATCGATGCCTACATTGATCCTTCGCTGATGAAAGAGCTGAAAATTACCGGCACCGGCGCAGGCACGGCAGATGAGTAGAAAGTACGCAAGGCAATGGTTTGCAGTACGCAAAGAACTCCCGCCAAAATCGCGACTGTTGTAACGGTGATGAGTTTTATGCTGCCGCTCTGCTCTGGAGCCTGTTCAGCTATGTGCCCTGTATATGGCACCGCAAGGTCGAGATCAGCGACCCGGGTGCTGTCAGCTATTTCAGGCGGGCATGCTGGTAGATAGAGAGTTGTTCGAGGGGGAAAGCTTAAGGCTGAAGCAGCGGGAAGCATTGCCCAGGGCAGTCCGGCCAACCCGATATATCTGCCGGCGCCACATGAAGTCGCGATGGCTTTTTACACCGCATTTACCACGGAACCGAAACGGCGTACGGAAAAATGGTTACATGAAAGCCTGTGGGAGTATCCAGGTGATATTCTGGGGCTTTTTTTTATCTCCGTGATTGGTGTGCCCTCGGTATTCTTGCGGGCACCTATGATTTTTTCTCCCGCCTGTTCGAACCTTTTATAGAATTTTTTCGTTACCTGCCTGCGCCGGCCTTTGGCGCGCTGGCGGTTGCCATCCTGGGTATACATGAAGCACCCAAGATCGCCATAATATTTATCGGTACCTTCTTTCAGCAGGTGCTGATTGTCTCCAACACAACACGCAAGCTGGATCCTTCTTTGCTTGAAGCGGCGCAGACGCTGGGGCAAAAAAACAAGGCATTGTTATTAAAAGTAGTCATCCCGGGAATATTGCCGACCTGTACCAGTGATCTGCGTATCCTGCTCGGCTGGGCATGGACCTACCTGATCGTTGCCGAGTTGATCGGTGCCAGTTCAGGGATAACCTGGTTTATAACACAACAGGCACGTTACAAGAATTTCGACAACGTGTTTGCCGCCATCATGATCATCGGCATTATCGGTTTGACCACGGATCTGATACTGGCCTGGCTGAGCAAGCGGATGTTCCCCTGGCAGCGTAAGCAGGCCGATTCGATAAAGCTACTGAGCGTGCAGACAATGAGCCGAACAAAACAGAAAGAATCCAGCAGAGCGTCATGAAACACATACTGGAACTACCAACCTATCTTGATCAGGACGATGCTGTAAAAGATCGTTTTACCCGGCTGAAACAGCGTCCAGTTGCGCTCGAAGTAAAAGACTTGAGTAAGACTTTCGAAACCACCGGGGGAACTGTTACCGCGTTAAAAGACATTAATTTTAAAACCCATAAGCGTGAGTTTGTCTGTGTTATCGGCCCGTCGGGTTGTGGTAAATCGACACTGATTCGTATCCTCGCAGGTCTTGAATCACCAACCTCAGGTGAGGTGTTGCTCGACGGTAAAGCCGTTCATGGGCCCGGGACCTGATCGCGGCATGGTGTTCCAGGGGTATACCCTGTTCCCCTGGCTGACAGTGAAAAGGAATGTCATGTTCGGGCTGCTGCAATCGGGGCACAGCAAAGAGGTCGCTGAAGAAGATGCTCGCCAGTGGATAGATCTGGTCGGGCTGACCAAGTTTGTAGATAGTTATCCGCACCGGTTATCCGGCGGTATGAAACAGCGAGTTGCCATCGCCCGTGCGTTGGCCAACCAGCCAGGGATCCTGCTGATGGATGAGCCGTTTGGTGCATTAGATGCGCAGACCCGCGCAAAGATGCAGTCATACCTGATGGATATCTGGAAGAATATCGATATCACTATATCTGTTTATCACCCATGACCTGGATGAGGCGATATATCTTGCCGATCGTATCCTGGTGTTGAAAGCCCATCCCGGTGAGGTGCAGGAACTGATAGAGGTTCCTGTGCCACAACCACGCTCTCCCGATCAGCTGTTGTCCCGGAATTTCTGGCGACGAAGAAACGCCTGGAAGAACTGATTCATCCGCCTGAGGACGATGATGAAATAAATGGTGACATCATGAACATGGTGCGCATGGTACCGGTGGATCATGAAGTCGAGAGTGTTTTCTGATGAATGACTGGTACCAGATGACATGGCAGGAGATTGGTCGCTTGCCTACGCAGGGCATGGATTGCGCCATGTTGCCGTCGGTGCAACCGAGCAGCATGGCCCGCATATGGGTTGTGGTATGGATGCCGAAATAGCCTTCACTTATGTCGGCGGTCGCAGATAGAAACCGATGTGGCCCTGTTGCCGACATTGCCTTATGGCTGTTCGATCGGGCATTCAAAGCGCTGGCCGGGGACGTGGCCTTGCAGCCCAAAACGATGATAGATGTCGTCAAACAGATCGGTGACTGGGTTTATGCTTCAGGATTCAAACGGTTATTTATCATGAATACACATGTAAGTAATCTGGCTCCATTACGCTGTGCGTTAGAGATGTTGCGTGCGGAACATGATGGCCTGATCATCGCCGTAATAAATTCAGCTCGATCAGCGAAGTGTACGTGAAAAACCATTTTCACGACGCAGATGACTGGCATGCCAACGAAGCTGAGACTTCGTTGATGTTGGCATTGAACCCGACAATAGTAAGTGAAAAAATATAGCGGAAAGTGATGATCCTGATCGGACCGGGGATTGTGTGTTTTCACATCCTGTAAATCGCACCAGTAGTAACGGAGTGACCAGTAAGTCCAGCCTTGCCAGCTAAGGAAAAAGGTGAACAATTGTTTGCCTGGATGGTTGAGGATTTAAGTGAATTAGTCCGTCAAGGGTATGAAGGAACAGCCTCCCTTGCCATATTCCTATTGCAGGAGTCAGATTAGATGCAGGATAAAAGACAGTGAAAAGTGTACAGGAGAATTAAAAAGATATTCAGGATATTTGAAGGCAAAGGGCGTAAAGTACTGTATGGGGGCCTATGTTGATATCCATGGTATTCCCAAGGGAAAGGTGGTTCCAATTGATCATCTTGCACATATGGCACATGGTTCTGAGTTATATACCGGTTATGCGCTGGATGGTCTAGGGCAGGCATCCCAACGATGACGAAATCGCTTCGGTACCTGATCTGGATCATATCATCCAGTTACCCTGGCGGCCTGAAGTTGCCTGGATGCCTGCTGACAATACTTTCAAAGGTGAGCCTTATATGATGAATACCCGCGTAGCATTGAAAGCGATGCAGGCCAAGGCGGCAGAGATGGGTTTTGGATTCAATCTGGGTATTGAGGCGAAGTGTTTGTGATTAAACAGGATGAGAACGGGTACGCTAAGGAAGTACCGAATCCCGATGACAGCTGACCAAGCCTTGTTATGACGCACGAGGTTTTCTGGATCAGTTTGCATGGCTGGACAAGATGGCGACCACGATAAATGATCTGGGCTGGGATCTGTATTCTTTCGATCATGAAGATGCCAACGGGCAGTATGAATTCGATTTTATATATGCTGATGCGCTGACGAGCTGTGATCGTTTTATCTTTTTGCGTCTGATGGCGAAGGAATATGCCAAGCAGGAAGGCCTGATCGCGACCTTCATGCCAAAACCTTTTGCCGATAAGACTGGCAATGGTGCACATTTTAATATGTCGCTTTATGACCTGGAAACAGGTGAAAATTTATTTGCCTGTGATCCGACAGATGATCCAAAGGGTCTTGGCCTGACAGAAATGGGTTACCAGTTTATTGGCGGTCTAATCAAGCATGGCGGGCCTTGTGTGCAGCCTTTCCTCCAACGGTAAACAGTTATAAGCGCTTCGTACGACAGGGGGATATGCCTTACTTTGCCTGGGCGCCGGTATTCAATTCGTTTGGCTCAAACAATCGTACAAACTCGGTTCGGGTACCCATGGGTGGCGACCGTTTCGAGTCACGAAATGCAGATGGTGCCGTAAACCCCTATCTTGCCGCAACGCTGGCATTGGCTGCCGGTCTTGAAGGTATTCGGGAAAGTATCGATCCTGACAACTTCACAGGAAGATAACCTGTATGAGTTACGGATGAACAACGAAGTCAGCGTGGAATTGAGTTTTTGCCAAAAAACCTGCTTGAGGCGATTGATGCTTTTGCAGCTCATCCATTTGTGATTGAAGCACTGGGGCAGGAATTGCGGGATGAGTTTATTCGTTACAAACGACAGGAATGGAACAGTTATCACCAGGTGGTCTCTGCCTGGGAGACAGAGCGTTATAGTCACCTCTTTTAGGTATGTAGCATGACAATGAATCAGACTGGTATTGCCAGAATCAGTGTGTCGCTACCCGAAGCATTGTTGCAGCAGCTTGATGAAATGGTGACAGAGCGTGGCTTTGAAAGCCGTTCGCAGGCAATAGCCGACATGATTAACCAGCAATTAACAGATTACCGCAAGAAACTTGGGCATGACATTATGGCTGGAACGATTAATCTCGTTTACGATCATTCAATTCCTGGCGTACAGAAAGAGCTGGCTGATTTGCAGCATGCATTTCTCGATGAAGTCATAAGTGCATTAAACGTGAACCTGATTGAGAGCCGAACATTATCTGTGTTACTGGTGCAAGGGCCTGCGGATAAGTTAAAAATGATCGCTGACAGCATGATTACCTGTCGTGGTGTAATAACGGGAAAGTTACTTATGTTTCTGCGACAGCAATTATTCCGCAGTTACATCCTTTGCCGATAGCTGCTGAAACTCAAAACGAAAGTAATAAATTTGGAAAAAACCATGCATGAAATATATACCGGAACCCGGAACTGTACTTTACGAAGCCATGCTGGCAGGCGCCTGTCACTGGTCGATGCAGATGCACAAGGGAACATCGTTGCGCCTGATTGACGAAGAGGGTGG
>CAWDGV010000003.1:0-333211 GCA_963801985.1 uncultured Gammaproteobacteria bacterium
TGGGCGAGAAGATCAATAGCTGGCAACAGTCCCACCAGGGCAAAACCACGCTGACCGTGACATTAAGCGGCCAGGAGTATGATGCGCCTCAGCGGCAAATCAAAGTGACATTAACGCCATTGGGAAGCCAGAAAAAAGAAGGTATGCTGGTATTTCTTGAAGACCTGTCGGAAGTCTCGCACCAGGCCCAGCAACTCAAGCTGGCTTCAATTGGCCGCCTGACCGCCAGTATAGCCCATGAAATCCGGAATCCTTTGGGCGCCATCAGCCATGCCGGACAGTTACTTTCTGAATCCAACACCATCAGCGCGGATGACGAACGGCTGACTGAAATCATTACCAATAATTCAGCACGCATGAACCTGATCATCGAAAACGTCCTGAAATTATCACGCCGCGACAGTGCCAGGCCTGCCAGGGTTGAAATCAAACCCTGGCTGAGTGATTTCCGCACCAAAATTCTGCAGTCATCAAAACTGCAGCCGGACCAGCTTATGCTGGAGGTAACTCCTGACAGCCTGGAAGGCTATTTTGATCCAGACCAGATAGACCAGGCTTTAACCATATTGACCCATAATGCCATTTCACATTTTGATCGCGACCTGGAGCAACTTAAAATCAATTTCAGGTTTACCCGGCAGGATGATGCCATGTTACTCGAATGCATCGACAACGGCCCCGGTATCACTGACAATGAAGCCCGCCAGGTTTTTGAACCTTTTTTTACCACCCGCCATTCGGGTACCGGATTGGGCCTGTATATCGCCAGGGAACTGGTAGAATCAAACAAGGCACAAATTTCCTACACCCCCGTGCAACCCAATGGCAGTGACTTTAAAATATTCTTTGCCAATCAACATTCAAAGGAAACAGCAGCATGAGCCAGATTGATTGCCTCATTGTCGATGATGAGCCTGATATCCGGGAACTACTGGAAATCACTTTATCCCGCATGGGCATGTCGACCCGGTCTGCAGGTGATTTACAGCAAGCCAGGAGCCTGCTGGAGGAAATGGACTTCAAGATTTGCCTCACCGACATGCGCCTGCCAGATGGGGATGGCATCGAACTGGTAAAATATATCAACAGGCATCAGCCACAATTACCTGTTGCCGTCATAACCGCACATGGCAACATGGAATCAGCAGTGGAGGCCCTGAAAGCCGGCGCCTTTGATTTTGTTTCCAAGCCGGTCGACCTGCAGGTGTTACGCAGCCTGGTGGAAACAGCATTAAAACTGCCAGAACCCCGCGTCGACGACAGGCCATTAAAATGTGAGTACGGTAGCAGTCAGCAATTGCTCGGCTCCTCACAGGCCATAGATGCCATTCGCGCCATGACCAAGAAACTGGCACGCAACCAGGCCCCTGTACATATTTCAGGCGAATCCGGCACGGGAAAGGAGCTGGCAGCACGCATGATTCATTGCCAGGGCCCCAGGGCCGATAAAGCGTTTATTGCGATCAACTGTGGCGCAGTACCGCAGGAACTGATGGAAAGCGAGTTTTTCGGCCATATCAAGGGCAGCTTTACCGGCGCCATTTCCGACAAAAAAGGCTTGTTTCAGGCGGCTGACAAGGGCACTTTGTTTCTGGACGAGGTGGCTGACCTGCCTTTAAGCATGCAGGTCAAGCTGCTCAGGGCAATCCAGGAAAAGTCCATTCGCCCGGTAGGAGGGACATCTGAAGTACCGATCGACGTACGTATTGTCAGCGCCACCCATAAAGACCTGCACCAACTGGTTGAGGAGGGGCTTTTCCGCCAGGACCTGTTTTACCGGATCAACGTGATTGAGCTCAATCTGCCTTCCCTGCGTCATCATATGGAAGATCTGCCGGCCCTGATTGATTACTTCCTGGCACGCATATCTGAAGAAAGCCAGGTTGCAAAACCCAAAATCGAAAAACAGGCGCTGCAACAGCTACTCGAATATGACTATCCGGGCAATGTCAGGGAACTGGAGAATATCCTGGAAGGCGCGATGGCATTGCATGAGAACGATCTCATTATCCAGAAAGATCTGAAGCTGAACCGGAAGAGACAAAAAAGCAACCCGACTGAATTATCCGGAGAAAGTCTGGAAAGCCAGCTCGGCAGCATAGAAAAAGGCATTATCGAGCAGGCCCTGGCCAGCAACCAGTGGAATCGCACAACGACAGCCGAGCAACTCGGTATCAGCCTGCGCCAGCTGCGCTACAAAATGGAAAAACTCGGTCTTGATCAGGCTGAATAAAATACCGGCCATACGCTTTATGTGACAAATTTTGTCAAAAAGTGACAATAACCACGCCAGGTTTGCCAGAAAGAGATTTTGCAAAAACAGCAACACCGGCAAAGCTTGAAATAATTATTCCTAATAATTTCAATGATTTATAATATTTTTATTATTATTTTTCTCGAATAATTGCTTTTGGCACATTCCCTGCTAGCCTAGATACTGGAATTGGACAGGCATGATTTGAAACTGGACTTCAAAATCGAATCAAGCTTCCAAATCATGCTTTCACTAACCTTGTTTAATTTGAAAATTTTTAAAGGAACTACATTATGAAAAAAGTACAAGCTGGTTTTACCCTGATCGAACTGATGATCGTTGTTGCGATTATCGCTATCCTGGCTGCAATCGCAATTCCGGCCTATAACTCGTACATCTCTGAAGCACATATGTCTAAAGTGACCAGCCACTATGATGAAGCTTATCCGTGTCGTTAAAGCTGAAGTTGGCCAAACGCCAATCGCAGAGCTGCGCGTGGTGCAAGATACCCACCGTAACACGTGACGCATGCTTGGTTGGAATATCGTTAACCCAGGGTAAAGCTACTGCCCCTTCGGGTGGTGCTTATGCATTATGCCGCTACTGCAGATGCAGCACGATGGTGTTGTTGGTACTATCAGTGGCTGGCATAACTGCTGGCTCTGAAACATTACGGTACGTATCCAAATGCTTTCAGTGAACAAACAACAGATACAATCACTATCAATGCTATTGCAAATGTAAGTTGACTAACTACCACCTCAATGCATTAATTGAGAGTGGCTATTTCAGTCATACTGATTAACTAACACATCTCATAAACAGATAAATCCATGATCATGAAACCAAATACATAAAATTCGGCTTTACACTCGTAGAACTAATGATTACTGTTGCCATATTGAGCGTAATTGTCGCCATTGCCATACCTGCTTACAATGGCTACATCACTGAAGCAAGATTGAGTACCGCGCGTAGCAACATGGATAGCTTAAGGCTTTTCCTGGAAGATCATCGCCTGGATAACGGCACTTATGTCGGTGATAGTGGAGCTAGCAACACCCTCATTAGCCCAGATATAAAAACGATTTCATGGCTGGGACTCCCGATGGTGAAAACAATGCCTACACATACACATTATCTCTATCTGCAGACACCTATAGTATTGCCGTTCAAACTGATGATACCTGGGTTCGCTGTGAGGATCGTATGTCAAAATGCTGCGACTCGACCCAGTCGGAACAACCAATGCCAAACCGCGTGCCCCTAACTGTAAAGAACATTTTATTTTTTTCAATCTTTAAAGTTTCATCTGTAGTTATTGATTTTCATAGTTTTCTCATCTACTGTCATTGTTGAATATCTGTTTCGCGAACATCAATAAGGACGAATTTCAGATAATGGCAACAATCAAGCCTAAATTTAATCTCGGTGGACTTGCAAGGCGCTTAATTCAAGCGATAAACTACTCACGGAAGAGCAGGCTAACGAACATTTTGAAAAAGCACTGAAAGAAAAAGTGCCTTATGTCTCGTTTCTGGTTGAGAAGAAAATCTTAAAAGCAAGCGAGATTGCCGCTTCAGCCTCACACGAATTTGGCGTACCGCTGTTCGACCTCGAATCCATCGACCTGGAAGTATTACCTACCAGCCTGGTTGAAGAAAAACTGATTCGCAAACACCATGCGATGCCTTTGTACAAACGCGGCAATCGTCTGTTTCTGGGTGTTTCTGATCCGACCAATCACCAGGGCCTGGATGAAATCAAGTTCCATACCGGCCTGACAACAGAAGCCGTCCTGGTTGAAGAAGACAAGCTGACCCAGACGATTGAACAGGCGCTGGACAGCAAATGACAATGTCATGTCCGACCTGCTGGATACCGACCTGGACAACCTGCAGATTGAAGGTGATGAAGAACCATCAGCCGACGAACCGGTTAGTGGCGCTCGATGATGCACCCGTCGTGCGCTTCGTCAACAAGGTCCTGCTTGATGCCATCAACAGCGGCGTTTCGGATATTCACTTCGAGCCCTATGAAAAGACTTACCGTATTCGCTACCGTTCTGATGGCATGCTGCATGAAATAGCATCACCACCTGCCTCCATGGCGATGCGCCTGTTCTGCCCGCCTCAAGGTGATGTCAAGACTGGATATTGCTGAAAGACGCGTACCCCAGGATGGGCGCATGAAGATGGTGCTTTCCAAGAACCGCGCCATCGATTTTCGTGTCAACACCTGCCCCACTTTGTATGGTGAGAAAATTGTATTGCGTATCCTTGACCCCACCAATGCCCAGGTGGGTATCGAGGCACTGGGCTTTGATAAAGCACAGCAGAGATGTATTTGAAGCGGCCATCAAAAAGCCCTACGGCATGATCCTGGTAACCGGACCAACCGGTAGTGGTAAGACGGTATCGTTATACACCGGCACTGAACATGCTCAACGAGCCGCATATCAATATTTCTACTGCTGAAGACCCCGTTGAAATCCAGGTCTCCGGCATTAACCAGGTCAACGTTAATCCCAAAACAGGACTGACCTTCGCCGAAGCTTTACGCGCCTTCCTGCGCCAGGACCCGGACATCGTCATGGTCGGTGAGATTCGTGACCTTGAAACCGCTGAAATTGCTGTCAAGGCCGCCCAGACCGGTCACCTGGTTTTATCCACCCTGCATACCAACGATGCGCCACAAACATTGATCCAGACTGGCCAATATGGGCGTACCACCCTTCAACATTGCTTCCAGCTGTCAACCTGATCATGGCCCAGCGCCTGGCACGAAGACTTTGCGAGCACTGCAAAACACCCGCAGATGTTCCCAGGGAAGCTTTACTCGAGGAAGGTTTCACCGAAGAAGATCTGAAAGAAAAATTCACCATATATAAACCCGTAGGATGTGACCTGTGCACTCGCGGCTACAAGGGCCGTGTTGGTATATTCCAGGTAATGCCAGTCTCCGATGAAATGGGAAGAGTCATTATGGAAGAAGGGGATGCCATGCAGTTGGCCGATATTGCCAAGAAAGAAGGCGTCAGCGACTTGAGACAGTCCGGGCTTGGCAAGGTAAAAGCGGGTATTACCAGCCTCGAAGAATTAAACAGGGTAACCAAGGAATAATCCATGGCAACGACACAAGCCGCAAAAAAAACAGAAAAAGTATTAACTTTCAGCTGGGAAGGCACAGACAGCAAGGGCAATAAAGTCAAAGGGTGAATCCAATGCCCCCAATATCACCCTTGTGCGCGCAGAGTTGCGACGCCAGGGCATCAATCCGAGCAAGGTAAAACAAAAATCCAGCTGCTTTTCAAACGCAAAAAGAAAATCACTCCGAAAGACATTGCCATTTTCTCCCGTCAGCTGGCGACCATGATGAGTTCCGGCGTACCACTGGTACAGGCTTTTGATATTGTCGGACGCGGCCATGAAAACCCCTCCATGCAGGAAATGTTGCTTAGCATTAAAGCCGATATTGAAGGTGGTACAGCGCTGGCACCGGCCCTGGGCAAGCATCCCTTATATTTCGATGATCTCTTCTGCAACCTGGTAGAAGCCGGTGAACAGGCCGGTGTTCTTGAAGAGTTGCTGGACAAGATTGCCACCTACAAGGAAAAAACCGAGTCACTCAAGGCCAAGATCAAGAAAGCCTTAACCTACCCGATTGCAGTGATTGTCGTGGCCATTGTCGTGACCGCCATCATCATGATTTTCGTTATCCCGCAGTTTGAAGAACTCTTTTTGCAGGCTTTGGCGCAGAACTTCCGGCATTTACCCAGATGGTTGTGAAGATGTCCAAGTTTGTTGCGAGCTGGTGGTGGTTAATGCTTGGCGTTACCGTCGGGCGCAGTTGGCTTTTTTGGGGCCGCTTACAAGCGCTCCCGGAAAATGCGGGAAAACATGGACCGGCTATTACTAAAGATCCCCGTGATTGGTGCAATTATGCATAAAGCGGCAATCGCGCGTTTTTCCAGAACCCTGGCGACCATGTTTGCCGCCGGTGTACCACTGGTTGAAGCCCTGGAGTCTGTATCCGGCGCAACCGGTAACATTGTTTATGGTAATGCCGTATTACAGATGAAAGAAGATGTTTCGACCGGCCAATCTTTGCAGTTATCCATGAAACAGAAAGACCTGTTTCCGCATATGGTGGTACAAATGGTGGCCATTGGTGAAGAGGCTGGCTCACTGGATAAGATGCTATCCAAAGTTGCCGACTTCTACGAGGAAGAAGTTGATAACGCAGTTGATAACCTCAGCAGCCTGATGGAACCCATGATTATGTCTTTCCTCGGCATTGTCATTGGCGGCCTGGTAATTGCCATGTACCTGCCAATCTTCCAGATGGGCCAGGCTATTTCGGGCAGCGGCTAAGTACTAAAACAGTTTTTCATGCAAATATTGACGCTCTTTCAGGAGAACACCGGGCTATTCCTGTTTTTTGTGTTCCTGCTCGGCCTTGCGGTTGGCAGTTTTCTCAACGTTGTTATTTACCGCTTGCCGGTCATTCTGCAACAAGGCTGGAAAGCTGAATGCGCCGAACTGAATAACCAGGCGCCCGACACTAACGAAGCACCAGTCTCGCTCTCCAGACCGGCCTCCACCTGCCCGAAGTGTGGCCACAAAATCCGTGCCTGGGAAAATATTCCAGTCATCAGTTACCTGCTGCTTAAAGGCCGATGCTCATCCTGCAAAACGCCGATTTCTATCAGGTACCCAAGTATAGAGCTGCTTACTGGACTGATGTCCGTTACTGCTGCCTGGTACTTTGGGGTTAGTCTCGAAACCCTTGGCGCCCTGCTTTTAACCTACGCCCTGATCACTTTAAGCATGATCGATGTTGATCACCAGATTTTGCCGGACAACATCACTCTACCTCTACTGTGGCTTGGACTGATATTTAACCTGTTTGGTGTTTACACCGATCTAGACTCAGCAGTCATTGGTGCAATTGCCGGTTACCTCTCTCTCTGGTCTGTGTTCTGGTTATTCAAACTGTTAACCGGCAAGGAGGGCATGGGTTACGGCGATTTCAAACTACTCGCCCTGTTTGGCGCCTGGCTCGGATGGCAATACCTGCCTCAAATCATATTGCTGTCTTCCCTTGTCGGAGCTGTCATTGGCATTGCCATGATCGTGATACGCGGACGGGACCGGAACATTCCAATACCTTTTGGACCTTACCTGGCTATCGCCGGATGGATTTCACTGTTATACGGTGAGCAGATTAACCAGGCCTACCTGCAGTTTGCCGGTATTGGCTAATGCTAAGAGTTGCTTTAACCGGCGGCATTGGCAGTGGCAAAAGCGAAGCAAGCCGGATTTTTGCCTCACTTGGCACGCCCGTCATTGATACTGATGTTATCAGCAGGCAACTGGTGAAGCCCGGTTCAGCTGCCCTGACCGAAATCAGCGAATTGTTCGGCAACGAATTTATCTTAAAAGATGGCAACCTGGATCGCCAGAAAATGCGCCAACAGGTTTTCAACGACAAAAAGGCCCGACAGGCTCTGGAAAATATCCTGCATCCCCGCATAAGGCAGGAAGTCAATCATCAGCTTGCCAGGCTCAACTCCCCTTACGCCATCATCGTTATTCCGCTCCTGCTGGAAACCGGGCAACAATCCATGGCTGACCGGGTTCTGGTTATTGACTGCCCGGAATCCCGGCAACAGGAAAGAGTCATGCTGCGTGACAATATCGACCAGGCCCTGTTTGAACAAATCCTGTTGAGCCAGGCATCCCGCCAGGAGCGCCTGAATATTGCCGATGACATCATTTTCAATGATGCTGACCTGGAGCACCTTCAACGCCAGGTTATGGATTTACATCACAAATACCTGTCCCCTGGTATGGTAAAATAAGCAGGTAAAATTAATGGGCTGCTAGGGAATTGCCCGTATTAGAAAAAGCTTTTAAAACTGGTACCATACAAAAAAACGCATTGACCAGCACTCTACTATTGTGTCCGACCTGATTACTTTTGAATATCCGCTACATGAAAGAAGCCGAACCCTGCTTCGACTCTCGCACAGCTTTAAGCAGTTTGATTACCATCTGATGCTGGACAACATGTGGGAGACGCGCGCTGCAATGACAGCCATGCTCGATATTTCCGCCATGCTGGCCAGGGCAGATATTAAATCCGATCTGATCAAGGAAATGGAGCGCCAGTCTGTTGCGCTTGGAAAAATGCGACTCAGCCAGGGCGTGGATGCCGAGAGACTGGAAGAAATTCTTTTGCAACTCAACACGAATATAGCCAGCATGCATAATGTTGATGGCCAGCTCGGGAAGTTAATCAGGGACAACGAGTTTTTAAAAGCCATCTTACAGCGTGGCAGTCTACCTGGTGGCGATAGCGATTTTGACCTGCCCCTGTACTTTTACTGGCTGGAATTGCCGCATGCACAACGCGCAGCACAGTTGCAGGAATGGGTCAGCACCATCAAACCGTTAAGACAATCGGTTGACCTTTTGCTCATGCTGGTACGCGGCAGTAATATCGCGCGTGATGAAATTGCGGAAAATGGTTTCTTTCAAAAAACCCTGGATGGCAATGTCACTGTACAGCTTATTCGGATTGTTATGAACAAACAGGATCGCTTTTATCCTGAAGTCAGTGGCAGTAAACATCGCTTCAATATTCGCTTTATGGAAACAACGCCCCTTGAGCATCCACAACATACCCATGAACATGTCCGATTCAAACTGACAACCTGCGTCATATAAACACCACGATGAAAACTGTAGCCTGCCCTAATTGCAAGAAACCCGTCCCCTGGAGTGCCGACTCCAAATGGAAACCCTTTTGCTCTGATCGCTGTCGCCTGGCTGACCTCGGTGAATGGATAGACGAAAAACATCGCATCATTGATAGCGAAAACAAGCAGGAATTTCTGACACCCGCTCCAGATGACAACTTGATGTAGGCTAGATAACAGGCACCGGGTAATCAGCCACCATGACTTTATTGCCCCTTTCAATTTTCACTCTTAACTTCCATGTGGTTTTATCATTGCCTGGAAAATTGACATCGCTGAACCAGGTATCAGGTTGTTTAAAACGAATGGGTAACACTTCTGTTTCGTAAAGTGAGGATTCTGGCTCAAAGCTCAGGCTGACTTGGCTCTGCGCCGAAAGTTTTTCACCCGCAGTTCGGATAAATACTGTTTGCCACCCCGTATTCTGTTCCAGCTTGATCACAATGGCATAGTCAGGCGCAAACGCAGCACAGGGAGCAGTCAGCAGGTCGCATTCCTTTTCAGTTCTTAACAGCAAATACTCACGGGTATCTTTTTTGACATCCTGTTTGAACTTTTGACCAACCTGTCCCCAACTCAGAATAAGACCAGCCGCAACAAGCATGAAAAAATACCAGGCCTTGTTCCAGCGTCGATCATGCGTTCTTCGATTTACCATTTTTCTCTTCTAACAATTTTATACCCACCAACTACTGATCCCGGCCACACCCTGCGCCCCATGAGACCACGCCTGTTCAACCTTTGCTGGCGTCATACCACCTAAGGCAAAAACCGGAATATTGATCTGGGAGACAATCTCAGCAAAAGCCTGCCAACCTAATGGCTTTTCCCCGGGATGACTTGCCGTGGCTTCCACCGGTGACAACATCGCAAAATCAGCACCGATGTCCTCGGCCATTCTTAAACTCTCCAGGGAATGACAGGAAACACTTAACAGCCCCGGCCTGGAAAATCCGGTAGCAGACTGACGTAACCCATCCTCGGTTAAATGAATACCATCCGTTAAAACTCGAGCATCCAGTGAAATAGCATTTTTTTCGTGAACCAGTAATTTTGCTGAGCAAGGCTCACAAAGCTTTAACATCGCTTCGATTAATTGCTCATGCTGAAAACCCTGCAGAACTTTCACCCGGTAAAGAAAAAGACGCTCACCCTCTGATAACAACTTTTCAAATTGTTGCAGCAGAGTTTCCGCATCATTAATCTGCGGTGGTGTAATCACATAGGATGATGACAACCTGAGCGTGGTTATTATCGGCTTGTCTGCTGCCGGCATTGCATAGCTTGTCAGCTGGTCAGGACTGACCCATTGCATCGGCTGGTTTTCAAGTGCCTGCAATTCGCCATGCCACTCGTGCACGCTATACACATCAAGTAAAACACTCCGATCACCATAATCATGGGAGATTTTGATCAGCGGTCTTGAAGACTGAATCCTGATACCCAGTTCTTCATAAATTTCACGCTCAAGTGCCTGCAAGACGGTTTCCTGAGTTTCCAGTTTACCGCCTGGGAATTCCCAAAGACCGCCCTGATGAGTATCCTGCGCCCGTTGCTGAATTAATACTTCGCCTTCCCTGTTATAAATGACAGCAACCGCAACATGAACAACAGACATGATCAGGTACGGTATTCAGCGTTGATTTTCACGTAATCATAAGAAAGGTCACAAGTCAGCACATTGACCGCATGCTGTCCGCGATTAAGTATGATGCGCACCAGGATTTCAGGTTGGTCCATAACAGCCTGGCCAGCCTCTTCTGTATACGAAGCAGCCATCCCTCCGGCTTCCACAATACAGACATCACCCAGTTCAATAACAACCTCGTCAATATCGAGGTCAACAATACCCGCTCGCCCCACAGCAGCCAGAATACGCCCCCAGTTTGGATCTGAAGCAAACATCGCCGTTTTCACCAGTGGTGAGTGTGCAATAGTAAAAGCCACCTCACGCGCTTCCTGTTGTGAAGCAGCCTTTTCAACCCTGATATCAATAAGCTTGGTCGCCCCTTCACCATCAAGCACAATCATTCTGGCGAGCTGCATACAAACATCCGTCACCAGTTCACGCAAAATGGCATAAGCCTCATCCTGCGAACTGTCGACGCTGACATCGCCCTGCCCAGTCGCGACCAGCACACAGGCATCATTGGTTGAAGTGTCACCATCAACCGTAATGGAGTTAAAAGATGGCTGTACTGCGTCGCGCAGGCAGTCCTGCAATAATTGTTTGCTGATACCGGCATCAGTTGCGATAAACGCCAGCATGGTTGCCATGTCGGGCCTGATCATTCCCGAGCCTTTTGCCATACCGGTAACCGATAGCGTTTGCCCCTGGTAATCTGCTGACTTGCTGACCAGTTTGGCTACCGTGTCGGTCGTCATTATGGCATTGGCGGCACGCTGCCAGCCTGATTCGTCAAGACTGCTTATCAAGCCTGGCACAACCGCAGAAATCTTTTCTGTTGCGAGTATTTGACCGATAACACCGGTAGAAAATGGTAACACCTGGTTCAATGGGCAAAATGTTGCGGCACCCAGTGTTTTGCAGGTTTCCAGAGCAGCCCTTAAACCGGGCTCACCGGTGCCTGCATTGGCATTGCCTGAATTGATCACCAGGTAACGTGGCGCAGCTACTGCCAGATGATTTTTGGCGACCGTGACAGGTGCAGCACAAAAGGCATTCTGCGTAAACACTGCCGCGGTTGTACTGCCTTCAGCCAGCTCGAAAATGACGACGTCATCACGATCTGCGTACTTGATGCCAGCCGCAGCAGATGCCAATCTAATACCTTTGATTGGGTGTATTTCCATAATCTATCTTCACCACCAGGGACACGAAGAACGCAAAGTTTATTATTGCTTCAGTTCCACGATTCTACAAATAACAATCGCCCTTCACCGCAAGATCAGGATATTTACATCTAACATTATTGCTCAAATATCTTTGTGTGCCTTGTGATCTTTGTGGTTAATTTTCGATCAATATCAACTTAATTTTCCGTGGCAGTGCTTGTATTTTTTGCCGCTGCCACAAGGACAAGGCTCGTTACGACCAACCTTTCTGTCGTGACGTACAAATGGCTGGGCCACCGCAGCTGCCGGCTCTTTGTCAGCCGGAGCGTCAACCTCTTCCCCACCAAATCCCTTGAACTCATCATGCTTAAACTGGAAGCCTTCGGTAGAGCTTTTATAGTCAGTTTCCATCTGGGCGGGATCCTGGACCTGGACTTTTAATACTGCCTCAACCACTTCATGCTTGATTGCATCAAGCATATTGCTGAACATTTCAAAGGCTTCACGCTTGTATTCCTGCTTTGGGTTTTTCTGGGCATAGCCACGAAGATGAATCCCCTGGCGTAAATAATCCATGGCGGCCAGGTGCTCCTTCCAGAGCGTATCGAGAATCTGTAACATGACGGCTTTTTCGTAGTGACGCAGTGCCTGACTACCGGCCTGTTCTTCCTTCCTCGCGTAAACAGACTTGATTTGCTCGAGAACCTTTTCTCTCAAGGTTTCTTCGTGCAGGTCATGATCTTCATCCAGCCACTGCTGTAACGGCAGATCAACCATGAACTGCTCGTTCAATGCTGCCGTTAATGCAGCCACATCCCATTGCTCTTCAATACTGCCTGGTGGTATGTACAAGTTGATCACGTCGTTTACCACGTCATCAATCAACGTCTGGATAATCTCCGATATATCATCAGTGTCCATCAGCTCGTTGCGTTGCTGGTAAACAACCTTGCGCTGATCATTCGCAACATCATCAAATTCAAGCAGCTGTTTACGAATATCGAAGTTACGGCCTTCAACCTTGCGCTGGGCATTTTCAATCGCACGGTTCACCCAGACATGCTCAATCGCCTCGCCTTCTTCCATTCCCAGTTTTTTCATTAATGCGCCGACCCGCTCGGAAGCGAAAATGCGCATCAGGTTATCTTCCAGGGAAAGATAAAAACGGCTTGAGCCCGGGTCACCCTGGCGACCGGAACGGCCACGCAGCTGGTTATCAATTCGGCGGGACTCATGTCTTTCGGTACTGATTACCCGCAAACCACCTGAATCCAGCACCTGCTTATGCACCTGGCTCCAGTCGTTTTTGAGTTTCTCAATTTCATCATCATTGGCAGCTTCACCCAGCTCATCCAGTTGAACATTGAGATTACCGCCCAACACGATATCGGTGCCACGGCCCGCCATGTTGGTGGCAATCGTCACCGCCCCGGGGATACCAGCCTGCGCGACAATACCGGCTTCCTGTTCGTGATGCTTGGCATTAAGCACCTTGTGATCGATCTTATCCTGCTGCAGCAAATCAGAAACACGCTCGGAATCCTCAATCGAAGCAGTACCCACCAGAACCGGCTGACCACGCTCAACACAATCCTTGATATCCTTGATGATGGCCTGAAATTTTTCCGGTTGTGTCAAAAAGATAAGATCAGACTGATCATTACGTATCATGTTCTGGTTGGTTGGAATAACCACGACCTCAAGCCCATAGATATGCTGGAACTCGAAGGCCTCCGTATCAGCAGTACCGGTCATGCCGGACAACTTGTCATACAAGCGAAAGTAATTCTGAAAGGTAATGGAGGCCATTGTCTGGTTTTCCGCCTGGATTTCCACACCTTCTTTTGCTTCGACAGCCTGGTGCAGACCCTCGGACCAGCGGCGTCCCGGCATGGTACGACCGGTAAATTCATCAACAATAACGATTGAGTTATCACGCACGATGTAATCAACGTTCTTTTGAAACAAGGCATGCGCCCTTAATGCCGCATTCACATGGTGCATCAACATGATATTGGAAGAATCATAAAGACTGTCGTCCTCAGTCAACATGCCCATTTCTATCAACATATTCTCGACTTTTTCAAAACCCTCTTCACTCAGCTGTACACTTCTGGCTTTTTCGTCGACACCAAAATCACCGGGGCCAAAATCCGGCTTGCCTTCTTCGTTGGTAATCGGATCCTGCTGCGTCAGGTGCGGAATAATGGTATTGATTTTCTGGTAAAGCTCGGAGCTGTCTTCCGAGGGACCGGAAATAATCAGCGGGGTACGGGCTTCATCAATAAGAATGGAGTCAACCTCGTCCACAATCGCATAGTGACGACGCTGCACACGCTCTTCGGCCCGGAATGCCATGTTATCCCTGAGATAGTCAAAACCGAATTCGTTGTTGGTGCCATAGGTAATATCACAGTCGTAGGACTGTTTTCGGGTCACCTGTTTCAAATGGCGATAACCACCGTCATTTCCAGCATACGTATCATCAAAAACATAAGATCCCTGATCCGGACCAGCGCCACTTGCAGAGTTGATCACACCCGTAGTCATACCCATAAAATGGTAAAGCCGCCCCATCCATTCGGCATCTCGCCTTGCCAGGTAATCATTGACCGTAACAACATGAACACCTTTTCCAGATAAAGCATTGAGATAGGCTGCCAGTGTAGCCACCAGCGTTTTACCTTCACCCGTACGCATTTCAGCAATTTTACCCTGGTTCAGAACCATGCCACCAATCAACTGCACATCAAAATGACGCATACCCAGTACACGCTGACTGGCTTCGCGCACAGTTGCAAACACTTCGGGTAATAAATCGTCGAGCTTTTCACCCTGCTCCAGGCGGGACTTGAATTCTGCAGTCTTGGCTTTAAGCTGCTCGTCGGTAAGCTGTTGGAACTCAGGCTCAATCGCATTGACCTTTGCCGCAACACCTCTCATTTGCTTGACCAGACGCTCATTGCGACTACCGAAAATTTTTCTGAATATCTTTGCAAAGATGTTATTCATGATGAGTGTTCGTACTTTGTTATGTTTTTGGCATCCGGTTTGTTGACGCCTGTTATTTCAAACTGGGAATGATACCTGATTCATCTCCCGGAAACAGCGTATTCCGGTGTTATTTTTTGAACGGAACAAGCTGGAAAAGCGTTAATCCAGCTTGCCCGATGGCAGGAGGAAGTCCCGGTTAACGACTGACAAACTTTGTTGGATTGACGTATTTACCGTTCCGGCGCACTTCAAAATGAACATGCGGACCAGTCGAGCGTCCAGTTGAGCCTAACAGGGCAATTTGCTGGCCTTTTTTGACAACATCACCAACCTTGACCAGATTTTCCTTGTTATGAGCATAGATTGTTGAGTATCCCTCGGGGTGCTTGATTTCAACCATGTTACCAAAACCTTTCTGCTTCTCCGCCCGTACAATCAGGCCGGAAGCAACAGCGATAACATCGGCACCGACTTTTCCTGCGTAGTCGTAACCTCGATGAAAAGTCTTTTTACCGGTTTTGGGGTCGATACGCTTACCAAAACGCGAAGACAACCAGCCTTTGACAATAGGCTTTCCTGAAGGCGTTATTTCTTCGTACAACTGGCCAGTTGCAATGAGCTCTTCAAGCACATCCAGTTTCTGGCCACGGTCATCAATCAGGGAATTGAATGCATTAACATCACTAAGTAACTCGTTAATGTTCTGGGATGTGGCTGATTCGGAAGCGTCCAGACCACCAAGAGCCGGCTCCTCGCTGAAATTGAATTCAGCTTCATCCAGATTGGCGATATCAACCAGCCTGTCACCCAGGGCATCAAGCCGCATCATGTGAGCCTGCAAAGCACCCAGGCGAATTGCCAGCGCATCGAGATGAGCCTGTACCTGCGCTTTTTCCTCTTCGAGACTGGCCCTGTCAGCATCCAGAATACGGGCTACATCAACAGGAGATTCCATTGATGTTGCAGCAACCTGCTGCTGACCAAGATAAAACCCTGTTCCTGCAGACAGACCTACCAGGGTAATCACACCTACAAGGACCAGACTGAAGGCACGAGGCACACAGAGTTCAACACTGCCCTTTCTTTTGCAGAAATTATTCAGCAAAATGATATTCATGTTCCCACTCTACCTCTATAAAACCATCAACCGTGATTTTTCCGGATGGCCTTTTCAATGAAATCCCGACCCGATAAAACCCATAAAATAATCAGTAAAAGCCGTCATCTAAAAGGCCTTCTACAGATTAGTCGGCAGCAACAGCAAATACTTAACACTATTAAGCAGTTACTCGATAAACAATTAGCCGCACATTGTATCTCTGCGCATTACTCAGGACAATGTCTCAAGCTGTATACCGATTCTTCAGTTTGGGCCAGTCGACTAAGGTTCCAGTCTAAAAGCCTAGCCAAACAACTGGCAGCTCATGACCTTCCAGCTCACAAAATCGATGTGAGGGTCATCCCAAAATCAGAAACACGCGCACCAATAAAGAAAAAACGTTCCGCTCACAAAATTTCTGCCAAAGCTGCCGCAACAATTAGCCAGACAGCAGAATCGATCAATGATGAAGATCTCGAAACTGCATTGAAAAAACTGGCAAAAAGCGTAACAAACTCAGGATCTTCCTGAATCGATAAAAAATGCTGTTACGCTTAAACCTGTGCTGCCTGTACGGGCTTCATGTAGGAAATTGGCGCAGTCTGTTCATCTTCAAAGGTCACTTCTTCCCATGCATCATGTTGAATAATCAAGGCTTTCAGCAGCTTGTTATTCAATGCATGGCCTGATTTACTGCCTGAAAACGCACCAATCAGGCTATGACCCAGCAGGTATAAATCACCAATAGCATCGAGGATTTTATGCTTGACGAATTCATCTTCATAACGCAGACCATCTTCGTTGAGCACACGATAATCATCAACAACAATGGCATTTTCCATGCTTCCACCAAGTGCAAGGTTTCTTTCTCTCAGGGTTTCAATATCCTTCAGGAAACCAAAAGTACGCGCACGGCTAACTTCCTTCACAAAAGAAGTTGAAGAAAAATCAATTGAGGCAAACTGGGGGCGCTGGTCAAACGCGGGATGCTTGAAATCAATTTCAAACGAAACTTTAAAGCCATCAAACGGCTCAAAAGTCGCAACTTTATCGCCATCCCTAACGACAACTTTTTTCTTGATACGGATAAACCGTTTAGCTGCGTTCTGTTCTTCAACACCAGCAGATTGAATCAGGAACACAAACGGACCGGCACTGCCATCCATGATCGGCACTTCCGCCGCACTCACATCCACATAGGCATTATCAATGCCCAGCCCGGCAAAAGCCGAAAGCAGATGTTCTACTGTCGAAACCCTTACACCATCATGCTCCAGTGCGGTAGACAGCGTGGTATCACCAACATTATTGGGACATGCCTTGATATCAACCGGCACATCCAGGTCAACACGCCGAAAGATAATTCCGGTATCTATGGCAGCAGGCCTTAAAGTCAGAAATACCTTCTCACCCGTGTGCAGCCCCACTCCTGTAGCCCGGATTACATTTTTTAACGTGCGCTGTTTAATCATATGCCCGCAGTCTCCAATAGAAACGATTACACCTAGATAATAGTCAGTTCCACCACATTTTGGGGGATTCTCCCGATGCTACCTAGGGATTTCCCTGCAATATAAACGAAACTTGGTTGCTAATACAACCTTTTTATTAAAAAAACTAATCGGCCTGTCTTCTCAAAAAGGCTGGAATATCAAGAAATTCCATATCCCGATCGACCGCGGCTTCCACATATCGCTTGGCATCCCGCGCTGTATGACCCTTTCTGATTGAAGGCGGCGTATCGTAATCGGAGTAATTAGGCGCAATGCTGTCACCACCAGCCGCTGCCTTGACCTGTATGACTTCCTCGGGCGGCTCGACCACGGTCAACACAGGCTGCTCCCCGGTATCACCCAAGCCGGTTGCAACGACGGTTACCCGCAACTCACCCTGCATTTCGGGATCGATCACGGTACCGACTACGACAGTCGCATCATCATCGGCAAAGTCTCTGACGGTATTACCCACCTCATCAAATTCACCAATCGCCAGATCCAGGCCAGCCGTGATATTCACGAGAATACCCTTGGCTCCAGTCAGGTTGACATCATCCAGCAAAGGACTTTGTACTGCAGCAGTGGCTGCTTCATGCGCCCTGTTTTCGCCTGTTGCCACACCGGCACCCATCATCGCCATACCCATTTCTGACATCACGGTGCGCACGTCTGCAAAGTCAACGTTGATCAGGCCCGGACGGGTAATCAGTTCAGCAATACCCTGAACAGCGTTCAGCAAAACATCGTTGGCCGCACTGAAAGCATCCAGCAACGACATGCTTTTACCCATGACTTCCAGCAGTCTTTCATTAGGTATCGTGATCAGTGAATCCACATGCTTGGATAATTCCGCAATTCCGGCATCGGCCACTTTCATACGTTTGGGACCTTCAAACGGGAAAGGCTTGGTCACGACAGCAACTGTCAGGATACCCATTTCCCTGGCCACTTCAGCCACCACAGGTGCAGCACCTGTACCTGTACCACCACCCATGCCGGCAGTAATAAACACCATGTCAGTATCTTTCAGCGTATCGGCAATACGCTCTTTATCTTCCATGGCGGCCTGGTGACCGACTGACGGATTTGCCCCCGCACCCAGACCTTTTGTCAGTGACGAACCGATCTGTAAAGCCGTCTTGACCGAGCTATTGGACAATGCCTGTGCATCTGTATTGGCACAAATGAAGTCCACTCCTTCAATCGCCGCTTTCAACATATGGTTTACAGCGTTACCGCCACCACCACCAACACCGATTACCTTTATGACCGCGCTTTGACTATCAACATCCATTAATTCAAACATTTCACCTTCCTCCAGTTACTTCTTAATGAATTACCCAGTATCCCGGGTAAATACAAATGTGTTAAAAATTTCCCTGGAACCAACTTTTCATGCGGTTCCAAACTGCTTTAAAGCCATTATTGACAGGCGCCTCACTCGACCGTCCACCCCGCGTATTACGTCCAAACAGCAACAGCCCCACGCCCGTTGCATGAATCGGGTTACGCACAACATCCACCAGGCCGGTAACATATTGGGGAACCCCAAGACGAACCGGCATATGAAACACTTCCTCGGCCAACTCAATCAGCCCTTCCATTTTCGAACTGCCACCAGTCAATACAACACCAGCAGCAATCAGATCCTCAAAACCACTTCTACGTAACTCAGCCTGCACCAGGGTCAGCAATTCCTCGTAACGTGGCTCCACCACCTCGGCCAGGGTCTGGCGTGCCAGGCGCCTGGCTGGACGATCACCAATACTGGGCACCTCGATGGTTTCATCCGGCTTGGCCAACTGGGTTAACGCACAGGCATATTTCAGTTTGATTTCTTCCGCATGCTGCGTTGGCGTGCGCAACGCTACTGCAATGTCATTGGTGACCTGGTCACCTGCAATCGGGATAACCGCCGTATGCCGGATTGCCCCTTCAGTAAAAATAGCGATATCCGTAGTACCTCCACCAATATCAACCAGGCAGACACCGAGATCTTTTTCATCCTCTTCCAGTACCGAATAACTGGAGGCCAGCTGCTCCAGGATCAGGTCTTCCACTTCCAGCCCACAACGACGGACACACTTAATAATGTTTTGTGCGGCACTCACGGCACCCGTAATCATATGCACCCGAGCTTCCAGCCTGACCCCCGACATACCAACGGGTTCATGAATACCTTCCTGGTTATCGATAACAAATTCCTGTGGCAGGATATGCAGGATTTTCTGATCGGCAGAGATTGGCACAGCCCGGGCCGCATCAATGACACGATCAACATCACTCGCTGTAACTTCCCGGTCCTTGATTGCAACAATACCGTGTGAATTCAGGCTGTTCATATGACTGCCAGCAATACCTGCAAACACCATGTCAATTGGAATGCCAGCCATTAACTCTGCTTCTTCAACAGCACGCTGAATAGACTGGACGGTAGAGTCAATATTGACGACCACACCTTTCTTCAATCCGCGCGATGGATGTGAGCCAATACCGATAATCTCGATATCGCCGTTATCATCCTGCTCCCCAACAATGGCCACGACTTTGGAAGTCCCAATATCCAGTCCAACAATGATGTTTTTGTCAGATTTTCGTGTCATTCAAACAGCCCCTTCAGCTCTTTTTTCTTCATTGTCTTGTTTATCGATCTGTTTCCACATAACCGCCATACCATGTTGATAACGCAAATCAATACTCTCAGGCATACCTTTTACCTGTCTGATCGTGTCCAGATAACGTGCCAGTCTTTGCAGCCTGTTTTCCACGTCATCCCGGCCAACAGCAATTTTCAGCCCATTGGCAAATTGCAGTGACCATGCCCCCCTGTCATTGACACTCAGCTCAGTCACTGCCAGTTGCTCCCCGGCAAAACGCTGCTGCTCTTTTTGAAAACGGCTTACCAGCTCTTTAACCCGTTCATCAGGACCATGCAGCAAGGGCAATCCTCTGGCATCACATCCGGTGGCAAAAAGATTTCACCCTTTGCAGTGACCAGTTTTTTCCACCCCATCGTGCCATCGCTTGTTTTTCCTGATATGGACATCAATAGCGTTTCTGGCCAGACACGCTTCACACTGACATCATCCACCCAGGCCAACCATTTGCGTTTGTTTATCTGTTGCAGATCAATATTGAAAAAACCGCCACTGACTGTGCATGCACAGCATTCTCCAGCTGACTTTTTGCAGGTATTTCAATTCACCATCAATATGCACAATTTTTATTGGCAATGTATCTGGGTCATTAATCCATCGCTGTGTCTGCCAGTAGCCCAATCCCGCCACCGCAATCAGCAGTAATGCAAAAGCGACCCGACGTGTTACACGCTCTGAGCAAGCTCTTTTTCTTGGCCGTTTTTTTGCGCTTGTCCACCATTGCCTACTCGCTATCACCTACATTCAATGTCTGTTCTAGAATTTCCCACACCAACTGTTCAAAACTGATATCCACAGCCTTGGCTGCCATCGGCACCAGGCTGTGACTGGTCATACCGGGCACACTGTTCACCTCTATCAGCCAGGGTTGATCCTCATCATCAACCATCAGATCTACACGTCCCCAGCCTGTTGCTCCCGTTGCATCAAATGCAGACTTGCTCAACTGCTGAAACTGCCGTTCAAGCTGACTGTCCAGCCCGCAGGGAATGAGATACCTGGTAGTATCCAGTTCATATTTGGCCTGGTAATCATAAAACTGGTTTTCGGTTTCCAGGCGGATCATGGGCAATACTTTCTCGCCCAGTATTGAGGCCGTGTATTCCTTGCCGGTAATCCATTTTTCCGCCATCACATGGCTGTCATACCGACTGGCCACATGCCAGGCTTCTTTCAAGGCCTGCTCATTGTCCACATAGGCCATCCCGATACTGGAACCTTCATGCACCGGTTTAACCATCAGTGGAAATCCCAGTTCAGCTGCCGCACTGAGGTCAGCATCTTCCCTCATTAATGCAAAACCCGGTGTTGGCAAACCCAGTCCCTGCCAGATCAACTTGGTTCTGTACTTATCCATGCTCAGCGCTGAACCCAGAACGCCGCTGCCGGTATAAGGCAGATTCATCGACTCGAGCACACCCTGAATCTCACCGTCTTCACCGCCACGGCCATGTAATACATTAAATACGCGATCAAACGATTGCCCGCCCAGTTGACTGACAACCTGGTTTCCGACATCAACCCCGACTGCATCAATACCCTGCGCGAGCAATGCATTGAGTACCGCGTTGCCACTGACCAGTGAAATTTCACGCTCAGCCGCCGTACCGCCCATCAGGACTGCCACCTTACCGAATACCGCCGGATCAGAAATCGTCATTATCCAACTTCTCCTTTCAGGCCAACTTGGTCCGGGCTTTGCCCGACAATGTGAAACTCCCGCTGCAACCTGATACCGGTTTTTGCCAACACCCTGTCCTGCATCAACTGCACCAGTGTTTCAATATCAGAGGCACTGGCCTCGCCCTGGTTGATGACAAAATTCGCATGCTTCTCTGACACACAGGCATCACCAATACACTCACCCTTCAGATCGCAGCTTTCAATCAACCTGGCGGCAAAATCTCCTTCTGGATTCCTGAAGGTGGAACCGCAACTCGCCTGGCCAATTGGCTGACTGCTTCCTCTTTTTTCCAGCAATTCCTTTATGGCGTGCCGCGCCTGTTGGGTATCACCTTTTTCCAGCTTGAAAACCGCAGACAGAAACCATTCATTTTCATGCCGCAGACTGACTTCACGGTAACCAATTTCAAATTCATCCGGGAAACGACGGACAACCGAACCATCACGCCTGATCATCTCCACAGACTCGATCACTTTCCAGGTCTCACCCGCAAAGGCCCCGGCATTCATTGCCAGCGCGCCACCCACTGTTCCGGGGATACCTGCAAAAAACTCCAGCCCTACCAGGCCTTTTCTTGCTGCGTGCCGTGCTGCTACCGCACAACTGACCCCCGCCTCAGCCATGAAATGGCTTCCATCAATATCAACAAGCTCCGTCAGGCAACCCTTGGTATGCACCACGGTGCCTTCGAAACCACCATCACGAACCAGCAGGTTACTGCCCAGTCCGACCCAGGCAAGCATTTCATCTTCAGGCAACTGGCCAAGAAACAATGACAGGTCGTCTCGATCAGCCGGACGATAAAACTGTCTGGCCGGTCCACCGACTTTCCAGCTTGTATGCTTTGCCATTGATTCCTGTTGTCTCATTTCGCCACGCAATGTTTTCAATTCATTCATTAATTAACCTGGAGAGCTTTTTCGACTTTCTGTGTCTTCTGCTTATCCAGTTTTTCTTGCTTCGTTTTCTTATCTGTCAGCTGGGTATTCAGTATCGTTTTCAACGGTTCACCACACCCCATATGCAGATGCCTGATTAATTCTTTACCGCTCATGCTCCCCCTCCCGCCTGACAGAGACCGTCAGTTAATGAAGCCGCTACCGCCCCGATATCACCGGCTCCGGATGTCAATACAACATCACCGTCTTTAACGATGCCTTCCAGCAACACCGGTAACTCTGTTATCTCATCCAGGAAAATTGGCTCAACCTGGCCTCTAGCCCGAATTGCCTGCACCAGTGCACGACCATCCGCACCCTGAATTGGTGATTCACCCGCTGGATAGACTTCAGAAACAATCAGCACATCGACCTGGGACAGCACTTTGACAAAGTCATCAAACTGCTCCTGGGTACGTGAATAACGATGTGGCTGAAAAGCAAGCACCAGGCGCTGATCAGGCCAACCCTGCCTGATGGCTTCAATGGTTGCATTGACTTCGCTGGGGTGATGTCCATAGTCATCGATTAACATGATGGATGATTCATCAACATGACAATCCACCCGCACCTGGAACCGGCGTCCTACGCCCTGGAACTGGTTAAGTGCTTCACAGATCACGGCTACCGGCACTTTCAATTCAAGTGCCACCGCAATACCAGCCAATGCATTCAGGACGTTATGTTTGCCTGGCATGTTCAGACAGATGGAGAATGTTTCCTCACCCTTTACAACTACATCAAAACTTGTCTGGTAGCCCTGCTGATCTATATTAACCGCACGAATATCCGCATCTTCGCTTAAACCATATGTTTTAACCTTGCGTCCAATCTCGTTCAAAATATCGCGTATGTTTTCATCATCAATACAGACGATTGCCAGGCCATAAAACGGCAAATTATGCAGAAACTCGATAAAGGTCTGGCGCAGACGGGAAAAATCACCATCATAGGTTTCCATGTGATCCGCATCGATATTGGTCACAACTGACAGCATCGGTAACAGGTGCAGAAATGACGCATCACTTTCATCAGCCTCAGCTACCAGGTATTCACCTTCACCGAGATGCGCATAAGTCCCGGCTGAATTCAAGCGACCGCCAATGACGTAGGTTGGGTCCAGTTCTCCGGCAGTCAGCAAACTGGCAATCAGGCTGGTTGTCGTGGTTTTGCCATGCGTACCGGCAATGGCAATGCCGTACCTGAAGCGCATCAGTTCAGCCAGCATCTCGGCACGTCGCACGACCGGAATCAACCGCTCATGAGCAGCACAAAGTTCCGGGTTCTCCGGATTAATTGCGGTTGATACAACTACCGCGTCAGCCCCGGCTATATTGTCAGCCTGGTGCCCGATAAATATCCTGGCACCTGATTCTTCCAGCTTGCGGGTAGCTGCATTCTTTTTGAGATCGGAACCACTCACTTCATATCCCAGGTTTAACAGAACCTGGGCAATACCATTCATACCAACACCACCAATACCAACAAAATGGATACGTTTTACAAAACCCATTTCGTTATTCTGCCGGCGTGTCTGCTGTAGCTGTGTCATGCGACCAACTCCTCGCAGGCATCTGCAATCATGGACGGTGGCTTCTGGCCTGGCCAGCGTATGTGCAGCTCTAGCCATGTCCAGTAACTTTGCGCGGTCGCCGACAAGCTCAGCCAGCATTGATGAAAACGATGCCGGTGTCATATCCCGTTGCTGTAACATGACAGCCGCACCGGCATTTACCAGAAATTGGCCATTATGCGTCTGATGATCATCGACCGCATACGGATAGGGAACCAGCACCGAAGCCACGCCGACAGCGGCCAGTTCTGAAACAGTCAAAGCACCACTGCGACAGATTACGAGATCCGCCCAGCTGTAAGCCTCTTTCATATCTTCAACAAAATCGACGACATCAGCCTCAACACCGGCTGCCTGGTAAGCTTGCTGGGCAGCGGATACTTTATTGCGCCCGGCCTGGTGAAGCATTACAGGACGCTGGTGTTGCGGCAAAAGACCAATAGCTTGTGGCAGGATTTCATTCAAAGCCTGCGCACCCAGTGAACCACCCAGCACCAGCAAACGAACCTGGCCCGTACGTGATGCAAAACGCTCTTCCGGCATATCCGCCGTAAACATTTCCTGACGCACAGGATTACCTGAGACCCTGGCATTAACACCTGCTTCAAAGCTACCGGGGAAAGCCTCGAATACCAGGCTCGCCACTTTGGCCAGCCAGCGATTGGTCATACCCGGAATGGTATTTTGTTCCTGTATCACCAGCGGTTTATTCATCAGTCGGCTCACCAGCCCTCCCGGACCTGAAACAAAGCCACCCATACCGAGAACAACACCCGGTTTTCTTCGCCTGATAACCCGCATTGCCTGGAACATCGCATGCAGCAGGCGAACAGGTAACAGCAGTTTCTGTAAGATTTTTTTGCCACGTACGCCCTTGATATCGATCCATTCCATCTCAATGCCCTGCGCAGGAATGACGCGCGCTTCAAAACTATTGTGCGTACCCAGCCAGAAAACATCCCAGCCTCTCTGCCTGAGCTCGGCAGCCACCGCCAGAGCGGGAAATACATGTCCACCGGTTCCGCCAGCCATGATCATTATGCGACCCGCCATGCTTTCTTCCTTCCATCAGTGTTTTTCAACTGGCGGTTTTCGTAGTCAATTCTCAGCAACATGGCCAGTACCAGGCAGGCAACGATAATACTGTTACCACCAAAGCTCATGAACGGCAGCGTAATACCTTTTGTCGGCAACAGCCCGACATTCACACCGGTGTTTACAAACGCCTGGAAACCAATCCAGACGGCAAGTCCATACGAGACATACCCTGCGAATCGTCTACCCAGTAACATCGCGCTTGTACCGATCGAAAACGCCCGCCAGACAAATACCGACAACATCAGCACAACAACCACGGTTCCAAGCAAACCAAATTCTTCGCCTATTACCGCCATGATGAAATCTGTATGCGCCTCCGGAAGATAAAACTGTTTCTGAATCCCGTTGCCCAGACCAACACCAGTCCATTCGCCACGACCAAATGCGATCAGTGCCTGCGCCAGCTGGTAGCCACTACCGTTAACATCAGCCCAGGGATCAAGAAAACCGGTAATGCGCGCCATTCGGTAAGGAGAAGCAATGACCAGCGCAATCAGGGAACCACCAACCAAGGCAATCAGTGCTATAAATTGCCAAAGCGCCGCACCTCCCAGAAACATCATACCCAGTGCAGTCACCAGGATTACCGTGGTAGTGCCAAAGTCCGGCTGTATCATGATGAGCGCACAGGCTATACCCAGCAGCAGCATTGGATTAATAAAACCCTTAACACTGTGCCTGACTTCCACGTGCCTTCTAACCAGGTATCCCGCCAGGTACAACACAACGAAAAGTTTCATGAACTCTGAACTTTGCAGGTTAAAAATACCCAGCGGTATCCAGCGGGTTGCGCCGTTAACCGAACGCCCAACACCCGGCACCAGTACCAGCGCCAGCAAGAGAAGTCCAATAACGTAGAAATAGATGCTGTAACGCTGCCATTGACTGGTGTGTATCTGCATTACCATCAGGCCGGCAGCAAGGCCCAGACCTATTGAAAACAGGTGTTTCCAGCTGTAATAGAAAGGAGAACCAATTCGATCGCCCAGGTGCAGGGAAGCTGAGGTCACCATCAGCAACCCAAAGCCAAGCAGAAAAAAACCAATAAAAAGCAGCACCGGGTCAAAATCAGGTGCTCTTAAAGCCTGGCGTGATTTTTCGCGGTTCCAGGTCGTGCTGCTCATTGCATCATCTCCCTGACAGCAGCAATAAACCGCTCACCCCGGTCTTCAAAATTCCTGAACATGTCAAAGCTGGCACAGGCAGGAGATAACAATACCCTGTCCCCTGCTATGGCAAACTGACGTGCCTGCTTAACAGCCGATTTCATATCAGCCGCTGTTTGTGTAGCAACATTATCCGGAAGATGATTTTTTATTTGCGGCGCATCACGTCCCATCAATACCACCGCACGACAGGTGTCCCGTACCACCTCAGTTAGACCGGAAAAGTCGGCCTCCTTACAGTCGCCTCCCAGAATAACAATCGCCTTGCTACTGTCACCTTTATCCAGCCCTGTTAAAGCAGCTGTACAGGCACCGACATTGGTTGCCTTGGAATCATTGTAATATTTAACCGCTTCGATCTCGGCAACAAACTGTGTTCTGTGCGGTAAACCGGTAAAGCATTTTAATGCTGCCAGCATGGCTGTCATTGAAAGACCCGCCGCCTGACCCAAAGCCAATGCAGCCAGTGCGTTAGCCATATTATGTTTACCCTGAACCAACAGTTCGTCAGTGACACACAATTTCTGCTTGCCATGACAAAGCCATTGCTGACCATTGATCTCACGGATGCCGAATTCATTGCCCGCCTGAGGTGCATGCAGGCTAAAGAAAAGCTGCTGCCCTTCTGCCGGCATCGTCATCACATGCCGGTCGTCCCGGTTGATGACAGCCGTAGCCGTTCCCGAGAAAATTCGCGCTTTTGCTTGCGCATAATCATCCAGACTCGCATAACGATCCATGTGATCTTCAGAAATATTCAGGACCGTGGCAGCTACCGGCTTTAACGAAGAAAGACTTTCCAGTTGAAAACTGGAGAGTTCCAGCACATACAGGTCGTGTTCCTGATCAAGCAGATCCAGCGCGGGCGTACCAATATTGCCACCAACACCGACATGCCGTTCATCCTTGCGCGCCATCTCACCCAGCAAGGTGGTTACTGTTGTCTTGCCGTTGGAGCCGGTAATAGCTATCACGGGTGCATCAACATACTGGGCAAATAATTCTATATCGCCAATAACCGGTATACCCCGTTGTTGTGCCTGAAGAATCACGGGTTCGGACAGGGAAATGCCGGGACTGACAACCAGGCGATCAGCCGAGGCAAACGCACGCTCATCAAAACCACCGGTAAAGCGTGCCACATCAGGATAATCACTCTTCAGGGTTTCCAGGCCAGGCGGAATATCACGACTGTCAGTTACTGCCAGCGCTTCACCACGGGCCGCCAGAAAGCGAACGACAGACATACCGGTTGCGCCTAAACCAACAACCAGTGTCTTGCCACTAAACTGTGCCTGACTCGTTAACATCGTATTGCCAACAACTCTTCCCATCAGCGAAGTTTCAAGCTGGCTAAACCAACCAGCACCAAAATAACCGTAATAATCCAGAAACGTACAATGACCCGGGGTTCAGGCCATCCTTTTAATTCAAAATGATGATGCAGTGGTGCCATGCGAAAAATACGCTTACCGGTCAACTTGAACGATGCAACCTGCAGAATGACCGAAACCGTTTCCATCACAAAAACCCCACCCATGATCAGCAGGACCAGTTCCTGACGGACGCATACCGCCACAACACCCAAAGCCGCACCTAATGCCAGGGCTCCGACATCCCCCATGAAGACGGAAGCCGGGTAGGTGTTAAACCAGAGGAAACCAAGCCCTGCGCCAACAATGGCACCACAAAAAACAGCCAGTTCACCTACACCCGGCAGGTAATCCAGTAACAGGTAAGATGCGATCTGCGAATGCCCGGTTACATAGGCAAACAAGCCCAGGGCACCACCAACAAGGACCGTTGGCATAATGGCAAGCCCATCAAGACCATCCGTCAGGTTGACGGCGTTTGAAGTACCCACGATCACAAAATAGGTTAACAGGATGAACCAGGGACCCAGGTCAAACACCCATTCTTTTACGAAAGGGATAAGCAGCTGGGTTTCAGCAGGAGATGTCGCCGTGTAATACAGGTAACCGGCTGCCGCCAGACCACCAACGGACTGCCAGAAATACTTGTAACGGGCTATCAGACCTTTGGGGTCCTTATACACCAGCTTCTTGTAGTCATCGACCCAGCCGATAATACCGAACAGTAAAGTTGTCAGTAGCACCACCCAGGTATAGCGATTACCCAGGTCTGCCCACAGCAAGGTGGAAATCGCAATTGCCACCAGGATCAGGGCCCCACCCATGGTAGGAGTACCGGCCTTTTCCAGATGGGACTCCGGCCCGTCACTACGAACTGTCTGGCCAATTTTGTAGGCTGACAAGCGCCGAATCATCGGCGGACCAACGATAAAAGATATCACCAGCGCAGTTAAAATCGACAAGATGGTTCTTAAGGTCAGATACCTGAATACACCGAAACTTGAATCATATTGAGACAGGTATTCCGCCAGCCAGATCAACATGATTCATTACCCCGCAAATCTTTTCCATGGTTCTCAGTAAGTGCCGCAACAACCAGGTCCATTGCCGCACTCCTGGAACCCTTTACAAGGATAAAATCATTCTCACCGGTTTCCTGCCGCAGGGCCCCGGTCAGTTTTTCACGTGACTCGAAATGCATCGCGTTACCGGCAAACCGGTCTGAAGCCTCCTTGCTGACCGAACCACAGGTATAAAGTACATCCACACCCCTGGCAAAAGCCACCTCACCCAGGTCTGCATGCATTTGCCGGGAGGATTCTCCCAGCTCAGCCAGGTCACCCAGGACAAAGATTTTTCTACCCGGAGCGGTAACCAATACATCAACAGCTGCCGTGACAGAATCAGGATTGGCGTTATAGGAATCATCAATAACCAGTTGCCCCTTATCACCCGCAAGCGGATTAAGACGGCCGGCAACAGGTTTCAGGCTTGCCAGACCACGCTGAATGGTAGCAACATCAACCCCCAGCTCTCGCGCTGCCGCTACTGCAGCAAGTGCATTCATACCGTTATGCAGGCCTGCCAGTGACAAGCTGATGTCATACTGTTGTGCGGATTTTTTTTCATGTACAGAGAATTTCGCCTGGTAACCGCGCTCCGTCCACGACATGCGATAATCATCCAGGTTACCCCGGTAATCCGCCTGTAATACGGTACCGAAACTGACCTGGTTAAATGCCTGCGCCAGTTCTTCCCACAACCCGGACCATTTGCTGTCAGCGTTGTATACGAAGGTGCCATCAGCCTGCAGTCCATTCAGAATTTCAGACTTGCCCCTGGCAATATTCTCTTCAGAACCAAACTCACCAATGTGCGCAAGTCCTGCATTATTCAATATAGCGATATCCGGAATCGCCATGCGTGACAGGTAATCAATTTCCCCAACATGATTAGCCCCCATTTCAACAATGGCAACTTCCTCATGCTGCAGTCTCAACAGGGTCAGGGGCACACCAATATCATTATTCAGGTTGCCCAGCGTTGCCAGCACGGCATGCTGTTCAGAAAGGATCGCTGCCAGCATTTCCTTAAGCGTGGTTTTGCCATTGCTACCAGTGAGGGCAACCACTTTTGGATTCACTTGCTGACGCCACACTGAAGCCAGCTTACCCAGGCCCAGCCTGGTGTCTTCCACCACAATCTGCGGTATACCATCAGTGAGCGAACGGTTAACCATCGCAGCTACTGCACCCTTTTCCCGGGCCTGCCCGACATAATCATGACCATCAAAGTTTTCACCCTGCAAGGCAATGAACAGATCGCCTTTACTGATTTTGCGGGTATCCGTACTGACAGAGGAAAACATGACGTCATCACCAACGACAGAAGCATGAATTTGTTTTGCCGCCTGGCTGAGAGACATTTTAATCATGATATCTCCAGTACAGACTTAACGACCTGCTGGTCACTAAAGGGTATTTTCAAATCACCAACGATCTGGAAGGCTTCATGACCTTTACCTGCTATCAAAACAACATCGCCTTCGCCGGAATCTCCAATTGCCTTTCGAATGGCCTCGGCCCGATTCGGCTCAATAACAGCAAGTTCCGGCCTGGACATACCCTGCAGAATATCCTGAATAATGCCTGCGGCCTCTTCATGACGCGGATTGTCATCAGTTAACAGCACCCGGTCTGCCATCTGTTCAGCAACCTTTCCCATGAGCGGACGCTTGCCTTTATCCCGATCACCACCGCAACCAAAAACACAGACCAGTTTGCCAGGGGCATGTTCGCGCAATGATTGCAGCGCCTGCTCCAAAGCATCTGGCGTATGGGCAAAATCAACAACCACGGTTGGCGCATGCTCGGCGACGAACATTTCCATGCGCCCATTTACTGTCTTTAACTGTGCAAGACTACTCACCGCCTGTTCAAACCCAACACCACATTCAAGCATGACGCCAAAAGCAACCACCGCATTCAAAACGTTAAAACGCCCCAACAATGACAGCTGCGCATCCGCATCACCCCAGCTTGAGACAATCCTGAAAGCAAGACCATGAGGCAAAGCCTGAATGGCATCAGCACGAATCCAGGCATCCACCCTGGATTCATTAATGAGTTCATCATTGACAGTACCGTAAGCAATTACGCGAACCGGTGTTGTCGACAAATCTTCAATGAGTCGCTCACCCAGCTCATCATCCGCATTGATCAGGGCAGACTTGAGACCCGGCATCTTGAACAGCAAGGACTTGGCACTGGCGTAATCCGCCATCGTGCCATGATAGTCAAGATGATCCCGACTGAAATTGGTCAACACTGCCATATCAAAAGCAACATCAGCCACCCGACCCTGTTGCAGCGCATGTGACGAGACTTCCATTGCCACCATCTCAGCCCGCCGGGATTGTAACAAGGCCAGCGAAGCCTGCACCGAGACCGGATCCATTGTCGTATGCGTGGTCGGCAGCAGCTCACCGGGAAAACCGTTACCCAGTGTTCCCAGCACGGCAACCTTGCGACTGCCTTCGAAAGCATTGGCAATAAACTGGCTGCAACTTGTCTTGCCATTGGTACCGGTAATACCTATCACCGGAAAAGACCGGCTTGGATTACCATAAAAGCGACCGGCTATCCGGCTGACCGCATCACCCAAACCGGAAACCGCAATAATGGGGATGCCGCTGCTATCGGATATTTCTGTAATTTTCTCCGGCAACCATTCCGGAGTCACATCGGCCAAAATCGCGCAGGCACCCGCATCAATCGCCTGCGAAAGGAAATCCATACCGTGCGAACGATAGCCGGCACAAGCCAGAAAGACATCGCCCCGGGTTAACTGCCTGCTATCCATCGCAATTCCGGTTACTTCTATTGCCGGAATATCACCCACTACAGTCACACCTTCCAGCAACCTGGACAAAAAGACCTTCGCGTGCTCAGAGGTTGCCATCATTGCATACCCCCCACTGACGCAAGTTGCGTTCCTTCATGTGCATCAGGAACAATATTCAATAAGCGTAAACCACCTGACATTACCTCAGAAAATACCGGCCCGGCGACATCGCCACCATAGAACTCACCTGCCGAGGGTTCATCAATCACTACCGCCATGGCCAGGCGTGGATTATCGATTGGCGCCACCCCCGCAAATACCGCACGATAGCGATCATCCGCATATCCCTCTGCACTGTATTTCTTAACCGTGCCCGTTTTTCCAGCAACACCGTAGCCGGCAACTACCGCTTTAGGCGCTGTACCATCAGCTGAAACAACCGAGTCCAACAGCCTTAATACAGTATCGGCAGTCTGCTCGCTCATCACGCGCTTTCCCGGTAATGGCTCATCCACTTTGAACAGGGTGCTGGGCGTATAGATACCGTCATTTGCCAGAATCGCATAGGCCTGTGCCAATTGCAGGGTATTCACCGACAAGCCATAACCGAAAGAAAGCGTTGCCTGGTCAATACGCGCCCACCGACTGAAGTCAGCCAACTGACCCGCCGCTTCACCCGGGAAACCCAGTGCAGATACCTGGCCAAAACCCAGCCTGGAGACAAATTCAAACAAATCTTCTGCAGGCAACTTCAGGGCAATCTTGCTGGCACCAACATTACTGGATTTACGCAACAGGGTTTCCAGGTCAATCACGCCATTATTATGGTGATCCCTCACAATATCCCTGCCAATACTGTAATAACCCGGAGAAGTATCGATTTTGCTACTGGAGGTAATAATTTCAGCCTCCAGGCCAGCAGCCACGATAAACGGTTTCATGGTTGAACCCGGCTCATATGCATCAGTCAGGGCACGGTTTCTTAAACGGCCATTTTTATTGCTGCGACTGCCATTAGGGTTAAAGCCCGGCTGGTTGACCATGGCCAGTATCTCGCCGGTCCTGACATCCAGTACGACTGCTGAAGCACCCTTGGCCTTATGTTTCTTTTTAGCCGCCTTCAGCGCCCGGTACGCCAGGTACTGCAAACGCGCATCCAGACTCAATACAATATCTTTACCGGACTGGGGCGGTGCAATCTGCTCGATATCATTCACGACCCGGCGCTTGCCATCGCGAATAACGTATTTCTTGCCAGAAACACCTTCAAGCGCCTCGTTATAAACCAGCTCCAACCCTTCCTGGCCCTTGTCATCAATATCGGTAAACCCTATAACATGACCAAAAACCTCGCCGGCCGGATAGTAGCGACGATATTCACGCTGCAAACCAAAACTGTTAACACCCTGCTCCTTGGATAAAGCCAAAACCTTGTCAGCCACATCGGAGCAACACGGCGCTTCACATAGACAAAACCCCGATGACTGTAACGCGCCAGCAAGTCACGCAAGGTCATCTACTTTCATTTTCAGGGCTTTTGCCAAAGGCGCCAACGCCCTTGAATCCGGTGACATCGCCCGCGGATTCACCCAGACCGAATCAACCGGTGTACTGATCGCAAGAATCTCTCCCCGGCGATCTTTAACAAGGCCACGGTAAGCTGGCATTTCAACCACACTCAGGTGGCGACGCTTACCTTCTTTTTGCAGAAAATCTGTTTCGAATACCTGCCTGCCAACCGCAGACACGACCAGCGAAACCAAAGCCACCCCAAACAGCCCCATCAAAAACCAGCGTCGATAGCGATAGTCAACCGGCAGACTCTGCTCCTGCAGGTAACGCTTCTGCTTTTTTTTTCTGACGCGATTGTCCATCAGGGTTTAATCACCATCATGTCAGCCACTTGCGGCACCTGCATATCCAGACGCGTAACGGCGCTTTCCTTTACCCGGCCCTGCTCAGCCCAGGTAGCCAACTCAATTTGCAAACGCCCCCAGTCAACGGCCAAGCTCATCCCGCTGCACCCGTAATCTCTCCATTTCGGTAAACAGTTTGCGTGACTCGTATTTCACAAAGGCCACCGCCATCCCGGAAAGCAAACAGCAACCACCAGCAGCATCAGCCATACCACCTGCCCCTGCAGCAGAAACTGAAAAGACTGCTTAAGCATCACAGCATCTCCGCCACTCGCATAACCGCACTGCGTGAACGCGGGTTTTCATCAATTTCCTGCTGTGAAGGAAAAACTGCCTTTCCCAACAAGATTCAGACGCGCATTGTTTGCTCATATTGAACAGGAACACCCGGCGGGCAGACGATCACCCTCAGCCTGCTTGCGCATAAAGCGCTTCACTATCCTGTCTTCCAGCGAATGAAAACTGATCACCACCAGGCGACCACCTTTTGCCAGACATCCACAGGCCAGCTCCAGAACCTTCTCCAGCTCTTCAAGCTCACGGTTAATAAAAATACGGATAGCCTGAAAACTTCTGGTTGCAGGATGTTTGTGTTTTTCATGCCGGGGAATAGCTCGCGAAATAACTTCAGCAAGTTGCAGCGTGGTACGAATACCGACAGCAGAACGCTCTTCAACAATCGCCCTCGCAATTCGTCGAGAAAAACGCTCCTCCCCATACTTTCTCAACACCTCCGCAATCTCCCCTTCTTCAGCAGTACTTCGAGCCATTCTTCTGCCGTCATACCCGCATTGTCGTATCCATCCGCATATCCAGCGGACCATCTTCATAAAACTAAAACCCCGACTGGAATCATCCAGCTGGGGTGACGAGACACCCAGGTCCAGCAACAAACCATTCACAACCAATGGGGCTGTCTTCTTACCAAGTCAGCAATTTGCAAAAAAGAACCCTGCCGAATATGAAACCTATTCATCTGCCTGAGCCAGCGCCTTGCCCTTGCTGCAACCGCCCTGCAATCCTTGTCAATACCCAGCAAACAACCATCACTCCAGCTTTTTTAATATTTCCCTGCTATGCCCGCCACGCCCAAATGTTCCGTCTACATAGCAGCCATCTTCCTTTATATTCAGCGCCAGCACCGCTTCGTGTAATAACACTGTGCGATGAGTCAATAATTGCGCCATCAATCACAGCACCAGGTTCTGTAATTCTTCAGAGAGCTCTGAACTTTCTTCACCGGCCTGCTTCAGCCATTCTTCACGCTTGATCGACCACTGCGTTTCATCCCATAACTCAAACTTGTGACCTTCACCCACCATGGAAACCCGTTTTTCCAGACCCGCATATTCACGCAGCTCTGCTGAAAGCAGGATGCGACCCTGTGAATCCATGTCGGTTTCCAGCGCATGACCCAGCAACAAACGCTGCATCAGCAGGTTCGGACCTTTCAGTGTTGGAAGCCTGGCGACCTTGCGCTCAATCTCACGCCATTCATTTTCAGGATATAGCCAGAGGCAATGCTCACGGGGATTGATTGTGACAACCAGCCGGGAGCCCGATGAATCACGCAGGCGCTCACGGTGCTTTGCAGGTACCTGCAAACGCCCTTTGGCATCCAGATTCAGATTCGTAACACCCAGAAACAAAACACTCCCCCTTTAAATGGCAAAAAAATCCCTTTTGCACCACAATCCCCCACTTAAATGTAATATTAGGTATTCACAACCCCACATTGTCAAGGTAAAAAGAAGAATATTTTCCTTTCCGAACAAACACTTACAAGCCAATCCATAGAAATACACAGAGTCCATAATCACGAACCAAAACAACTTAATATCACCCTTACTTAAAGTGAATTATTAAGTTTGAAGATGAAAAAAAACACCCTCCGGGAGAATTTTTTTGCAAATTGGGGAGTATCGTGGGGGAGTTTTGCAGACAGCTTCATTTTTTTGAGCATATTTAAGGTCGTAATGCCTTATAATTCCCCGATGAATCGACTCTTTGTGAAAAAATTGACGGTTATCGACTTTTCCTACCTTGATCCGGAACGCGGACTGCTGGGCGAAAGCTGGCTGGTGGATATTGAGTTGACCGGCAGCCTGGACCACCAGGGCATGGTGTTGGATTTTTCGGATGTTAAGAAAAAAGTCAAAAAACTGATTGACGATGATTTTGACCACAAGCTCATCATTCCAACCGGCTTCAGCGGCTGTCACACAGAAATCCAGGGAAAACGCCTATTTAACCGCTTCATCACGAAAGATGGACGCCAGATTGACCACGTTGCACCGGAATCAGCCTATTATCAGCTGGATGCCGAGCAGGTCACAGCGGAAAGCCTGGCTACCGCAATCACCGACAGTCTGCGCAGGTTACTGCCGGACAACGTTGAAGATGTAACCCTCAGACTCTACCCCGAACAGCTAAACAGTCCTTATTACCACTACAGTCATGGCCTGAAGCATCATGGCGGCAATTGCCAACGCATTGCCCATGGCCATCGTTCAAAAATCGAAATTTTCGAAAATGGCGCTCACGTCGAAGAGCTGGAGCGAGAATGGTCAGAAAAGTGGCATGACATCTATATAGGTACAGAAAGCGACATCCTTCGGCGCTTCAGCCGGGATGGAATTGACTACATTCAGTTCCACTATACCGCCTGCCAGGGACAGTTCGAGCTTACCCTGCCCGCAGCCAGCTGTTACCTGGTCAACATTGATTCAACCGTAGAAAACCTGGCGCAGCATATTGCAGGCAGACTTGCCAGGCAATACCCGCAAAGACCCTGACAGTTTACGCCTATGAAGGTGTCGACAAAGGCGCCATCAGCGCCACGCAGGCTGGATAACCCCCCCCCCGGGGGTTATCGATTAAATTCCAGGCGCATGCCACGTGGATTATTTGCCATCAAGCCACTACGGTAGACCAGCGCCCCATTAACAAACGTGGCCTCAATGCTTGAGCGCAAAACGCGACCTTCCAATGGTGACCAGCCGCATTTATAAAGCACGTCTTCACGCTCTACACGGTAACCGACATTCATATCAACTACCGCCAGGTCAGCCCAGTAACCCTCACGCAGGTAGCCCCGATCCTGAATCCCGAACATCCTGGCAGGAGCATGCGCCGTCTTTTCGATCACTCTTGGTAAATCAAAAATATTGTCATGCACCAGCTCCAGCAGCATGGGCAAGGCATGCTGCACCAGCGGCAGGCCAGCTGGCGCCTTGAAATAAGTATTGAGTTTCTCTTCCAGCAGATGTGGCGCATGATCAGTTGCAATCACATCAAGACGATCATCCAGTAAAGCCTGCCATAAAGCCGCCTTGTCAGCCTTGGTTTTTATTGCCGGATTACACTTGATGAAACTACCCTTGACCTCGTAATCACGATCATCGAAATAAAGATGATGCACACAGGCCTCTCCGGTAATTTGCTTGTTATCCAGATTACCCGGCTCAAACTGATCCAGCTCCATTGCCGTGGTTAAATGCAGCACATGCAAACGGGTTCCGTGTTTTTTTGCCAGTGCTATAGCCCGGGAGGAAGACTTGTAGCAAGCTTCTGCACTGCGAATCAAGGGGTGACATTCCATTGGCACATCCTCACCGTACTTCTCACGGTATTTTTCCTCGTTGGCCAGGATCGTTGGTGTATCTTCGCAATGGGTGACCACCATGGTCGGCGCTTCTTTAAAAATACCTTCCAGTGTTTTTTCATCATCAACCAGCATGTTGCCGGTTGATGCCCCCATGAACACCTTGATACCACAAGTCTGGTTTTTCCCCAGCTTTTTCAATTCATCCAGGTTGTCATTGGTTGCGCCCATGTAAAACGCATAGTTTGCATGACAACGTCCTTCAGCCAGGGCAAACTTGTCTTCCAGGGCTTGTACGCTTATCGTTTGTGGACTGGTATTCGGCATATCCATGATACTGGTGATACCGCCAGCAATCGCCGCCCTGGACTCGGTAAACAGATCAGCCTTCTGGGTAATGCCCGGTTCACGAAAATGCACCTGGTCATCAATCATGCCGGGGATCAGGTAACTCCCATGGATATCCATCACCTTCATATCAGCCGTTGCCGGGATTTCTGCAGCAATTTTCTCAATACGACCACCAGTGATCAGCAGATCACCTTCTGTAATCTCGCCCTCATTGACCAGTTTCGCGTTCTTGATCAAGTTACTCGCCATGGGTATTTCCTCTCTGGTCAGTCTGGTGAATTTTTATCTTTTTAAGGCAAAAGTGCTGCCTAGTCATAATCACGATCCTTCCACTGTCTCAAGGCTTTAAAAACAGCAGCGTTTCCATTTAATGCATGACCAGCCCAGTGCTGGGCAGCCGCAATCACCTTTTTTCGGTCACACGTAGAAAAGGATTGGTTTCAAGCTCCAGCATAAGAGTCGAAGGCACCGTAGGCTTTCCCATGGTACGCAGCTCCCCAACATCCGCCAGCCTTTGCTGAAGAACTGGATTTTCAGGTTCCACCCATTCAGCAAAGCCTAGATTGGCTTCGGTATATTCATGCGCGCAGTAGATCATTGTATCTAGCGGTAATTGCTTAATTCTATCCAGGGATGCTGACAGCTGCTTAAAAGTACCGCTAAAAACCCTGCCGCAACCACCCGCAAACAGGGTGTCTCCACAAAACAGCGCATTATGCCCAAAATAAGCAAGATGCCCTTCAGTATGACCAGGCACTTCCATGATTTCAAAAGTCAGACTCATACCGGGTATAGCCAGCTGCTGTCCGTCTGATACCGTCTGCTCAACCTGCGGAATTTTTTCATTCCCCGGACCATACACAACTGCATCAGGATAGCGATCTTTCAGACCGTCAACACCACCAACATGGTCATAATGCTTGTGTGTCAGGAGTATCGCCGAAAGCCTGTAGCCACCTTGTTCCAGTACGCTAATCACCGGTTCCTCATCGCCAGGATCAACTACCGCACAAACGGGCTTGCCCGGCTCACTCAGCAACCAGATATAGTTATCGTCAAAAGCGGGAATACACTCAACCTGTAACATTATCACTTCCCATAAAGTGTTTCCGGATCAATCAGGGGCTCCGCATCAACCACAACCCGGTCACCCTCAACCTTGTTATAAAAGCAGTTGCGACGGCCTGTATGACAAGCAGGGCCAGTCTGATCAACCAGCAACAGGATGGTATCCCCATCACAGTCCAGGCGCATTTCTTTTAGCATCTGCACCTGGCCGGATGATTCACCTTTGCGCCAGTATGCCTGCCTCGACCTGGACCAGTAACAAACCCTGCCGGTACGCAGCGTTTCCTGCATGGCATCCCGGTTCATCCAGGCCATCATCAGGACTTCTTTTGAATCATATTGCTGGGCAATGGCGGGCAATAAGCCATCGTCATTAAACGGCAAGTCTTTCAGCACTTCCAACAGCTGCAGGCCGTCACCCATTTTCATTTTTTCAGTTTGATGCAAAACACTCATTGATCAAGCCCCTGTTTTGAGAGTTTAATCATCCGGCCATTACGGACAAAAGCGACAATACACAGTAAAATCCCTGCGCCTGTGAAAAATTAACTATCTCACAAAAAGCATTACAGAATTGATAAGCTGCCTGCAAATAAATAAAACGACATCTGACTGGACAGGTCTATTATTATGGATATTTTCCGAATCAGCTTCATTAATCAAGGCAAAGTGTATCAATTACACGCCGAGTCCGTACAACAGGCGGACATGTATGGATTTATAAGTATTTCCGGTTTGATTTTCGGCGAGACCACTTCCTTAGTTGTGGACCCTGCAGAAGAAAAACTCAAGTCCGAGTTTGCCGGCGTTAAACAGGTAATGATCCCCATGCATTCGGTTATCCGAATTGACGAAGTAGAAAAAAGAGGTCAAAACAAGATTTTTGAGCTTGATGAAAAGGCCAATGTCACACCGTTTCCATCAGGCTTCTATTCACCAGACAAGAATAGTTGATGATGCACAGCACATTACAGGAAAGCATAAAACGCCAAAGAACCTCGCTATATAACATGCTGGTCGACCCCATGGCGCGCGCCGCAAAAACCTGCGCCAAAGTCTGGACCAACAAGGAAGAGTTGGACCAGCAGTTACTCAGCGCAATGAAAAGCATACCTTATTGCCGCTACATGTATGCCATGGGCACAGACGTTATTCAAATCAGCGCAAATGCTACCCATGAGGGTCTTGAAGAAAAGGACTTTCGTCGTGACCGCTCGCAACGCCCTTACATGAAGGAAATTTCTGTTGGGCAGGACATGACACTTTCTGAAGCCTACATCTCGCTAAGGGCAAACCGCCCTTCGGTTACTGCAGTCCAGAAAGTCTGGAAGGACAAGAAATTAATCGGCTACCTGGGAGCCGACTTTGATTTGCGCGCCCTGCCCTTAACCCGTGAAATTTATGATGAGCCAGGCCAGTGGCAACAATTGAAGGGAGACCCGGCAATTCGCGGTGCCGTCTTCCAGCAATGCCGCATCGACAGCATGCTGGACAAGGAAATCGACCTGGTGCTGCCGGTCATGGAAGAACTCATGACGGAAAACGGCGTGTTTCACAGTAAAATCCACTTTTCCAGCAGCCGCTGCACCCTCTGGTTTATTGATGATCCGTACCGTTACCGTATCCTGCCTTACGAGGCACTGGTTGATCCAGACGTGGTACTCGCTTATCCCAACCGCCCTTACCCGAAAACCGCGGTAATCAAGGAACATGAGGTCAGACCCATCCTGGATACGTTCAAGCACCTGCGTTTTGCCGATGACACCATTTATCTCAGGGCTGGTTCACTCAATATTTTCAACGGCATTGTAGGGCTTAATTTTTCCTGCGATGGTTCACACTACATTCCACATGACCAGTTCCTCGCAAGGGACTCGGAATTCTGGGGGGGCATGTAATGCGCTTCATTCTGTTTATCCTGCTTTTGCTCATTTCTGCGGCATTGGGCACTTTACAATTTTCGGATCTGGCCCAGCTTCGGGATCCTGCACTGATTCAACAGGTCCAGTTACAGCTGCTGGAAGAATTTCGCGAAAAATCAACCGATCAATTCAACCAGTCCCTTGAGAAAGAACCCATTGGAAAAATCCTGCATCGCGCTGCCGATATTTTCACAACCCGCGTTACCCTGGTGGACACCAGTAAAAGCCAGGGATTTAGGATGGGAAACCCTCCCGGGTCTATTATCGTTTATGCGCGTTTCCTGGTGGAAAACAGCAGCGAAGAACCCCTGGAAGCCGAACGATATATGCACTTCAGACATCATCCTGAAAGCGGCTGGACCTACTACGGACTCACAACAAATCGCGAATATTATAAAAATTTCCTGACAATCGATTGATATAGATCATTTTTTTGCATAAATTCCATATTGCCGATTGACGTTAATCAATGCTCAATACGGCTTTAAAACTATAAAAATTATCTACCATAAAAAACTGAAGGGGAAAAAACATGGAACTATGGGCAGAACTTTTTAGCGACTGGGTTGGAATTCTTTCTTTTGGCGTTATTGCATTTATCATCGTAATGGCAGCCTTCTTCATTAAATTCTTTCTCGGTCACATCGACGACAAGCCAGAATAAAACCCGCTATCCTCACAAAACCTGCAGGGTTTTCTGACAGGCTCCCGGATGCCAGAATAGAGAGCATCTACTATTTATTTTTTCATCCGGGAGTCGCCTGTCATGAGACGCGATAACATTGAAACAATTCTGACTGAAAACTTTGCTCCACTGCATGTCGAAGTCATCGATGAAAGTCACATGCACAATGTACCGGAAGGTGCAGAGTCTCATTTCAAGGTCACACTGGTTACGGAGAAATTTGCCGGCAAAATGCTCATTGCCCGCCATCGCGAGGTCAATGCTGCTTTAAAAGCTGAAATGGAAAACGGGATTCATGCCCTGGCCCTGCACACGATGACGCCGGAAGAATGGTTTGAGAAAGGCGGCACAGCACCGGAATCACCACCCTGCCTGGGCGGCTCAGCCACTAAAGAGAACACATAATAATGAAATACCTGTTTCTTCCAATACACTTTGTCATTGGCAACCTGATCAGACTGGTTGATTTTTTAACTTCACCCACGCCGATTGAACGGCCTGCTAATGAGCAGAAGTCAGTCGAAGAAAAATGCAAGAACATGAGCCTGTATCACTATCCCGCCTGCCCATTTTGTGTCCGGGTCCGGCGTAATATGAAAAGACTCAACCTGCCTATTCGACAGATTGACCCCAGAAAAGACCCTCAGTCGATGCAGATACTGGAACAGGAGGGCGGCAAGGTGCAGGTACCCTGCCTGCAGATAGTTGATCATAACGGCAACTCAACCTGGATGTATGAATCAGCCGAAATCAACAAGTATCTTGATCAGCAGTTTGCCAATACATAAAAATCAATCTTGATACCCGTTAACTCAAGCCTAGCGTAGCGATTACCTGTCATTGAAATATTCACGGGTCAACCTGAACACAACCGGACTAAGCAACAACAGGGCAATCAGGTTAGGCAATGCCATCAGGCCATTCAGGGTATCCGCGACCAGCCAGACAAACTCCAGTTTCATCATTGCACCAACCGGTACCGCAAGAATCCATAACAGGCGAAATGGCTTGACCGAGCGAATCCCAAAAAGGTACTCCGCGCAACGCTCGCCGTAGACACTCCAGCCAAGCAAGGTAGAAAAGGCAAAAATTGCCAGACCAAAAGTCACGACGTAACTTCCCATACCAGGCAATAGCTGATCAAAAGCCATTGATGATAAAGCCGCTCCATTTTCACCACTGGTCCAGGCGCCTGAAATAATAATAACCAGGCCGGTTATCGTACAAATGACGAGGGTATCGATAAAGGTACCCAGCATCGCAATACTTCCCTGCCTGACAGCATTATTGGTTTTGGCAGCTGCATGTGCGATAGGAGCAGACCCCAGGCCGGCCTCGTTGGAAAAAATACCACGTGCAACACCAAAACGAATAGCCGCCCAAACCGCTGCCCCGGCAAAACCACCGGTTGCTGCAACGGGATTAAAAGCACTTTCTATAATCAGCGCCAAAGCCGATGGAATTTCAGCCAGGTTCATAGCCAGGATAATCAGGCCTCCGATGAGATACGTCACTGCCATAAAAGGCACCAGTTTGCCGGCGACCTGGGCAATTCGCTGGATACCGCCCAGTAACACCAGGCCTGCCAGAAACGCCATTACCAGCCCGGTGAGAGCCGTATCTATCTGCAGGTTTGTCTGCAATACATCAGCAACCGAGTTGGCCTGCACCATGTTACCGATACCAAAACCGGCCAAGGTACCGAAAATCGCAAACGCAGCTCCCAGCCAGCGCCAGTTTTCACCGAGGCCGTTTTTAATGTAATACATGGGCCCACCGATATGATTACCCGCTTCATCGACTTCACGGAATTTTACCGCCAACACCGCTTCAGAATATTTCGTTGCCAGGCCAACCAGCGCGGTACACCACATCCAGAACAATGCACCCGGACCACCCAGTGCAATGGCGGTTGCCACACCGGCAATATTTCCCGTACCAATGGTTGCTGCCAGAGAGGTCATCAAGGCATTAAAGGGCGTGATATCCCCTTCTTCCGTGGATTTTCTGCCTTGCCACAGTTGCCTGAAACCGTATCCCAGGCGGACTATTGGCATCAGGCGCAGCCCCAGCATCAATATCAGACCGGTACCCAGGATCAATACCAGCATGTACGGCCCCCAGACCAGCGAATTGAGCTGCGACACCAGTTCTTTAACGAAATCCATAAAATAGCCCCTCTATCTATCCGAATTTAAATACTCTTCTTATTAGAATTCGCTAATATCATTATACAAATCAGTGAATTCAGGTTATTATTTACCACGTTATCAGTATTTTTTTAGCACCCAAACGCCCTGTTTATAAGCTGAAATTACAAGATTTCAATCCGTGAGGTAAGGCCATGAACAAGTTAACACTGGAAACATACCAACAGGCAAAAACCTGTAAACACGAATGGATTGCAGACATATCATCCCTGTTTGCGGTCGTTCTGCTTTTCGGTACGGTCTGGTTTATTATGCATTACCACAGCGTCACTCTTGACTGGATGCTTGGTCACAGCCTGCTTGAGAACATGCTGGCGTATGCCTTTTTACTGCTCGATGTTGTTCTTATAGTCAGTCTTTTGTGTTTTGGCCCATCCTGTCACGCCAACAATAAAAGCTGTTTTGCCACATTCAAAGGCAGACGGCAACGTTACAATTCTGTTCAATGGTGACAAACGCCACCGCTGTGAACATGACCATGTGAAATTTCATCTTCAGCAGCTTCCCTGACGCCAATAATGTCGACTTCAAAAACCAGTGTCATGCCCGCCAGGGGATGATTGCCATCCACAACCACCTTGTCATCATCAACCGCCGTGACGTTGATTACCATTGGTGCGCCATCATCCATCTGGGTCTGGAATTGCATGCCGGGCTGAATATCATCAATGCCGGGAAACTGTTCGCGCGACACTTCATCAACCAGCGAAACTTCATATTCTCCATAAGCATCAGCAGGCGGAATAACCACCCTGACATGATCACCGATTTTACGACCTTCGAGGGCCTTCTCCAGGCCTGGAATAACATCATGTGAACCATGCAGGTATTCCAGTGGCTCACTGCCCTCGGACTGATCCAGCATTTCACCCTGTTCATCCTTGAGAATGAAATCCAGACTGATTACCCGCCCTTTTCTTACTGTATTCAGTTTCCCCATAATTCAAGCCATCTCGTTTTGCATCGGCCTGGTAGCCTGAATATAAGCAGACACAACCAGTTCTTCTATCTGCCGGCCAGGAGCCCAGTCACGAATAAACTCGGCTGAGTCATCCTTGGGCGCAATTGAAATATCTTTAAAGCCCGCCAATTGCATATATTCCTGAAGCTCATCTAACTGGCTGGCTCCGGAAATACAGGCTGAATGCAGCTCAAGATCATTTTTGACTTCATCCGGTAATTCGCAGGTTGCCACCACATCCGAAATCGCCACTCGCCCACCCGGTTTGAGTACTCTGAATATCTCGCGAAAAACCCGCTGCTTGTGTGGTGAAAGATTAATTACGCAATTAGAGATCACGACGTCTGCCGTGGCATCCGCTACTGGCAGATATTCGATCTCGCCGAGGCGGAACTCAACATTAGCGTATGCAGCTGATTCAGCGTTTTTACGGGCCTTGGACAGCATTGCCGGCGTCATATCGACACCAATCACATGGCCACGCTCCCCTACTTCCCTGGAAGCAAGAAAACAGTCAAACCCGCCACCACTGCCAAGGTCGATTACCGTTTCACCCTCCTGCAAAGAAGCAATCACCTTGGGATTGCCACAGCCCAGCCCCATATCCGAGCCACCGGGAACCGCTTTGAGGTCTTCTGCTGAATAACCCAGCTTGATTGAAAAACCTTCCAGATCAGGAGCCGTTCCACAACAGCTGGTGGGCACACCACAACCACAACCTGTATCGTCCGCTTCGGCAACTTTGCCGTAGGCATCCCGAACATTGTTATGGATATCGTCAAGTTCTTGTTGACTCATTCAAAGATTTCCTCAATAAATACGATAAAGCTTTAACCCGGTTTCTGAGCTAGGCTTGGATTCCAGGGAGCCCCGAAATCACATGATTAAAACCCATTCTGTTAATCAAGGCACAGTATACTATTTATGAATGACCTGCACGACCTGGAACTGGTCATCAAATCCCAGATACCTGTTTTACTGATTGAAACCCGGGAAGAGAAACGCCTGCTGGAACTGTTTACCCGGCTGGCGCTGCGCCTTTCTCTACCTTTGTTCGAATGGTCAATTACCGAGGGCCTTGGCAGGAGCGAAGTCGACTTCGGCAAAATGACCGGGACCACCGAACCAACAGAAGTATTACGGCATATCAAGAGTACGCACAAACCCGGCCTGTTTGTCCTGCTTGACTTCCATCCATACCTGAATGACCCACTGCATGTTAGGTTGATCAAGGAAATCGCCCAGACACACGAGGATGTAGCGCGCAATATTGTACTGGTCAGCCACAGTATTGAAACACCCCCGGAAATTACCCATTTAACTGCCAAGTTTGATTTGCAATTGCCCGACCAGGCGACCCTCAAACACCTGATCCGGGAAGAAGCGGCCAACTGGAAAAAATCGAACCCCGGCAAATCCATCCATGCCGACAGGGAAGCCCTGGGCAAGCTGGCCAGTAACCTGGCCGGGGTAACCTTGCAGGAAGCACGGCGCCTGGTTAAAACCGCTATTTCTGATGACGGCGCTATTACCCACAGCGATATACCAGCCGTCATGAAAGCCAAGAACAGCCTCATGAATCAGGACAATATTGTCTCTTTCGAATACGAGACTGAAAAATTCACAGACATCGCTGGACTGGAAAACCTGAAAACCTGGGTAACGCAGCGCCAGGCAGCCTTTACCCAGAAAAACACCACGCTCGACAGTCCCAAGGGGATATTACTGCTCGGTGTTCAGGGTAGCGGCAAAAGCATGGCCGCCAAAGCCGTTGCAGGATTTTTTGGCATCCCCCTGCTGCGCCTGGATTTTGCCTCGCTGTACAACAAGTACATCGGCGAAACCGAAAAGAACCTGCGCCTGGCCTTACAAACCGCCGAGGTCATGTCTCCCTGCATTATGTGGATTGATGAAATCGAAAAAGGCATTTCACAGGGCAGCAATGATGATGGCGTTTCCAAAAGAATCCTGGGCACGCTGCTGACATGGATGGCCGAACATAAAGGCCAGGTGTTTATCGTCGCCACCTCAAATGACATTGAAAGCCTGCCACCTGAACTGTTGCGCAAAGGACGTATTGACGAAATCTTTTTCGTTGACCTGCCTGACCATGCAACCCGCAAGGAAATTTTCAGCATTCATTTACGTCGCCGCAACCAGTCACCTTCAGGCTTTAACCTCGATGCTCTTGCCAGTGCGAGTGAAGGCTTCAGTGGTGCTGAAATCGAACAGGCTATCGTTTCTGCCTTGTACACCGCCCAGTCCAGCCAGGCAAAAATCAATACGGACATCCTGCATGATGAAATCGAACGCACCCAGCCACTGTCAGTAGTAATGGCCGAAAAAATAGACGATCTGCGCTCATGGGCTGATGGCAGAACAGTCCCGGCATAATCATATCAATTCTGGGGTGAGCGCATGAATCGCGTATAATCCCGCAAATTCCCAATTATTCAGAATTCGACATGAGCGCAGCAAACATTAATCCCATAGCCCAGTTACACCAGGTCCAGGGTATGCTGATTGGCCTGGTGGAAAACCTGTCCGATGCTGACTGTAAACAGCAGTTTCATCCTGAAATGGCCTGTGTCGGCTGGTACCTTGGGCGCAGTATCTACCTGGAAACCTATCTTATCAGGGAACTGCTGCAACAGGATGATGACATGACAGCCAGGGTACGCCACCTGTTTGCCGGACATGTTCAACCGGATTCAGCAATTTTCGAGCAACTTCCCCCGAGGGAACATTTATTAAACTGGGCGCTGGAGTTACAGGAAGACAATCTGGTCAGGCTGGCCAACCCCGCTGCGCTCGGTGATAAAGCAGCCCTCAACCCGGACTGGCTAACCCATTACCTGTTACAGCTGCACGCACAAACCTACGAGAAAATCCTCATCGTCCTGCAGGCGCGTACCATCAGCGATTCCAGCAATGATTTCATGGTTACAACAGAACTGCCCGCCAAACTTGAGCCGGTTGAAACCACGCATGTCAGCCAGGGACATTACCGCATAGGCGCCCGGGAAAATGAAATCGTGTTTGATAATGAACAACCGGTCCAAATGGTTGAGCTATCAAACTACCGCATAGCAGTTAACCCGGTTTCAAATTCCGCCTACCTGGCTTTCATGCAGGACAATGGTTATTTGCAGCAACCACACTGGTCTGAAGCCGGCTGGACTTGGGCGCAACAGTCCCGGCAACACCCGTGGCACTGGCGCCAGAATACCAATGGTCGCTGGTTCGGTATTGGTATAAATGGCCCATCAGAACTGGCTGCTGACGAACCGGTTGTGGGAATCAATTTTTATGAAGCAGAAGCTTTTTGCGATTGGCTGTCACATCAGCATGAACAATACAAAGGCGCAGTGTTACAACATGAATACCAATGGGAAACGGCCGCAAGACTTGGCGTGCTAAAGCAGACAGGCCTGGCTCGTGAATGGACATCCAACCAGTTCCATTCCTACCCGGGATATGAAGCACCGGCCATCCAGGAATTGGCCAGCAGCGAATTAAACCAGCCTGGTTACATAACGGCAAAAGGTGTCAGCCTGCATTCTCAACCAAGTATTCGCAGAATCAGTCTGCGGATGCCGGTTAAGCCGCATCAACAACATTGGCTGACAGGTAGCCGGCTGGTGTTGCCACCGGGTAAACCCTTCTGGGAACAATAGCGCTAATCAGCAGCCTAGGCTGCAATTGGCTGGGAAGCTTCCCTGGCCAGTTCGGCCAGTTGCCCGAATAAAGCCAATGGCCGCTCGAACTTAACGGCAGTACAGAAGCGTTCTTCATCTGACAGACTGGAATCCACGCGAATCACAGTGACATCAACGGTTTCAGACTGTTGGTCATTTGTTTCAATGGTTAACCGCAGTTTCTGGTCTAACTTAAACTCGCAGTCGGCAAAAAAACGTGCGCCTGATTCTGACAGGTCGGTACAGATACAATAGTTGGTTTTAATATTTTCGCGTTGATTAAAAAGCGAAAACCTAACGGGTAGAGAGTTCCCGCACTCAAAACGTGTAAACGTTCTGGCATCATTGCTATACATACTTCGTCCTTCATCCTCACAGCTTCTAACGGGCTGTTTTTTATGGGAACGAAATCTACCATATTTTGCCAGAGAATATGCGATTATTTGGAAACGGCTTTAATCAAACTGTCATACTTTAGGTTCATCAGAGTCAACAAGCTCGAGGGGGTCCCACACAAACGCCGGGCCCTTCATCAGGTAAACAATGAATGCGCCAAAGGCGAGGGTTAATAATGCAGTCCAAACCGTAATCAGGCTGGCTATCGCAATTATATTAACGAACTCCAGATATTTATGAACTTCAACGGGTGTCCCCTGAGGCGGCAGAAGATGCGCAACAACAGTAAACAGACCGATAACCAACGCACTGGAAACCAGGTACAGGGGAATGCTTTTCAGAATCCGCCATTCCATACCGTAAGGATATCGCCGAGAATTCGGCATTCTTTTGAGTAAAGGCATTGCTGTTTCTCCATTAAGGAGAAACAGCATCATACAAATAGCCTAAGCTGTCATTGACATAGATCAGCCGTAAAACCGGGAATCAGTAGATCACAGGACGGTTAGTTGATTTTGATTAATTCAATCTCAAAAATCAGGGTTTCATTCGGCCCGATTGAATTACCAGCACCGCTTTCACCATAAGCCAGCTCGGAAGGCACAAACACACGCCACTTGCCGCCAGTTTTCATACGAGTAAGCGATTCACGAAAACCTGGAATAACGCGATCGAGTGAAAAAGTCGCAGGTCGTACCACGCTCAACAGAACTGTCGAAAACAGTACCATCAATCAAGGTCCCATGATAATGGACTGTAACTTTATCAGTAGCCGCTGGTTGCTTGCCACTACCCTCTTTCAGCACGATGTATTGCAAACCATTGGGTAATACCGTCACGCCGTCGGCTGATTTATTTTTCTCCAGAAAGGCAATGCCCTGCTGTTTTTTCTGCTCGGCAGCTTCGGTAAGCTGTTTCAGGATTTTGTCCTGCTGGTTTTCTACCGCCTGCTTCATAGTCGCGAGATCCAGTTTCAGATCATTGCCGGACAGCACATCATCCAGTGCAGCAGAAAAGGCAGCTGTATCAATATCGTTAATACCCTGTGACTGCAACAAATTGCCCAGGTTAACACCCATGGCATAAGAAAATTTCTGCTTGTCTGAGGTAAGTTCAGCTGCACCGGAAATGCCTGAACAGGCCAGTGCCACCGCCAGTAAAACTACTTTAACAGGATGCTTCATTCTTTAGTTTCTCCACTTGTAAATTCTGTTTTAAATCCATTTTAAGATAGCGGTTCCCATATCAGGAACCTATTTCACCAATTACTCAATCTCGATCACATTCTGACCGATATATAAAACAACGAAAGCCTAAAAAGTTTTATGCTTATATCATTCTCAGCAACGGAGCACTTACGTGGTTGATAGCGTCACAAGTAATGCATTACAGGGGATTCAGCGTGCACAAAACGGTATGCAGCGCAGCGCCTCCCACATTGCCAGCTCCAGCCAGCCTGGCCAGCACGAAAAAACCAAGGACATGACCCGTTCCCTGGTAGAACTGAATCAGCATAAAAATGCGGGACTGGCATCTATCAAAGTACTCAAGGCAGCAGATGAAATACTAGGCTCACTGCTGGATGTAAAGGCCTGACCAGTAATCCTTATTTAAACCGCATTGACAGGTCCACCGCAGTTATATTTTTTGTCAGTTCCCCCACGGAAATATCGTTAATACCGGTCTGCGCTATTGCCAGCACCGTGTTAAGGTTGACGTTTCCTGAAGCCTCCAGCCTGGCTCTGTCCAGGTTTTGCCTGACCGCTTCGCGTAATTCTTCAAGCGAAAAATTATCCAGCAACATATGCCTTGAACCCGCTGCCAGAGCCTGCTGCATTTCCTCGATTGACTCGACTTCTATTTCGATATCAACATCCGGTTTAGCCGTTAGCTGCGCCTGCTGCAAAGCTGCCGCAATCGAACCGGCTGCAGCAATATGATTTTCCTTGAGCAGGATCGCATCATACAACCCCACCCGGTGGTTCACGCCACCGCCGCAGGTAACTGCATATTTCAGCGCCAGTCGTAAACCGGGAATCGTTTTGCGTGTATCCAGGATATTCACCCCGGTATCAGCAACGATATCAACAAACTGGCGTGTTCGGGTGGCAACAGCTGACAAGGTCTGCAGAAAGTTCAAGGCAGTACGTTCTCCGGTCAATAGTTGCCGGGCATTGCCAGTAACTTCAAACAGCACAGCACCCGGCTCGACTGAATCAGCATCATCACAATGCCACTGCAGACTTATAGAAGGATCCAGCTGGCGAAAAACCTCGTCTACCCAGGCCCTGCCAGCAATCACTGCCGCCTGCCGGCAAATAACGACAGCACTAACCGTCTCAGTTTCAGGCACAAGTGCCGCTGTCAGGTCTCCTGACCCAATATCTTCAGACAGGGCCTGCTGCACCTGTTCCCTGATGTAATGCCCGGATGGAAGCGTCATTGACAGCGGATTATTTTATAGCCAGCAGCTCGACTTCAAACACCAGCGTGGCATTAGATGGAATCACGCCGCCAGCACCCGCCGCACCGTATCCCAGTTGGGGTGGAATAGTCAGTTTGCGCGTACCGCCAATTTTCATACCCTGCACACCTTCATCCCAGCCACGGATGACATGTCCGGCTCCCAGGGGAAAATCAAATGGCATGTTACGATCTTTGCTGGAGTCAAACTTGCTGCCGTCTGTCAGCCAGCCGGTATAATGCACTGACACCCGCTGACCGGCAGCCGCCACATCGCCATCACCCTCAACCAGGTCTTCATATTTCAGACCTGTATCGGTCATTTTTTCGGACATTCTCGTCTCCATGATTTTCAAAAAATTAAAATACCGGGATTCTACCTGAATGGAAGCTCCAGCGCTCGGCATCGAGCAAAGTCTTTTTCCTGCTATGGCGGGGAATTGAGGCTGGCAGTAACAACCAGGGACGGGTTTCTAGGCGTTTGCCGGATCAGTTTTCTTCAGCGTTTCCATCATGGCATTCATCGCCCTTTCCAGCAGCGGCTGGTCAGTGCCCTGTAACAACTTCGCTTTTTTCATTCTTAGCAGGTCAGCCAAATCAACCTGGTTCAACTCTGCCAGCTTGGTGCCCTTGCGGCCCACAAAAATCAGCGTTCCGGTGACAGTACTTTTCCAGGTCAGTTTACCACGCAATTCATTGCCATCGCTGGCCAGCCATTCAACCCAGGTACCCACCTCGAGAGACTCAGCCTGTTCCAGATATTCATCCTTGTCCACCGCATTGGCCGCCTGCAGGCCGGACATTGGCGTCTCAATAATATCTTCCTGGATCGTTTCCCTGGCCAGGCCTTTATCAACATCAGCGGTTTCAGCCTCTGCCGGTTCTGCTGCATTGACTCCAACAGACGTTTCGGCGTCAATTCTGTCCTCGCCAGAGGCAACCGGTTCTGTCGGCTTTGGCTCATTCGCTTTGGCAGGTTGCTGATCTGCACCTTTTAACGCATGAATATGACAGGTCTGCAGTGCCTTGAAAATTTTGCCCAGCTTGTGCTGATCAAATGAAATTTCAACCAGTTCAGCCCGTAACGCCTTAAGTAATTCAGGAATTGATTTAAGCAGCTTTTGTCGATCCGCAATCTCAACCTTGGGTTGAACACTCCAGAGCAGTTTATCAACCAGCCCGACAACATGAATCCATTTCTCGCTGTCTTCACCCTGGCGCAGGTAAGCCAGAGTCAGCACGTCCTTCCAGCCATCTTTTAACAGATCCTTGACCACTTCAGGCAGCACCGCACCTTTAACCCGCGTATTGATCACCTCGGCAACCCGCATCTGGGCAAGTTTCATCTTTTCCTTGCCCTTGGTTACTTCCGTGATGCGTTCCTCGATAACGCCGGCACCCTGCTCTTCCTGGTTGATGAACTGGTAGAACTCTTCGTAAAGTTCATCAAACATACCCAGGTCTTCACGAAATTCCTCAAGTATGCGCATGACAATCGATGAAATTTTACCGTAAAGGCTGGCATCGCTCCGGTCACCATCATCCACCCAGCCAACGGCCGACTTGGCCAGCAGGTTTAACAGCTTGCGTGCTGAATGCTGTTTATCGGCAAAAAACTGGCGATCCAGAATGGCTACCTTCAGCATCGGGATCTGCAGGCGACTGAGCAGGGCTTTCATCGCATCTGGCAGGTTCGGGTCTTCCAGGATGAATTCAAACAACATCGAAATCACATCGATCGTGTCCTCATCCATTCCTGAAAAGGCTTTGACTGCTCCGCCATTGTTGCCCATCTGCAGGCTGCTGCTGAGGTTTTGCCTTAATTCACCTATATCATTAACAGCGCGATCCAGCGTCAATTCTGCAGACTGGCTGCCAGTCTGCATCCCGGACAATGCACTCAGCAGGTCATTAACCTCGACCTTGGGCAAGCTGGCATGATTTTCAGGACGCGCTACACGTTTGGTCTGCAACAATCCCCGCAGGGCATTAAAAAGCTCCGCCTGATCAGAGTCATCAAGTGCAGCCTGCTGGTCGGCGCCAAGACTCTCGGTTTCATCCACATCAGCCGATGCCGTCATTTCCCTGTGCCGGATAACAGCCGGCGAGACCGGATTGCGTTTAACCCGGCTTGGCAGCTTTGGTAAAACACCCGCATTTTTCAGTAATTCATTCACCTCGTCATACATGGCACCCAGGTATTGGACAACTTCGCGCTCAAACAGCTTGTAAATGACCAGCTTGATACGTAAGTCCACATCCAGTGCACCAATTGACGCAGGGAATATCCGGCTTACCATGGGAGGTGCAATCGGGTTGTCCTCATCAGACACGTCATCAATGCCTTTTATTGCAGCAAAACGTTGATTTAAGGCATAAATTTCCTTGCTGAACTGGCGCATACCCTTGGCAATCACACCATCCAGTGCCAGGTCTTCTTCAAACTCACTTTCGTCAATCAGAGTAAGACTTTCTTCGCTGATATCCTGCAGAACACTGGTTTGCTCTTCCCGGGGAGTATCCATTTGCCAGAATTCATCATAATTACGAACGAGCTTCCTGACATAGGAGCGGATAAAACCTTCGCGCTGCCTGCGTAGCTGGCGCATGGTTTCAAAAAACAGGTTATCCAGCGCATCATTTTTGCCGGACTTTTCAAACAGCGCCTGCTCGAACAGGCCATCATCCAGCTTGTCATAAAGGCTTTGCACCAGTTTTGGCAGAGTATTCATGACAATCTGGCGCATTTCCCGCACCAGTTTGGATGACAGGCTGGCATCGCGCTCACGCGCTATATTTTCAAAAGAAACAACGTTATCTTGATTTTTCATTGAGTTAGCCAGTATTAACCTGTCTCCCGGAGACGTGAATCGTAATAAATAATAGACTATTACATTCAAAATGAATTGTGACGTTATTCACAATTGAATCAATCCCGAGCTGATGTAAACTACTGAATAATATAATTCAAAAAACAAAGCCTTTGATCAAGCTGCTCAGCCACCTCACAACAACTCTAAAAGAGAGCTTTCGCGACCTAATTCCCATTTTCGCGGTCATCGCCTTTTTTCAATTACTGGTATTGCGCCAGCCAATCCCCAACATTGGCGACCTGATCATTGGTTTTACGCTTGTTGTCATCGGCCTTGCCCTGTTTATCTACGGCTTGCAGACCGGCCTGTTTCCCATTGGGGAAAACATGGCACATGATTTTGCCAGGAAGGGCTCTTTACCCTGGCTGCTGCTGTTTTCCTTTGCCCTGGGCTTTGGCACCACAGTCGCAGAACCCGCGTTAATTGCGGTGGCCGCCGAAGCTGCCCAGGTTGCTGTAAACGGTGGCATGATAGAAAACTCGGAAGAATCCATGCTCGAGTATGCTGCCGGACTGCGCCTGACCGTCGCCCTGTCTGTTGGCTTTGCCATCCTGCTGGGCGTCATCCGCATCATTAAAGGCTGGCCAGTCCAGTACCTCATTATTGGAGGCTATATCGGGGTTGTCGTGATAACCGGTTTTGCGCCACCGGAAATTATCGGTATTGCTTATGACTCTGGCGGCGTCACGACATCAACCATAACAGTACCCCTGGTCACCGCCCTGGGCGTCGGCCTGGCTTCCAGCATTAAAGGCAGAAACCCGATGGTCGACGGCTTCGGCCTGATTGCCTTTGCCTCGTTAACCCCCATGATGTTCGTCATGATCTACGGGATGCTGGTGACATGATCGAGTTAATGAGATTCATTGACACGCTGATACTGACCATCAGGGATGTATTACCGATTCTGGCTATCCTGGTTGGATTCCAGATATTTGTATTACGCAGAAAAATTCCAAACCTGAAGCGGGTGATCACTGGCTTTGTTTTCGTTTTGTTTGGCCTGGTATTTTTCCTGCTAGGCCTCGAACAGGCCCTGTTTCCACTCGGAAAATTAATGGCCGAGCAACTGACAGACCCCGCCTTCCTGGGTATTGCAGACCCAACTGTCAGGGGACACTGGCTCGAATACAGCTGGGTTTACCTGTTTGCATTTGCAATCGGCTTTTCAACCACCATAGCCGAACCCTCGCTGATCGCCGTCGCCATGAAAGCCGAGCAAGTATCCGCCGGAGCTATCGCTGCCAATGGATTGCGGATTGCCGTGGCTTTCGGTGTTGCCATTGGTATTGCACTTGGAACCTTTCGGATCATTAGCGGAACACCGTTAACCACCTACATTATCGCCGGTTACGTTATCGTTATAATTCAGACGCTGTTCTCACCCAAGCTTATCATTGCCCTGGCCTATGACTCTGGCGGCGTAACCACCTCAACCGTCACGGTACCCCTGGTGGCCGCTCTGGGACTTGGATTGGCACACCATGTACCAGGCTGTGATCCTTTACTGGACGGTTTCGGCCTGATCGCATTCGCCAGCCTGTTCCCCATCATGGCGGTCCTGGGATACGCACAAATCGGCGAATGGCGAAACAAGCGTAGCAAGCGTAGCAAGCGAAACAATCTTTCCAATCAGCAGGAGGACACTTAACTCATGCACTTTAAGTTAATTATTGCACTCGTCGATGACCATCTCACAGAGGATGTTATTGAGGCCGCCCGACTGGCAGGGGCAACAGGTTCTACTGTGATCAACCAGGCGAGAGGTGAGGGACTGGAAAAGTCCAAGACTTTTCTCGGCCTTTCACTGGAAACCCAACGCGACCTGATCCTGATGCTGGTTGAAGAGCACCTGTCCCGCCAGATACTCGAAACCATCGAAAAAACCGGCGACTTCACCAATACCACAAACAGCGGCATTGCCTTTCAGATCGATGTCGAGGATGCGGTTGGCGTCAGCCACCAGATACAGGCATTAAGCAAGATTGTAGAGGAAGAAATATGACTGAGAAAAAATTGGTTCAGGTCAAAGATGTCATGAAAACCAAGTTTGACATCATCGATGGCATGAACACCGTTGAAGAAGCCCTGCAGAAAATGCATTACGTTTCAACCAAGTGCCTGATCATTGAGAAGCGGCATGAACACGATGAATACGGCATCGTCATGATCGGAGATATTGCCAAAAATGTACTGGCCAAGGATCGTGCACCGGACCGCGTTAATGTCTATGAAATCATGAGCAAACCGGTCATACATGTTGATGCCGACATGGATATACGGTATTGCGCCCGCCTGTTTGATCAATTCGGGATTTCGCGCGCACCTGTCATGCAGGATGGCAAGCTGGTCGGTATTGTCAGTTTTACTGACATGGTCATTCGCAGCATGCTTCCCAGCAACTGAATTATCTATTCAGGTCTACCTGGAATGATAATCGACGATGATGGATGGATAACGGATATCAGGCACCATCCGTCTCCGAATTATGATGAGCGGCCTGATGACTGCCCTGTTGAGCTGATCGTTATCCATAATATCAGCCTGCCGCCTGAGCAATTTGATGGTGACTGGATCCTGGATTTTTTCTGTAATGAACTTGATCCACAGGCTCATCCCTATTTCAGCGAAATTACCAAGCTGCAGGTTTCTTCGCATTTACTCATCCGTCGAGACGGCGAAGTCATTCAGTTTGTCAGTTTCAACCAGCGCGCCTGGCATGCCGGACAATCCTGCTACCAGGGAAAAGAGCGCTGCAATGACTTCTCAATTGGTATTGAGCTGGAAGGTTCTGACAACCAACCCTTCACCGAACAGCAATACCAGGCCCTGCAACAAATCTCTGGGCTATTGATTTCTCACTACCCGGGATTGAACGAGGAACGCATTGCTGGCCACAGCGATATTGCACCGGACAGAAAGACCGACCCAGGTCCCTGCTTCGACTGGCAACACTACAAAAACCTGCTGCATTCGATACGGGCATGAAGCAGTATGCTATAAACTGGATAACCTGATTTTAAAACACTGATACTGATACCAACATCATCATGACCTTTCTGATCATCATCACTGCATTATTTGCTGAACGTTACCTGCTGGAGCAGGAAGATTTTCGCCAGCACCTCTGGTTCAAGGATTACTGTCGCTGGTTCAGGCATCTCCCCCTGGGTGAGTGGGTAAGCGAAAGTCGTGGCAGCATTATTGCCCTGCTGATACTGCCATTGGCGATATTACTTATCGTACATTCCTGGTCGATCAATGTGCTCGGTGGCTTTCCTGAATGGGTTCTGGCCTTTCTGGTTCTGCTGTTATCCCTTGGTCCAAGAGACCTGGAGCACCAGGTAACCGACTTTATTGATGCACGTGACCATGGCAGCACTGAACGTGCCAGCCGTATTGCTGCAGAGATCATGGACCGCAATGCTACTGAGCCGGAACCGGAACTGAGTATCCGCGTCTCAGAAGCTATCGTCGAGCAGGCAAATTACCGCCTGACCGGGGTATTGTTCTGGTTCCTGATTCTTGGACCATTTGGCGCGATGCTGTATCGCCTGACTTCCCTGGCCGCAAAATTTTCCAAAGATGATGAGGATCGCAAGATTGTGCATCAGCAGGCCTTTCACCTGTTTCATATTTTAAACTGGGTTCCCGCCCGTTTACTGGCTGCCACCTACGCCCTGGTCGGTAACTTTGACAATGTATTACTGGCCTGGCGCCACTGGAGTGAAGACAGCCGCAACCAGTATGAATCAGATGCGCAGGGTTTACTGATATTAACCGGTACTGCTGCACTCGGTCATACACCGGAAGAAACCATGCCGGAAGACGCAGCTGACCTGCCACCACTGGTGGAAGATGCTTTGAGCCTGGTGTTGCGCAGCCTGTCGATCTGGGTAATCCTGCTGGGTATTATCCAGGTTGTGTCCTGGATCACCTGAGAAACAGACACGTCATGCCGACTATTCTTGACCTGATCCGACATGGTACGCCCGAGGGCGGCAACATGTATCGTGGCCACAGTATCGATGACCCGCTCAGTGATAAAGGCTGGCAGCAAATGTGGTCTGCTGTCGATGCCTATCCTCCGTGGCAACTGGTTATCAGCTCACCGATGCAACGTTGCCTGGCTTTTGCCGAAGCCTATGCAGAAAGACACAGATTAAGTTTTGCAGTCGACGAGAGACTCAGGGAAATTGGCTTTGGTCACTGGGAAGGCCAAAGCAGTCAGCAGATTCAGGCCAAAGATCCTGAAGCGATTAGAAATTTTTACCTTGATCCAATCACGCATCGACCGGAAGGTGCGGAAGAGCTGTCACATTTTCAGCACCGCGTACAGGCAGCCATTCAGCATATTTTGCAAACCCATCAGGAAAAAAACATCCTGGTGGTCGCACATGCTGGTGTCATACGCGCAGCCATCACCAGCACCATGGATGTCGACGAAGCGTCTATGTACCGCATCTCAATTGGCAATGCTGCCATCATTCGTATCAGGGACGACGGTATCCGCCCACCAACAGTGATGCTCGATTAGCTTTCCTTTTTCGAAAAAAAGCTGTCCCAGATAAAGAGGGTGACACCCAGGAAAATGGCACTATCCGCAAGATTGAATGCCGGCCAGTGCCAGTTCTGGATATAGAAATCCAGGAAGTCGATCACATGGCCATACAGGAAACGGTCAACAACATTGCCAATCGCACCACCAATTAACATGGCAATGGCCAGCGGCAGCAGAACCTGGGTTTTCCTGAGCTGCATTAGCCAGAAAACCAGGTAAGATGAAATCAGTAACGCCAGTCCCGTAAAAAACCAGCGTTGCCATCCACCCGCATCGGCGAGAAAACTGAAGGCCGCTCCCTTGTTGTACACCAGTGTCAGGTTAAAAAAGCCGGTTACCGGGTAAGTCTCGTAAACAATAAAACTTTCTTCAATCCACTGCTTGGTCAGTTGATCCAGGATAACAACAACAGCAGATAACCAGAGCCAGCGCCACATGAAACAACCCCTATTTGAACAACAGAATACCTGTTAGCTTTTCAGAAGACGCCGTAAAAACAGTCCTGACGACCTGGACGCAGCATCCCCGCTGCATACACTTCTGCAAAGAAAACAGGAAAACGTTGTTGAACCGCATAATGAGTTTCTAGGCGAAGTGACGGGTTTCACCGTCCCCATCGACATTCTCAACACAACGCCCGCAAAGCTCGGGATGACTCTCATGCTGCCCGACATCTTCACGAAAATGCCAGCAACGAACACACTTTGTATGCTCAGATGCAGAGACTTTGACCGACAATCCTTCAATATCAGTATCAACCGCATCAGCTGGTTTATCTGACAATGCATGCAAACGCACGTATGAAGTAATCAGCACAAAACGTAACTCATCACCAAGTTTGGCAAACAGGCTTTGCCATTCATCGTTACAGTAGATATCCAGTTCGGCAGCCAGAGATGAACCAATCTGACCTTCCTTACGTGCCAGTTCCAGCTGCTTACTGATGACACTGCGAGCCATCAATACTTTTGACCAGTACTCACGCCCCAGTTCTTCAGAACCAGACAGTTCAGACAAACCTTCATACCAGGTCGCCATGAAAACTGAATCGCCTTTTTCACCGGGAATCTGCTGCCAGATTTCTTCTGCCGTGAAACTCAATACCGGCGCAAGCCACCGCACCATCGCTTCAACAATGTGATACATGGCAGTCTGGCAGGAACGTCGTGCCAGGCTGTCCGCCTGGGTCGTGTATTGCCTGTCCTTGATGATATCGAGGTAAAAACCACCAAGGTCGACAACACAAAAGTTAAACACCTTCTGGTAAATCAGGTGGAACTGGAAATCACGATAGGCTTCAATAATGTCCTGCTGCAACAGGAATGCACGATCCACCGCCCAGTTATCCAGAGCCAGCATCTCAGCCTGGCTGACCTGGTCTGTTTCAGGATTAAACCCATTCAGGTTGGATAACAGGAAACGCGCCGTATTGCGGATACGACGATAGGCATCTGCATTACGCTTGAGAATTTCATCGGAGACCGTCATTTCACCACGGTAATCGGTAGCCGCCACCCACAATCGGATAATGTCCGCTCCCAGTGTTTTCAGGACAGTCTGCGGCTTGACGACATTGCCCAGTGACTTGGACATTTTCTTGCCTTCTGCATCCACCGTAAAACCATGCGTCAATACTGACTTGTAAGGCGCATGATCATGCATCGCCACAGAGGTCAGCAACGACGACTGGAACCAGCCACGATGCTGATCAGAACCTTCCAGGTACAAGTCCGCCGGAGACGACAGGTCGTCACGTGTTTCCAGTACACAGGAATGCGTAACACCAGAGTCAAACCAGACATCCAGCGTATCCGTAACCTTTTCGTATTGTTCAGCTTCATCACCCAGCAGATCAGCCGCATCACGACTGAACCAGGCTTCAATACCTTCCCGTTCGACCAGTTGTGCTACCTGCTCTACCAGTTCATCGGTACGTGGATGCAGATCGCCATTTTTCTTATCAATAAATAAAGCTATTGGCACACCCCAGGTGCGCTGCCGTGAAATACACCAGTCAGGACGGTTTTCAACCATGCTTTCGATACGCGCCTGCCCCCAGTCCGGCATCCAGTTTACCGTTTTGATTTCACGTAAAGCCGATTCCCGCAGAGACTGCTTATCCATCGAAATAAACCACTGCGGTGTGGCGCGGAAAATAATTGGCGTTTTATGGCGCCAGCAGCATGGATAACTGTGCGTCAGCTTTTCTTCATGCATCAGCACATTTTTTTGCTGCAGTACTTCGATCACTTTTTCATTGGCCTGAAAAACATGCACGCCTTCAAACAGCTCGGTGCCTTCAACAAAACAACCATTACTGCCAACCGGGTTATTTACCGGCAGGCCATAACGCATCCCTACAATATAGTCATCCATACCATGGCCTGGCGCGGTATGCACGGCCCCGGTACCCGCTTCCAGCGTGACATGCTCGCCCAGAATGATCGGCACCTGCTTGTTATAAAACGGGTGCATCAGCTTCTGCCCTTCAAAGGCATCGCCACGACCATAGGCAATCACGTGATAATCATCGATACCCCAGCGTCCCATGACATCCTTCATCATGCCTTCAGCAACCAGCAAACGCTCGTTTTCAGTCTGCACAATGGCATATTCCAGCTCAGGGTTTAACGCTACGGCTTCGTTGGCTGGCAGGGTCCAGGGTGTCGTTGTCCAGATAACAGCAGACAACGGACCATGACCATGTCCTTCAGGCAGGCTATGGCAACTGTCCATGAAGGCATCTTCACTCACTACCCTGAAACGCACATCAATGGCGAAGGATTCCTTATCCTTGTATTCAACTTCAGCTTCTGCCAGGGCCGAACCACAATCGGTACACCAGTGGACCGGCTTGAAGCCTTTCTGCAAGTGGCCATTGGACGCAATCCTGCCGAGGGAGCGGATGATGTCCGCTTCCTGACCATAGTTCATTGTCAGGTACGGATTATCCCAGTCACCGAACACACCCAGTCTTTTAAAATCCTGGCGTTGCTTATCAACCTGCTTGCTGGCATAGCTACGACAGGCTTTGCGAAATTCAGCCGCAGACACTTTATGTCCGGGTTTGCCGACTTTCTTTTCAACCTGCAGCTCAATAGGCAGACCATGGCAGTCCCAGCCTGGTACATAGGGAGCATCCATTCCATCGAGCGTACGACTCTTGACAATAATATCTTTCAGAATCTTGTTAACGGCATGGCCGATATGGATTTCGCCATTCGCGTAGGGAGGTCCGTCATGCAAAATATATTGCGGTCTGCCTTTACGGGCTTCACGAATTTTTTCGTACAGGCCATCCTTTTCCCACCGCTTTAGCATTTCCGGTTCACGTTGAGCCAGGTTGGCCTTCATCGCAAAACCGGTTTGCGGAAGATTTAATGTATCCTTGTAATTACTCATGGAACTCTTACTTCGTTAACAAATTGAGAAAAATGAAAAAATTAAACGATGATTTTAACTTTTATTCACCACGAAGAACACAAAGATCACAAAGGATTTCAATTTGGTGGATGCCCCTGAAATTTGATCCTGATGACCAGAAAGGAGGCTCAAGCATCATCAAAAAACTTCGTGGTCTTCGTGCCCTTCGTGGTGAAAATTATTTCGCCAGGATTTCACGGGCCTGGCGGGCATCATCATCAATATACTGCTTGAGCTGATCAAAAGAATCGAAATCCATTTCGGGGCGAATATGTCTGAACAAATTCCACCTGGACATGTTCACCGTAGACCTGCCGGTCAAAATCAAACAGGTGCACTTCCAGCAGGTAATGGTCATCGTCTTCCACGACGGGGCGATTACCAATACTGGCAACACCATCAACCCAGCCACCATCCTGCTGCAAGCCAAAAACACGGACAGCGTAAACGCCATGCAAAGGACTCTTGTTTCGATGCAGTTCTATATTAATAGTGGGATAACCAATCGTGCGTCCCTGCTTATGTCCATGTGCAATGCGTCCACACATGCGGTAGGGGCGTCCCAGACAGGCTCCGGCTTGCTCAAAATCACCTTCAGCCAGATGCTCCCTGATACGCGTGCTGCTGTAACGCCCACTTTCATCCGCAATGGTATGCAGGTTTTCAACCATGAAACCAAATTCCCTGCCGGCCTGCTGCAGAGTATCAAAATTACCCTGGCGGTTTTTGCCAAAATGAAAGTCATCACCAACAAACAGATGTTTTACAGCCAGGCCATTAACCAGAATGCGCTGAATAAATTCAGCTGCGGTCAGGGCTGCAAACCTGGGGGTAAACCGGATCAGCAATACCTGGTCTACACCATGATCTTTCAAAGCCTGCAGTTTTTCTGACAACCGGGTCAGACGCGCAGGCGCCTGTTTTGGTGCAAAGAATTCCAGTGGCTGGGGCTCGAAAATCATCACTGTGGCAGTCAGGCCAAGTGAACGCGCTTTGCTGACAGCTGCATCCAGCACAACCTGATGGCCGCGATGTACACCATCAAAATTGCCAATGGTCAAAACCGTATTGCGGTGCTGGTCTTTCAGATTGTACAGGCCACGTATTACGTTCATGCTGCGCGATGATCAGTAAAAAGTGTAATTATATGGCACAAAGGTTGTCGAGTCAGTTCTGAGTCACACTACAGGGAAACCGGTCGATGCCTGAAGTGTTGCAGACGTACTCCGGATAACATCAACACCGAAAAATACACCGCAATACCTGCAACAATCAGTCCAGCAAGCCAGATAACTTTTTGTATCCGCCCTGCCTCCAACCAGAAATCCATACCAGGGTTAAACCAGAACACCACGAACGACATCAGCAGACATGCCAGGGCAATACGCCAGAAAAGCCATAACCAGCCGGCATCTGGCTGATACACCCCGGCCTTGCGCAAGCCCCTGTAAAGTAAATAGGCATTCAGCCCCGCCGAAATGGAAGTTGCCAGGGCCAGCCCGGCATGCTGCAGCGGAAACACCAGGATAATGTTTAAGACCATGTTACTGACCATGGCGATCACGGCGATGCGAACCGGTGTCTTGGTATCCTGCCGGGAATAAAAACCCGGTGCCAGCACCTTGATCAGCATGAAAGGCAGCAACCCCAGCGAATAGGCCCACAGACTGCGTTGCGCCATGCTCACATCGTGGGCATCAAATACGGCAGACTGGAACAAGGTCGCAATCATTGGCCCGGCCAGCAACAACAGACCAACTGCCGATGGCAGGCCAAACAACACTATCCAGCGCAGTCCCCAGTCCAGCATGTGACTGAAGGCCTCATGTGATTTTTCGGCATGCCGGGCCGCCAGTCCAGGCAACACAACAGTGCCAATCGCCACACCCAGAATCCCCTGTGGAAACTCCATCAGGCGATCCGAATAATAAAGCCAGGAAATCGAACCGCTCACCAGGAAAGAGGCAATCAGCGTATCCAGCAGCAGGTTCAACTGCGTGACTGACATACCGAACAATGCGGGCAACATCAGCTTACCAACACGCCTGACACCTTCGTCTCTGGGTGCAACCGTAAATTTCGGCAAAAGTTTCAGCTGGTTAAGGAAGGGCAATTGGAATACAAACTGGGTTATACCCGCAATCAACACACCCCATGCCAGTGCGATGATAGGCTGTTCCATCATCGGAGCCAGCCACAAGGCAGAGGCAATCAACACAAGGTTCAGCAAAACCGGGGTAAAAGCCGGAATCCCGAAACGGCCATGACTGTTGAGGATGCCTCCGGCAAATGCCGTCAACGAAATAAACAGCAGATAAGGGAAAGTCAGGCGTAACATCTCGGTTGCCAGCGCCTGCTTTTCCGGCTCATCAATGAAGCCGGGAGCAAAAATCATCACCAGGACCGGCGCCCCGACAACACCTAATACAGTCACAGCCAGCAAAACCAGTCCCAGGGTACCTGCCATATGGTCAACAAAGGTCTTTAAATCGGAAAACTCGCGTGTTTTCCTGTACTCGGTCAAAACCGGCACGAAAGCCGTGGCAAATGCTCCCTCGGCAAACAGACGGCGCAGAAAATTGGGGATTTTAAAGGCCACAAAAAATGCATCCGTGTTGGCATTGGCCCCAAAGACGTGAGCAAATACCAGGTCACGGACAAAACCGAGGACACGCGACAGCATGGTGTTGCCGCCGACCTTGGAAACTGATTTAACTAAAGATGACAAGAAAACCCCGATTCATAGCTTTTCTATTTAATGCAGACTTTTTACCACAAAGGACACAAAGAACACGAAGAAATACCTGCAGCGGTTTCTTCTCTTCGTGAGCAAGATATCAATTAATCCTGGAAAGCTGGAAGTTTTTCTTTCGATCACTGAAAACCCCAAAACCAATATCTTTGTGAGCTTTGCGCTCTTCGTGGTATTTTTTTCCGTATAGAACATTGACATTCACAAGCCAATACCTCAAAATCGCGCGTCTTTGAGATTTATTGATTTGCATCAGTAGCAATTTAGGAGTGCCTTGTGGCCAATTCAGCACAAGCTCGTAAAAGAGCCAAACAAGCAGAAAACAATCGCCAGCGTAACGCATCAAAGCGCAGTGCTTTCCGCACCGGCTTGAAAAAAGTGACTTACGCTATAGAAGCGGGTGATAAAGAAGCGGCAGCAGCTGCCTATACTTCAGCGGTCCCCATGATTGACGCTACAGTAGCTAAAGGCCTGATTCACAAGAACAAGGCTGCACGTCATAAAAGCCGTTTAAACGCACAAATTCGCGCAATGTAAGCATTCGCCAGTTTGCGATAAACATAAAAAAGCCGGTCAATGACCGGCTTTTTTATTGCCTAAAAGATCACACCAAAACAAGGTTATCGCGGTGTATAAGCTCCTCATCATCAATATACCCAAGGATCGACTCGATTCTATCGGATGACTGCCCCACAATCTTGCGCGCTTCGTCAGCGCTGTAGTTAACCAGTCCACGTGCAATTTCAACTCCATTCATATCGACACAGGATACGACTTCACCACGCATGAACCGCCCGGTCACTGTCTTCACTCCTACCGCCAGCAAACTCCTGCCGGACTGTTTGAGGACTTTGACCGCCCCATCATCCAGTACCAGTTGTCCTTTTACCTGCAGGTGCCCCGCTAACCACTGCTTCCTGGCTGCATCAGGCTCATGCGCCGGAATAAGTAATGTACCAACCGGTTCTCCCGCGGCAATCCGTGACAGGCCATTTTCAAGCGCACCCGAAGCAATCACGGTCGGCGTTCCTGATCTTGCTGCCAGACGGGCGGCACGGATTTTCGTCTGCATGCCGCCACGCCCCAGGCCACCAAGGGAGTCGCCCGCAATGTTTTCCAGGGAAGTGTCAGCCACATCAGCCTGCTCAATCAGGGTTGCAGCGGAATCCTTTCTTGGATCAGCTGTATAAAGGCCCTGCTGATCGGTGAGCAGCACCAGCAAATCAGCTTCAACCAGGTTTGCCACCAGCGCAGCCAGCGTATCATTATCACCAAACTTCAGCTCGTCATTGGCCACCGTGTCATTTTCATTGACAACAGGCACGACGCCCAACTCAAGCAGGGTTCGCAACGTACTGCGCGAATTCAGGTAACGTGCACGATTGGTTAAATCATCATGAGTCAGCAAAACCTGCGCGGTGTGTAACCCATGCTTGGCAAAACAGGTTTCCCAGGCCTTTACCAGGCCCATCTGGCCAATAGCCGCCGCGGCCTGTAATTCATGCAGATTGGTTGGTCGCTTTGACCAGCCCATACGACACATACCTTCAGCGACGGCACCCGATGAAACCAGTACCAGCTCATTGCCCTGCCTGACCCAGACCGCAATCTGTTCCACCCAGGCAGAAAAAGCCTCACGGTCCAGCCCCTGGCCGTTTCCGGTGAGCATGGCACTGCCGATTTTCACAACCCAGCGCCTGGTTTCAGGTATATTTTTTCTTTCAAACATAACTAGCTCAAAGGATTGTAAGGCTCGTCATCCTGTATTTCTTCGGACATCTCTTCCTGTTGACGCATCTTCTCAAGGTTTTCCATCAAATCAAACATCAGTTGGCGCGTGCCTTCGCCGGTCATCGACGAAATTTCATAAACAGGTCCCTGCCAACCCAGGTCTGCCAGTAATTTCTGCTTCCGCTCTGCAAACTCCTCATCAAGCAGCAAGTCCTTTTTGGTCAAAACCAGCCAGCGCTCCCTGTCCGCCAGGTTTTCACCGTATTTTTCCAATTCACCAACAATGCGACTGACATCCCCGGCCAGGTCAGCCGCTTCATCCATTGGCGCCATATCCACCAGGTGCAACAATAGCCTGGTACGTGACAAGTGCTTGAGAAACTGGATCCCCAGGCCGGCGCCTTCTGCCGCACCTTCGATGACACCAGGAATATCTGCAATAACGAAGCTGCGGTTATCATCGACGCGCACCACGCCCAGGTTTGGATACAACGTTGTAAAAGGATAATCTGCCACTTTCGGCCTGGCACTGGAAACCTTGCTGATCAGACTGGACTTACCGGCATTGGGCAGCCCCAGCAATCCCACATCTGCCAACAGAATCAGTTCCAGCTTGAGTTCCCGCCGCTCACCGTCAGTGCCGTTAGTCGACTGCCGGGGCGCACGGTTAGTACTGCTTTTGAAACGCGTATTGCCAATACCGTGGAAACCACCTTTGGCGACCAGCATCTCTTCATCCGGATCCACCAGTTCTCCCAGTATTTCCTCGGTTTCGATGTCCGTGACACGTGTTCCCAACGGCACACGAATATAAATATCCTCACCCTTGTGGCCGGTCATCTGCCGGCCCATACCGTTTTCACCACGTTGTGCTTTATGGGTACGCTGATGACGAAAATCGACCAGGGTATTCAGGCCGGAGTCAGCCACCAGGAAAACACTGCCCCCATCACCACCATCACCACCATCGGGACCCCCACGGGGGATGTATTTTTCGCGACGAAAGCTGACGCAGCCATTACCGCCATCACCTGCGATTACCTTGATTGTTACTTCATCAACAAATTTCATAACTGATGCTCTTGCGTGCTGTAACTTTAGTCGTAAAAAATCATGGAGCCAAACGTAAAAAGCCCCGCCATAGTGGCGAGGCTTTTCCGATTCAAATGACCTGCAGGATCAGGCAGCGACTACGCTGACAAACTTCCTGTTTTTAGGGCCTTTGACTTCAAACTTGACCACGCCGTCTGCTTTGGCGAAAAGCGTATGATCTTTTCCGCAACCAACATTAACACCCGGGTGTACCGCAGTACCACGCTGACGAATAATAATGCTGCCCGCATTAATAGCCTGGCCGCCGTATATTTTTACGCCAAGTCGTTTCGATTGTGAATCGCGTCCGTTTCTAGTACTACCGCCCGCTTTCTTATGTGCCATGAGAGTTTCTCCTCAAAAATTCTACAATTACCGGATTAACCAGCAATACCGGTAATTTCCAGTTCAGTATAGGACTGACGATGTCCCTGACGCTTCATGTGATGCTTGCGTCTTCTGAACTTAATGATTTTGACTTTCTTGCCACGACCATGTGACTTGACTGTCGCAGTTACCTTGCCACCATCGATATATGGAGCACCAATTTTGATATCATCACCATTGGCAACCATCAGAACTTTATCCAGTTCAATGCTATCGCCTTCGGCTACATCCAATTTTTCAACCTTCAGCTTTAAACCTTCACTGACGCGGTATTGTTTACCGCCGGTCTGAATTACGGCATACATGGCCCATCACTCCGCTAAAAACCTGTTAAACACGAGACCTGTTCCAGACTGGCCCCGACAAAGACGCGCAATTGTACTGATGCATGTCGACATCGTCAATGCAAAAATCAAGCTAAATCATGGAAAACCTGCAAATTTTCTTGACAGTAATGTTGCATATTCCTAGCATGCCCGACTTCATTTGCAGCATAATATTCCCATACAAGCCGTTTTCATGGAAATTTCTGAAGTACGCGAACTAGTCAACAGTGACATGCAGGACGTCAATAACCTTATCCTGCAGCGCCTGGAATCTGATGTCGTACTGATTAACCAGATTGGTCACTATATTATAAATAGTGGCGGCAAAAGACTGCGTCCGATGCTGGTTTTAATCGCTGCACGCGCGCTCGGTTACACTGGAAACCAGCACATCGACATTGCCGCGATCATTGAATTTATCCATACGGCCACCCTGCTGCACGATGACGTCGTGGACGAATCCGACATGCGCCGCTCCAATGAAACCGCCAATGCGGTCTGGGGTAATGCTGCCAGTGTCCTGGTAGGCGATTTTCTGTATTCGCGCGCATTTGAAATGATGGTTGATGTCGACCAGATGCGCATCATGGAAATTCTGTCGCATGCAACCAACCGGATTGCCGAGGGTGAAGTACTGCAGTTACTTAACTGCAACGACCCGGACGTTGATGAACACAAGTATCGCGAGGTTATCCTGCGCAAGACCGCGGTATTATTTGAAGCTGGCACCCGCCTGGGCGCTGTGTTGTGCCAGTCTGATGAGGCAACCGAACAGCAACTGGCCGATTACGGCCTGCATCTGGGCATTGCATTTCAAATGATTGATGATGCCCTCGACTACGGTTCTTCAGACCAGGATATCGGTAAAAATATTGGTGATGACCTCGCTGAGGGCAAACCCACCCTGCCCTTGATACGCGCCATGCAACAATGTTCTGAAGACACAGCAGCAGCTCTTAAGAACGGTGATTGAACAGGGTGGCGTTGAGCAGATCGATGAAGTATTGCAGATTATTCAATCGACAGATGCCATCGATTATACTTTTGCCCAGGCAGAACTTGAAGCTGACCGGGCCATCGAGTCACTTGCATCGGCATACCCGACAATCCCTATAAAGCAGCCCTGGTCACATTGGCCAACTACGCGGTCAGACGCAACTTATAAGATCACGGAGTGTAGCTCAGCCTGGTAGAGCACTGCCTTCGGGAGGCAGGGGCCGGAGGTTCGAATCCTCTCACTCCGACCATTCCATTTTACCGATCCACCAGCTTCATCCCGACACCCCGTATTAATCAAGGGTATGCGGCACTTTTTTCAATTATTGATAACCGACAATGTATTTCGGCCGCCAGTAAACGATTATTTATATAGAGAGTAGGTTCCCTGAGAAAATCTGGGGGGAACAAGGAGGTAGATATGAAATCAAGAATTAATCTTTTACTTTCGCTATTTCTAGTGGCACTGGCCGGAAATACAGCTGCGCAGCCAGACCATGGCTACCTGGTCAGTGATTATGGTATAGCCTGGCGTGACAGCCAGGGGCAGTGCGTCTGGACTACCTACTGGGGTGGACATGTTGCAGAATGTGAGCCCGCAGTTGTCCAGAAAGCGGAACCTGAACCGGTTGTAGTTCCAGCACAGGAAGCACCTCTAGTTGTAGACCAAGGACTGATACAGTTTGATTTTGACAAGTTCGACCTTAAGCCAGCCTCTCTAGCTGAATTAAACCGGCTTGCCGAGGCTGTTTCCGCACTCGGTGTTGGGCAAATTGAAATCGATGGTCATACCTGCAGTATTGGCACTGATGAATACAACCAGGGATTGTCGGATCGTAGAGCAGACAGTGCAAAAAACTACCTGATTCAGCAGGGTATCAGTGAAAGCCTCATTCAAACCCGTGGCTTTGGTGAAAGCCATCCAGCTTACCCGAATGACACCATGGAGCATCGTTCACTCAACCGCCGTGTAGAAATCAGGCTTTTAAATTCAACCGCTAGCCAATAGGCGATTTCTGCAAGCACTCCCCTCTACAAATGATAGAGGGGAGAGGCAAGGATGAAGTTTTATTTTGCGATTTCCAGCTCACGCATCTTGAGATACATCAGCCTGAGAAGCTCATACTCGAAAGGTGAGCCTGTTTCGTAATAACGGAATCCGATGTTGTTGCGCGTGTCCACAGCTTTCAACCCGTAGTAGCTGTATTCCCAGGAATCATTGTTATCGTCGAACTTCAATGGATCGATTTCACTGAACATGTAGGAATCAACAAGCAGTCCGGTCGTATCACGCAGATTTGAAGGACCGAAAATCGGCAATACCAGGTAAGGTCCAGGCCCTACACCATAATGCCCCAGCGTCTGCCCAAAATCCTCATCGTGGCGATTCAGACCCATTGATGTCGCCGGGTCCATAACACCCAATACGCCCACCGTGGTATTCCAGGCCAGGCGGCTGGCTGTTTCTGCAGTGTTTTCAAACTTCAGTTGCAGCAGCGAGTTAATAAGGTTTTCAATATCGCCAACATTGCGCATGAAATTATGGACGCCATCTTTGACCAGTTCAGGCATGACATAATCATAGGCACCGGTTACTGGCAGGAATATTGACCTGTCAAACCAGGCATTGAAACGATACATCGTACGGTTAAAGCCTTCCCAGGGATCGTATTGGTCAATCGCGTACACCTGGTCATCCGGCGCATATTCTTCTACCGTTCGCTGTGGAGCAATCTCGCCCTCGGTTTTTTGCGGAACGCTACTACAGCCAACCAGACTCAGGATAAGGAGCAACAAGCCAACACGAGCAACAATAATGGGTCTATACAAAAAAGATTTCATGGTCAGTGCTCTCTAGTTTTTAAAGTAGTCGACCAGGTAGGTCATATTATCCCGATGCGCCATATTGCCCAGGTGACCACCATGGGGATAGATTTTTGCCCTATCGCCAAAAACCTGGCGGAAAAAATCAATTTCACCAGGAGCGAGGATAATGTCATCCTCATTGTGCATCACGGCAACCTTGTCCGCAGAACTTAAATAGTTCTTGATACTCTTAAGACTGCTTTCCTCAATGAGTTTATCCCGGGTTAAAGAAGCCTCTTTCTCCTGGAAATAGGGCACATACATTTCATTGAAATAGTCTTCAAACGTTGTTCGGGCTGCCACCTTGAAATAAGGCGTCATCGTTTCGGAAACTCTGAATTCATGACCCTTGGGTAAAATAAAGCCACGCTGGGCAGCAAAATCCGCAGTCGTTATCATGTTAACGGAGAAAAGGCGGAAGGTCGTCCCAATCAGTACCTCGAGATTTTCCTGCTTTGGAGCATCGCCTACCTTGATTTTATTTTCATACACCCGGTATAAAAAATCATCATTAAAATCAAGCCTCTCACCATGCTGGTAAGCTGCAGTAAATTTCGCCATGATCCCTTCCAGATAGGTGTTAAAGTCAGGCGCTACCGGGCCGGGGATATTTTTATCCAGCATGTTGTCAAGAATACCGACCGAGTTAAACAGGTTAACTGGCGGATTAATCATCAGGACTTTCCTGAAATTAAACACCTTGCCGCTGCTCATCCAGCTTTGAGACGAAAGCTGCATTGGCCCCACCCAGGCTATAGCCAGTGAGATAAAAGTCACTGACTTTAATTTGCTCTTTATTCTCCTGCCAGATAGCCTCCATAACCCGATAGAGGTCTGCTGCATCATCACTTGAACGGCCAGGAATATGTGTATTCGACGCCGTGATAATAAAATTGGCATAGGTTGGTGATGACAAAGAGACTACATGCATACCCGCACCATACAGCGCCGCTTCAAGCAGGCGCATATTTGCACCGCGATGACTGCCGCCAGTCCCTGCAATCACAAAAACCAGGGGAGCCTTTTCTTCCTGTATTGCAAGTGAATACCTGTAAGAAGGCCGGGGAACATAGGACGGTATTTCACGCTCAGGAAAAACGACAATATCCTTTTCCTCACGTGGAATCTTATTTTCCAGCTTTGCCTGATAATCTTTTGGTGTTCCTATGATAGTCGCAGCCAGGGCATCTTCTACAGGATAGTCGTAGGCTGAAGTAGCGGCCCAACCACTCCCCCCCACAAAGAGAGAAAGAACCAATACAAAATATTTAGACATATAGAATCCCTAAACTAAATAATATAAGCTGGTTAGCGCACTGCCCAGCACAAATTCCCCCGGAATTTAGTTGAGGAGCACATAATAAATTCCGCAAAATTATATACTTGGCTTTTCAAGCAAACTGGCCAATATGCGCCATTTTCACAAAAATACCCGTTCAACTTACAATAATAATTGACAAATTCAATAACAAATACCCGTACCGGATTTGCCCACCACGAACTGCCCCCCCCATACATACACCGTCCCTGGCCACTTCTGTTTACACTATGTTGTCCTTACTAAATACCAAACCAGCCTGAATCCACATGCCTGAAAACTCTTCCTATGATGTCGTGATTATCGGTGCCGGTGCAGCCGGCCTGATGTGCGCGATAGAGGCCGGGCGACGCGGGCGACGCGTTTTACTGCTCGACAAAGCCCCGAAAGCCGGCAGTAAAATCCGCATTTCCGGCGGTGGCAAAAGCAATTTCACCAACCTGTATGTAACAGCCGAAAACTACCTGTCGAATAATCCGCACTTCTGTAAATCAGCCCTGGCACGCTACACGCAATGGGACTTTATCAGCCTGATGAGCGCCGCCGGTTTGAGCTGGGAAGAACGCCTGCATGGACAGTTATTCTGTGAACAGGGCGCACAGGCAATCATCGATATGCTGCTGAATCACTGCAAGGCAGCTGGGGTTAAACTACTGTTTAAACTGTGAAATTCAATCAGTCGAACATCAACAGGCATTTAATCTCAAAACGTCAATAGGCAATTTTTGCTGCACATCGCTGGTGATCGCTACCGGTGGCCCATCGATCCCCCGCATGGGCTCGACAGATTTTGGCCTGCAGATTGCGCGGCAGTTTGGCCTGAAAAGCATTCCTTTCCGCCCGGCCCTGGTACCTTTTACTTTTTCTTCAGTTTTTTTACAAAAATGGTTTAAAGATTTATCCGGCATCTCACTGGATGCATCTGTAAGCTGCAACGGCACCACGTTCAGGGAGCAGCTGCTGATTACGCATCGAGGCCTCAGTGGACCGGTGATCCTGCAAATATCATCGTACTGGCGCAAAGGCGACAAGATCGAAATTGATTTATTGCCGGATCTGGATGCCGCCACATGGTTGACGCAATTGCATAACGACAATCAAAAAGCAGAGCTTAAAAACCTTTTGTCCGAACAACTCCCACGTCGGTTGGCACAACGACTTTGTGATAACCAGTTTGGCTCAAAGCCAATCAACCAATATAGCGCCCGTGATTTGCAACTGGTTGGCGCAATTTGAATGCCTGGCAGATACAGCCCGGCGGCACCGAGGGCATGCGTACCGCCGAGGTTTGCGCCGGCGGTGTCAGCACCAATGACCTATCCTCCAAAACCATGCAGGCAAAACAGGTTGCCGGGGCTGTATTTCATTGGAGAAACTGTTGATGTCACCGGCCACCTTGGCGGTTTCAATTTTCAATGGGCATGGTCATCCGGCTGGTGTGCCGGCCAATATACCTAAACGAAATAAGGCAATATTTTCCATGAGACTCACTGAATACCTGTCCCCCATGGCAATTCCCCAGCAATTACGCAGTAATTTAGTATGGATTTAACATGCCGGGTTATCTAAAGTGCAATTACTGGAAATCAGTAAAGCCAAATCTACATATTTCGCTAATTAAAAACTTATTACACAAAAAATAACCCTCTGAATAAAATCATCAAACTTCGGCAAAGGAAAACTTTATGGATTTTAAGAACACTATTGCCAGATCTTTATCAATAGGATTCGTCAGCTGCGTTCTTGCCGCTGGCCCCGCCCTGGCGGCTGGCGGCGGCGATGCCAAGACGGACCCAAATGCCATGGCAGGCAAGCATTTTCATGAAAAAGGCAAGTTACCGTCAAAATACACGGTCGAATTACAGGATGGGCTACGCAAAAGCCTGCCTTTCGAAGACAAGCGAGATTTTGAAGAAGCCAAAAAAGGGCTTTATAGCAGCACCTGAGTATCAAGCAGATCATGGCTGAAGCGGGACATGTTGCCTGGGATATTGGTAGCTATGACTGGCTGTTGCAGGGCAAGGATTTTGACAGCATTCACCCGTCTTTGCAGCGTCAGTTGCTATTTTGAATATGGAATATGGCCTGTTTGAAGTCATTCCGGGCATCTACCAGGTCCGTGGTTATGACCTGGCCAACATTACTTTTATTAAAGAGTGATACCGGCTGGATTGTATTTGATCCGCTGACCGCAAAAGAAACGGCGGCAGCTGCTCTCAAGTTTATAAATGAGAAAGCTGGGTGAACGTCCCGTTGTTGCCGTGGTTTACTCACATTCGCATGCAGACCATTTCGGCGGTGTGCGCGGTGTTGTCGATGAAGCCGACGTGCGCAGCAACAAAGTCAAGGTTATTGCACCAGAAGGCTTCATGGATCACGCGGTTTCTGAAAACGTTTATGCCGGTAACGCCATGAACCGACGCATGTTCTATGCAGTACGGCGTATTGCTGCCACGCAGCCCGTTTGGCCATGTTGACCAGTCTATCGGCAAGAACACGGCCGCCGGCAACCTGGGACTGATCGCACCGACTGTCATCATTAAAGATGATATTGAAGAACTGACGGTTGATGGTGTGAAAATGATATTCCAGAACACCCCAGGCACCGAAGCACCGTCTGAAATGAACACCTATTTTCCGGATATGAAAGCTTTCTGGGCAGCGGAAAATATCACCGGTACCATTCACAACATTTATACATTGCGTGGCGCCCTGGTGCGCGATGCACTGGAATGGTCCAAACAGATAAACAATGCGCTGTATCTTTTTGGCCAGGAAGCCGAGGTCATGTTTGCCTCGCACAGCTGGCCGCGCTGGGGCAACGAACGCATCCAGGAAGTCATGCGTGCACAACGTGACACCTATGCAACCTCAACAATGGCGTGTTGCACCTGGCTAACCAGGGTGTAACCATCAACCAGATACACAATGTTTACGAAGGTTCCGGAGAGCCTGCAGCAACAATGGTCGGCGCGCAGCTACCATGGCTCTGTAGAGCATAACAGTCGTGCAGTTGTTAACCGTTACCTTGGCTACTGGGATGGCAATCCGACCACACTGATTCCACTGTCTCCAGAAGACTCAGCCCCCCTGTACGTGGAAATGATGGGTGGTGCCAAGCCTATCCTGGCTAAAGGCAAGCAACTGTATGATGAAGGACAAGTATCGTCAGGCACAGGAAATCCTCAACAAGCTGGTCTATGCAGAGCCTGGGAACCAGGAAGCCAAGAATCTACTAGCTGACGTGTTTGAACAGATTGGTTATCAGCAGGAAAGCCCCAGCGTACGCAACAGCTTCCTGGCAGCAGCTTACGAGCTTCGCTCCGGCATCCCAACCGGCGCCTCACCCAAGTCATCAGGCCCGGACATTGTCCGCGCCATGACTACCGAGCTGTGGCTGGATTTCCTGGGCATCCGCCTGGAAAGTGCCAAGGCTGACGGTAAAGCCTTCAAGATCAACCTGGTAACACCGGATAATGGTGAAAAATTTGTCGTTGAACTCAGCAACGGCACATTGACCAATATTGCTGGTCTATCAGGCTGATGATGCTGAGCTGACTGTCACCATCAACCGTAGCGATCTTGAACAGACCATGATGGGTGCTATTACCCTTGATGAGCAAATCAAGTCCGGCAAGGCCAAACTCAAGGGAGACCGCAAACCTCTTGATGAGTTAAAAACCATGCTAGTCCATTTTGACCTTGGTTTCGAGATCATGCCTGGTACCGGTGCAAAAGACCTGACACCAGAAGCAAATGCATTCCAGCAGGAAGAGCTTGGTCGTACTGATGGTGGCTAATAAGGCTTAGCTATCTAGTTTTTCCAAAAGATGCTAGTCAATAAAACGCGTTAACCATGTCTGCGTAAACTGCACTCCCAGGCAGTGCAACCTACGCAGCAGGTTACGCAATTTCAAATTAATCTTCCCCAGACCGCGGCTCCAGTTCCAAGCATGTCTCTATCGTTATCAAACCCAGTCCACAATAGCCATAAAACTTAAGATCTTTAACGAAAAAAGGCGCCCCGAAGGACGCCTTAAACTTTGTACTACCGTTCAGCAGTTAACTGCTGTTGGGTATTTATTATTGTTATTAACCGAATGTATCAGCTGTGATGTTTTCAAACCATGAGTGTGCGTAACTAACTTCACGAGCACGCATATCATCAGTGGTTTTGTCATATCCAGGCGTCAGACCACCAGAGCCTTTAACCTTGATAATCTTGCCTTCTTTCTCATCCCAGGCATAAACCATCGCAACGGAAATACCATCCATAACACCAGCACTTTCGTTAATCACACTGTAGCAGGTGTTAACGTAAGAAGGTGTAGGTGCTTCACTACCGTTCAGTGCAGCTACAATCGCAGCGGCTGCAACCTTACCTTCAGAGCTGGCTGCATAACCAGATTTAGGCAAAGGTGAAGCAATAGCTGAGTCACCGATAACGTGGATGTTTTTGTGGATAGTAGACTCAAACGTCTTGCCATTGACCGGGCACCAGCCTTTGTCATTGGTCAGACCTGCAGCAAAAGCAATTTTGCCTGCTTTCTGAGGTGGAATAATATTCAAAACATCAGCCTTGAATTCTTCTACTTCAGCCTGAACTGTCATTGCACCTGCATCAACAGACTCGAGCTTGCCACCTTCAGCGCCTTTGATCCACTTGATCATGCCATCGCCAGTAGGATTGGCAGGATCGTAGCCGTAGTGACGATTCCAGCCAGCATTGAACAGGCCAAACTTGGAGAACTTGTCCTTGGGATCAAGAATAATGATCTGTGATTTTGGCTTGTGCTGTTTGAAGTACATCGCAATCTGCGATACACGTTCGTAAGGTCCAGGAGGGCAACGGAAAGGATTAGGCGGCGCAGCCATAACGAAAGTACCACCGTCTTTCATTGCTTCCAACTGTTTACGTAAAGTTACAGTCTGGGAACCGGCTTTCCAGGCGTGAGGAATTTTCTCAGCCACAGCCGCATCGTAACCTTCAATTGCATCAAATTTGAAATCAACACCTGGAGATACGATACAACGGTCATAGGCAAAGTCACCATTACTGGTTTTAACTACGCGTTTTGCCGCATCAATACCTGTTGCCATGGCGTGAACAACTTTAACGCCGTGCTTGCCAAGACCGGTGTAACCGAACTTGATATCGTTGATGTCACGAACACCACTCAGCACTTCATTTGACATGAAGCAGGTGTAGTAGTCCTTGTTAGCTTCAATCAGGGTCACTTCAATAGAAGAGTCCATCATGCGGATGTACTTGGCAGCTGTTGCACCGCCCATACCGCCACCAACAACAACCACTTTTTTGCCCGCACCACCAATAGCGAATGGGCTGACGCTCATCGCTGAAGCAGCAACTGCTGCACCACCAGAGGCTTTTAAGAAGTTTCTACGTGTAAATTTAGTCATCTGTCATAACTCCTTATTTATTGCCTGCGTAGTATTCAAGCAAGGCCTTAAGACCAGCTTCGCCTTCTTTCTCGTGCATTGTCTCCAGTTTCTTCTTCATTTTCTTGGGCATTGGACGTGCACCGGAAACAAAGTCGTTCATAGAGTAATGCAGGTAAGGTTTCCACTGACCGGACAAAACGCCAACTTCATCTTCAACGGCCATTTCTACACTACCGCCTTCAGAGTGACATTTTTCACAGTACTTATCATGCAGTTTTGCGCCTTTTGCTGCGAGTTTCGCATCTGAAGGCTGATCGGCAGCAGTGAATTTCTGCTTGGCGAAAAATTCACCCATCAACTCGAACTGCTCGTCAGTGTAACCTTTGGCAATACGACCCATGATGGTTGAAGGAATATCGCCGGATTTGAAACCTTTCATGGTTTCAACCATTACTGGCTGGGACATACCAGCCAGCGTCGGGCTGGCAGGACCTTCACTCTGACCATTGGTGCCATGACAACCTGCACAGGTATATGAGAGGGCTTCAGCTGATGGACCGGCCATCGCAGTACCTGCCAAAGCCAAACCACAAGCAACCAGGGCAGCCTGTAAAGCTTTTACTTTTTTCATGTTTTCTCCTTTCGCGGAAGAATGCTGTATTAAAAAAATCAAAACGTTTTAAAATTTTTCTTTTGTAAAGAAATCCAGCCCGGACTTTATTTTTATTACCCAGGTCTGCCCCTGTAATCAGTAAATGAATACAGGAATCAATAACTCTAATACCTGTTTAGTGGAAATACAAAGAAATATTGGTAAAAACCCGTGTAAATCGTTAATTAAATTCAGGATTTTGACAATAATCAATTAGCAATTAATGATTAAGTGATGGTGTTTAGCCTTTATTGAATGAAACCACAACTGATTTATCGCCTTTGCGGGACTTGGCCCGGTACATCGCCTGGTCAGCCGCTTCAAACACCTCGTGCTCAGAACTGTAGCGGCTGCGGTCAATCACACTGATGCCAACACTTAGCGTAATTGCAGCGGGCAATTCCTCCCGGTAAACAAACTTCTTCATTTGCTCATCAAAATATTTTACCAGCTGTTCATACCAAACCTGCACCGAGTCCGGTGCAATATTGTGAAGAATAATCGCAAACTCATCTCCACCGAGACGTACCAGCGTATCTGTCGTCCTGACCCTGTCAGCCAGCAGGGTGGCTACCGCCGTCAACAGCTTGTCACCAGCCACGTGCCCAAAAGCATCATTCACTGCTTTAAAATCATTCAGGTCGATGACAGCCAGAAACGAGGGAGACTGCCGCAGAGACTGGCTGAAATCATGACTCAGCATCAGGTCAAAATAGCGCCTATTGAAAAGCCCGGTCAAATCATCGGTCAGACTTTCAAAACGCAGTTTCTCCTGTCGCACCTGTAGACTGTGGGCTACCTGTTCAATTTCAGGCAAGAGCAATGAGGTCTCCAGCAGCAGTGTAGGTTCCTGTTTCATCTGGAAGCGTCCCTTTAAAACATCCACCAGTGAGTCATGCACACGCTGTATATCTTTCTGCATCAAACTGATCAGCTTTTTGACAGAGAGGTATACCAGTAACGCTACCAGCAATAAAGCAACCAGCATGGCCATAATAATCTGGTAAGTAAAATAGACTTCTGCCGGCCGGGGCCTGTCCAGTCGCAAGATCCAGCCTGTGCCGGGGACCAGGTGGGAAAATGAAGTAAAATTATCCGTTTCAATGTTACCTTCACTCAGGATAACCTGGCCATTGCCATGAATGAGGGTTAAAGCATCCTTATTCTGCAACAACTGCTGCATCACCTGCTGGATCTCATCCAGGTAGAAACTGACAAAAAACACACCCACCCGCTTTCCTGATTTGTCAGTCACCGTATGCAGCAGGTCGAAATGTCTCTGGCTGGCATTTTCCGGCATCAAGTGAACCGCCGGATAATGATCAAGCTCATCCTGCAGGTAAGCTTTCATATCCTTCTGGCAATCTTTCCCTACTTGCTGAACGACTGGGTCACCAACGATATTTCCCTTCATATCAGCCAGCCCGACACCCCGCACACTGGGCAGTAATCGCCGAATTGACGCAGACCATTGCATGATCTCTTTTTCATTTTTAAATGAGAGCATTTCAGATAGTTGGGAGTTTTTGGCTGTCGAAACCACCGAGCGTTGATAAAAGTTCAGGATATTCCCCAGAAAGCCCGCACCGGTTTGCACCATTTTCTGCGCATCAGCAACGTATTGTTCATCAACGCTCTGGTAATAACGCCCCAGTGTGATGTAGCCAAAGTAAAAGGTGCCCGTGACTATCAGCCCGAGTGCAAGAATCAGGACAATCATGGACTTTTTGATTGAAACAGCTTTACGCGTGTTTACCATGTCATCAATAAAATAATTACTTTGGAGGTACCTCATAGTTATCGGGAATAAAACTAAAATCTTTAATTCTGCCAGTAATGAACAAATCACCAGGGCAAAAAAAACCGCCTATGAAAAGCCATAGACGGCAATCAGGGTTACAGCTTTCTTTCTTGCAAAATCACTCAGTATTAATCATCGCCATTGATTTTATTCTCATGACATTGCGTACAACTGACCTTGGTTCCCCTGGCAACAGTAATACGCTGATCTTCACGCTGGCAGAGAGAACCTTTTTCATCCTTGCAGATCCATTCGCGTTCCATGGAAGTACGTGACAGCACGGTACCCTCACCATTTTGGCCATGACAGGTTTTACACTGGCCGGCGTTTCGTTCTGAAATATCTTCATGCTTTTCATTCCAGTAACGACTACCAACAGGATGCATGCCGTGAGGTCCTTTCAGTGTCAAGCCAAGGTTCGCATCTGCATGACAGACAGAACATTCAGTCAGAGTACCGGAATGCCCCTGGAGATCTTCAGCCGTCAGGTTATCATTGGCGCCGATCAGAGGATTTGGCCAGACCGCATGTGTACTGCCATGACAGCCTTCACACATGACACCACCGTGTCCGTTACTTAAACGATACAGGTGTTCATTACCTTCAGCATCACGTGTTTCAGCAAAACGTCGATTGGAAGCGATAATCGGCTTGGCTTGCGGGTCGTTTTTCCTGAACGCCTGCAGCAATCGAATACCATCATCAGCCGTAATGACGCCCGTATCAGAGGCCATGTTGTTAACAGCATCACCGGTATGACAGGACTGACAACCTGGCTCGTGTGCCCACGGAACACGTTTGCCTGGAGTTGTCGCTGCATATTGGTTAGCAGAGAAATCATCACCAACCTGGTTCATATTGCCATGGCAGTCCTGGCAGACAATACCCGCACCTGCCATCGCACCGCGCAGACACTGGGTACGCTTACCCGGGTGACAGGAATAGCAGGCATCCTGCAGAATATCCTGAACATCACTGCTTGTCATATTCTCGCGCTCAGTACTTTTTGGCTGGGGCATGTCCGGGAAAAGCCCGGTTTCACCATGATGACCATGCATCGCACGAGACATGGAAATATGGCCAAGCTGGGTTTCGTTTGGCCCCGCCATGTGCAGGTCAAGCGCAGGAGAATAGTGACAGGATGCACACACAACATTACGCGTCCGATCGAGTGTTGTTTCATACTTCGCATCATGCAGTCTCAGGATGTTAATCTTGGCTGCATTAACCACTTGCTGGTATAACGAGTTTCCAGGCACTGGTTCAGTTAGATCCCCATTCACTCCCACTTCCACAGGCTCATAGCCTTCAGCATCGCCATGATCTTCACAAACACCATAGGTCAAAGTTGAGAGTCCACAGATCTCCTGGGAAGCATGGCAAATTTGGCAGTCTGCCTCAGAAGCAACCGGCAGCACGGTTCTGACTGATGCCAGTTCAGTTGGATTAGCTCCTTTGGAAAGAGCCGTTACCTTCATCAGAGGATAAGGTGCTTCAGGAACCTGAAAATTGCCATTGGCATCCAAAACAGGATCAGCTGCCGGCAAAATGGGAATACCTTCGGCAGCAAATCGTTTCAAACCCCTGGCTTCATAGCCAAAAGGAAAGTCTGAAAAGAAAGCCATGTCATTAATGTATTTCAAAAATGGCTGTTCAACATTATCCGTACCAGGCATAGCCTGATCTAACAGCCCAACATCCTCTGGCAGGCCAGGAGCACCATAGGTAGTGAGGCCCTCTGTCCAGAAGTTGGACTTGAAAACACCATTGATATTCCGGCTTGTTGTTGTAATCGTACCGTCAGGACTGGGAGCTGCCTTGTAGACAAGATCAACCTGCGTGTTATCCATGATTTCGGGACTGGCACCTTTTTTAATGACTTGCCCATGGACAACATTAAACGGTGGCAGGATAGAAAAAACCTGGTAATCCAGGTCCGCACAATGCATACCCAGGTCATTGATTGCCAGGGAGACATAATCACCAGATGGAGTACTGCCACCACCAGAACCAGAATCCGAATTACAATACTGGCTGGCATTCTTGACCGTTCTGGTGACTACAAATCCATCTGCAACTGCCTGAACCTTGCAGGGTGGAGCCGTCATTTTCAGCTTAATGCGCCACTTACCCTCACGGTTACTGATGACCTGTTTTATCACGGATAAATCATCACCATTTTTTATTACCACACTGCTTCCCCTGGGCGCCGTGCCTTTCACCACCAGCAAAGAATCACCGGCTTCCCATTTTGCAGCTTCAATTTTCAACTCATAACTGTCTTCAGCCTGAGCTGGCTGCAAACCAGCAAAGAAAATGACCAGGAAAATATTCAGAACCTTTTTAATTGTCATGACGTGCCCTCCACACCAGGAATGATATTAAAATGGTATTTTTTCCCACTTTAATAAACACAATAATAGTGTGATTATTTCCCACGTCAAGAGCTTTAAATGTGACAGGCGACACAAAAATGAAATAAACGGTTTTTAACCGGGAACTTTTACAGGTTGCGCTTGAATACCGGGCGACCAGCCCAGCTGATTTTGTACATATCACCTACGGCAAGGCATCCAACATAGTTGCAGCCTGTTTTTCATCAATCATGTTCTGGCGCTTCAGGGAGTTCCGGTGCTTCGTACTCAGGCAACTCTGGCGCTTCGTATTCTGGAGCCTCCGGCAGTTCTGGTGCTTCGTATTCTGGCACTTCAGGTAACTCCGGTGACTTCATACTCAGGTAACTCCGGTGCTTCATACTCCGGAGCCTCCGGCAGCTCCGGTACCTCATACTCTGGCGCCTCGGGTAACTCCGGCGCTTCGTATTCCTCTATTTCTGGCGACTCATACTCGGTTGCTTCGTATTCCTCTACTTCTGGCGAGTCAAACTCGGGTACCTCATATTCTTCTTCAGGAAGCTCTAAGCTTCGTGCTCTTGCTCTTCAGGCTGCTCATTTTCTTGGAATTGCTCCAATTCAACTTCACCCTTGTCCTCATATGGGTCTTGCCTTCTCAACAGGCTTTTCGAAATCAATGACCTCATAACCCGCACGCTCGTAAAGCTCTTCATGCTCCAGAACATCCAAATCGATAATGTCAGGCCGTCCCTCACGGTTATCTATAACAACGTGAACAAGATCACCGCTTTCGACATTCATTTCCCCGCCCGAAGATTTGCCATCCAGCACAATATTTGGCCAGTCAACAAGCCGGATTCCTTCAGCATCTACTTTTTCGACAATACCCTGAACAGATGCCAGCCCGTCAACAAGCTCGACAGCCTGAACTCTGCGTTCATAGGGTGACACTACTTCGCCCTGCTGCTCCAGGCGGGTTACAATGATTTCACCCAGCGGACCTCTTAAACCACTCACCCTCACCGTATCCCCGCGCGACAATTGCGATAAGTGCAGACCTGCAGCCCGCTCACTGACCTTCAATCGATGCCCCATGATTTCGGCCACACCATTGACTCTATCGATTGCAGAAACCTGGCCAACCGCTTCATACCTGACATCCATTTCGATGGCACTCAATCTTCCTGCAAACTGCTGAGCTTCAACCGTTACCACCTGACCCACGCGCAGGATACTGATATCGGATGGCTTGCCATCAATGGCAATACGCGTGTTCTGATCAAAATAAATTTCCAGACCATTAACACAGATACTGGCAAAACCTGTCACCACCCCGACGACGGTGACATTGCCAGATAACACGGGCATTCCGGTTCCACCCATGCCTTCTGAATGCCCGGTTCCACCAATACCATCCCGCCAGTCAGAACGCCCGGTTCCTCCCAGGCCCTCCTGCCTGACCGGTTTTTTACCGGTGCCTCCGATACCCTCGCTCAACCCATCAAGGTGCGGTAAAGCACAGGGGTTTGCTGCGTAAACGGGTGTCATCAACAGTTGAAAAATAAAACCCATTAGAATCAGGATGCTGATGCTGTTAACCCTGGGCTTCATCATGATTTATCTGAATCCGCCTGTTTCACCGGCGCATGGTAGACATAGACACCAACAGTTAACTGGTGTTGCTTAGCTGCTTTTTTATTGCTTTCCTTTTTGGCGGTCTGGTTGACCTTTTTCAGGTAACTCATTGCCTCTTTACCTGCAGCAATAGATAAATGCTCAACCACTTCAACAGGAATACTGTCATAGTGGACCATGCGATCAAAAAATGGATGTTCATCGCCCTGAACATTACAGATCGCGGCATTCAGATGGCTGGTAATCCCCCTCTCCAGGTAATACAGGCTTTCCTCAATCCCTTCTTTAGGGATAAAGGCCTCGGTTTTGAGATGCACGTAGTCATCAATAACTTCTACAACCTCGGACCGCACCAATTCATCCAGAACAGCCCGGGGTCGCACATCCTTGCTGACAGATTCAGCCAGCAATTCAAAGCTTTTCATTCCTTTTCGAGGTGAAAGCTTGGGCAACAAGAGCGGTTTTTTATTTTTATCCAGCCATTTTCTTTCGGTCATCCAGACATTGATGATCTGGCTGCCCAGGGAAACGGCTTTGGGCGTAATCTCTTCAGGATATTCCGTGTTGCGCAAACGCCTGACATCCTTGCGATGCACCCCGGTTAATACACTGATACGACTATCGGTGGTAGCTTTGCCCTTAACCGGAAAATCCTCAATGGCCACATCAACCAGCACCTGTTTCACCATTTCCTGAATGGCAGGCAAAGTCACGCCATTAGCCAGTAAAAACCTGGCTAGTGGCTTGAATATTCGCCGGGTTACCGACAATACCAGGGAAGAACTTTTAGTGACCTGCTGATCCATATCCGGCAAAGTCTAGCAAATGTGGGATATTTTTACATTTAATTAAGGCACAAAAACCCGCTGCCATGGTTTAGCTGGCAGCGGATTAATTTTATTATTGAGCCAAAGTCGCTGGAATATCCAGGCGAAAAATCAGGCCCGTCTAGATGTTGTCATAGCCGCGTTCATCATGCAGCACGACATCAAGGCCTTCAATTTCCTCTTCATCACCAACACGCAGCGATACAAATACTGAAACAATTTTAAGAATAACCCAGGTCATGACCGCAGTGAAAACAATGGTTGCCGCCACACCGACAAACTGCACCCACATTTGCTGGCCCATGGTTTCAATGCCATCTGCAAACCCAAACCCACTGAATACCCCCAGGCTGGTGGCAGAAAATACGCCCGCCAGCAGGGTACCGAGAATACCGCCTACACCGTGAACCGGAAAAACATCCAGCGAATCATCGATTTTCAGCACCCGCTTGATGTACATCGTGGCTGAGAAACACACAGAACCTGCCAACAGGCCAATAATCAAGGCTCCGCCAGGACCAACAAAACCGGATGCCGGGGTTATGGTACCCAGGCCCGCAACCATACCGGTGACCACACCCAATGCACTGGGTTTACCGTGTTTTTTCCATTCAATCATCATCCAGGTAAACGCACCGGTGGCCGCAGAAATATGCGTCACCAGCATCGCCATGGCGGCATCCCCATTGGCGGCCAAAGCACTACCACCGTTAAAACCGAACCAGCCTACCCATAACATGCCAGCTCCCGTCACGGTCATGGTCATGTTATGCGGCATCATTGCTGTCTGAGGGAAACCGCGACGTGGCCCCAGCACAATTGCAGTAACCAAAGCCGCGACACCCGCTGTTATATGCACCACTGTTCCACCGGCAAAATCGTACAAGCCCATTTCGCCCAGCCAGCCACCGCCCCATACCCAGTGGGTCACAGGCACGTAAACCAGGATCAACCAGATGGCACTGAACAGCAACATCGCCGAAAAGCGCATACGCTCGGCAAAACCACCAACAATCAATGCCGGGGTAATAATGGCAAAAGTCATCTGAAACAACATAAACAGGCTTTCCGGGATATCGCCTGAAAGTGTTTCCTTACCGATTCCGGCCATCATGACTTTACTGAAGTCGCCAATCCAGGCATTACCTTCACCAAATGCCAGGCTGTAACCCATGATCAGCCACAATATGCTGGCTATGGCGGATACCGAAAAACATTGCATCAATACAGACAGAACGTTCTTGCTGCGAACCAGGCCTGCATAAAATAATGCCAGGCCGGGTAAGGTCATGAAAAGAACCAGGGCAGTGGAAGTCAGGATCCAGGCCGTATTGGCGCCATCCAGGTCACCTTCAGCAGCCACAACCCAGCCGGATAGAGAAAAAAGCGCAAAAAAACGTAACAGGAAAATCATTTTATTAACCATTATTTATTTACAAGTTTTGAACAAAAAATCAGTAGCGGATCCCAACCTTAGCCGAGGCGGCCTTGGCAGTGTCAACCGCGGTCTCCACATCCATCGCTCTTGCCAGTACAACACCCATGCGACGCTGACCTTTCACTTCCGGCTTTCCAAACAGGCGAACCTGCACATCAGGCTGCCGCATGACGGCATCAAGCCCGGTGTACTGCAGAGAGTTGGAATTACCGTTTGCCAGGATCACGCTGGAAGCGGATGGGCCATGAAAATGAATATTGGGAACCGGCAAGCCGAGAATCGCCCTGGCATGCAATGCAAACTGTGACAGATCCTGGGAAATCATGGTGACCATGCCGGTATCATGCGGACGGGGCGAGACTTCGCTGAAAATAACATCATCACCCTTGATGAACAGTTCAACACCAAAAATGCCGCGCCCACCCAGCTCAGCGGTCACTTTGCCGGCAATATCCCGTGCTTTTTGCAGCGCAACTGCAGACATTGGCTGCGGCTGCCAGGACTGGCGATAATCACCATCCACCTGCACATGGCCAATGGGCTCACAAAAGCTGGTGCCCGCAATATGCCTGACTGTCAGCTGGGTGATTTCATAATCGAAGTCGACAAAGCCCTCTACAATCACCTTGCCGGCCCCTGCACGTCCACCTTCCTGCGCATACTCCCATGCCCGATCAATTTCAGATGCATACCGGACTGTGCTTTGACCTTTTCCGGAAGAACTCATAATGGGTTTAATCACGCAGGGAATACCGACCTCGTCAATCGCCTGGTCAAATTCCTCACGCGTGGTGGCAAAACGGTATTCTGAAGTCTTAATACCCAGGTCTTCGGCTACCAGCCTGCGAATTCCCTCGCGGTTCATGGTTAGCCTGGCCGCTCGTGCCGTGGGAATGACCTGAAATCCTTCCTGCTCGAGTTCAACCAGTGTATCAGTGGCAATCGCTTCGATTTCAGGAACAATGTAATCCGGCTTTTCCTGCTCAATAACCTGGCGCAGGGCCTGACCGTCAAGCATGGAAATCACATGACTGCGGTGGGCAACCTGCATGGCAGGTGCATTGGCATAACGGTCCACAACGATCACCTCAACACCATAGCGTTGCAGCTCGATCACAACTTCCTTGCCCAGTTCGCCACCACCACAAAGCAGGACCCTGGTAGCAGTTGTAGACAACGGAGTTCCTATTGCTGGCATATCACGACTCCCAGAATTGAAAAAGCCCCGTGGATCAACCATATATACCTGGCCGATCACACGGGGCTTTTCCTAGATCATTGGCAGCAAACTAAGATTAAGCGCCAATTTTTTCCTTGATGGCGTCAACAACAGCATCACTGGAAGTCGCATTAATATCAATCAACATTCCTTCGCCTTCATAGAAGCCTACCAGTGGCGCAGTCTGTTCGTTAAAAACGTCCAGACGTTTGGAGATAGCTTCCTCAGTCTCATCATCACGCTGTACCACGGCTCCGCCACAGGCATCACAAACACCTTCAGCTTTAGGTGGGTTGCTTTTCACGTTGTAGATTGCACCACAATCAACACAGGTACGACGCGTAGTCAGACGATCGAGAATAACGTCACGCGGAACATTCAGGTTAACTGCACCATCCAGTTCAATTCCCAGTTTTTCCAGCAGCACTTTCAGCGCTTCAGCCTGGGGAATTGTGCGGGGAAAACCATCCAGCAGGAAACCAGCTTTACAGTCATCTTCGAGCAGGCGCTCGCCCATGATACCCATGATCAGGTCATCAGAAACCAGTTCACCGGCTGTCATCGCAGCTTCAGCTTTTTTACCCAGTTCCGTACCGGCTTTAACAGCAGCACGCAGGATATCACCTGTAGAAATCTGGACAGAACCGTCCATTTTGGTCAGAAGTTTTGCAACAGTACCTTTTCCGGCACCTGGCGCACCTAAAAGAATCAAACGCATGACATATACCCTATCTTGAAAAAATTTCGGTGCGCGACTTTAACATTAAGTTAGGCACGAGGAAATATATTGCATTACATATTCAGCCATAAGTTAAACAAATACCTCCTGCACAGATATTTATCCACAACAAAATATCTTTAACCTGGCAGATTTTCATTGTCGTTCAAGCCTGTTTAACGGGATAATAATCATCATGAACATCAGTACAGAAACCCGGACTTATTTCCTGCCTGAAAAAGTAGCCGAACAGGCCTCCGTCGTGCATGCCAGCTGTTACCGGCTGTCACTCAGCATGTTAAGACGCGCCGAACACGAACCGGTCGCGGTACCCGTCGACAACCTGCACTTCACCGGCCTGATTACCGATTCGGAAATTCATTTCGCCGATAACAGTGATATGCAGATCAAGATCTCCTGGCATCTTCACCTGGCAGAAGCACGTGACGTCAACGATCAACACATTCCAATGAAAGTGATTTTTTATGACCAGGGCCTGGAACAATTGCAACAGCGTCTTACCGGCGAATATTACAAGGCACTGATGCTGATGGATGAGAACTACCGGGACAGCCTGATTCCATCTGGCAATAGCCAGATCGTCTCACTCTGAGAAAAGTTGAAAACCGGGCTAACTTATAGCCCCACTATTCACATTGCCCGATCGCTGCCTGCATCGCCTGCAACAGCTTCTGAATATCGACCGGCTTGGTAATGTATTCGAAAAAGTCAGACGCCTCACCCCGCGCAACATGCTCTGCCATGGCGCTGGCTGTCACCGCAATAACCGGGATATTCATTGTACGCCGATCATCTTTAAGAATTTTCAACACCTCGTAACCGTCCATTTCCGGCAGATTGATATCCAGCAAAATCAGGTTGGGAAGTTTACTGGTGGCCAGTTCAATACCTTCAGACGGGGTATATGCAGCCAGCATATGATAGTTTTCCTGGCGCGCAAGCACCTGCTGCATGAACTTCATATTGGCTGGATTGTCCTCGATGTAAAGAACAAGCTGCTTACCCGAATAGTCACTCACTGCACCAGGTTCGTCCATGCTCCTGGACTGTTGTTGATCCTCTCCCTGTTCAAGCAGGTCCATCTCCACCCAGAAAGTCGAACCCTGACCAACAACACTGTCAAAATCCAATTCAGCCCCCATCATCTCGGCAAACTGGCTGGTAATCATCATGCCGATGCCTGTCCCTTCGACATCGCTGCCTTCAGCTCCAAGCCGGTTAAACGGTTCAAACAGGCCAGCTCTCTGCTCAGGGGCAATACCTGGTCCCGTATCCCGGATACAGACTCTCACCCGTTCGCCACGATTCTCGCAATAGACATCAACGCGACCATCAGCACGATTGTACTTAATGGCGTTACTGATGAGATTGATAAAGACCTGTTTCAGACGGGTATAGTCAGCTGAAACATAGCCACCACAACCCTCCTCAAAACTGATTTCAATCCCGTACTTTTCAGCGATTGCAGCCGCCAGCCCCCGGACCTCCTCCAGCACAGCAGAAAGCTCAACTTCCGCCATGGAAATCTCCATGCGACCTGCTTCAATTTTTGCCAGGTCCAGTACCTCGTTAATCAATTCCAGCAGGTGCTTCCCCCCCTTGTAGATTTCAGACACGCTGTCCTTCTGCGATTCATTGAGGTCATCCATTTCCAGTAACTGGGAAAATCCCAAAATGGCATTCAACGGTGTGCGCAGTTCATGACTCATGCTGGATAAAAATTCGGACTTGGCCTTGTTGGCATTCATTGCCTGGTCCCGGGCAACTTTTAAATCAGCGGTGCGCTCACGCACCTTTTCCTCGAGACTTTCATAGGCGCTTGCCAGGTGCTTTTGCACCTTGAAAATTCGAAAAATCACACCCGCTGACAGCAAGGAAAACAGGATCAGCACAAAGGCAAACAGGTAATTGTTATCCCGGTTAATCGATAACACCGACTGGTTAACCTGTTCTGCATTTTCGCGGATATGTTGCTGCTCGCGACGAGTCAGCTCAGAGAAAATATCGATAATGGCCTGCTGGCCGGGTAATACAATTTCATAAATCAGGCGACGTGCTTCCTCCTGGTTACTATCGTGCATAACAAGCTCAACCGCTTTGCGTTGCTGCGGCAGAATTTTCGGCACCCATTCAAAAGCACTTTTGTAGAGTTCAAAATCCTCATCGGGAAACGGCATCCGGTCGAGCCGTTCCCGGACAGCAGCAAACTTGCCCGCATAGCTTTCCAGTTGCTGGTTCAATTCATCCTGTTCAAATACATCCTCTGTCTCAAGTATTTGCAGAGTATTACGGGTACGTCCCCGGGCCAGCTCGGCAAATTCATTGAACAACTGCATTTTTTTACTGCCCGTCTCACTGGTTTCCGCCAATTGACGCATTTCCACCAGGTAACGGGTGTTATTAAAGTAAATAAAAATCAGCGTGAGAATAAACAGGATAAATGCCACTGCCACCAGCAGAATGATGTTACTGGCTAGCGGGGCTTTATTAACCTCTTTTGTTAATTCGTATGACATAGCAGGTTGCCTGCCCTGGCAAAATTTCAGATCGGGATAAATCTGATAGCGGCAAACGCGTTGAATTCTTTAGCAAAAGACAGGCACAAAAAAGCCCGCAACAGCGGGCTTCTTTTAAAGATGGTAGCTATGAGTGGACTTGAACCACTGACCCCAGCATTATGAATGCTGTGCTCTAACCAGCTGAGCTACATAGCCAAATAAATTAAGACGCGCGAGAATACTCATGCACGACGATTTTGTCAACAATGACTGACCTAGTTAAATTCGCTCAAATGAGTGCAAGACAAGGCAAAAATATTCGAAAATGCGGAGTTTACAGATTAGTAAATGAGCAATTTGAGAATATTTTTAACGCAGCATTGTGCCATATGAGTAGAATTTAGACATTAAACCGGAAATGAATCACATCTCCATCCTGAACAATATAATCCTTGCCTTCAGAGCGCAATTTACCCGCTTCCTTGGCACCATGCTCACCTTTATATTGCACAAAATCATCATAACTGATGACTTCAGCACGAATAAAACCGCGCTCAAAATCAGTATGAATGACCCCGGCAGCTTGCGGCGCTGTAGCACCAATCTGTACCGTCCAGGCACGCACTTCCTTGACACCTGCTGTGAAATAGGTCTCTAACCCCAACAATTTATAGCCTGCCCTGACAACTCGGTTAAGGCCGGGCTCATCCAGGCCCATTTCGGCAAGAAATTCTCCTTTTTCATCGTCTTCAAGTTCTACGATTTCTGCTTCAATGGCCGCACAAACTGCAACGATCTCGGCTTCTTCCTTTCTGGCCAGCTCGGTCAATGTATCCAGTGCGGGGTTATTTTCAAAACCGTCTTCATCCACATTGGCAATATAGAGCACGGGTTTATTCGTGATTAGCTGAAAGTCCTTAAGTACCAACTGCTCATCATCAGACAACTCTATGGTACGTACAGGGTTACCTTCAGCCAGGTGATCGAAAACGCGTTGCAGCAGCTCCTTGCGTGCCAGGACTTTTTTATCACCGGTCTTGGCCTGGCGGGTAACTTTATCCAGCGCTTTTTCAATCGACTCCAGGTCAGCCAGGGCTAACTCGGTATTAATAATTTCAGCATCTGCGAGCGGATCCACTTTTCCTGAGACGTGCACAATGTCGTCATTTTCAAAACAACGTACAACGTGACAGATCGCATCGGTTTCACGGATATTAGCCAGAAACTTGTTACCCAGGCCTTCACCCTTGGAGGCTCCTTCGACCAGGCCGGCGATATCGACGAACGACATGGTAGTCGGGATAACTTTTTCCGGATTGACGATTTCGGCAATGATGTCCTGCCGTGGATCAGCAACCGGCACCACGCCGACATTGGGGTCAATAGTACAGAAAGGATAATTTTCGGCAGCAATCGTTGCCTGAGTTAACGCATTGAAAAGTGTCGACTTACCAACATTGGGCAAGCCAACAATACCACATTTAAAGCCCATTCATTTTTACCCCGCCAGAAAAAACTGGGCGAAGGATAGCCGATATAAAGGCTTTCGTCAGTTTTTTGATTCAGTTGCGAACTAGCTTAAATTGAACAACTTATCAAAGTTGGCAATTTTCAGGATTTCCTGGATATTGGCATTCGCATTAACCAACTTGATTGGAGCAGCCTTGTTAGCGTGTTCACGCAACTGCAGCAACATGCCCATTGCCGAACTGTCCATGTAATCGGTTGATGCAAGATCCACAACAAAGCTTTTATCGCCTTTAGGCACATCCCGGTAGGAATTAATAAAATCCTGGTGGGCGGAAAAATCAAAACGACCATTGACCTTGATCGTGATCGTATTGCCCTGTCTCACTTGTCGTTACACTCATGTTTCACCTCTTGTTTATAGTTCTGTTAACCCTTTAGAAAATGCCAGTGGCACTTTACGGTAACCCTGTTTCCTGCTCCCTCAAATACCAGCTCATCTGACAGTCTGGCAAGCAGCTGTAAACCTTTTACAGCCTTCTGATCGGGCATAAGCTGTATTTTTTCAAAATCAAAACCATCGCCACTGTCTTCCACTGTCAGGCTCAAGCTGCCACCACCATCAGCCTGCGGCGTATTTTTCAGCCGGATGACAATATAGCCGGAGGACAATGCATCAAGACGTTTCTGACGCTCCAGTGCATAATTTCGGACACCCTCAACACCCAGCTTATCGGATGATTTCATACCCAGCAGCCCGTAATCGACGGCATTGGAAAACAGTTCTGACAAAACAGTGTAGAGCCTTGAACGATAGGAATACAGCCCCTGCACATCAATGATTAACTGGGTTAACAGCGGACGTGGATCAAAACGGCGAATCGCACTTGGATCCAGCTTGAGTTGCATGGACCATTCTGCATTCATGGTCGTCGATTGCCCTGACATCACGCATTGCTCAACCCGCTCGAGCACATCGCGCCGTCTGTAAGTATATTCGAGCAGGGTAATATCATCACTCTGCTCATGCCCGGCACGAAAATCATCGAGTGCTGACATAATTGCTGCATAAATATTCTGTTCATGGGTCGACGCTGAAATCACCCGCTGCAATGCTTCTGAACCAAGCATCCCACCATCTTTATTCTCAGTTTCAGTGACACCATCCGTATAGATATAAAAACGGTCACCCGGCTGAACCGGAATGATCTCCATATCAAGCGTCAGATCGGCGTTATCAACAATACCCAGGGGCAGGTTCTTGGCCTGTATACACTCCAGGGAGTTATCCTGGACACGTCTCAGCAGCAGATCCGGTATACCTCCACCCCAGACCGACAAGGTATCTTCATGTTGATCGATATCGATGGCATAGGCCGCCATAAACATGCCAACCGGCAACAGTCTGCGCAGACGGCGATTAATCTCACCGATAATCATCGACAGGGCAAAGCCCTTGGCCGTCATCGCATAAAATATTTCTGAAACCGGCAGGGTACCGACTGATGCGGTCAGGCCATGACCAGTAAAATCACCCAGCAGGATATATTCATGACCATTGGGGGTGGTGGCAGAAAGCAATACGTCACCATTAAATATCGACATGGGCGACAGCGTATATTGAATGTTATCCCTGTCGAGGTAATCCTGATGCACAATGGAGGAAAAAATACTTTTCGCCAGCTGCTGTTCTGTTTCCATCATCGCATGGTAATAAGCCAACTCTTCCCTTTCCTTGAATTGCTGACGATAGATCCCACCCATCTTCAACAACGCATTGATACGGGAAAAAAGCAAAGTTTCACTATAGGGTTTTATAATTAAATCATCGCCACCGGCTTCGAAACAACTCGCCAGCGACAGGTCATCAGTACGCGACGTAACAAACAGTAAAGGCACAAAGTCGTCGAGCATGGAAAGCTTGATCCCATGACCAAGACCCAGACCATCACCTTCGAGATCGGTATCAATTACCAGCAGGTCATAGATATCATGCTCGAAGACAGACCGGGCTTCTACCGCGTTTACAGCACTGGTAACCTGCATACCTTCAGAAGAAAGAAACTCAAGCAGATTTTTGCTGCATTCCAGGTCAGAAGTTGCCAACAGGACATGTTTGTTAACCCACTGCACTTCAGGGAATGGACTACTATCAATAGGCTGTATCCTGGAATCTGACATCAATCAACTCAGTTAATTGTAAACAGTTGTTCAAACCGGGACACTTCCAGTATCTTCAACACATCCCTGTTGGCTCCCTGCAAAAATATCCTTGAGGCATCATTACCGGCCCTTTCACGCAATATCAGCAACATCCCCAAAGCCGCACTGCACATGTAATTTACCTGGCGAAGATCTATCACATAGTTTCGCTTTGACGAAGACGGCAATGGCATATAGGCATCCTTAAAAGCCTGGTGTGTAGCATAATCAAAATCACCCGCTATCCTGATCGTCAGAGTATCTGTAGTTGAAGAATAATCACTGCTTATTGTCATCAGAATAACTCAACCTCACCCTCATCCATGGAAGCCTGCTCGACCGGGCGGTTCACTTTAGCATCCGTCTCACTTGCCAGGCTGTTAACGTGATCACGCAGAACTCCGAGCTCCTGAACATAAGCCGTCAGGCCATTTTTTTCAGCCTGGCGCAAATTATCCAAACCGGCATGCAATTCATTCACCATATGTGACCCCTTGACAATATGCTGCTGTGAATAGTCAACCAGCTGCCTGACAATATCCTCAAACTGAAGTGACCTGACAGCATTACCGACCATCTGATTAATCTCAACTGCTATTGAGGAAACATCCTGCAAACGATGTTCAATCACTCCATTGAGCTCGGTGACCTGAACCAGCATTTCATCGACCTGCGCCTTGGACTGAATCGCAAAATTCATATCCTTTGATGCCAGCTCTTCAATTTCTTTCTGTGCCAGGTCGATGGTTGCACGCGTATTTCCAATCACTTGCTTGATTTCATCATTAAACGAATTTGAGCGTCCCGACAGGTTGCGTACTTCATCAGCCACCACGGCAAAACCACGTCCGGCTTCACCTGCACGCGCTGCTTCAATAGCCGCATTTAATGCCAGCAGGTTAGTCTGGTCCGCAATGTTTTTAACATCTGACAGCAAGTGGTCGGCATGCTCCATCTGTCTTACCATTTCATTGATATGCTCAACCATGCGCATACTGTTAACACTGACCTGCAGGACATGATCAATAAAGTACTTGAGTACCTTGTCAGTTTCTCCGGCAAAGTCATGAAATGAAATTGTTCCGGATTCCCCCATGGATGAATGCATTCGGGCTACCAGGCTGGTCACCACATCCTTCTGCTTTTCGGATGCAGCATTCAGGCCATTAAAACTGGACTGCAAGGTTACAACGGCATCCGCCACCAGGCTCTGTATCTGCTGCATATCACCCTGCATGGAATTCACCATGGTTTCAAAACCACTATCTATACCCTTGACCAGTTCCAGCACGGCATCTTCAACCTGTTCAACCGCCACTTCGGTCTCTCTGGAAACCTCACCGCCGCCCGTTTTATTATCTAAGTACCAGGTGATCGCGCCCCAAACAGTGGCTGCACCAAACAACCAGTAAGCCACGCGAAGATTGCCTTCCACATACCAGGCGAGCAGTACAGTAGCTATCGCAATAACCAACGCAATCCAGTATTTGCGGTTGAAATTTCTTTTAATTTCTTCTGCCATACTCATTTAGCCAGATCAATCAGGCGCGCTGCGATTTTGGATAAAGGCAAAACATCGTCCGCAAAACCACGTTTGACGACTTCACCCGGCATCCCCCAGACAACACTGCTACGTTCATCCTGGGCAATAACCGGCGCGCCCTGCTCTTTCATTTCACCGGTCCCTGCAGCACCATCATCTCCCATACCGGTCAGCATCACGGCGATCGCATTGGCCCCAGCATTATCCGCCAGCGAACGGAACATCACATCGACCGAGGGTTTATGACGATTAACCGGGGGACCATCATTTAAAGAACAGATATAGCGTGCGCCATCACGTTTAACAATCAGATGCTGATCACCCGGCGCTATGTAGACATGACCGGGTAAAATCTGCTGTTTGTCTTTCGCCTCCACCACCGTCAGGGGTGATCGTGTTGGCACGATTTGCAAAGGAACGACTAAATGCAGCCGGTATATGCTGCGTTATTACAATACCCGGCATATCCGCCGGCAATCCTGCCAGCACATCTTTAACGGCTTCAGTACCACCGGTTGAGGAACCGATTCCAATAATTTTATCTGTTGTTTTAAAATGTTTTTTTGATTGACTCCTGTTCAATACCGCATCAGTGGAAAGCTTTGCTGCAACATCACTTTTACTGATCTCCTTGCGCTTTTTCAAAGGTTGCACTTTGGCCTTGGCGGCCATGCGCACCTTTCCAATAATTTCATCAGCATAATCCTTTAGCTGATCAGCCACGTCAATCTTGGGTTTGGCCACATAATCGACCGCACCATATTCCAGCGCACGCAAGGTGACGTCAGCGCCTTTCTCGGTCAGCGTGGAAACCATGACAACGGGCATAGGACGTAAACGCATCAGGTTACCCAGGAAAGTGACACCATCCATGCGGGGCATTTCCACGTCCAGGGTTAATACATCCGGGTTAAGTTCCTTGATTTTTTCACGCGCCTGGTAAGGATCGTTGGCCGTTCCAACTACAGAAATTCCAGTTGCTCCATCGAGTATCTGAGTCAACACCTGGCGCACCAGCGCCGAGTCATCGACTACCAGGACTTTTATCATTGTCTTGCCTTCCATGTTTCAGTGATTTCTTTAAAGCCCATAAATTTTCCGATGTTAAAACAGTTCAATTTCAGTCTCGGCAGGTTTACTGATAATTTCCTTGCGGTATTGAGCTTCCCTGGTAACAACTGTCGAGTTATGCAGTGTCTTCAATTTCTTAACCCTGGCTCGACCACTTTCCGGAAAATAAACTACCTTACGTGGATAGATATCACCTACGTCTTCGGCCAGAATTGGAATTCCTTCAGTTTTCAGATAACTGCGAACAAACTCGATATTGGTCATGCCGATATCGGTTTTTGCCTCCATCATGCGACCACCGCCAAAAATCTTTGCTTCCAGGTGTTTTTTATGTCCGCCATGCTTGAGAATGTCATTGATCATATGTTCCATCGCATAGTTACCAAATCGAGTCGCGGTACTGGTGAAATCCCCTGAACCTCCCCAGCCTTTGCCCTCGGAAATCGGCAACATAAAATGATTCATACCACCGATACCAAAAACCTTGTCACGAATACAGGCTGACACACAGGATCCCAATACCGTTGTTACCAGCTCGTTATAGTTAGTAACATAATATTCGCCCGGCAATATCTTGGCAGCCTGCACGTCATGCTGCTTGTCCCAGTAACGGTTGATCTTTTCAAATCCGCCTAACGGGGCTTTCAGGTCATGTCTTCTTATCGTAAACTGGCTACTCACTTGACCTTCCTGTAAATCGTGTTGCCAATCAATTCAAACCGGTCTGTGATCTTGTACAGGGATTCGGAATGCCCAATAAACAGGTAACCGCCTGGCTTTAAACTATCCGCATACTTTTCAACCAGCCTGGTCTTGGTTTCCTTGTTGAAATAAATAATCACATTGCGACAGAAAATGACGTCCTGTGGTTCCACCCGCCAGTCGTCCATCAGGTTCAACTGTCCAAAGCGAATCATTTGGTTAAGCGCCGGCTTCACTTTCACCATGCCCTGCTGACTTCCCTTGCCCCGGTAAAACCAGCTTTTCAAACGTTGCTTTGACATACCTTCAACACGCGACATGCTGTAGATACCGCGACTGGCTGTACCCACCACATTTGAATCCAGGTCTGTTGCCTGCAGGTCAACATCCCACTGCGGTGACAAGCCGGACTCTTTCAGGGTAATCGCCAGGGAGTAAGGCTCTTCTCCTGTCGAACAGCCAGCTGACCAGATTTTAATTTTTCGGTCCCGGTTTTTTGCCTGCAGTTCCGGAATAACTGTCCGGGATAAATATTCGAAGTGATGATTTTCACGAAAAAAAGCCGTCAGGTTGGTTGTAATAGCATTGATCAGCTCATTGGTTTCCTGGCCTTCACGGTCTTTTTTGACGACTTCGCAATATTCCTTGAAACTGCTTAATTTCAATGCTCTTACGCGCCGGGAAAGGCGCGAATAAAACATATTGAACTTATCTTCACTGACTACAATACCGGTTCTTTCATTGATGGTTTTACTGAGAAAATCAAAATCCTTCCGGGTAAAAGCAAATTCACGAACACTTGTCATTATCTACTGCTCATCTATCAGAAAAGTTCAATATCTTCTACGGAACTGGTCATATGGTTTACCTTGTCGCGACAAGCATCCAGCGCTTCATCAATACTCGCTCCACCAAGCAATGCATCAAACATTGCCTGTTCCTCTTTCATGGTGTAACGGCTGCGTATCTGCTCTTGCAGGCTGACCCACTCTGCCGGGTTATAAAGTTTCGCCTGGTCAGACACCAGCCCGGCCAGTGCAGTCATTGAATGATTTACATGCTCAAGACGCTGGGAAAGCTTGTCATAAAACTGGAAGGCAATAATCGAGTGCTGCATGTTACCGGTAACCTGCTGGCAGTTGGCCTGGATATTTTCAACCGTCAGTACATTCTCCTCACCTCTGACCTGTGCAGCTGCATTCGATATGGCGTTCACGTGGTTCACCATGGTGGTAAATGAGCCGGTCAACGCATCAATTGAATCGTCACTCTGACTCATTGCCATGTCGATCTGGGCAACGGCTAGATTGATCATTCTTACTGTTTCCCTGACCTGGCTCCAGTCCAGGTCGGGGCGCTCAGCTTTGGATGTTTCTATACCCATTTTCAAACTGCTCCAAGATATTATTATTGCTGACTTACCGAAATGAAATCAGAACAGTCCCCAGGCTGTTCCTTCACCATCATCTTCAGCTTTCGTGTCCTGCATTTTTAAAGTCGCTGTCAAACCGAGCATTTTGGCCGCATCCAGCATTGTTGGTGAAACCGCGCTCCAACTGACATCGATGCCTTTTTGCGCAGCCTCTTTAAAAAATGCGGCCAATAATTGCATTCCGGCACCATCCACCTGATCAACATCAGCTGCATTCAACTTTACCGGCACCGCATCAGCTATCATGTGCTTCAGCCCAATCTTTTGGGATTCCGCATCAGCAATGGTGAAGTTGTGGCCAAGTTCCACTTCTGCAACATCTGAAACAGCCTCTTCCGATTGTGTGACATGGGCTTGTTCATTCATGTTCTGCACCTCAACGGCAACATCAGCTACGGTTTCCTGAGCGGGTTCATCAACAGCATCCTGCAGAACCGCGAACGGGTCATGGTTGATGACTTCTTTTTTGGCCGCAGCTGATTTTTTCCTGACAGCTGTTTTCTTTTTGACTGTCGTCTTTTTCTTTACAGTGGTTTTTTTCTTTACCGTCATGACAGGGTATTTCCCGTGATTACATCTTGCGCCAGTGACCTAAAATCTTCTGCCGAGGAGGATGATCCCCGGTATTCAAAAACTGTTCTACCCGCCCCGGGGCATTCAGCCAAAACGGCAGCTTCCCTGATGGCAGTCTGTAAAATCATGCCGGGAAAATGCTGCCTCAGTTTTTCCAGCACCTCACGCGACAAGCGCCTTCTGGCAACAAAGCGACTTAACACAATGCGTTTACGAATGGGTTTGTCACGGAAAGCATCAAATTTCTTCAGTGTAATCATCAAATGAGCCAGACCATTAAGTGACAGGTAATCACCCGATACCGGCACCATGACTTCATCAACGGCCAGAATGGCATTGGCAGCAAGCAGCCCGGATGACGGTGGACAATCCATAATGATAAAATCCTGATCATCAGGCATATGGTCAATAGCGTTAGCCAACAGGCGCATCTTTTCTTTAATATTGCCGCCTGACTCTTCAATCTCACTTAAACGCGTCCCGGCTGGAATCAGGTGCAAACTTTCCCTGGTGTCAATCCTGACAGCATCCAATGAGCGTTCACCGCTCAACACGTCACAGATACCATGTTTGGGTGGCTTGAAAATCCCCAGGCTGGCGGTCAGATGCCCTTGCGGATCAAGGTCGATAGCAGTTACCTGTTTGCCTGCCATTGCCAATGCATGACTCAGGTTGGCGCTGATGGTCGTTTTACCCACACCGCCTTTCTGGTTCAATACTGCAACAACATTCATGCCTGTTCCCTGTAACCCTTGCCTTAGCCCAGGCTTTCCAGAACACCGAGGTCATTTGCCTTGAACAGCAAATCCACATCAAGCAATACCACCATGCGATCACCACGAGTCACCATCCCGCGAAGGTAGCGGTCATTAATGCGCGTAGCGATGGATGGCGCCATTTTGACTTCGGTATCATCAATGTCGAGTACATCTGAAACCGCGTCCACAACCGCACCCACCATATGATTTTTATTATCTTCATCGACCACAGACAATATGATAATAACTGTCGTGGGATGGTACTCGACTGATTCCATGTTCAGACGAATTCGCAAATCAATAATCGGAACGATAGTTCCCCTCAAATCGAGCACGCCCTTTACATACTCTGGCGTATCAGGCAATGGTCGCAGCTCTTCCCAGCCCCGTATCTCCTGGACACGCAGAATATCAACGCCATAGTCATCACCGCCCAGAGTAAAACTGAGAAACTGGCCTTTTCCGTTTTCGGAAATTGACGCATTGTCATTCATTGATTGTCTCCCGTTCTCTCATGTGACCAGCACCAGTTTGCTTAATATTCTTCCCGCTCATCAGCCCAGGGCTCATCTGGATTGGAACGCACATTAAAGAAAGTCATCATTTCATTCATTTCCGCCGCCTTGTCATACATCGAAGCTGAAGCTGCCGACGTTTGTTCTGCCAAGGCCGCATTCTGCTGGGTGATTTCATCCATTGACGTCACGGCCTGGTTAACCTGATCGATACCGGATGCCTGCTCGGCGCTGGATGCGGCAATCTCGGCAACGATATCACCAACCTTTTTTACACCCTGAACAATTTCATTAAGCGTTTCACCGGACTCGTGGACCAGCTCAGCACCAACCTGTACCTTGCCCTGTGAATCCTGGATCAATGTCTTGATTTCCTTGGCCGCATCGGCAGAACGTGACGCCAGGTTCCGTACTTCGGTCGCCACCACGGCAAAACCACGACCCTGCTCACCCGCACGGGCAGCTTCAACGGAAGCATTTAATGCCAGCAGGTTGGTCTGGAAAGCAATCTCATCAATCACGCCGATAATTTCAGCGATCTTGTTGGATGACTGGTTGATCGCATCCATTGCCTGGACTGCGTTACTGACAACTTCGCCACCTTTTTCCGCTGACTGTCTTGCAGTCGCTGCAACCTGGTTTGCCTGCTGTGCATTATCGGCATTGTTTCTCACCGTGGAAGTCAGCTCTTCCATGCTGGCAGCTGTTTGTTCGAGACTTGCTGCCTGCTGTTCAGTACGTGATGACAGGTTGGAGTTACCGGCTGAAATTTCATCTGACGCAGTTGACATGTGATCCGCCATTTCATTCAGCTGGCGCACGGTTTTTTCGAGGTGCTTGATCGTTCCATTGACGCTACCCTGTACCTCGGCAAAGCGTCCTTCATAGGGTGCTGTGATGGTTTGTGACAGGTTACCTTCTTCCACCAGGTTCATCACATTGGCAATATCATCAAAGACATCTGCAATACCATCCAGCAGCGAATTAATCCCGAGACTGAGATGCCTGAAGAATCCATCCTTGCCATCCAGGGCAATACGTTGACTGAGATCGCCACTCCTGGCACTGGCAACGATACCTTCGACCTCGTTTTCGACTGCGACTTCCAGCGTCCTGTCTGTCCATTCAACCGCGGTTCCAAGCCGCTCACCGTCTTCGCTCATAACCGGGTTGGCAATGAACTTCATGGTTCTGCCGCCGATATCGAATTCTGCCTCGTGGGTCGAACGCAGGTTATCAAGCAGCTTGACCTGGTGTTCCGGATGCTGGTGGAACTGGTCAATATTTGAATTCATCAGCTTATGCGCATCAAAATTCGGCAAGTCTTTCTGAATGTCCTGCTCAGCATTTATGAAAAGCTCTGCAGCTGTCTTGTTCATATAGATGATGTTCCGGTCCGGATCGGCGAGCATCACGCTGGAAGACACATTATCCAGTGCAGTTCGAATCCGCAGGTTTTCACGCGCAAAGTCTCTTTCTGCCTGTAACTGTTTTTCTTCTGCCTCGAAGCGAGCCAGTTCTTCAGTACGGTCACGCCATTCCACCGCAGTACCAATACGGTTTCTGTCCACATCAAAAACCGGGTTGGCGATGATCTGAAAAGAACGGCTACCGACGCTGAGTTGCGCGGTAATGGTTTCTTTCAGCTTATCCAGAATTTCGCGCTGGTGCGCAGGGTCCCTGTGAAAAACATCAATATTGGTACCAATCAGTTTTGCAGCGTCAAAATGTGGTATCAATTCTTTAATATCATCCTCGGCATCCTGCATCATTTGCTGCACAGCCGGGTTCATATAAATAATATTGTAATCCTGGTCTGCCAGCATCACGTTGGTTGTTACCGAGTCAACCGCCGTTTTAATCCGTATTGCTGATGCTGCCACCTCACGCGCATCCATAACATCAAATCCCAGTTTTATCTGGGTCATCTTGATCGCCTGCAACAGACGGCCGATCTCGTCATCACGACTAACTTCCACCCAGTCGAAATAATTGCCCTGAGACACTTCATGCAACTTGGAACTGGCGTAGCTCAATGGCCTGCTAATGTAACTGGTCAGGGCAAAACCAAAAATAGCTGTCGCCACACCCGTGGCAGCAAGCACCGTGAATATGATCTGCTGATCAACGCCAGTTGAAATCATTGCAGCAATACCGGCCAGCAGCAGAATGGTCGCAACGACCGTACTGGCAAGCAATGTCTTGATACTGAAACTCTGCGCAAAGGCAACCAGCTTGTCTTTCAGGCCCGCTGCCAGGCTGGCTTTACCCGCCAGGATATTGCCATACAAAGCTTCTGCTGCATGGATTTCTTCCCGACTGGGCTGGGTGCGAACCGAGATGTATTCCTGAACACGCCCGCTCTGGTAAATTGGCGAGACGTTGGCCTTCACCCAGTAATGATCTCCGTTTTTCGCACGATTTTTCACAATGCCTGTCCAGGGCTTGCCTTGTTGAACCGTATCCCAGAGATCCTGGAATGCTGCCGGCGGCATATCCGGATGCCTAACCAGGTTATGGTTTTTACCGATAAGCTCTGCTTCATTGAAGCCACTTATTTCGATAAAAGGACGATTACAGTACGTAATAATGCCCTTGGTATCGGTCTTGGAAACCAGGATGGACCCCTGGGGAAAATCAATTTCTTTTTGTGTGACTGGCTCGTTTATCTTCATGACAATTTCTCATTATATTTTTCAGTACAGCTTAGCTATCCTGTATACTCGCCATCCTTCCAAGAAACAGATATCGGCTTATCCCGGCATCAACCCTCTTCTGTTACAGTGTCAATTTCAGCGATTGGGCCGCTCACAGCAAGTTCTTCTGAAACCAGCTTGTCGACGTCAATTAATACCACCATCTTTCCATCAACTGTTGCCAGACCTGAAATAGCTTCCGTCACTGCCTGGTTACCAAAATCCGGTGACCGCGTGATATCGATATAATGGCCATGCAAGACATCGGCAACTGCATCCACCACGATACCAATACTCTTGCTGCCGGCCTTTTCCTCGGTCCTGATAACAATAACAACGGTATTTTTGGTGTATTCCTTGCGTGGCATGTCGAAACGTAAACGCAAGTCGTAAATCGGAACGATATTGCCTCGCAGGTTCACCACACCACAAACAAAATCCGGTGTATTGGGCAGGCGCGTTGTCTCATCCCAGCCACGTATTTCCTGTACCCGCAATATATCGATACCGTAATCCTCTTCGGCAAGAGTAAACGTGAGATACTGGTCACCAACTTCATCAAGGTGAGATGTCTCCTTATCCAGGCCTACCTCTATCTGTTCAACCACCTTATTCCCCCACTATCGATCTAGGCCGATTCCAGCATCGGTTCAGGTTTAAACTTTCTGGCCAGACGTATCAGGTCAGGAATATCCAGAATCAATGCCACGGAACCATCGCCCAGAATGGTAGCTCCAGAAGCACCATCCACTTTGCCATAATTGGTTTCCAGCGACTTGATAACGACCTGGTGCTGACCTAACAGATCATCAACAAATAATCCGCATTTACCACCATCACCTTCGACGACAACCAGTAAACCTTCCGACAGGCTGGTTGTTTTCGGATTTTTAATACCAAATATCTCGTGCATACGAATCACCGGTAGATACTCGTCTCGCAGCCTGAAAGTTTCTCCCTTTCCTGCAACCATGTTGACCATTTCCGGCTTGACCTGAATTGACTCGATAATCGAAACCAGCGGCACAATATAGGTTTCATTTCCAACAGTGACTGACTGGCCATCAAGAATGGCCAGCGTTAATGGCAGACGGATAATGATGGCGCTGCCCTGTCCGGGCGTTGATTCAATTTCAATACCGCCACCCAGTTCATTGATATTTCGACGCACCACGTCCATGCCGACACCACGACCGGAGACATCACTGATCTGGTCTGCAGTTGAAAAGCCCGGTTCAAAAATCAGTTCATAAATCTGTTTGTCTGTCAGGTTGGCGGTTTCAGAAACCACGCCTTTTTCCAGTGCCTTTTCCAGAATCTTGTCACGATTCAGGCCACGGCCATCATCACGGATCTCAATAACAATATTGCCTCCCTTGTGTGAAGCAATCAGCTGTATCTTGCCGGTTTCAGGTTTACCGGCATGCAACCCTGTCTTGCGGCATTTCGATACCGTGATCCAGGCTGTTACGCACCAGGTGTACCAATGGATCACCGATTTTCTCGATAACCGTTTTATCCACCTCGGTGTCTTCACCAGATCATTTCCAGTTCAATCTTCTTGCCCATCTTGGTACTGAGGTCATGTACCAGCCGTGGAAAACGACTGAAGGTAAAGCTGATGGGCAACATGCGAATCTGCATGACACTTTCCTGCAGTTCACGGGTATGACGCTCCAACTGGCTTAAACCTTCATTGAGTTTCTCGACACGAGACATATCAAAGTCTTCACCTAACATGCCAAGCATGGACTGGGTAATCACCAGCTCACCCACCATGTTGATCAATGAATCAATCTTGGCCGTATCGACACGGATGGATCCACCTCCGCTTTTGGCCGAGCCAGCGGCTGGCTTTGCGCCTGTCAGTTGCGCGTCGCTCGACAGGTGCCCTGCGGTCATCTTCCTCACGGCGATCCCCGGCTCTGCGTTCAGGTACCGGTTCGACTTCCTGAACAGTGGCAGCCCCGGGTTGCGTTTCGGCAACCATTGGCACGATAGCCATATCGCATTCATCTTCGACCCAGTCAAATATCTCGTTAATAGCCTGCTGCTCTACAGCTTCTTTAAGCTGTATTTCCCAGGAAAGATAGAAAATTTCGGTATCGTATTCATCCAGGGCAGGTAACTGGTCGGTGTCACAATTAACCTCCAGTTCACCCAGCCCGGAAAGTTCACGGATGATGCGATAAGGGTCATTGCCGGAACGAAGAATGTCGTCATGTGGATTGAAAACAATTTTCCAGCCAATGATTTGCTCAGCCAACGTTTCTCGCCGGATGAACCAGCTTCAGCAGTTGGTTCAGCTTGCGCTGTGCCCGCCGGTGCATCATTGGCAAGAATCCGCTCCAGCTCTGATTGCTGCTGTTTGACTCTTTGCTGGTCAGCTTCTTCACCATCCTGACAGGCATTAAGCATGTCACGCAGAACATCGACCGATTTTAACAGTGCCTCGCTCGCTTCTGTGGTTACATCACGCCTGCCATCGCGCATTTCATCCAGCAGGGTTTCCATGATGTGAGTAAAGCCGGCTACATCGTTAAAGCCAAAAGTTCCCGCTCCACCCTTGATAGAATGCGCAGCTCTGAATATCGAATTTATCTCTTCAGAATCCACCTCGCCTGGTTGCATTTCCAGCAGGCCGGATTCCATGATATCCAGGCCTTCGAAGCTTTCTTCAAAAAAGACCTGATGGAACTGCGCCATGTCTATACTCATAGCAGCTCCCCCCGTGTTATTTTGTGTGGATTATCCAAGCACTTTTTTTATTGTTGCCACCAACTGCTCGGGATTAAAAGGCTTTACAATCCAGCCTGTCGCGCCGGCAGCCTTGCCTGCCTGCTTTTTCTCGGGTGCTGATTCGGTGGTTAACATCAGCAAAGGCGTAAATTTATAACTTGGCAGTTTTCTCAATTCTGCAATAAGCGCAATACCATCCATGTTTGGCATATTGACATCGGTAATCACCAGGTTTACCGATTGCTGTTTTGCCTTGTTAAGCGCATCAACACCATCAACTGCTTCAATCACGTCATATCCCGCACCCTTGAGGGTAAAGGAAACCATCTGACGCATTGATGCAGAATCATCTACGGCAAGAATACTAGCCATGTTCACTTCTCCCGCTGAACATTGAAATATAAAAAGAAAATTCACCTGGCAGTTTGCTCCTTCTGCCGCAATGACAAAAACCAGCACGCAAGGCTTTAACTAATCAGTTTTAACGACCGCTTACATGCAAGCTTTAGGCTTTTTTTGATTATTTTTAGCTACACAGACGCAGAACACCTTCTTAACGAAAAAAACATCAGTTCCAGAACGGAATGGAGAGCAGTTTTATCTAAAGTAATTTATTTTCCAGTCGTTAAAAATATTACTACAAGCAGTATCTCCAATGAAAAACAACAAGGAACACGGGATGAACTTCATTACCACCAGTCTTCGCAACAAACTCTTATTTATTGTCGGCATTGGCACATTAGTGATGCTGTTGGCTGTAGGTTACGGTTTTATGGCCACACTGGATGGCATGGATGAAATAGACAGCATCACCAATACCCAGATCAGCAATGAACGCCAGGTTATCAACATGGCATTGAATTTTAAAAAGCAGGTGCAGGAATGGAAAAACGTGCTGATTCGTGGCCATGACTCCAAGCAGCTTGAAAAATACTGGGGTAAATTCCAGAAGACTGAAGCGGCAATTCAGGTAACCGGTACCGAATTGCTTGGCCAATTGGATAATGAACAGGCAGCAGAACTGGTCAGCAAGTTTATCGATGAACATGCCAAGATGGGTGCCGCTTACCGCAAAGGCCTGGAAGACTTCAAGGCAGCCAATTTTGATCACAAGCTTGGTGACAAGGCGGTTAAAGGCATTGACCGTGCACCCACACAGCTTCTGGAAGACGCTGCTGCATTAATTGCTGCCCAGGCCACTGAAAACATCCAAACCAGCATCTCCGACTCGCAAGACACCGTACGCTTGAGCAGCATAATGATCGTACCAGCCCTTTTGATTATCCTGATTATTTTCCTGGCGTTTATCAACAAAAGCGTTATTGCTCCTGCCAACAAGGTTAAGGACTTTCTCGGTCAACTCGCCCAGGGCAACTTCCAGCAAAACCTGGAATGTGCATCCAAAGACGAATTCGGCGAGATTGCCAGCAGTGCCCAGTCAGTTCAGCAACAGCTGGGCGAATTGATTGGCAATATCAGCCAGATGGCAGAAAAACTCGCCAGCGATGCCACCCGGTTGTCTGAATTCAGTGGCCGCAACCTGAGTATCGTGGATAACCAGAACACCCAGTCAGAGATGGTTGCAGTTTCTATGAACGAAATGACCACCACGATTCAGGATGTTGCCCGCAACGCGATGGAAACCGCCAACCAGGCCAATGATGCGGATGCCCAGGCACGCGAGGGCAACGGCATTGTCAACCAGGTACTGGCTTCTATCAGCAACCTGGCTAATGAAGTAAACAACACGGCAAGAGCTGTAACTTCCGTTGAAGAAGGCGCAACTGAAATCGGCAGTGTGACTGATGTTATTAATGGCATTGCAGAGCAGACTAACCTGCTGGCATTAAACGCTGCCATCGAGGCGGCACGCGCTGGTGAACAGGGGCGTGGCTTCGCCGTGGTTGCGGATGAGGTTCGCACACTGGCCGCCAGAACCCAGCAGTCCACAGAAGAAATTCGCTCCATGATCGAAAAACTGCAGAGCGGCACCAAGTCTGCCGCCCAGGCGATGAATCTTGGACAGGAAAAGGTGGCAGAAACTGAAGCACTTGCAGCCCAGGCAGACACAGCCTTGTCGCGTATCACTGAATCAGTCAGTTCCATCAGTGCAGCCAATATGCAGATTGCCAGCGCCGCCGAGGAACAGGGCGCGGTCTCTGAAGAAGTGAATCGTAACGTTACTTCAATCAGGGACCTGGCTAACGAAGTTCAGGGTATTGCACAGAAGACAGATACAGCAAGCCATGATTTATCTGATCTTGCAGTTCAGTTAAAAACCATCACCGCCAAGTTCAGGTTGTAATGATTATGGCTGCCTGCAGGAATCTCGTTAAGTTCCATCCCTACAGGCACTATGCTGACCAAAAAACCTGGGGCCGGCACACATGTTGAACGATGAAATAATCTTCATTGAAGACGATGACGAAGAAATCATCAGTGAAGTCCAGCATCCCTGGAAAATAGCCATCATAGATGATGATGAACAGGTACATGAAGTCACAAAAATGGCTTTAAGTACATATCAGTATGCCGGCAAGCCATTGCAGTTTTTCAGTGCTTACAGTGCAACTGAAGGCCGTGAATTATTCGAACAACATGATGATATTGCGGTATGCCTGCTTGACGTTGTTATGGAAACTGATACCGCTGGCCTCGATCTGGTCAAGGACATCAGGGCAAATAACAATGATTTTACCCGTATCGTATTACGCACCGGCCAACCCGGACAAGCACCGGAAGAAGAAGTGATTAATGCTTACGATATTAATGACTACAAGGAAAAAACGGAGCTGACCCGCACCAAGCTGACCACCCTGATGCATTCATGTCTAAAGACTTATGAATACATCATCAACCAGGAATATACGCGGGCCGGCCTTGAAAAGGTTCTCGAATCCACGGCTAAAATATTCGAAAACCCTTTCATCAAGGATTTCGCAACCGGCATCATGATGCAAATCATGTCTTTATTTGAATTTAGTAACAGCGCCGCCTACGTAAGGATAGACCACGCAATGGCCGCCTATGAAAAGAAGCGCAAGTTACAAATCATCTCCGGCATTGGCGATTTCGAGCCCAAGAATGAAAGTCACATTGAGAAAAATATACCTGAACACATTCTTAAATCCATTTTTGAGCAGAAACAGAAATTCAGGGTTTATTATGATGACCGCTATTTCGTCGCTTCGCACCTGGGCAAGGAAGATGAACATTACCTGCTGGCCTTAAGTGGCGAGTTAAGTCGGTTTTCTGAACTGAATTTCAAACTGGCATCTGTGTTTTGCCATAATGCATTAATCGCATTTGAAAACATTTCACTTAATAACGAAATTGAAGAAGCCCAATGGGAAATGGTTTACCTGCTTGGTGGTGCCGTGGAAACACGCTCCAAGGAAACCGGTAATCACATTAAACGCGTTGCCGAACTTTCCGAATTACTGGCGCTGGCAATCGGACTCGATCAAAAAGCAGCTGAATTTATCAAGTGGGCTTCCCCCCTCCACGATATTGGCAAGATCGCAATACCGGATTCAATTCTAAACAAACCCGGCAAACTGGATCCTGAAGAATGGGAAATCATGAAGACTCATGCTGAAGAGGGTTACAAAATGCTGTGTAACTCAAGCAAGCAGGTCATCAAGCTGGCCAGCCGAATTGCCCTCGACCACCATGAGCACTGGAATGGCGCCGGTTATCCTAACGGTAAAAAAGCTGATGAAATCAGCATTGAAGGACGCATTACTGCAGTAGCCGATGTATTTGATGCCTTATGCAGCAAGCGATGTTACAAGCAAGCCTGGGGGCATGAAGAGGCTTTCGCTTATATGCAGGAATGCGCTGGCTCACAGTTTGACCCGCAACTTATTGATGCCCTGTTGTCATCCAGGCCAACCGTACTTGACATATACAACAGGTACAGAGACTGACCTGTTACCTACACTGGAGTCAGATTGGTTCGCTAAATCAAAAACCGACAGACATAAAAAAAGCTAGCGCTTATTAAGCAACCAGCCATTTTTAAACTAGATTTCTTTCAGAAAACCCAGGAAAAAGCGCTAAATAATAACGATATTATTTATTCACAGATACTATCTCTATCCCTTGAATTGAGTAACGAGTGAGTTCATACGATCAATTTCGTAAACCATTTCATTTGCAGCATCTACGCTATCCTGAGCGCCTTGGCCAGTCTTTACGGAGACCGAGCTAATATTAACAATATTCTGATTTATCTCTTCCGCAACAACACTTTGCTGCTCTGATGCACTAGCAATTTGATGATTCATATCAGTGATAGAATTGATGACACTGATTATATTTTCCAATGCTGTACCCGTATCTGAGGCAAGACTAACGCTTACATCAGCTTTTTTAATGCTTTGCTTCATTACATTTACGGCATCTTTGCTACCTAATTGTAACTGTTCTATAACTTTTTCAATTTCTAATGTTGATTCCTGTGTTCGGCTGGCAAGAGTTCTTACTTCATCAGCAACGACTGCAAACCCCCGTCCTTGCTCACCCGCTCTTGCCGCTTCAATAGCAGCATTCAATGCCAGCAGGTTAGTCTGTTCTGCAATACTTTTTATAACGTTTAATATTTCACCAATATTTGCACTGTATCCTGATAAATTATCAATAACTTGAGCAGCATTCTTAACTTCACCAGCCAATGTATTTATGGCAGAAATAGTCTCATCAACCACTTGTTTTCCTAATATTGTTTTATCCATTCCTGCATTTGTCGTTTCAGCAGTTGAAGATGCATTTTGAGCAATCTCCTGAACAGTTGCAGTCATTTCTGTCATGGCAGTGGCAACCTGTGTAATCTCTGATTGTTGCGTAGCAACTTCTCCACATGTTTCAGATGATGTACTAGCAGTTACATTAGCAATATCTTTAAGAATCCCCGAAGTATCTGATAAGCGCCCAACCACAGCATTCAGTTGAGACTGTTGCATTTTCATTGCGAGTTCTATTTCACCAAACTCATCATCACGGCCTGTATATATTTTATTCATCACAGGATTATCAAAAATTGACCTGGCCCTTTTAAGTATTTTGCCAAAAGGATACATCAGGTATGAAGTCATACCCACACCAAGCAAAGCAGTAGATAAAAAACCGATCAATGAATAAGAAGAATGGCTTTCAATTTGAGTAATCACTAAAGCTGGCATAAGAGCAACTAGATTGGCAATTAATAGTTTATTTTTTAAGCCAATTTTTGAACTTATACTTTGTGTAATTATCTTCCCATCTTTTAATTTTTTATATATTGGCTCTGCACGATCAATATACTCAGGAAGAGGCTTGAAACGAACCGACTGATACTCTTCTACTTGACCATCTTTTTTGATTGGCATTACAAACGCATCCACCCAATAATGATCGCCGTTTTTGCAACGATTTTTGACTATACCCATCCAAGGATTACCTGCTTTTACCTCTTTCCACAGACTCTCAAAGGCTGCTGAAGGCATATCAGGATGTCGTATTATATTGTGGTTCTTGCCAATAAGTTCGTCTTTAGTAAAACCACTAATATTCAGAAAATCTTCATTAATATACGTTATAGCGCCTTTTAAATTAGTCGTTGATAAAATATTTTCCTCAGCGTCCACTTCCCTGTTGATTCCAGTAACCGGTAGATTAATTTTCATTTTTTCTCTCTACAATAATTTTGTTTTTATTAATTTAGTTGAATTGGAAAACTGCCTCATTCCCACTGACCTAACCTATTTTTAACAATTCCTCCTCCAACAATTCTCCTCTTATGATTTTTATTTCGCTTGGTGCACCAATTGATAGTTCAGCAAAGCAACCCTTAACTTTGTCTAAACGGATAGTGATATTTTTTCCTTCAACGGTAAGTACAATGTAATCACCTGCTTTTCGAGAGAGTGTAAACATTTCCTTTTTCCCTGATTGATTTTAGGTTCCCCCTGTATATCTCAAAAAATTACTAAGAATCGTAATTTAAAAAAATAACAAGATTTATGGATTATAGGACTAGGGAAAAGGTCCGGATTTTATAGGAGGAGGACTTGAGGAAAGGTCCGTATTTTTTTCACTAAGAGAACTGGGTGATGGTTCAGCTGAATGAAATGGATTAAAACTATTAAATATATATTTTGTAAAATAAATACCTAACTTATATATCGTCTTAAATCATAGAAACTTTAAGATTTAAAATACTTAATCGAATCTCACATCTGGATTTAACGGCTTGTTCAATTTTTCCATCACCCAAAAAAATATCGTTAAAGTACCTTATTCGATGCAATTTCAACTGACCAATTACTTTTCTGACGAAGAACAAAAATCATTCAAAGCCGCAACAAATTCATCGCAAAAATAATCCATTAGCAAACCTGATAGCCTAATACACGCTCCCATTGGGGATTTTGATTTACCTCTTTCTACGTCTACTCTGAATTGTATTGCCTCAAGCCTTCTCTTATTTGAAGGGAAATTATCAATATGTTTTACGATGAATTTTCTTCTTTCAATCTCAAACTTATCCGGGCTCTCAATATTTAATGCCATCCAGTGATCAAAATCGAATTTATAAGTAAACTTCATTGTGCCTACATCCTGTTGTAAACCAAGCAAAGAGTCTCGAGCCACCTTCACTTTTTACCGCCTTTATGATTCCGATTATGCAATTCATTAGTGAAAATATCGGCTGGCATTGGCCGACTGTAATAATACCCCTGAAAGCACTCACAACCTTTTTCCAGAAGAAATTCCAGTTCATCTTTTGTTTCAACACCTTCCGAAATTGTTTCAAAACCCAACTTATTAGCCATAGCAACCAGAGTTTCTACTATGACTGCCTGCTTGGAATCATTCACTACCCCGGTAACAAACGCCCTATCAATTTTCAAAATATCCAGTGGCAGTTGTGCCAAGTATGACAGGGAGGAATAACCTGTGCCAAAATCATCAATGGCAAAACCGATACCGATAGACTTAAGCTCCTGCATGATCTCAATAGCCTCATGCTTGGAATCAATCAGGAATCCTTCGGTAATTTCAAAAACCAGCCGTCGATGATCAAAGTCATATTCAGACAGAATGCTTTTCACCAAAGATACAAAATTCTGTTGATAAAACTGCTTGGGACTGATGTTGACGCAAAGATGTTCAAGCGAAGATGACAGGCCTTCCTGGGACCAGAACTCCAACATAGTGCAAGCCTCACATAACACCCATTCCCCAATCGGCACAATCAAGCCTGTCGATTCGGCAACCTGAATACACTGATCCATTCTGAGCATATCGCCATTTTCATCCGGGCATCGTAACAGGGCTTCAGCACCAACAAGCTTACCCCGGGAGTCCAACTGAGGTTGAAAATACAATTGCATTCGCTGTCTATCCAAAGCACTGCGCAGTGACTGTTCAATACTGTAGCGCTGATCAACCAGATCTTGCATGGCAGGATGGAAAAAGCGGGTTATATTACCTCCTTCCTCCTTAGCACGACGCATCGCCGTTGCTGCCTGCTGAACCACTTCACTGGCCAAAATATCCTTGGCGGGAAATATCGCTATACCAATATTTGACTCAATAATGAGTGCATTACCTTCAATCTGATAAGTACTGGTAATAGAATGTCTTAGTCTTTCAGAAATCAACTGCGTGTTCTGCGTTACCGATTCAACATTCCCTCCCTCATTTGGAAGCATAACAATAAATTCGTTTCCACCAACACGTGCTACAACATCACCTTTACGTTGTAATGTTTTCAGTCGACTCGCAATTTGCTCTAGCAGCCTGTCGCCAACCCGATGACCAAGTGATTCATTGATCTTATTGAAATTGATCAAGCCAATGAACAACACTGCCCCCATCTGACCCGCTTGCTCACTCTGAATGAGAGCCTCTTCAAGATCTGAAACAAATTGTTGCCGATTGGTCAGCCCTGTAAGCCGGTCGTGACATTTTAGGTACTCGACTTCCTTTTCAAACCGCCGCCTTGTAATTCCCATACTCAGCACATCAGCAACACGCTTCAAAAAAATCTCGTCGTGTTCTGCCCTAACATAGTTATATGGCAAATAAACGACCAGTACACCCAGGGAGCTTTCACCCAGCATAATAGGAATTGCAAAATGCCCACTGGGCATCAACGCCTGTTCCGGTATCGTATTGTCTGGTTCACAGCAGGTAGTAGAAAAATGCAGTTCTCCTTCTTTAGCCGCCTGCCCACAAAGACAATGACCAAATGCCACGCTATTGCATTGATGTTTTATGGCATCGGAAAAACCGTAGCTTGCGACCAAACGTAAAGACTCCTGACTTTCTTCATAAAGAAAAATCCCACCCTTGGGAAAATCGCCAATCCATTTAACAATCGTTCTCAGCGTTTCAATGGCCTGCTTAAGATATTCCTCAACCGTCAGCGACTCTAAGGACAGAGCTAGCAACACTCCCAGGGCCTGCTCTTCTGCTCCAGCTTTTGATAATGAATCATAACTTTTGCGTAGCTCTGCCTCAGTACGCCTGCGTACTCTGAGCTCATGTTGTAGGTCCTGCGTATGCTGTTTAATTTTCTGGCGCAGTTGAATATGTTCCAGCAAGAGAGTTTCTTCAGATGAGCGTCGCACAATAACCGTTGACAAAGCTTCTGACAGCGCAATAAAAAAGCGTTTGTCATATTCATGATATTCATACGTTTGTTCGACATAGAAGTTAATGACACCGAGAAATCTTCCTTTGCCACGTAATGGCACGCAATAATGCTCTTGTTCACTATGACACTCTGTAAGCTTTTTATCCCTTTTCAAATTCAAAAATAAAATATTTTCAATATCACTGACACGTGTGCATTCACAGTTTTCCAGTGGCATTTTTGCGCAACTTGCCGGCACATCATCCGTAAAGCCATACTGAGCAGAAAGGTGTAACGGCATTTTTTCATTAACCTGTAAATGAACACTGATTTTTGTAGCCGGTGAAAACCTGGAATTCGACAGAATTATTTTTATGCCCTGAAGCATTAACTCATCAAGCGCATCTTTTCTATCAGCCAGCTGAAGCATTGAGATAATATCATTCAGGTCATCGACTGACCTTGGAGAGATAGATGGTCTGAAACCAACTAATTCAACAACGGGCTTTTGGTTAAAATCATGATCGATCCGCTTCATTGAAAACCTCCAGCTTCATATAGAAGCTTGAAGTAACTTTAAAGTCCTTATGGGCAATCCAGTCCACAGTTAATTAAGTTACTTACATATTTAGAGGCAGGAGAAGAGCCAAATAAATGAGGGATATCGGGTAAAGGGAATTATCCTCAAAATGTTTTTTTGGGCCAGGCCAGAGCCTGGCTTTTTCCTACGTACAGGAAATTTAAAGTCCTATACGATTTCTATTTCTTATTATCTATTAATTTATTAAAGGTTTCCCAGGCATTCAATGCCTCTTCAGCAACCGCTTTTACTTTTCGCTGTTCAGAACGTGCCTTGCCACGCAAAAGTTCAAATGCATCCTGACGACCAAGACTGTGACGCTCCATCAACATACCGATAACGACATTAACGACACTACCTGTTTCAAGTGCACCGCTAAGGCGTTTCTCAGTTTCTTGATGCTCAGATAAATCTTTAGCTCTTTTCAAAGCAGCTTCAATCGTTGGTATTGCCTTGCTTACATCAATAGGTTTTACCATATAGCCTAACGCACCATTTGTAACCGCCTGCTGTACATATTCATCGTCATCGTAAGCTGATAAAAAGATGGCAGGAATACCCAGTTGCTTTAGTCCTTTTGCAGTATCTATGCCTGTCATACCTGGCATACGGATATCCAGAATTGCCAGATCCGGTTGAGGATCCTGCGTGGCAATACGCAGCCCTTCATCCCCACAATCTGCCAGTCTTACAAAATAGCCAGCATCACGTAATTCCTTACCAAAAGTTGCCAATACAAGACCATCATCATCAACCAGTAATAGTTTTTTTGCTTCCAACTAATATATCTCCACTTAATACTTTTTTAAGGAGTGATCAAACTCAATCAATAACGGGGGGCCAATTTCCAATTCTGCAACAACCTCATCTTTGTTTTGAAAAAGCTCAAGTTTAGTACCATTGCTGGGTAACATTGCAGATGCCAATTCCAGACCAGTACCTAATCCTTCTCCCGTTCTGTAATCAAACTTATCGGGTAATACTCCGGGATTGGATATCATAAGAATAATATTACCTCTACGGTGATCATGGGTGATGACAATCCTGTCATTCTTATTTCGAGGTTTAAAATGCTTGATAGCATTCATTAGCAACTCATTAATAACGAGCGCGAGTGCAACCGCTTTTTCACGATCGACCTCACACATACCTTCCTCCAAACTCTCCATGTATGACAATGTAATATCGGTCAAGCCCTCTGCACTGTGGAGAATAGCTTCAAGCATTTGTCTGAAATGAATCCTTGCTCCCGCTTTGCTTGCCTGAAGACCATACACAACGGCAATTGAATCAATCTGTGATATGGCTTCATCAAGTACTTGGTTTTGATCCATAGTCGATTTTTTTCGCTGCCTAAGCAAACCAATCAGCCCCTGAAGATGATTCTTGATTCGATGATGAACTTCCATAACCAGTTCATCTTTCTGCTTTCCCAATAACTCCAAGCGCTTTCCTTCAGCTATTTTACGTTCTGAAACATCGCGATCGATTCCACGGTAACCAACAGGATTTCCCTCTTCATCATAAACCGGCACGCCATTGGTCTCGATGAACACCAGATGACCATCCTTGTGGTAACTGATATTTTCCAGGCCGTAAAAGCTACGCCATTCAGCGGCAATGGCAGAAAATTCTTTTCCGGCCCGTTCGGCTTCATCGGCCGGCATCAGGTCAAACGGGGTCTTACCAATGACTTCATCTGGCGTATATCCAAGTATTTTCTCAATAGTTGGGCTCGAATAGGTATAACGACCATTGACATCAACTTCCCATATCCAGTCGGACGTACTCTCAACAAGCCCCTGAAAACGCTGCATACTAATTCGCTTATCGGTATCAGACTGTTCACGCTCCATTGCGCTTACTATCACGCCTGCAGCTGTTTGCAAGGCTGCAATTTCAGCCTCACTCCAGAGGCGTTCATAGCGACAGTCATCCACACCAAGAAATCCCCAGAACTTACCATCAAAAAATAATGGGACTATTAGCAGGGAAAGTACTTTATCGACATCAAAGAACAGCTGTTCCTCGTCTAAGCAATCTGATCTTCGAAGGTGTTTTACCATTCCTTCTGCCAGCTGTTCACGCCATTGATCAAACCCTTCAGCATAACGGTCCAGCCCAGGTTTAAGTTTCGTATCAATCAAAGACTCCACGCCCTCAGCACACCATTCCATATGACAACTGCAGGCTGTCTGATCTGGATTAATAGAGTAACATTTGACCATGTAGGCCCTGCTGACATCAGCTGCTTGACCGAGCTTGGCTAGCCCTTCATTTCCCCAATACTCCCAACCACCTTCTTTCAGCAAGTCCTGTGACATCAAAGAGACTGACTGCAAAATTCTGTTGCGCCTCTTCAGTTCTGTCTCGGCATTTTGTTGTTCAGTAACATCTCTGCCAATAGCAAGAACACTGACAGTCCTTTTGTTTGGGTCGATAATACGCCTGTTGTGCCATTCAATTTGAAACTGCTTACCGCTTTTACTTAAAATGGAATTGACATGGCTGTTACTGCTTTCTGCTGAAGCCCCCTCCAACAACCTGGTAAATAACTGCCTCAATTCGGTATGATTTTTCTCTGGAATAAAAAAATCAAACCAGTCTTTACCTTTTGCCTCATCCTGAGAAAAACCAGTCAATGCTTCAAGATAGGAATTAAAACGTACTATTCGTGCATCCGAATCCAGTATGAGAATAATTGTTGGAGCTGTCTCGATCAGGCTATCAATAAAGTCACGCTCATGCCTTAAAGTAGATTCAGTTCGAATTAAATCCTGAACTGCTTTACCAATCTGGGCACTCATATCTCGCAGATTATCGGTACGATGCTCAAGTTTTAATTCCAGATCTTTACAAGCAGTCGTCAATGACAACTCTGCCAGTTTGGACTCAGTCACATCCTGAACTGTTCCTCTTGAACAAATAGGCTCACCATCATAATCGTAAAGCGTCTCACAACACTCGCGTACATACTTGATCGAACCACCCTTCATTTGCAGCCGATGGGTAATATCGTATGGTTTATGATCAGTTACTGAATTCAGGTAGGTCTGGTTAACGTATTCACGATCCTCTGGATGAACGGTATTTAAGAAACCTTCGTAAGAGGCATTGAATTTTTCTGGATCGATTTCAAAAATATTGAATATTTCCGGTGACCAGTTGAGCTTGTTGTTCTTGATATCGAAATACCAGTGACCCAGTCTAGCAAGTCGCTGCGCCTCTTCATGTTGTTTTCGTGACTGAAACAAATCCTCTAAAATTTTCTTACGCTCACTGACATCACTAGAGATGCCACAAATTGCATGCAAATCCCCCATCTCGTTAAATAAAGGGATTTTCTGTGTTATGAAGGTATGCAATTCTCCATCCAGGGAAATTAGTTCTTCAAATTCAATTTCTTCCTTGAGAGTTTTAACTTTTAGATCAGTCGCTTCAAATGAACTGACCATTGCAATATTAAAAATTTCTTGGTCCGTCTTACCAATAATGTCCTGACGCGACTTTTTTGAGACTTCTTCAAAACGTCGGTTTACTTGTAGATAACGTCCATCAAGACTTTTTATATACACAATGCTACGAGCACTATTAAGATCTTTTACAGCTTCCTGGGTGTTACAGCCTACATAACGATATACTTCCTTTAAAAAGCGATTTTCGGTACGAAGTCGATGCAATTCCTCAAGCAATTTTGATTGATCGTTTATTATGTCTTCCATCTTTAAGTGGTTATCTAACACGACAAGAATTTCCAGAGCATACCAGAATCAACTATTCCCTGTTTTTCAGCAGGGTATAGCCACGTGCCGTCCTTTGTCCTGACCGAGGTATAACCAGCGCTCAAAATCAACGCAATCAAGTAGATTCCTGATTTGGTCATTACAGGCCGATAACACTATCTATTGATGGTTCCATGGCATCATCTTCATTACTTTTACTTACGGTTATTGTCATTTACAGTTCCTAAAGTGGCATAACTTGAAATGATCATTGCTATCGTGGCTTTAGCATCAAATTGATCTGGTTCCTAACCATTTCTGACATCGATTTCTGGATATCCCGACGAAGCAGATAGCCACCGAGCAAACCCAATGCCAGTAGAACCAGGCAAAAAAAATCTCGCAGTTACAGAACTTCTAGCTTCGTGTAAAACCAGCACAAAAGATGCAATACCGAAACCAGCAGGAATAATTAAAAATTTCTGATCGTAAAAAATTTCTGAGTTAAACATTTCCTTCCGCAACCCATGTAATGCCATACGACCCACCAACAGTGAATCACGAATTTTTTATAAGGCGGGAGAAAGGCCAGTTACAAGAATTTGATAAGTGATGATATCGAGTATTTTTCACGTCAACCTGCAGGATTCAGTCAGGTTTTGTTTTTTTAACACTCTATTCCAAACCAGTTTTTACGCATCATGCGCCTAGGCTGATTTATTTAAGATGACAGATTTATGGACATCCAGCAGACAAATTACCTGCATTATTTCTTCTACGTTTAAACTCTGAGACAGGCTTTCAGTTCTGAACAAGTCTAGGCCTAAGACCGGGTTTTGGGGTCAGAGACGGTTTAAACCGAGTTGATAACTAGGTCTTCTGTTACATTTTTACACACATATGCAAAAAAGCAAGGTGGTTGATGATTGAGGAAAACAGAAAATCCAACCGCTTCAACCGGGAATTAGATTTTGGATTGATTGGCCAGCTTTTCAGCAACAGAGGGGGTTAGCGTCAGTGTTTAAAAAGATTAAACAATATCGTCAACACGATACTGATAATGAACATTGATGTAACCGGAATAAATACAACCCCGCGTTCTGACTCTGAACGTATATCTCCTGGTAATCTACCGAACCAGCTAAAGGCTGTAGGAAAAAAATGGAGTATTACACCTAAAGCGAGAATGACTACTCCAATGACTATTAACCATTTGGCCATATTGGCAGCCCTGTTTAACTAAAATACTAATGAAACAAGTGTCTAACAAAGTCAGGCAATAAAAAAGCTAGCGCTTACTAAGCAACTAGCCTTTTTAGAATATGGAGCCGGTGACAGGAGTTGAACCCACGACATCCTCATTACAAGTGAGGCGCTCTACCAACTGAGCTACACCGGCGAAGGGACGCTATTTTAAGGAATAGTTCAGTTAGACGCAATCCCAGAACAGCTTTTTATTTCCACCTCTGGAAAATTAGTTCTCACCCCTTTCATAGGGAGCTTCAGGCCCGGCGGCTGCATGTATTCGAGCCAGAACAGCTCCTTTTCATCAACCTTGGGCTTTACAATTGCCAGAAAACCCAGCTTTTCTACCGATCTGGCACGTTTTTTTGCATTGATTTCGGATGAAAACAGACCCAGTGAAATTGCATTCTCCAGCTCTCCGCTGACAAAACGCCTGACATCTTTCAGTCCTTTATCCTTAAGCTTTTGTACCAACTGATTCGCTTCCTTGACCGTCGGAGCTGCAGGCAGGATCGCCCAGTAAGCACTGGTTTTGACTTCGGTTGTCTTAATGACCTTTGCGGTTAATCGATAAGCGACCAGTCCACTGGCAATGTCAACTGCATCACTTTTTTCCGGGAAGGGTCCCATCAGCCTGCAGACCGGCTTTTTCGCATCATCTTCATCGAAGATAAAATCATCGTATTCTACACGTGGCAATTCATCTTCAATTTCACCGGTATTCTGAGTGGCGGTTTTTTTCTTGTTTTGGCGTTCCTGCACAAGCTCTTTTTGAAAATCGCCCCTGACCTGCAACTCCACGTCCGACACAATCTTCAAATCACCAACATCCTTTACAACCAGCCTTGTCTGAACAACCGGTTCCTGTGGACTATTCATCAGCCAGGCTAACAGCGCCAGGTTCACCAGCAGCATGAAATAAAAAATCCATTTCATGATTCCAGTACCTCGTTCACGTAATCGACCAGGCCAGTAAGAACCAGGTTTTGTTCAACAAAAAGCTTTAGATTCATGGCTCTGGCAATCTGATCGGCGCACCCTCCCGTCAGGTAGCCCTGCTCCGCTTTTAATCCAGTTATTGTCATCATTTTTTCAATCAAGGCTGTCACAGCTGTCGTTGTACCAAGACTAATGGCATCCGCCGTATTTTTTGCCAATCCATCTTCAGATATTAAACCATTTGTATTGTTTATTGCTGCAGTATTATCAATTAAAGACTGCCGCATCAACTCCAGACCAGGCAGAATAATCCCACCCTGATGCTGCCCCTGTGAATCTACTGCATCAAATGTGATTGCGGTACCGCAGGAAACCACGAAAAATGCCTTATGCAATTTTTGCCATAAAGCAACCATCGATAACCAGCGATCCACACCCAGTTGTGAGACCTGATCATAGCCATTTACCAGTTCGCCATGGTTTTGCTGGCTTGATGCAATAACCAGTTCAACTTGCCGGGATTGACACCACTCTGCAACCTGCTCTGAAAAAGCCTGCTGGTATACACATGCAAGACTCAATCTGCTAATTTCTCGCTGCCCTTGTATGCGCTCTAAAACATTTTTTATCTCGTAAACTCCATGGCGCAATACCTCCACTTTAGAGGCAGCCAATTCCTCCTCAAAACATACTTTTAAAGAGGTGTTACCCGCATCCAGTAGCAAATGACCAGGACTCATCCCTGCACCTCACCACCGCGCATCGAGACTTCACCTGCATTATAGACTGCAATTCCCTGTTGATTTTCAAGTAGCAGCCCCCCAGTGGCATCCAGTCCGCGGTAAATACCTTCAACCTGGAACGATGCACTTTTCAACACCACTTTTTTCCCGAGGTAAAGATCATACTTACTCCAGCGCTGAATAAATTCATTCAATCCATTTGCAGTGAACTGCTTTACTGCCTGGCAAACATGCTCAATAAGCGTCGCCGCTACAATATTTCTCATCGGCAGCTCCCCGGTGACATTGTTCGCAAGATCGGTGACCGGCTGATCGATCCCTGCACTGAGTTTGCCAGGCAGTTCAACATTCAGGCCAATACCCACTACTGTTTTAACGGGACCTTCGGCCTCTCCCTTTATTTCCACCAGCATGCCAGCAAGTTTCTGTTCATTGACGTGAATATCATTCGGCCACTTAAGTGCTACCTGTGACAGTCCGAGTTGCGCAACCGAGTCGGCCACCGCAACACCAACAGCAATACTCAGGCCCGCGACACGAGTCATCGGCATATTTAACTGGCAAGCAACCGACAAATGGATATTCCTGCCAAAAGGCGAAAGCCATTGCCGGCCACGCCGGCCTCTTCCCTGGGTCTGCATTTCAGCCAGGCAGACGGCAAAACCGTCAGATGAAACCTCATCACATTCCAGCAAATACTGGTTGGTTGAAGCAACCCGGTCAAATACCCTGACAAAGCTGAGATCAGGCTGTGAATTTTGCAGCAACTCGTCACGAATTACAGTTTCACTCAACAGGTCCATCCCTTGTGGCAACCAATAGCCTTTTCCGGTAACCGCATGGATTTCCAGGCCATACCTGTCTTTTACCGACTGGATTTTTTTCCATACCGATGTACGGGAAATTCCTAATCGACCAGCTATTTGTTCCCCCGAGTGAAACTTGCCATCCGAGAGAATTTCCGTGATGCGTTGCTCAACTGAGGCCGTCATCAGTTTATCGCGTTGCCTGACTGCCAACTCGAATGCATTTTCCTTTGTCTATCGGACAACTCTGCATCTGGAATTAAATATAAATCACAAACATTTGTCGGTTTTTCCTCGGGCTGAATGGAAAATGCGTAAAGACAATCCCTGCGGAAGATATGAATTGCCACTTCCTGTCCTGGAGACAACCCGGCTAATAATTTTTCATAATTGTCAGGTGTAATTTTTTTACCCCCTAATGCCACTAACGTATCACCAGGACATATGCCACATTGCTCAGCTGCAGAATTATTCTGAACATAGGCGACCTCTGTGGAAGCATTTTTCAGACGACAACCGAATGTTAATGCAGGGGCACCATTACTACTTTCCGACAGGTCTTCATGTTTCACACACTTGCCCTGGTCAGCAGGGTTTTCTTCCTGGCGCAGGCGAAAACCTATACCCAGGGCTTTTAACCAGTCTTCAACAGGCAGTTCTTGATTTGACCTCAGGCTAAGCTGGAAAAACTCATCAAGCGATTCCCCCACCAGCTCTTCTGCCTGTTTTTCGAGATCACCTTCAGCAACACCGATCTCTTTTTTGCCAAAATCTAGCCACAGTCGGCGCATGAAATCATCCAGCGTCACTTGATTCTGTGACTTTTGCCGGAGCATGACATCCAGACCCAAAGCGACTACTGCCCCCTTGGTGTAGTAACTGACGATTGCATTAGGTGCATTTTCATCCTGCTTGTAAAACTTGGTCCAGGCATCAAAGCTGGAATCAAACAGGGTCTGCCTGAGTCTTCCTGGACTGCGATACAGGCGGGTAAAGTTTCCAGCCAGTAATTGCAGGTAATTTTCCATTGTTATTCGACCACTTCTTAACAGCGCCAGATCATCGTAATAGGAAGTGATACCCTCGAAGGCCCACAACAACGTTGTGTGAACCTCTTCAGACAGGTCATGCTGCTGAAAAGCCAGGGGCTTGATACGTTTTACATTCCACAGGTGAAAATATTCGTGACTACACAAGCCGAGAAACTTACGATACTCGTCAGTTTGCTCAGCATGCTGCTTCCGAGGCAGGTCAGCGGGTGAACAGACAAGCGCAGTTGAAGATTTATGTTCAAGTCCACCATAACCATTCTCTACCACCATGGTTAGGAAACGGTATTCACGCATCGGCAGTTCATCTTTGAATAGCGCAGCATGTTCACAACAGACGGTAGCGAGGTCCCTGCCAAGTGTTTTTTCATCAACATCTTGCGGCAAATCGCCGGTCAGGTGCAGATAATGCGGCACACCATTAACCATAAATTGAATATCCGTGGAACTACTCACTTCAACAGGACAGTCAATCAGTTCTTCATAATCCCGTGCACGATAAATCCCAAAACCGGCTTCATCGACTTGTTGGGGATGCAGTGATGTTTTTACCGTCCAGTCATTAATACCGGCGAGTGGTTGCATGATCCGAATATCAATTAAACTGTCATCCAATCCAGACGGCTGCAGAAACAGGCTGGTACCATTAAAAAAGGCATGACTATTATCCAGGTGGGCCGAACGTACAGACAGGTCAAGTGCATAAATTTCGTACTCGATAACCAATGGTGATTCACAACCGACAACCTGCCAGCTGGATTTATCCAGTTTTTCAATAGAACGTTGTTTATCATCACAACTTGCTGTCATCGACACAATATTCTTGGCAAAGTCACGAATCATATAGCTGCCGGGAATCCAGTTTGGCAAGGATAACTTTTGACCATCACTATCCGGCGATTCGATCACCAGTTTCACTTTAAACAGGTGATTATTGGGGTTATCAAAAGAAACTTCGTAGCTAATCATTTATTTACACATCCACTTGGTTACTGCCAATGCTGTACAGCCAGCCTGCCATCTTCATTGGCAGCCTTTACCACCAGGCCGGAAAAGCCGATCAGTATGTCATATTCCGCATTATTAATGAGCGGCATAAAGACCGAACTGCCGAAAGTTGTATCTATCATCGGCAAATTATCACTGTAGTTCCGCATGAATTCCCATAAATCGAGATTCACCGCCTGTTCATCCCTAAGCGAATAGAAAAACAAAGGTTTGCGACGTTGATCTTCAATAGATTGATATCGGTTAGACAGGCGCGATGGCTGGTAAAGATAGGATAGCCCAGTTAACGAGACCAACGGTGAAAAACGAATCAGCCTGAAATCCATCTGCCATTGATCACCTTCGAGCTGAAATTCTCTTTCTGAAGTCGCGGATATTACTTTGACATTGAATCTATCGTTGCTTAATTGATCTACCCGGACCTTGATAATCTCCTGCTGGGCAGTCAATTGCTGGTAGGTAGTAAAATCCAGACCTACCGCAGCCAAAAGCGAAACCAAGCCAATTGCACCAAACAACAGAACCTTTCGAAACAAGTACTTGAAAAAGATTAGTTTGATCATCGCGCGAGAATGACAGAATCAGAATGAATTTGCCAGGAAATGGCCAGGCAAAAAAAAACCCGATCAATAATGATCGGGTTTTCGAATTAAAGTCTGGCAGTGACCTACTTTCACATGGGGAAGCCCCAAACTATCATCGGCGATATATCGTTTCACTTCTGAGTTCGAGATGGGATCAGGTGGTACCAATACTCTATTGCCGCCAGACAAACTGGTTACTCTACAACAGGTATAAATCCTGCTGTAAACAAATTTGAATATATATCTAATAAGCGTATCAGAATGCTTGGGTGTTATATGGTCAAGACTCACGGGCAATTAGTACTGGTTAGCTTCGCACATTACTGCGCTTCCACACCCAGCCTATCAACGTTGTAGTCTTCAACGGCCCTACAGAGATATCAAGTATCTAGTGAAACCTTATCTTGGGAGAGGCTTCCCGCTTAGATGCTTTCAGCGGTTATCCCGTCCGATCATAGCTACCCGGCAATGCCACTGGCGTGACAACCGGAACACCAGAGGATCGTCCACTCCGGTCCTCTCGTACTAGGAGCAGCTTCCCTCAAGTTTCAAACGCCCACGGCAGATAGGGACCGAACTGTCTCACGACGTTCTAAACCCAGCTCGCGTACCACTTTAAATGGCGAACAGCCATACCCTTGGGACCGACTACAGCCCCAGGATGTGATGAGCCGACATCGAGGTGCCAAACACCGCCGTCGATATGAACTCTTGGGCGGTATCAGCCTGTTATCCCCGGCGTACCTTTTATCCGATGAGCGATGGCCCTTCCATTCAGAACCACCGGATCACTAAGACCTACTTTCGTACCTGTTCGACGTGTCTGTCTCACAGTCAAGCATGCTTATGCCTTTGCACTAACCGTACGATGTCCGACCGTACTTAGCATACCTTCGTGCTCCTCCGTTACTCTTTGGGAGGAGACCGCCCCAGTCAAACTACCCACCATACACTGTCCCTAACCCGGATAACGGGTCGAGGTTAGAACTTCAAACATACCAGGGTGGTATTTCAAGGTTAACTCCACCGAATCTGGCGATCCGGTTTCAAAGTCTCCCACCTATCCTACACAAGTAGGTTCAAAGTCCAGTGCAAAGCTGTAGTAAAGGTGCACGGGGTCTTTCCGTCTAGCCGCGGGTACGCAGCATCTTAACTGCGATTTCAATTTCACTGAGTCTCGGGTGGAGACAGTGTGGCCATCATTACGCCATTCGTGCAGGTCGGAACTTACCCGACAAGGAATTTCGCTACCTTAGGACCGTTATAGTTACGGCCGCCGTTTACCGGGGCTTCGATCAAGAGCTTCGCTAATGCTAACCCCATCAATTAACCTTCCGGCACCGGGCAGGCGTCACACCCTATACGTCCACTTACGTGTTTGCAGAGTGCTATGTTTTTAGTAAACAGTTGCAGCCACCATTTTATTGCAACCCTCACCAGCTTACGGAGCAAGTCCGATCACCGATAAGGGCGTACCTTCTCCCGAAGTTACGGTACCATTTTGCCTAGTTCCTTCACCCGAGTTCTCTCAAGCGCCTTAGGATTCTCACCCTTCCCACCTGTGTCGGTTTAGAGTACGGTCACTTTTAACCTGAAGCTTAGAGGATTTTCCTGGAAGTATGGCATCAATTACTTCGCTCCATAAAGGAACTCGTCATCACGTCTCAGGATTAAGAGTCCGGATTTACCTAAACTCTCTCCCTACTCGCTTAAACCGGGACAACCATCGCCCGGATAACCTAGCCTTCTCCGTCCCCCCATCGCAGTTAAAAGCGGTCCAGGAATATTAACCTGGTTCCCATCGACTACGCATTTCTGCCTCGCCTTAGGGGCCGACTAACCCTGCGCCGATTAGCGTTGCGCAGGAAACCTTGGGATTTCGGCGAGGGGGCCTCTCACCCCCTTTATCGTTACTCATGTCAGCATTCGCACTTCTGATACCTCCAGCATGCCTTACAGCACACCTTCAACGGCTTACAGAACGCTCCTCTACCATGCGTGTAAACACGCATCCGTAGCTTCGGTATGTAGCTTAAGCCCCGTTAAATCTTCCGCGCAGGCCGACTCGACTAGTGAGCTATTACGCTTTCTTTAAAGGATGGCTGCTTCTAAGCCAACCTCCTAGCTGTCTATGCCTTCCCACATCGTTTCCCACTGAGCTACAATTTTGGGACCTTAGCTGACGGTCTGGGTTGTTTCCCTTTCCACGACGGACGTTAGCACCCGCCGTGTGTCTCCCATGCTGCACTCTACGGTATTCGGAGTTTGCATCGGTTTGGTAAGTCGGGATGACCCCCTAGCCGAAACAGTGCTCTACCCCCGTAGGTGATACATGAGGCGCTACCTAAATAGCTTTCGAGGAGAACCAGCTATCTCCGGGCTTGATTAGCCTTTCACTCCTAGCCACAGCTCATCCCCTCATTTTTCAACATAAGTGGGTTCGGGCCTCCAGCGCGTGTTACCGCACCTTCACCCTGGCCATGGATAGATCGCCCGGTTTCGGGTCTACACCCAGCTACTAATTCGCCCTATTAAGACTCGGTTTCCCTACGCCTCCCCTAAACGGTTAAGCTTGCAACTGAGTAGTAAGTCGCTGACCCATTATACAAAAGGTACGCAGTCACAGAACAAGTCTGCTCCCACTGCTTGTACGCATACGGTTTCAGGTTCTATTTCACTCCCCTAAACGGGGTTCTTTTCGCCTTTCCCTCACGGTACTGGTTCACTATCGGTCGGTAAGTAGTATTTAGCCTTAGAGGATGGTCCCCCTATCTTCAGTCAAAGTCGCACGTGCTCCGACCTACTTAATATGCCAACATTGCCGTTTCGTGTACGGGGCTATCACCCTGTATCGCTAAACTTTCCAGAATATTCCACTACAACAATATTGATCGGCTGGTCCCCGTTCGCTCGCCGCTACTAAGGGAATCTCGGTTGATTTCTTTTCCTCCGGGTACTTAGATGTTTCAGTTCCCCGGGTTCGCTTCTTTACCCTATGTATTCAGATAAAGATACTCATCTTATAATGAGTGGGTTTCCCCATTCGGAAATCCTCGGATCAAAGCTTATTTGCCAGCTCCCCGAGGCTTATCGCAGGCTACAACGTCCTTCATCGCCTCTTACCGCCTAGGCATCCACCGTATGCGCTTATTCACTTGACCATATAACCCCAAACATTCTGGAGTTACACAAACAAGATTTCTGACATAACAATAAATTTCTATGTTCCTTAACAAACTTGCGTTTGATAAGGCGCCTATTAGATCTATATATATTCAAATTGTTAAAGAGCAAACTTCACGGTTTAAGTTGTGAAGTGATTAGATTTCTCTCTGTGAAAAACCTAATCACTTAACAAGTGATATTGGTGGAGCCAGGCGGGATCGAACCGCCGACCTCCTGCGTGCAAGGCAGGCGCTCTCCCAGCTGAGCTATGGCCCCGAATACCATTCCCCTAATGTCCTTTAAGGGCTTTTCTGCCAGTCAATGATGAATTTCAGAAAGTTTATTTAGTAATAAACTTGAGAATATCAACACAGAACGACGAAAAAGTGGTGGGTCTGGGTGGATTTGAACCACCGACCTCACCCTTATCAGGGGTGCGCTCTAACCAACTGAGCTACAGACCCGTGTCTGCATCAATCAAGTAACTTGTGTGGGGGCTCTGAAGATAGCCTTTGATAGCTATATTAAAGGAGGTGATCCAGCCGCAGGTTCCCCTACGGCTACCTTGTTACGACTTCACCCCAGTCATGAATCACAAAGTGGTAAGCGTCCTCCCGAAGGTTAGACTACCTACTTCTTTTGCAACCCACTCCCATGGTGTGACGGGCGGTGTGTACAAGGCCCGGGAACGTATTCACCGCGACATTCTGATTCGCGATTACTAGCGATTCCGACTTCATGCAGTCGAGTTGCAGACTGCAATCCGGACTACGATCGGTTTTCTGAGATTAGCTCCCCCTCGCGGGTTGGCAACCCTCTGTACCGACCATTGTAGCACGTGTGTAGCCCAGCCCATAAGGGCCATGATGACTTGACGTCATCCCCACCTTCCTCCGGTTTGTCACCGGCAGTCTCCTTAGAGTTCCCACCATTACGTGCTGGCAACTAAGGATAGGGGTTGCGCTCGTTACGGGACTTAACCCAACATCTCACGACACGAGCTGACGACAGCCATGCAGCACCTGTCACAGAGTTCCCGAAGGCACCAATCTATCTCTAGAAAGTTCTCTGGATGTCAAGGGCTGGTAAGGTTCTTCGCGTTGCATCGAATTAAACCACATGCTCCACCGCTTGTGCGGGCCCCCGTCAATTCCTTTGAGTTTTAACCTTGCGGCCGTACTCCCCAGGCGGTCAACTTATTGCGTTAGCTGCGCCACTAAATTCTTAAATGAACCCAACGGCTAGTTGACATCGTTTACGGCGTGGACTACCAGGGTATCTAATCCTGTTTGCTACCCACGCTTTCGCACCTCAGCGTCAGTGTTGGTCCAGGAAGCCGCCTTCGCCACTGATGTTCCTCCGGATCTCTACGCATTTCACCGCTACACCCGGAATTCCACTTCCCTCTACCACACTCTAGTTCAGCAGTATCAAATGCAGTTCCCAGGTTGAGCCCAGGGCTTTCACATCTGACTGACCAAACCGCCTACGCGCGCTTTACGCCCAGTAATTCCGATTAACGCTTGCACCCCCTGTATTACCGCGGCTGCTGGCACAGGGTTAGCCGGTGCTTCTTCTGTAAGTAACGTCAAACATCGAAGTTATTAACCTCAATGATTTCCTCCTTACTGAAAGTGCTTTACAACCCTCAGGCCTTCTTCACACACGCGGTATTGCTGGATCAGGCTTTCGCCCATTGTCCAATATTCCCCACTGCTGCCTCCCGTAGGAGTCTGGGCCGTGTCTCAGTCCCAGTGTGGCTGATCATCCTCTCAGACCAGCTAAGGATCGTTGCCTTGGTAAGCCATTACCCTACCAACAAGCTAATCCTACGCAGGCTCATCTAATAGCGAGAGCTTTCAAGAAGAGGCCCCCTTTTCTCCGTAGAGTGTATTCGGTATTAGCTCGAGTTTCCTCGAGTTGTCCCCAACTACTAGGTAGATTCCTACGCGTTACGCACCCGTCCGCCACTCGACGCCTGGGAGCAAGCTCCCATCGTTTCCGTTCGACTTGCATGTGTTAAGCATACCGCCAGCGTTCAATCTGAGCCAGGATCAAACTCTTCAGTTCAATCACAATAGTTGCTTATGGCAACAAATCTTGGCTCGACTACACTAACTAAAATTTTGGAATTAACTAAAACTTATGTTTGCTTCGTCGATATCTTTTTTGGCTATCGCCAACTATCAACGGAGCACCCACACAAATTACTTGATTAAATTTTTAAAGAGCGTGTTGCCGTTTCCAGCAACAAAGACGTTCAATCTTAAACGTCCTTTTTAACATCGTCAACAAATTTTTTAATTTATTTTCAATGTCGCGAATCATTTGAATGATTCATCTCTGATCAACATTCTTACGCTTGACTCACAAGCTTTTTCAGCCTGATCGTCTCACTCTGAAGTATCCCAGAGAGCGGCGCATTATAGGGATGATTTTTTAATCGTCAACACTTAATTTTTGCGCCTTGAATATTTTCATATTCAATCCTGTTATCAAGGTGATTTTTCAATCTTTATCAGCCCGACATCTTCAGTAAATTTACTGTTTTTGCCGGCCCCTTCATGACAGGAGCGGCGCATTATAGGGATGATATTTTTATCGTCAACATTTAATTTCAGTTTTATGAAATTAATTTAATTTTTTGACTACAAATATGTAGCAACTACTTGAAAAAAATAACGTCGGGTTTTTACAAGAAATCATTTCACACTGTAAATTACAAGCTCAACGCCTATCAGCCAGTTATTTCAAGGTTACTTTTGCAAATCGCCTCTTTCCCACTTGCATGACTCCGGTAAACCCTGCCGGCAACCGCAGCTCTTTATCTGAAACCTTTTCCCCATCGAGTTTAACCGCACCCTGCTTGATCATACGGAAGCCCTCACCATTGCTGCTGACAAGGCTCGCAGCATTTAATAATGCAGCAATTCCCATCATCCCGGATTCATCGCACTCCAGCTCAACCTCCGGCATCTCATCCGGCATTGCCCCCTTCTGGAAACGGTTAATAAAATTCTGCTGCGCCTGCTCAGCTTCTCGGTCACTATGAAAGCGGGCTATCAATTCCCTGGCCAGCAGGAATTTTATATCCCTGGGATTCGCACCTGCAGCAATCTGATTTTTAAATCCTTCAATTTCTGACATTGGGCGAAAACTCAGCAATTCAAAATATCGCCACATCAATTCATCTGAAACAGACATGATCTTGCCGAACATTTCATCAGGCGCATCTGTAATACCAATGTAGTTATTCAGTGACTTGGACATTTTCTGCACCCCGTCCAGCCCTTCAAGTATCGGCATGGTCAACGCTACCTGCGGCTCCTGCCCGTAAGCTTCCTGTAACTGGCGACCGACCAGCAGGTTAAATTTCTGGTCAGTTCCTCCAAGTTCCACGTCAGCTTTCATAGCGACCGAGTCATATCCCTGAACAAGGGGATAAAGAAATTCATGTACTGAAATAGACTGTCCGCTTTTATAACGCTTATTAAAATCATCCCGCTCCAACATACGGGCAACTGTATGCTTGGCTGCCAGCTGGATCATGTCAGAGGCATTCATCTCTCCCATCCATGAAGAATTAAAAAACACCGTGGTTTTCTGGGCATCAAGGATTTTGAAAACCTGGTGCTCATATGTTTTGGCATTTTCCAGCACTTCATCGCGGGTTAGTGGTGGACGTGTAGCGCTTTTGCCAGTCGGATCGCCAATCATCGCGGTGAAATCTCCAACCAGGAACATGACTTCATGTCCGAGGTCCTGAAACTGCTTAAGCTTGTTGACCAGAACCGTATGCCCAAGATGCAGATCAGGAGCTGTCGGATCAAAACCCGCTTTAATTTTTAGCGGCTTGCCTCTTTTTAGTTTTTTTACCAGGTCATCTTGCAGTAAAATCTCATCGGCCCCCCTGGAGATAACCTCCAGGCTCGCACGTATTTCATCATCGTTCATAGTCATAATAATCAGCTGGTTTTTATTAAGCGCGTAATTTATAGCAAAAATGACCAAGAATTAAGTTAACTTGTTTTTTTTAAACACAAACTACATAGAAAGCGGTACACTCTATTGCCTTTCTAGGAGCAGCACGCACTACCTTAATGCGAGATTTCAAACCCCAGTTAAGCCCCCAGTTGAAAAAAGCCCGGCACCACATATTCCGCAAACTTGCACTGTTTGGCGTTTTGGCAGTTTCCGCTACAGCCTACTTTCTACACTTCGAACCGCACAGCGACAGTCCCGCTGAGCCAAAAATCACGGTGAGTTCAATTTCACTGCCTGAAATATCCCAGACAACGCCGTCACCAATCGCGCCGACCCCGGTCAGTATTGCATCCTCTCCAATCATTCCCACTCCACCCTCAGCAACACCTGTGCCCCCAGACGCAGAAATGGTGGAAACTGAAGCATTTCCAGAAGCTGCATCAACTGATGCGCCTGCAGAGACAGTCGAACCTGAAACCGCGCCTGAAATCATGAAGGCCACGACAAAAACCGTCGAAGCAGAACCAAAATCCGTTGAAATGGCAGCAGAACCGCTTCCCATCATGTCCGCCACCTGGGAAACCCATACCATCAAAAGCGGCGACAGCCTGGCAAACATTTTCAAGGAGTGGAAATTAAGCGCCAGCACATTGCACAAGATTGTTAACAGCTCAAAACTGGCCAAGAGCCTGGCAGACATTCACCCCGGTGAAACTTTGAAATTACTGCGCGATGATGATGACAGCCTGCTTGAACTGGTTGTTGAACGCAGCCCAACCGAAAGCCTGGTGATTGGTAAAACCGAGACTGGCTATGAAAGTGAAATTGTCAGGCGGGAAGTTGACGTTCAGCAGGCCTTTGCCAGCGGCACCATCAACACCTCCTTGTTTATTGACGGTCAAAATGCCGGCCTGACCGATGCCCAGATCATGGAAATGGCCGGCATCTTCGGTTGGGATATCGATTTCGCCCTGGAAATCCGTAAAGGAGACTCGTTCAAATTATTGTATGAAGAACATTTCCTGGATGGTGAAAAATTACGTAATGGTCCGATCCTGATGGCCGAGTTTCACAACGGCAAAAAAGTCTTTCGAGCTGTGCGCTATACGACACCCGATGGCATAACCAGCTATTACGACCCCGAGGATGGACGTAACAAGAAGCGTACCTTTATTCGCACCCCGGTAAAATTCGCCCGTATCAGCTCCCGTTTCAGCGGTAACCGTTATCACCCCAAACTTAAAAAGTGGCGTGCCCACCGGGGCGTGGATTACGCTGCACCAACCGGCACACCAGTAAAGGCCGCCGGTAATGGCAAAGTCACCTTCCGTGGTAAAAAAGGCGGCTATGGCAATGTCGTAATTGTGCAGCATGGTTCCAAGTACACCACGCTCTACGCCCATCTTTCCAAGTTCGCCCGCGCCAGCAAAAAAGGCAAAAGTGTTTCACAGGGGCAAATTATCGGCTATGTAGGACAAAGCGGATTAGCGACTGGCCCACACCTGCATTATGAATTCAGGGTCAACGGCGTTCACCGCAACCCGTTGACCGTCAAGCTCCCCAAAGCTGACCCGATCAATAAAAAATACCGCAATGATTTTGAACAGGCATCCAGCGAGCTGCTGGCCACGTTCAACCTGTTTGCCAATGGCGAACAAAAACTTGCCCAGTCAGAAAATCAGAGCAATGACAGTTGACGGTTATTTCGTCGGGCTGATGTCAGGCACTAGCCTGGATGGCATCGATGCAGTTGTGCTCCGTGTCGACAAGCAACACTATGAAATAATCAGCAGCCAGACTTATGCCTGGCCTGAAACCCTGAAAAACGACTTGCGCGAACTGATAGAAAATTCCGACTCCCTGGATACAAGCCTCAGGCTGGACCAGCTTTGTGCAGAACAATACGCCCGTGCCAGTCTTGAAATCATCCATAAAGCCGGTTTAAAAGCGGCTGATATCAAGGCCATTGGCAGTCATGGTCAAACAGTACGCCATTCTCCAAATACAACGCCCGCCTACACTCTGCAGATTGGCAACCCAAACCGGATTGCTGAAATAACCGGTGTCACTACAGTAGCGGATTTTCGCAGCAGGGATATTGCAGCAGGCGGCCAGGGAGCACCGCTGGCGCCTGCATTCCATCAGGCAGTTTTTACCGGTCCCGATAAAACCCGGGTAATTTTAAATATCGGCGGCATAGCCAATATCACCCTGTTAGGCGAAGCTCCTGTGATTGGCTATGACACCGGCCCGGGAAACCGGCTAATGGATGACTGGATGCTCAACAGCAGCGGTGACAGTTTTGACCAGGATGGTGCATTTGCCGCTTCAGGAAAGATCAATCCCCAGTTACTCAAGCAAATGCTTGAAGATGATTTCTTCCAGGCCGGCTTTCCAAAAAGTACCGGCAGTGATTACTTCAACCTGGACTGGCTGAAAAAACAGCTATCCGATTTCCCCGCTGAAACTGATGAAAACATCCAGGCAACACTTGCTGCCCTAACGGTCAGCAGCATCGTTGATCAGATAAAGTCAGTAGCTTCCGACTGCGACGACGTTCTGGTTTGTGGTGGCGGAGCACATAACACCCATCTCATGCAACAGCTGCAACTCCAGTTAGGTAAAACGCCGGTGAAAACCACGGCCGAATACGGCATACATCCTGACTGGGTTGAAGCAGCCGCCTTTGCCTGGCTTGCCAGCCAGGCCTTGAACAGTTCACCGGGAAACCTGCCCAGTGTCACCGGGGCTCGCGGACCACGCATCTGCGGTGTCATCTACCCGGGACAGTAGTTCCCAAAAAAAGATTTACGGTAAAATAAAAAAGGCGCCAGACAGGCGCCTTTTTCAGATCTGTGTTGCTTTCAATCAGACAGAAAACGAGGACCCACAACCACAGGTAGTGCTTGCATTCGGGTTACGAATAACGAACTGGGCACCCTGCAAACCTTCCGAATAATCCACTTCCGCACCCATCAGGTACTGAATACTCATTGGATCAATCAGCAGGGTCACGCCATCAGTGACGACCTTGGCGTCACCGTCATTCTCGTTGTCGTCAAATGTAAACCCGTACTGGAAACCGGAGCATCCCCCACCTTGTACGTAAATTCGCAACATCAGGTCAGGGTTACCTTCTTCCTCAATCAGCTGAGCCACCTTCGAGGCAGCAGCACCGGTAAACTTTAAATCATCAGTTAATGTCGCTATTTCAGTCATATTTCACCATCACCACTTAACTATAATACACAGAGTATGCAATTACCCAGCAAAACAGTCAAGATTTATTCATTTCCGGACACCGGGGAATTTAAAGGGTTATTTTCCGGATCTTTGGGCTGGCTGTCATCATATTCGAGCTTCCTGGGCTCACCATCAGTATGGATCAATTGCCCGTTGACCTCTGCCCCCATCGCCATTTCCAGCAGATTATAATACAGCGAACCGGTTACTTTGGCCCTGGGCGCCAACTCAACCCGGCCGCTAACGTAAACATCGCCAATCACGGCACCATTGAGAATCATGTGACTGACTCGCACATCACCGACAACCTCGCCTTTCTCACTGATGGTCAGCGTTACTTCTGCAGCCTCTTCGCCGGATATATCACCCTTGACCGAGCCATCCAGATGAAGGCCCCCTGTAAAAATCAAGTCACCATTAATTACCGTACCATCACCGATAACCGTACTTACTTTTGGTGCACGAAATTTCTTCATGACTTCATTTCTCCCGGGAAATTCATTATTCAATTAATTTTTAGCAATACGCCAGGGCTGGGTCTGCGTAAAATCTTCTAGGGTTTTACCTTCTACATCAGCAGATACCGTGACACTAATTGGCTCAAAGCCTTCAGGCAGGGTTAAGTTAACATCAAACTGCTGGAAATTCTTGAAGCCCATTTTCAGGCTTTTTATTTTGTCAGTCGTCAGGCTTTCAAGTGCAAGTTGTTGTTGTTTTCCCTGTTTTGAACCGCTCACCGTAATTAATACGCTGCCTTTTGCACTTCCCCCGACTTTACTCAGATGCACCAGCGTAAATCGCAGAAGATAACTGTTATCCGTCGATGCTCTGGCAATAGTCAGCTTGTCCAGACGAATAACCGCTTTTTTGGCACTATCAGATAACAGCCCGTTGAGTAAATCGACTTCTCTTTTCAGTTCCGCCTTTTCCTGCTGTAAATTCCTGAGATCCTGCTGTGCCATCATGGCCGCATTTTTATCAATCTGGGCTGAGCGCTGGTTGGTAGCCGATTCGAGCCTGAGTTGCTCAATGCGCTTTTCCTTCAGCTCCAGCTGTTCCTCCAGCGCTGCTATTTCAGACGCAAAGGATGAACCATCAAACCCGGCACGCTGCCGGCCAAAATCATAAACAAACCATGACCAGATGGCGACTAAAACCAGAAAGAATAAAAACCACCATTTTCGATTACTCGAATCTGGTTGAACAATCCTTGGCGTAACAATCTTGTGTCGGGAAGAAAACATGGTTCAGGCAGACTTTTAGGGCAACAGGGCGACAGACTCAAGGCCGGCAGTTTCTTTCAGACCAAACATGATATTCATGTTCTGTACCGCCTGGCCTGCAGCACCTTTTACAAGGTTATCGATCACTGACAAGACCACCAGCACATTACCATCCTGCGGTTGATGCACTGCTATGCGATTATTATTGACTCCGCGGACACTGCGGGTTTCAGGGTGGCTTCCGGCCGGCAATACGTCAACAAAATATTCATCCTGGTAACGCTTCTCATAGAGATTCTGCCAGTCCGCCGGCTGCTGGATATTGAGATACAGGGTGGCATGAATACCACGAATCATCGGCAACAGGTGCGGCACAAATGTCAGGTTTACCGGCGCTCCTGCAATTTCTGTCAGATTCTGGGCAATTTCCGGTAAATGACGGTGCCCGGGTACGGCATAAGCTTTAAAACTTTCACCACATTCACCCATCAGGGCTGCGACACTGGCGCCTCTGCCAGCACCGCTGACACCTGATTTACAATCAGCCACGATGGAAGACAAGTCAACCAGGCCGGCCTCAACCAGGGGCAACAGGCCAAGCGTGACAGCCGTCGGATAACATCCAGGGTTTGCCACCAGCCTGGCTTGCTCAATCTCGGCGCGATTTATTTCGGGCAAACCATAAACAGCTTCCTGCAATAATTCAGGACAGGCATGCTCCATGCCGTACCATTTTTGCCATACCTGCTCCTGTTTCAAACGAAAATCAGCCGCCAGGTCGATCACCTTTACCCCCGCCTCCAGTAATTCAGGGACGAGTTTCATGGCCGTACCATTAGGTGTGGCAAAGAAAACCAGGTCACAGGACTTCAGGGTCTCACTGTCAGGCATGGAAAAAACCAGATCCAGATGTCCACGCAGGTTGGGAAACATATCAGCTACCGCTACACCTTCATTGGAACGTGAAGTGATGATCTTCACCTCTACTTCCGGATGGGTCGCCAGCAAACGCAGAAGCTCAACACCCGTATACCCCGTGCCACCCACAATACCGACAGAAATCATTTACTCTATTACCTCAAGAACGAAACTCGCCACATGATATAGCCACAGCGGAGAAAGAACAAAGCCCCATCATGGTATTATCCTGAATTTATCTAACCTGAAAGATCCTGAAGCAGCAACAATGAAGCAGCATATCCGCAAATCCAGGCGCCGCCTTTTCTCGCCCAAGGCCTGGAAAATACGCCTTGTTTTCTGGACAGGCGCTGTTGCGGTGGGGCTTGTCTGTGTACTTTTTGCTGAACTGGCAGATTATGCGAATCACCTGTTTCAGCAGATCAGCAAGCAAAATGCCTATCTCCCTTTATTTTTGACTCCACTGGCGCTGGTGGCCATTGTCTGGGTCACAAAAAAGTTTTTTCCAGGATCAGAAGGCTCGGGTATTCCGCAAACCATTGCGGCACTGGATATTTCTGACAAGCCGCTGATTCTGTCACTGAAAATTGCAGTAGGAAAAATCGGCCTGACGGTAGCCGGCCTGGCTTCCGGCGCTTCGATCGGCAGGGAAGGTCCCTCAGTGCATGTTGGTGCATCCATCATGTTTGCGCTTGGCCGCTACGTTCGCTTTCCTCCGCATTACATGGAACGCGGACTCATACTTGCCGGGGGCGCTGCCGGCATAGCAGCCGCGTTTAATACGCCACTGGCAGGTATCGTGTTTGCCATCGAAGAGATGAGTCGTTCTTTTGAACAACGTATCAGCGGCATTGTCACCACTGCCGTGGTATTCGCCGGTGTAACGGCAATTGCAATTATGGGTCACTACCATTATTTCGGCTCATCCAATGCCTCGATGCCAACCCTGTCCCTGGCCTGGCTCGCAATTCCCGTATGCGGCATCCTCGGCGGCATACTGGGTGGAACATTCGCCCAGCTACTGATTACCAGTTCTCGCAAAATCGCCCCTTTTGCTATTGCCAAGCCCCTGCTGGTTGCACTGATTGTTGGCATCCTGGTAGCACTGATCAACTTCATCTCTGATTATCGTGCCAGCGGCACCGGATATGCCGAAGCCCAGGCGATTATCAACCAGTCAGGTACATTTAACCCCTGGTTCCCGCTGGAAAAATTCGCCGCCACCCTGGCTTCCTATCTGACTGGAATTCCAGGGGGCATTTTTGCGCCGTCACTGGCTACCGGGGCCGGAATTGGCGCCAACCTGGGACAGTGGCTGCCCATAGCCCCATTGGATGTCATGATCATGCTCGGCATGGTGGCCTATTTCACGGGCGTCGTGCAGTCGCCACTGACTGCTTTCATCATCGTCATGGAAATGACCAATAACCAGGACATGATCCTGGCGCTGATGTCTACCGCGTTTATCGCCAAGGGCACTTCTCACCTGGTTTGCCCGAAACCGCTGTATGGCGCACTGGCAGAAGCCTTCATCAGCAAATCAAAACAAAATCGCTTAGAATGAACCGTGATCTTTTGAGGAGTCGTGAATCATGGAAACTGTAGAAGTCATCTCCCTGATGCTGGGTGCCGCCTGGGCATCGGGTATTAACCTTTACGCCGCCGTATTGGTACTAGGCTACTTTGGCGCTACCGGGCAGGTTGCCTTACCTGCAGAACTCCAGCTGTTAACTGATCCCTCCGTCATGATGGCCGCCGGCCTGATGTATTTTGTCGAATTCTTTGCCGATAAAATTCCGGGAGTCGATACCGGCTGGGATGCCATCCATACCTTTATCCGCATTCCTGCCGGCGCATTGCTGGCCGCCGGCATGGCCAGTGGCATTGATGTTGGCGGTGCTGCTGAATTTGCCGCTTTGCTGGTCGGTGGTGGATTGGCAGCTACAACCCACGCCACCAAGGCTGGCACACGGGCATTGATTAACACCTCACCCGAACCCGTTACCAACTGGACCGCGTCCATTGGAGAAGACCTGGCAGTAATTGGTGGTCTGTGGACCGCTTTAAATCATCCCTGGTTATTCATTATCGCCCTGGTCCTGTTTATCATCCTGGTCGCCTGGTTATTGCCAAAGATCTGGCGTGCCTTAAAACGCGTGGCACGGGCAATCGGCAATTTTTTCAGTGGCCGAAACCAGTCTGAAAACAAGGTTGAAAACCAGCCGGATAACGGGCAGCCCAGGTCACGAGAGGATATCCTGCAGCAGCTTTATCATGACAATGGAAAGCAAGATTCACCGTGATACGCCTGTTACTGCCTGCATTACTGCTGCTGATAACCAGTGCCTGTTCAGAACAGGAAATACCAGGCACTCCACCTGATAAAGCCACTGTTTTCAGTTTTCTCGACGGCAGCAGGAAAACGCTGCATGATTTTACCGGTCAATGGCTAGTGGTTAATTTCTGGTCTGTTTCCTGCCCACCCTGCTTTCAGGAAATGCCGGAACTTTCGCGCATGTATTCGAATACAGATTCAGACAGCTTTGAACTTATCGGCGTGGCAATGCCTTATGACAGGCCCGATATGATCCTGGAAACACAACAGCGCAAGCAATTACCCTATCCTTTAGCCATCGATATCCAGGGTGAAATCAACCTTGCTTTCGGTATTGTGCAGGTTGTGCCTACCAGCTTCCTGTTAAATCCTGATGGTGATATTGTCTGGCAGCACGCCGGTATCATCACCTACGATGCATTGAACAAAGAACTCATGGATCAACAATCCATTTATAAAGAAAGGAAATAACCATTATGGGAACCTGGGCTAAAGCTTGGCACTTGATTGCAATGGTCACCTGGTTTGCTGGCATCTTCTACCTGCCACGCCTGTTTGTCTATCACGCGATGAGTGAAGACGAAACCAGCAAAGAACGCTTCAAAATCATGGAAAGAAAGCTGTATTACGGCATTACCACCCCGGGCATGATTGTAACCCTGGTTTTTGGTTTCTGGATGTTATACGACTACGCCTGGGCTGCCTGGAGCAGCATGGGCTGGCTGCACACCAAGCTGGCTTTGCTTGCCATCCTGGTTGGCTATCATTTTTACTGTGGAAAATTACTCAAGGATTTCAAAAATGACCGGAACACCAAAAGCCATGTCTGGTTCCGCTGGTTTAACGAGATTCCGGTTATTCTGCTGATAGCCATCGTGATCCTGGCCGTCAGAAAATCATTTTAAAGTGATTGGCTGAGAAATAATTTAATCACGAATTTCATCGTAAAACCCAGCAAGCCCACGGCCAGGCCAAGAAATAAAACAAACATGCCAAACTTGCCGGCCTTGGATTTCATGCCAAGGTTATAAATGATGAATGCCATGTACAGCATCAAGCCTGTCAACATGATTGGCAGGCCTATATCTGTGAGCATTTCGTCAGTGAGTTGCATACTTTTTACTTCAGGATATGGAAGGTGGGGAGAATCTTGTGACTTGAACGTTTAAGTTGTTTCCATCTGAAGATGTATGCGGCAGGAAGCCGCATTCAAGCCCCCAGGGATGGGTTTACGGCGTTCTTCAGATGGAAACAACTGAACGGTCAGGTAAATCGGGCTTATACATCCCTGCAAGATCGCCCAACTCGGCCATCCACGGCCTCGTGTTCATACCTAAAAAAGCCATGTTAAATGGCTTTTTTCTCCAAAGGAGTCGGTATTCACCCACATCCGCCACCCTGGGAACCGCAAGTACCACAACCACCACCAGTCTCGGTTTGCGGCAGGTTATTGAATACGAAAGTTGCATTGCCGTCGCCATGGTCAACAAAATCGATTTCAGCACCTTTCAGATATCCCAGTGTCGCATCATCAACAATCACCTTTAAAGCCGTCAAATTCCGTGTGCCGTCGTTGGCATTCAGCTGATCGGTAAATGTCATACCAAAGTTAATACCACTGCAGCCACCAGGTGTTGCAAAAACACGTACACCTTCAATATTTTCTTCAACCTGAGAGAAAAGCTCAGCCATTTTGCCCTGCGCTGCAGCAGTCAATTCCAGATCAGACGGATTCAGTAATGTAGTCGTTGTCATCAAAAAACTCCTGATGTTAAAAGTAATGGCGATGGATTTTACACAAGTGACCGCTACATCGGTCACTTAAAGTTCAGATTTATATCTGGTTTTGAGCCTGTAGATCGTAAAATGTTTTTCAGCATCGACAAGATGCTTACCCCAGTGGACCTTGTAGCCACAGCGCCAGTCATCGATAGCCTGGTCCTGGTTTTTCAGGTTTTCCTCCAGCGACAACAGGCCACTTTTCAATTCACAGTAGATATCGGTCAGGTCATCGGCAAGACTACCACTTTTGCATTCTTCATTGCGGCTAGACATCATATTCCAGCCAGTAACTGTCGCGATCTCCGAGTAATTGCCGTAAACGTGAAAAAAGCTCAAAACGCGCATCCAGGTCAGCCTCATTGACATGACAGTCGGCCTCCTTTTCACTGGAAAAAGCTGCGATCCCGGCATGCAGACGGGGTAAAAGCTGAGCAGTGAAGGCAAAATCTCCTTCTCATTGTCGTCAATTTGCTCAATCAGGGCGCAGATATTCCAGTGCAGCCTGCATCATTTCCTCGTGTTTATGTGCCATGCCACCTCCCAAGTTCTCGGATAAATCCCCAAAGTGTATCAAGGGCAATAGTAGGTAGGCTAGAGTTTAGCCAAGAATTTCGGAATTTCAGGCCTACAAATAATTAAAGTCTAGATTTCGGTCATTTCAAAGTCAGACTTGGAAACTCCGCAATCCGGGCATTCCCAGCCGTCAGGAACATCTTCCCACCGGGTTCCAGCGGGGATTCCGTCTTGCGGCCAGCCTTTTTCCTCGTCGTAAATGTAACCACAAACAATACACATGTATTTTTTCATCGTTTTTTCCTTCAAAATATTCCCATGAATAACCGTCCGACAATTCTCACCATCGCAGGGCATGATCCGACCGGGGGCGCCGGCATCCAGGCAGACATCGAAACCATCAATGATCTGGGTGGCCATGCCTGCAGTATCATTACTGCCCTGACAGTTCAGAATTCGGAAAACCTGTTTAGTTTCGAGCCTGTTTCAGCGGAACTGATTCATCGGCAGTTTCATTGCCTGACAAGGATTTCAATATCCAGGCAATAAAAATTGGCATGATCGGCAGCCCATTACTGGTTGATACACTTGCCGGGCTGATAGATCAATGCCCGAAATCCCGGTCATACTGGATCCTGTCCTGGCTGCCGGTGGTGGTGCGTCAGTTTCCGGCAACGACTTACATGCAACGGCTTATTCACTGACTTCTTCCATTGAGCCACCCTGATTACACCCAACATCCCGGAGGCCCAGCAACTCAGCGGCCAGAATCGACACCGGATGACTGCGCCGAAACGCTATTGCAACTGGGGTGCAAGAATATTCTGATTACCGGCACACATGAAGACAGGAATAATGTGGTAAATCGGCTCTATACAGCCACAACCGGTAAAATTGCCATGGATGGCCCCCGCCTGCCGCATGAATACCATGGCTCTGGCTGCACCTTATCCAGCGCAATCAGCTTTTTACATTGCTAGTGGCCACTCACTTACAAATCGGTAAAACTGGCCCAGGAATTCACTTTCAACAGCCTCTCCCATGCAGACAAGCCTGGTCATGGACAGTTCTTTCCGATGCGCAACCAAAAAAAATGGCTAATAATCAATTCTTCATATAGCCGTCTACATGGCACTTACCTGATCACCCATCACGACCAGTATGATGACGAAAGGCTGTTGGTAGATAGTCGCAATGCACTCATTGGTGGTGCCAGTATTTTGCAGTATCGCGATAAATCCAGCGATGCAAGCCAAGCGGCTCAGGCAAGCAGAAAAACTGCGCAAACTGACCACAGAATACAACTGCCTGTTGATCATCAATGATGATGTCGAGCTGGCACTACAGGTCGCTGCTGACGGTGTGCATCTTGGGAAAACATGACAATGCCATCCAGCCGGCACGTTCCCTGCTTGGCCCTGATGCGATTATCGGCGCATCCTGCTATAACCAGCTGGACCTTGCGTTACAGGCCCGCAGCGAAGGGGCAGATTATGTCGCATTTCGGACGTTTCTTTCCTTCTCGACAAAACCCGCCGCTGTCCAGGCGCAGCCTCAATTGCTGGAGCAGGCCAGAGACAAACTCGATGTCCCCATAGTTGCCATCGGCGGCATTACACATGACAATGCGCCCGGCTTGATAAATGCCGGTGCGGACATGATTGCAGTCATCGATGCTGTTTTCGGCCAGAGCGATATCAACATCGGCAACCAGGCAGTTTCAGAACTTATTTACACCACAAGGATAAAACATGGCGAACTTCACACGATCTTTTTACTGCGGCTCAACAACATATTCCAGGCGGTGTTAACTCACCGGTCAGGGCATTCAAAGGCGTTGGTGGCGATCCGGTATTTATTGAATCAGCCAAAGGCGCCTACCTGACTGATTCGAAGGGAAAACAATATATTGACTACGTCGGCTCATGGGGACCGATGATCCTGGGACATGCCCATCCGGAAGTCATTGATGCCGTCGGTAAAGATCATCCATAAAGGCCTATCATTTGGTGCACCCACCGAACTGGAAACCCGGATGGCGGACAAGGTCTGTGAACTGGTGCCCTCGATGGACATGGTTCGCATGGTGTCATCCGGTACTGAAGCGACCATGTCAGCCATTCGACTGGCCCGTGGCTTTACCGGCAGGGACAAAATCGTCAAATTTGAAGGCTGCTACCATGGCCATTCGGATTCTCTACTGGTAAAGGCCGGTTCCGGCATGCTGACTCTGGGTGAACCCAGCTCTCCCGGCGTACCTGCATCCCTGGCAGAACACACCATCACATTGTACCTACAACGACATTGACCAGGTCCGTGAAGCTTTCAGGGAAGTGGGTGAGCAGATTGCCTGCATCATCGTTGAACCAGTCGCCGGCAACATGAACTGCATCCCTCCGGTTGCAGGCTTTCTGCAGGGACTGCAGAGAAGTTTGTGATGAATATGGTACGGTACTGATTTTCGATGAAGTCATGACCGGTTTTCGAGTTGCTCTGGGCGGCGTCCAGGGCCTCTACCAGGTCAAACCCGATCTGACCACACTGGGCAAAGTCATAGGTGGTGGCATGCCGGTTGGCGCGTTTGGTGGCAAACGCGAAATCATGGAAAAAATCGCACCTCTTGGTCCTGTCTACCAGGCTGGCACTCTGTCAGGCAACCCCGTCGCCATGACAGCCGGACTGAAAACCCTGGAACTGATTTCGCAACCGGATTTCTTCACTGACTTGACCCGTAAAACAACGCAACTGGTTGCCGGCATGCTGGACCTTGCCAAATCAGCCAATATTGGTCTGACGGCCAACCAGGTTGGCGGCATGTTCGGCCTGTTTTTCACCGATGCGGATCAGAGTGACCGACTTTGCCGGCTCCATGGCCTGCGACCAGGAACGCTTCAAAAAATTTTTCCATGCGCATGCTGGATCGAGGGGTTTACCTGGCGCCATCAGCCTTTGAAGCCGGCTTTGTTTCGGCGGCTCATACGGATGAAGACATTGCCAATACGCTGTCTGCGGCCGCTGAAGCTTTTGCCACTTTATAAACAGTTTTTCACCACGAAGAACACAAAGGACTTTAAGAATCTTGGATATTTGGTTAAGTGATAACTTTTCAAACTTAAGCACTGGATCAATATTTCACACTGTATTCATGAGTTATTAATAACAAGCGATAAAACTTTGTGTTCTTTGTGCCCTTTGTGGTGAAACAATATGACTGAATGGTTCCAACAACTCCTCGAATGGATTCAACAAAATCCCGAGTATGCCGGCTGGGTGATTTTCAGCATGGCGCTGGCCGAGTCACTGGCTATAGTCGGCTTGCTCATTCCCGGAGTGGTCATCCTGTTTGGTGCCGGCACCCTGATCGGTGCAGGTATCATTGATTTCTGGAGCAGCTGTCTGTGGGCCATCGCCGGAGCTATTATTGGCGATGGCCTGAGTTACTGGCTGGGTCATCACTTATGAGAATGCCACGCAAAAATGGACATGGTCCGGGTACACCCTGAAGCCTTGGAAAAAGGCTTCGCGTTTTTTTGAAAAATATGGTGATCTGAGTGTTGCACTGGGACGTTTTTTTGGCCCTATCCGCGCTATTGTTCCATTGATTGCCGGCCTGATGCAAATGCCCCCAAAGCGATTTTATATCGCCAACATAGCTTCTGCTATCGTCTGGGCACCAGCCTACCTGTTACCCGGCATGCTGGCCGGATCGGCTGTTGGTGAAACTGACTGGGGAAAACTCGCCATACCTGCTGCTGGCGTCGTGCTGATTATTATCGCCTGGCTGGTCATTCACAAAATCATGGACAGGAAATGCTCAGATAGCAAAATCATCATCCAGGCCATAGGCCTGGGGTGACACCACGCTCTTGATGGCATCATCCTTGACTGCCGATAAATCGATATCCTGACTTAACAAGCGACGGTCTTTCACCGACAGCTTCACCTGTACCACCGGCCGAACTTGTCTTCATTTTGGGATAAAACAAACCCTACCTTGTTACTTTCCAGCAATACCCAGGTCCCCACCGGGTAAACCCCCAGGTAATTGATAAAATGCATCAGGACATCCTGGTTAAATTGCCCCGGCCCCCATTCAACCATGCTTTTCAACGCCTGCGAGGGTTCCCAGGCTTTTTTGTAAACACGCCGGGTCGATAAGGCATCGTAAACATCAATCACCGCACCCATGTAACCGATTTCAGAAATCTCGTCAGCCTTTAAACCCAGTGGGTAGCCCATGCCATCCGGCCTTTCATGATGCATGCAAAGCAATATCGGTTTGCATGCTGGTAAAGTTATTACACTCTTCGAAAATCTCCCGACTGAGGGTCACATGTTTTCTCATCATGACAAATTCTTCATCGGTCAGCTTGTCCGGCTTGTTCAGAATATTGTCTGGCACATGTATCTTGCCGATATCATGCACAATACCGCCAATGGTAATTTCTTCCAGTTCATCTGCGCTGTATCTGCCCTTGGTAAAACCAGCCAGCAAGGCCGCCACACCCACACTATGCTGGAAAGTGTATTCATCACGGGATTTGATACGCGTAACCGCACTCAAAGTCTGTGGACTGTTATCAATCGACTTGATCAACTGCTCAGCAGATTTTTCTGCCTTCTCTGGCTTCAGCTGCTTCCCGGAACGTGCATCATTCATCAGGTTACGCACGGTATCCGCCGCCATTGAATAGGCTTTTTGCGCCTGCTGAATATCAGCTCCGGTAGTCTCAGGAAAAAGCGGCCTGACCTGCGGCTTAACCGCCTTTGGCTCCACTGATTTTTCCGGCTTATTATCTTCTTCTACATCCAGCCCCCTGGCAGTATCAATGACAAGCTCCTTGAGCTGGCTGCCTTTAATCTTCGCCAGGGTTTCCTTGTCTTCAATCAGGAAACTGTTGCGCAGGAAATTATGTTTCATCCAGTTACGACCCAGTGAGTCGACATGCATGCCAACACGTACCTTGCTGAGCGGAATTGTCTTTTTCATTATGGCTCGCCCCAGCGTCCGGCCAGCGTGTTTGGCACTTCCAGGTGGTCCAGAATTCTTGCTACCATAAAGTCGATAATATCCTCAATTTTCTGCGGATTTTCGTAATAACCTGGATTAGCCGGCATAATCACGGCACCGGCATTCGATAGCCTGAGCATGTTCTCCAGGTGGATACTGGAAAACGGCGTCTCCCTGACGACCAGTATCAATTTCTTTTTTTCTTTCAAGACTACGTCTGCAGCCCGGTCTATCAGATCCTGACTTAAACCGGCAGCGATAGAGGCAAGTGTTCCCGTAGTACAGGGGCAGATGACCATGGCTTCTGGAGGGTTGGAGCCGGATGCTACCGGCGCCATCCATTGCTGACGTCCAAAAACCTGCAGTTGCCCCGGTTTTGCAGCATACAGCTGCGACAGCATTTCCCGGGCTTCCGCTGGCTGTGATGGCAAGTCCAGGCCAGCTTCCATTTTAAAAACGATCTGGGCGGCCTGCGAATACAACAGGTAGACATTCCTGCCCGCATCGAGAAGACATTGCAACAGGCGCAAGCCATAAGCTGAACCGGATGCACCGGTAAAAGCCAGGGCAATTGGCTTTTGTGTTCCTGACATATTGTTAAACCTTCAACCTGTCCAGCAAACGCTGATGAATATTTTCGAAACCGCCATTACTCATTACCAGCACATGGTCACCTGGCTGAGAAAATGAATATACAGCGTCTACTATATCGTCAGTTGAAGTGAATACTTTTGCTTTTTCTCGCAATCCCTTAAACACGGCCGGGACATCCCACTGGATATCATCGGTGGCATAAATGAAAACCATATCCGCATCGGCCAGTGACTCAGGCAGTTCACTGGCATGAAAGCCCATTTTCATGGTGTTTGAGCGCGGCTCAAGTATTGCCAGTATACGGCCCTGCTTGCCTACCTTGTCACGCAACCCCTGCAAGGTGGTTTTAATCGCCGTCGGATGATGAGCAAAATCATCGTAAACCGTAATGCCGTTTTCCTGGCCACGCAGTTCCAGGCGTCGTTTAACATTCACAAAGCGCCCCAGCGCATCGATGGCAACATTGACAGGTACACCTGCGTGTCGCGCAGCAGCAATCGCTGCCAGCGCATTACTGACGTTATGCCGACCGATTAAATCCCAGTTGACTTCACCCTGGACAACACCATCTGCAACCAGGCGGAAAATACTGCCATCTGCCTTGAGCAGTTCCGCATGCCACTGCGCCTGGCTATCAACATCAAAGTGCTCAAGCCCGGTCCAGCATCCCATGTCCAAAACATCATGCAGGTTGCCATCCAGTAATGGCGTAATAATCAGGCCACTGGCAGGCACGGTTCTCACCAGGAAATGAAACTGTTTCTGAATCTGCTCCAGGTCTTCAAAGATATCCGCATGATCAAACTCAAGATTATTCATGATCAGGGTACGTGGATGGTAATGAATAAACTTGGAACGTTTATCAAAAAATGCGGTGTCATACTCGTCAGCTTCCACCACGAAAAAGGGCGCATCACCCAGTCTCGCTGAAACGCCAAAATTTTCCGGCACGCCACCAATGAGAAACCCCGGGTTGAGGCCGGCATCTTCTAGAATCCACGCCAGCAGGGCAGCTGTACTGGTTTTACCATGGGTTCCAGCTACGGCCAGTACCCACCGGTCCTGTAATATATGCTCAGCCAGCCACTGGGGACCCGAGGTATAAGGCAGGCCGGCATCCAGCATGTATTCAACTGCAGGGTTGCCCCGGGACATGGCATTACCAACCACGACAATATCCGGAGCTGGCTGTAAATGGGAAGCATCGTAACCTGACATCAGCTCGATACCAGCCCGTTCCAGCTGGGTACTCATGGGCGGGTAGACATTCTGGTCTGAACCGGTGACCTTGTGCCCTTTGGCACGGGCCAGCAAAGCAATTCCGCCCATAAAGGTTCCGCAAATGCCAAGAATATGAAGATGCATGATAAATCCGTCAGTAAAAATGCAATGAAGTTATGCGGTGGGTGTTAAAAACAGTGACTGGATAATAACACCCGACAAAATAGAGTAAGTGAGCGCAAGTCCTATGCCCAATGTCAGGCTGACATTCAGCGCATGACGCAGTATATGACCAATAACAACCTGCACCCAGACCAGCAACACCAGGTAAGCAATCGAAACCAGTGGCGCCAGGGCTGACTCGTTACCACCTGCGCCAATAACCAGCTGTAATGGCAATGCAATCAGCCCCAGGATCACGCTAGTACCAAACAGGGTTGTTGCCGCCTGCAGAAACCGGGCTGAATGGTTTTGAAAAAGCAGGACCAGGCGCAACAATACCAATGCAATCACAGCATCCAGCATGGCTGCCGCCAGTGCCGCAGGGCCCTTGATGACATCTGCAACCCCAACAGCGCCCACCATAACGCTAAATACGATCACGATGACGAACAGGGATGTTGAGGCCGGTAAATCCTGAGGCCCGCGTCTTAACAGACATACATCAAGAAAAAAGTTAAACAGCTTTAACACAATGAGAAATCAGGCAACCGTTAAATGTGAAAGTGATATGCTAGTCTAAAGTTTCGAAGTAAACACCAAAGCAAAGACCTTACCACAGATCAGGCCAGTTTCAGCATGCAAGAGTTTTATATTGATAACCCCGAACAGCTACAGCAATTCTGCGATGCTATCCAGCATAGTCAATGGCTGGCCATAGATACCGAGTTTATTCGCGAAAAAACCTATTACCCCAGGTTCTGCCTGCTACAGGTTGGCAATGGCGAGATGGCAGCCTGTATTGATCCGCTAAAAATCAAAGACCTGACGCCAATTCTGGATATTCTTTACCGGGACGATATCATCAAGGTATTGCATGCAGCCCACCAGGACCTGGAAATTTTCCACCATCTCTGGAAGCGTATCCCGCAACCTATTTTCGATACCCAGCTGGCCGCAGCTATTACCGGTTACGGTGACCAGATGGGCTACGCCAAACTGGTCCAGCAGGTACTCAATGTTTCTCTTGAAAAAGACCAGGCCCGCACTGACTGGTCACAAAGACCACTGGACGAGGCACAACTCAAGTATGCCGTTAACGACGTCATTTACCTGGGTGAGATTTACCTGCAGCTCGATAGTAAGCTGAAAAAGCTGGAACGCACTCATTGGCTGGATGCTGAATATGAATATTTCAGCCAGGCTTCCACCTACTGTATAGAAGCGGATCATGCCTGGAAAAAGGTTAAGGGCCGACAACATCTCAAGGGTGTGCAATACGCGGTGCTACAACAGCTGGCAGGCTGGCGCGAACAGCGCGCCATAGAACGGGACCGTCCACGACGCTGGATTTTAAAAGATGAGGTGCTGATTGACCTGGCGAGACGCATGCCTGCCAAACTGCAACAGCTTTCACGCATACGCGGGCTGGAAGATGGCGTGGTTCAAAAACAGGGAGCTCTGCTGCTTGAACTGATTCAGCAGGCCCGCCAGATACCGGAAGCGGACTGGCCCATGGAAAATATTCAGTTACGCCGGTTAAACCGCCAGGAAGAAGCACTTTCCGACCTGATGATGTGTGCCTTGCGAATCCTTGCTGATGAACATGATATTACCCCGGCATCAATTGCGGCAAAAAAAGACCTGGAAAAACTGATTACCGGAGATACGGATACGCCTTTAATGGAAGGTTGGCGTAAAAAAATTGCCGGACAAACCTTGCTGGATGTCGCCAGGAAACAACTTGTTCCCTGCTGGGATGAAACTGGTCAACTCACATTATGCCCGGCCGGCGACTGAGCCCGGAATGCGCTCATTACCTGCCCCTGGCGGGCCTGCTGCTGGTTGCTTGTGCCGATACAGCTAATGATCAACAACCTGACGTTCCACAGGAACAATGGAGCAATGCCAACGAAGTGCTTTTCCAGCAGGAAGCGGCCTTGCGCCATACCCTGGAGGAAATAAAACTTCAGGAACAACAGCAGCAGGATTTAACCGATAGCCAGCCGGGCTCAAAGCCGGATGACTGAAGCTGCAGTGTCAATCCTGCCGGGAACGAATCGCAACTGAGTAGATCACGGCAGCCGCAACACCCATCAACATTAACAGCGTAATCAACCAGTCCTTTACCCATGCATACAAAGTCATACCGGTCATAGGTTGAAACTCAGAATGAATCACGGCAGTTTCAGCCTGACCGGTCTGCTCCAGGACTTTGCCCTGGGGATCAATCAAGGCCGAAATACCGGTATTGGTTGCACGTATCATGTAACGACCGGTTTCAACTGCCCGCATACGGGCAATCTGCAGATGCTGGTAAGGAGCCAGCGAATCGCCGAACCAGGCATCATTTGAGACATTGATCAGGTAAGCGGCTTCTGGCAAAGCCTGGGCTGACTCATCACCAAACGCATCCTCGTAACAGATCGAGACACCCACCTGGTGCTCGCCAACACGCAGTAGTGGCTTTTCTGCCTCGCCCTCGCGAAAATCCGACATGGGGATACGGAAATAATCCACCAGTGGCCTGAGCAGAAAATCCAGCGGTGCAAACTCGCCAAAAGGTACAAGGTGACGTTTATCGTACTGATCTCGCTGCTGTCCCAGTGCCAGCATGCTATTGAAATAACCATGATCTTCTGCACGAATGGGTATCCCGACAACCAGCTGAGACCCATTGACGCTGAGTCGCTCCTGTAACGGCTGCAGGATAGTATCTTCCACAGCATGTGCAAAAGCAGGAATCGCTGTTTCCGGCCAGACCACCAGGTCTGCGGGCCGTGAAAAACTCAGGCTGGTATACAAATCAATGGTTGACTTGAGGTTAGCCGGTTGCCATTTGAGCTCCTGCGGGATATTTCCCTGCACGATGCGTACTGTCAGCCGGTCGCCAATCGGATGGCTCCAGGGTATCTGCCCCAACAAATAAACCAGGGTGACAAGCAGGGCAGCAACGACCAATGCTGCCAAACGCTGCCTCACTGAAGCAAAAACCAGCAGCAAAAGCATCGCTGCCAGAACAGCAGTCAGCCAACTGACAGCAAATACCCCCATGAGCGGAGCCAGTCCAAGCAGCGGCGTATCCAGCTGCGAATATCCAGCCGCAAGCCAGGGAAAGCCCCCCAGAAAATAGGCCCTTAAAATTTCGGACAAAACGAATATCGCAGGGAAAATTACCAACAACTGGATATTGCCAGCAAGACGGAAACGCCGCACCAGCCATGCTGACAACCAACCGGCCGCGGCGTAATAACAGGCTATGACTGCAGCAAAAACCAGGGCCAGTAATACAGCCATTGGAAAAATCACACCACCAAACTTGGCGATACTGACATGCAGCCAGAAAACACCAAAGCCCATCAGCCCCAGGCCAAAAAGATAGCCTGATTTGGCCGCCTGACCGGGTAATGCATCACGCCACTGATAAAACAGAAAGGCTAAACTGAAATAGGGAATAAAGAAAAGATCAAAAGGCGCAAATGCCAGTACCGTGATCGCACCTGCAAAAAAACTCGCTAAATGGCTACCCTTAAGCACGCTGCCGGAAACTGTTAGGTTTCACTATCTGCCGCTTCCTCTTCAGGTAACAGCAAAATATTCAACAGGTGAACCTTGCGACTGTCCGCCCGCATCACTGTAAAACGAAAGCGCCCGACATCGACGGTATCGCCGCGCTTTGGCAAATGCCCAAAAGCATTCACCACGTAGCCACCTACCGTATCAAAATCATCCTCATCCAAGTCTGACGAGAAGTATTCATTGAAGTCTTCAACGCTAGCCAGCGCCTTAACGGTAAATTCGGTCTCGTTATGTTTGAGAATAGTTTGGGCTTCATCGAAGTCATGCTCATCTTCAATTTCACCAACAATCTGTTCAAGTACATCTTCGATTGTAACTAGTCCGCTGGCTGCACCATATTCATCCACAACAATAGCCATGTGGTTACGGCTTGCCCGAAACTCCCTCAGCAGGACATTCAGGCGTTTACTCTCGGGCACGAATACGGCCGAACGTAATACGTCACGCAAATCAAATTCCTCTGAATTACCCCAGAACTGCAACAGGTCCTTGGCCAACAGAATACCCTGCACTTCACCCCGGTCTCCACCCATCACCGGAAAGCGCGAATGAGCAGATTCGATAATCAACGGCAGAATCTCTTCCAGTGAATTACTGCGATTCACAACAGCCATTTGGGCACGGGGAATCATGATGTCGCGAACACGCAATTCAGCAACTTCCAGCACCCCTTCCATCATCGCAAGTGCATCCGTATCCAGAAGCGCACGTTCCTTGGCATTTTGCAGAATTTCTACAATATCCTGCTTATCTTCGGGTTCATCATCAAACAGCTGTATCAGGCGATCCAGCCAGCTTTTACCAGGTGAGGCGATGCTCGATTGATCAGATGGCATAATTAAATTTCAGACTCATACGGGTTGTTAATTCCTAATTTTTGCAGGAGTGCAATTTCCTGCTGCTCCATAATCTCTGCATCCTCTTCATTGATGTGATCAAATCCAAGTAAATGCAACATGCCGTGAATAACCATGTGTGCCCAGTGCCAGTTAGCCGGTTTACCCTGTTCAGCCGCCTCACGAATAACGACCGGCACACAGATCACCATGTCACCCAGGTAATTATCCTCAACCTCTACAGGTGCCTCAAAGGAAAAAGATAACACGTTTGTCGGTGCATTTTTATGACGATACTGGAAGTTTAACTGCTGGCTTTCGGCCTCATCAACCAGCCGGATCACAACACCACCCAGCTGTCCAAGCTCTTCCAGCACCAGCGCGACCCATTGCTGTAATGACTCGTCATCAGGTACGTTAGCATCATCGCAGGCATGCTGTATTTCAGCCACATCGCTCACTTTGATCCTTTTAAAAGCTTTTTTGACTCAGCTTCCCCGGTATTTGTTCCACGATCAAAATTATCGTATGCATGCACAATTCTCTGCACCAGGTGATGCCTGACAACATCCTTGGCACTGAAGAAGGTAAAACTGATGCCTTCTACCTTTGAGAGAATTTCAATGACCTGGCGGAGCCCGGATAACTGCCCTTTGGGTAAATCCACCTGGGTGACATCACCGGTCACAACAGCAGTTGAACCAAAACCGATACGGGTCAGGAACATTTTCATCTGTTCCGGCGTGGTATTCTGGGCTTCATCAAGAATGACAAAGGCATCATTCAGTGTACGGCCACGCATATAGGCCAACGGTGCCACTTCAATCACGTTGCGTTCAATCAGTTTATGAACACGCTCGAACCCCAGCATCTCGTAAAGCGCGTCATACAAGGGACGCAGGTAGGGATCAATTTTCTGACTTAAATCACCGGGCAGAAAACCCAGCCGTTCGCCAGCCTCCACTGCGGGACGCACCAGCAGAATCCGCCTGATGTTATCGCGTTCCAGGGCTTCGACGGCACAGGCAACAGCCAGGTAGGTTTTACCGGTTCCCGCAGGGCCGACACCAAAATTGATATCGTGAGTAACAATATTATGCAGATATTCCTGCTGACTATCACCGCGCCCACGTACCAGTCCACGCTTGGTTTTTATCGTGACTTCCGGGTAGTCCGGTTTTTCCGGCCGTGGCGAAGCATCTTCGAAATCAGCTGCATTGATGATCAGGTTAACCTGCTCGGGTGTCAGGATTTCCTGCTCGGTAAAATTGTACATATCGAGCAACAACTGCTCACCCAGGGCGATGGCCTGCTCTTCACCATACAGCGCAAAATGGTTACCCCGGTTATTGATCTCGATACCCAGGCGCCCCTCCAGCTGTCGTAAATGTTTGTCCAGTGGGCCACACAAATTGGAAAGGCGTTCGTTGTTATCGGGAGCCAGATGAAAACTCAGGGATGAGGGTAATTCAGACAAGTTGGGTTCCGTAAAAATAGTTTAGCCGGCGATCCGGGTCGAGCCCTGCTCAAGCCTTTCGCCACGCAGGGAATTCGGCAAAGCTTCGGTAATCAGCACATCAACAAAATCACCAATCAATGCCACCGGACCGGAAAAATTGACCACCCGGTTATTTTCCGTGCGGCCGGCTAATTGGGTAGTATCTTTTTTTGACACCCTTTCAACCAGCACTGATTGCACCGTACCAACCATGGCACGACTGTAACGCATCGCCTGATTGTTGATCTGGTTTTGCAGGGTTGCCAGGCGTTCCTGCTTGACTGATAAGGGCACATCATCCTCGAATTCAGCAGCCGGCGTACCAGGACGGCGACTGTAAATAAAACTGAAGGAATGATCAAAGTCGATATCCCGGATCAGGGCCATGGTATGTTCAAAGTCCTGGTCAGTTTCACCGGGAAAGCCAATAATAAAATCAGATGAAATAGTGATACCGGGACGTGCCTGCTTCAGACGGCTGATTTTCTGCTTGTATTCCCAGGCTGAATGACCGCGTTTCATCTGCATCAGAATACTGTCAGAGCCGGACTGGACAGGTAAATGCACAAAACCGACCAGTTCCGGTACATCACGGTAAACATCAATCAGTGAATCAGAAAATTCTACCGGGTGCGAGGTGGTGAAACGGATACGCTCAATACCATCAACAGCCGCCACGTAGCGAATCAACAGAGCCAGGTCAGCAATTTCGCCGTCATGCATCTGCCCCCGGTAGGCGTTGACGTTCTGACCCAGCAGGTTGATTTCACGCACACCCTGCTGAGACAGTTGTACAATTTCTGCAATAACATCATCGAAAGGTCTGCTGATTTCAGTACCACGGGTATAGGGGACCACACAGAATGTGCAATATTTTGAGCAGCCTTCCATGATCGACACAAAAGCCGTGGGACCGTCTGCTTTTGGTTCAGGTAAACGATCAAATTTCTCTATCTCAGGGAAGGACACGTCAACAACCGCCTTGCCTGTCTTTCTGGCCTGGTCAAGCATTGCAGGCAGCCGATGCAGGGTCTGTGGTCCAAACACTACGTCAACAACCGGCGCACGCTGACGAATCGCATCACCTTCCTGGCTGGCAACACAACCACCAACACCAATCATCATGCCAGGTTTCTTTTCTTTTAAAAGACGCCAGCGACCCAGCTGGTGAAAAACCTTTTCCTGGGCTTTCTCCCTGATCGAGCAGGTATTCAGCAATAAAACATCTGCTTCTTCGGCATTTTCGACAAGCGTAAACCCTCCTGCCTGATGCAATACATCCAGCATTTTTTGGGAGTCATATTCATTCATCTGGCAACCAAAAGTTTTAATAAAGAGTTTAGGCGACACCGGGGTTTCATACCTCATTTCAACAGGACGGGTAATTTTAGAGACTTGGCAACTTTTTACCACTATTTCAACAGCCCGGGCACGTTTTATTCATGGAATTGGCCCATCAGGGAGTCAAAACAGGCTGATTCCAGGTATTTGCCGCTTTTAATTGACCTGCAGCAACACCCACACCTTGAAAATAGCCTGAAAAGACACAGGTTTATTAATGACAGGAGAACATCCTGCCAACTGTTTCGTTTGCGAAAAAGGAGGTGAGAACAATGAGCATGGTACGTTATGAACCCTGGAGCCTCTTTGATCAATTACGTCGTGAAATGGAAAGTGGCCTGGCCACTCATCCTAGTGAAGATAGCAGCATTGCTACCAGCGATTGGGCTCCTGCAGTTGACATTAAAGAAACTGACGACAGTTTCGTCATCGTGGCTGATATCCCGGGCGTAAAACCTGAAGATATTGAAGTTCAAATGGACAATGGTGTATTAACCATTAAAGGAGAAAAGGAAACCGAGAAAAAAGAAGAAAAAGATGACTACAAGCGGATCGAACGTAGTTACGGTAGTTTTTACCGCCGTTTCAGCCTGCCTGATAGCGCTAATCCAGAAACTATTTCTGCAAAAAGCGATCATGGTGTGCTGAACATTACGGTTGCCAAACAGGAAAAGACGCAACCAAGGAAAATTGAAGTTCATCACTAAATGTTCTTGGCCGCCCGTGAAAACGCGGGCGGTTTTTATGCCCTTTCACTACTATTATTGGAAACCTTACCAATTCATCACCATGCACCAGATGTTGAATATTTCGTGAACCAGCCACCCCGGATATTAACAAGACTCACTACCCTGTTTTTTTTCGGGATTCTGTTGATTTATACCCATCCTGTTTATGCATCGTCATTAGCTGCTGACTATCAGCAGGCAGTCACACGCTCAAGGTTATCGACGCTGCCTTTTATTGTAGAGTCGATGGAGCATGAAAACAGGCTTAGTGTGAAAATCTACAGTGAACTTGAGCAGCCTTACGAAGATATTGTTCGGGCCTTTACTACGCTAACCAACTGGTGCGAGTTTTTACCCCTGCACCTCAACGTTAAATCCTGTACCTACCAGCAGTCCGCAACAGACAATCAATTGACACTCTATCTAGGACGCAAGTTCTACCAGCCACCGGAAGACACGCATCAAATCACCTACCATTTTCACCTTGACCAGCAGGATGAAACAATGATGAAGATATCCATGGCTGCTAAAGAAGGCCCTCTTGGTACTGAGGATTACCAGCTGGCCATTGAAGCGCTAGCATTCAAAAATAAAAGCCTGGTACGTATCAGCATGGCCTATACCCCGAGTATCGTTAGCCGGTTGGCAACATCCACCTACCTGGCAACCCTGGGCAGAAATAAAATCGGCTTTAGCGTCACCGGTGTTGATTCGCTGAACCAGCCAATATTTATCAGTGGCGTAAAAGCCGTCATTGAACGCAATGCCATGCGTTACTACCTGGCCATGAAAGCCTATATTGAAACACAAGCCCTGCCTGTCACTGAACGCTTTGATGCGCGCATCAGACGCTGGTTTGAGTTAACCGAGCTGTATCAAAGACAGTTACGAGAATTAAATAAAGATGAGTACCTGTCAGCAAAGCGGCGCGAACGACACAACCAGCTGCAACTCCAGCGCAAACTCGAAGATAAAGCAAAAAACTAGTCGCGCTTAATACCCGGGGCATCCAACAAAAGTTGAAAATATAGTCAGGCCACGTTGTTTATCCCCGCTTGAAACGAACTCACTCTTTTTCCAGCTTTTCGCGCATCTCGTCAAAGCGGGCCTGTTCCTTTGCATCAACTTTGGGATACTCCAGCGCCAGCGACTCCAGCGTCTGCCGGATAATCTCTGCCACCCGCAGACGCATGTAGGGCTTGTCATCAGCCGGAATCGCATACCAGGGTGCCCACGGTTTTGATGTCGCATTTAAAGTCTTTTCGTAGGCACTCATGTAATCTTCCCAGTGTCCCCGCTCGACCACATCGCCCGCCGAAAACTTCCAGTTTTTTTCCGGCTCATCAAGACGCGCCAGAAAGCGCTGGCGCTGTTCCTCTTTGGAGACATTGAGCCAGAACTTCAGGATGACGGTACCATTGCGTGCCAGATGCTTTTCCATGTCGGTGATAGATTCAAAACGCTCCTGCCATACATTGGCAAGATCCAGCGAAGCAGGTAACTGCTGGTAGCCCAGGTATTCCGGGTGAACACGAACCACCAGGGTTTCCTCGTAATAGCTGCGGTTAAAGATGCCTATGCGGCCACGCTCTGGCAGGCATTTATTGGTACGCCAGAGAAAATCATGATCGAGCTCTTCAGTCGTTGGTTTTTTGAAGGAGAAAACCTGGCAGCCTGCCGGATTGATACCACTCATTACGGCACGAATGGTACTGTCCTTGCCAGCCGCATCCATCGCCTGGAATACCAGCAACAGCGCATGCCGGTCATGCGCATAGAAAATCCGTTGCAGATCATGCAAGCGTTCCACTTCCTCTTCCAACTGCTTTTTGAGGATTTTCTTTTTGGGACTGTCTTCTACCCGGGTCGGGAAATCATCACGTGTAAAGGAACCGTCAAAGGGTACCAGGTAGGGACTGTTAATCGCTTCATACATGCTTAATCACTTTCGCTTAATAAACCTGGCTACACATTATCACCCACGCGGTTGACGATCCAGAAACAGCTATATGTAAACCGACAGGCAACTTATAATTAAAGCCTACTTTAAATCCGGTCCATGACTGCCTCATACAAGCAAGCTGCCAATGAATAGCCCATCACAACACCGCGCAAGAAAACGGTTCGGCCAGAACTTCCTGACCGATACGCGCATCATTATGCAGATTATTGCCGGCATAGCACCGGGCAAGGGTCAACACCTGGTGGAAATCGGACCGGGCAAAGGCGCAATTACTCGTGAGTTGTTGCCACTGTGTGGCAGGCTGGATGCTATCGAGCTGGATAGAGACCTGGTTCCTCTGTTGCAGAAAATGTTGCAGGACAGCAAGTTCAATTTACATTCAGCCGATGCCCTGAAGTTTGATTTCTGCCAGCTTCAACAGGATGGCAAGTTGCGGATCGTCGGCAATTTACCCTACAACATTTCCACGCCGCTGATTTTTCACCTGCTGGACAAGGCGGATTGTATTGCAGACATGCACTTCATGTTGCAAAAAGAAGTGGTTGACCGCCTGGCAGCGTCACCCAACAGCAAGGCTTACAGCAAACTCAGCGTCATGACCCAGGCCCAATGCGAGGTTGCCCCGCTGTTTGAAATTCCACCGCAAGCCTTCGACCCGGCACCCAAGGTTCAGTCTGCCTTTGTCAGGCTGGTACCCAGAAGTGAGCTACCGGTAAGCGAACAGGAATGGATTAGCTTTGAAACGCTGGTCACAGCTGCTTTTGCACATCGCCGCAAAACATTACGCAACAACCTGAAAAAACTGGTCGATATTGAATCTGCTGAAAAAGAAATTGACCTGACCAGAAGAGCTGAATCTCTCAGCATTGATGAATTTGTGAAACTGAGCCGTTTTTTACTGACTTAAAAATCCCGGTGCGGATCACTTCCCTGCTGGTCCTTGCGGTTTGACCTGTAAGCATAGGGCTCACCCTTTTTAACTGCCGCCAGGGCAGCATCAAGGGATTCATCCAGGTAGAAACCGTACATTTCAACCGTATTAACGCCCAGCATGCGCTTGTGGACTTCTTTTCCCTGGTAATCAAGAAACAGCAGGGTTGGCGTTACCCAGGTGTTGTAGTCAGATGCGACCTTGCCCGGGTAAACCCTGTTGCCATCAAAGTCAGTCACTGAATCACCAACATCAATCAGCAGTTCAGTCATGACAACCTTGTCGGTATAGTCCCCACTGATCATCATGGGATTGAGCACTTCTGCTTTAAGCAACTCACAGAAAGGGCAATGATCCTGCGACACCATCAACAGGATGGGTACACGTTTCATTTCCGCCTGCCTGGCCAGCTCGGAAAAATCCCTGGCAACCGGAATCGTCTTTCCATGCTGGCCACTGGCCAGAATGCTGAAATTACAGACCAGTAGCAGCAGAAAAAGAACCAGTCTTTTCATCGATAGCAGGCGTATGATTTTTTAGAACGGGATATCGTCATCAAAACCGCCTGGATCCATCGCGGGAGCCGCTGCCGGCTTCGATGACGATTTCGATGGCTGTGATTGATCAAATGAGCTGTCACCACCGCCGCGAGTGTCGAGCATCTGCATCTGGTCAGCAACGATTTCCGTTGTGTAGCGATCCTGCCCACTCTGATCCTGCCACTTGCGGGTTTGCAGTTTGCCCTCGATATAAACCTTTGAACCTTTTTTCAGGTATTCACCGGCAATTTCGCCCAGTCTTCTGAAAAGAACAACACGATGCCATTCCGTCTTTTCCTGGTTGTCTCCGGTATTCTTGTCTTTCCAGGTCTCACTGGTTGCCACAGAAATATTGGCAACGGCGTTACCGTTTGGCATATATCGAACTTCCGGATCCTGGCCGAGATTCCCAACCAGAATTACTTTATTAACACCCCTTTGCATAAATCCTCCTCAGAATTTTCCTTCCCTGGTGAAAAGTTATCATCTTACTTCATTTGCCGCGAGCAAAGCATCAAGCTCTGTCTCATCGAGCTTCTTCGAGTCTACCTTCAGGTAGGCGACTTTTTCTTCAGCAATAACGACTGCCTCGGCCACCCCGACCAGTTCAGTCAACTGCCTGGCCAGTGAAACTGATTGTTCGGATTTCAGACCATCCAGGTCCAATACCCGGCTGCTATAGTGGCCAGGAGGCCTCATACCCAAAGCAACCAGCAACCAGATCACGCCAACAACCAAAGCCGCAATAAATACCCATTGATATCCCAGGGACTGGTGTACCCAGCCGCCCACGACGCCTCCCAGAAAGCCACCCATAAACTGGCTGGTGGAATAAACACCCATTGCCGTGCCCTTGGCATCAGCGGGTGATATCTTGGAGACCATTGAAGGCAAAGTCGACTCGAGTAAATTAAACCCGGTAAAAAACAGCGCCAGGATGAAAGCTACCATCAACCACGAATTGCCAAACAGGTACAGCGTCAGCAAAGCCAGGCAGATGGCGGCTATTCCACCGGTAAACACCGCTTTCATCTTACCGTGTTTTTCCGCCATGATGATAAAAGGCACCATCGCAAATATAGAAACCAGCAACACCACCAGGTAAACCAGCGAATGTTCAACCAAAGGCAGCCCCAGGTCTCTCAGTAACAGCGGAACAGCCAGAAAGACAGCGGTCAAAATCAGGTGCAGGCTGAATATACCCCAGTCGAGTCTCAACAGTTCAGTATTGGCCAGTACGCGCCGGAAGGTTTCAGGGACCGGCTGCGCATCACGATGCACATGCTGGTGTACCGGCGTTGGCACAACAAAGACGATTACCGCCATGCCCAACAAAGCCAGCAGCGCCGTCAGCCAGAAAATCCCGCTGATGCCAATGACTGAATCCAGGTATGGACCGGCCATGAGTGACAGCGCAAAAGCAGAACCAATCGTCATGCCAATCGTCGCCATTGCCTTGGTACGCTGGGAATCCCGGGTTAAATCAGCAGCCAGCGCCATCACCGCAGCAGCAATTGCACCACTACCCTGGATTGCCCTGCCCAGTAAAATCATCCAGATATCTTCTGCCTGGGCTGCCACCACACTACCCAGGGCAAACAGCAGCAAGCCTGCCAGAATAACCGGCTTGCGGCCAATCCGGTCAGACAGCAAACCAAAGGGAATTTGCAATACGGCCTGCGTCAGTCCATAGACACCGACAGCCAGACCAATCAACAGCGGCGTTGCATCCGGCAATTTTTCGGCATACAGCGCAAAAACCGGCAAAATCAGGAACAGGCCGAGCATGCGAAAACCATAGATGCTGGCAAGCCCGAAAATCGCTTTACGTTCTGTCTGGGTCATCGGGTTGGATTTTGCTGAACTTCTGGACAAGGTCTGGTAAATCTTAATTTTTCTGTGAACGCCGGATGTTAACAGAATCAGAGGATAATTGGGCATGATTGTAATGCTAAGGGGCAGTCTCAACGGAACTGAGGCAAGTTCAAACATTTTCGCGTATATTTGTGGGTTTCGTTGCCGCAGTCGGAAATTATGGATCATATCTACATACAGGGAGCCCGCACCCACAATCTCAAGGACTTTGACCTGACCCTGCCACGTGACAAGCTCATCGTGATCACCGGATTATCAGGATCAGGCAAATCCTCGCTGGCTTTTGACACCATCTATGCCGAAGGCCAAAGGCGCTACGTCGAGTCATTATCCGCCTATGCACGCCAGTTCCTCTCCATGATGGAAAAACCGGATGTCGATCATATCGAAGGCCTGTCACCTGCAATTTCGATTGAACAGAAAACCACCAGTCACAACCCACGCTCAACGGTCGGAACAATTACCGAAATCTATGATTACCTGCGACTGCTGTTTGCGCGCGCAGGCACCCCCTTGTGCCCGGAACATGGTGAAAAACTCGAAGCCCAGACCATCAGCCAGATGGTCGATCACGTCCTCTCCCTGCCAGAAGGGACAAAGCTGATGCTGCTGGCACCGGTCATTTCCGAGCGTAAAGGGGAATACCACAAATTGCTGCAGGAACTGAAGTCACAAGGATTCCTGCGGGCGCGCATCGATGGCGATATCTATGAACTGGATGACACTCCTGACCTGGAACTGCATAAAAAACACACCATCGAAGTCATTATTGACCGCTTCAAGGTACGCGAAGATCTGCGCCTGCGACTGACAGAATCTTTTGAAACCGCTTTAAGCATGGCCGAAGGCACGGCCCGCATAGCCAGAATGGACCCGGATGAGAACCAGGATGAACTGATTTTTTCTGCCAATTTTTCCTGCCCGGTGTGCGGCTACAGCATCGAGGAACTGGAACCGCGCCTGTTTTCTTTCAACAACCCGGTGGGTGCCTGCAGAACCTGTGACGGACTTGGGGTCGAGCAATTCTTTGATGCCGGAAAAGTCGTTGGCCACCCCGAGCTTTCACTCGCCTCCGGTGCCATACGCGGCTGGGACAGGCGTAACGCCTACTATTTCCAGATGCTCAAGTCCCTGGGCAAGCACTATAGCTTTGATATCGAAACACCCTGGGAAGAATTACCGGTAACAATCCGCAATATCATTCTGGAAGGCAGTGGCGCTGAAGAAATCAAGTTCAGCTATTTCAATGACGGTGGTAGAAACGTCAGCAAAAAGCATCCTTTTGAAGGCATTTTGCACAATATGAAACGACGTTTCAGGGAAACGGAATCCAATGCGGTACGTGAAGAATTATCGCGCTACATTTCTTCGCAGCATTGCCCTGACTGCCATGGCACACGCCTTAATGCAGGTGCACGTAATGTGTTTGTGGCCGATCACAATCTGCCGCAGATTACTGCCATGGCGATTGAAAACAGCCTGACTTTTTTTAAACAGCTCGACCTGCCCGGTAAACAGGGAAAAATCGCCGAAAAAATTATCAAGGAAATCAATGATCGCCTGCAGTTCCTGGTCAACGTCGGCCTGAACTACCTGTCACTGGACCGCAGTGCTGACACCTTGTCCGGAGGCGAAGCCCAGAGAATCCGCCTTGCCAGCCAGATCGGCGCGGGACTTGTGGGTGTAATGTACGTGCTGGATGAGCCTTCCATTGGACTGCACCAGCGGGACAACGAGCGATTACTGCAAACCCTGACCCACCTGCGTGATATTGGCAACACGGTTATTGTTGTCGAGCATGATGAAGAAGCTATTCGCATGGCTGATCACATCGTGGATATCGGACCCGGGGCAGGCACCCATGGTGGCCAGGTCATCGCACAGGGCACCGCCAAAGAAATTGAAAAAACGCCTGAGTCACTGACTGGCCAGTATCTCAGCAAGCAACTATGTATAGAAATCCCGTCACAACGCACAGCGGCTGATCCAAAACGCAAACTCAGCCTTAGCGGTGCCACCGGTAATAACCTGAAATCAGTTGACCTGGAAATTCATGCCGGCCTGTTTACCTGCGTAACCGGGGTATCCGGCTCCGGCAAGTCAACCCTGATCAATGACACGCTGTATCCGCTAACAGCCAACCACCTTAACAAGGCCAGCCACAGCATTGCCCCCTACAAGAACATTGATGGCCTGGCACAGTTTGACAAGGTAGTGGATATTGACCAGTCACCTATCGGCAGAACCCCGCGTTCCAACCCGGCAACCTATACAGGCCTGTTCACTCCGATTCGCGAACTGTTTGCCGGCGTGCCTGAATCACGTTCCAGGGGATACATGCCCGGCCGTTTCAGTTTCAATGTAAAAGGTGGACGCTGTGAAGCCTGCAAGGGTGATGGTGTTATCAAGGTGGAAATGCACTTCCTGCCCGATATCTATGTTCAGTGTGATGTTTGCAAGGGCAAACGTTATAACCGTGAAACCCTGGAAATTCATTACAAGGGCAAAAGCATTAACGATGTATTGAAAATGACCATTGAAGAGGCACTGGAGTTCTTCGAAGCCGTTCCCGTCATCAAACGCAAACTACAGACGCTGATGGACGTGGGTTTGAGTTATATCCAACTGGGCCAGAATGCGGTGACACTCTCCGGCGGTGAAGCCCAGCGCGTCAAGCTGTCCCGCGAACTTTCAAAACGGGATACCGGCAATACCCTGTATATCCTGGATGAACCCACCACCGGACTGCATTTTCACGATGTAAAACAGTTACTCACCGTGTTGCACCGCCTCAGGGACCATGGCAACACCATCGTGGTTATCGAGCACAATCTTGATGTCATCAAGACCGCTGACTGGGTCGTTGATCTTGGGCCGGAAGGTGGCGACAAGGGCGGTCAAATCATCGCGACCGGCACACCCGAAGACGTCGCCACCAGCAAGCATTCTCACACAGGTCGTTTTCTCAAGCAGGTTTTGTCCTGAGACAACCAGCCCAATAACAGCAGGGGCAGGATTATAAGACCTAATGCACCTGGAAGAGGCACGGCTGCAACCTGCGATGAGGAGGCTACAAATTCCTGGTTATTATTGAGCGCAGCAAACGTAGCTTCACCGGATACCCAGCTAAAATCAGAACGCTGGAGACCGGTTCCGTCAAGATACAAAGAATTGGTGATAGCAGAAGCAGCTGACTCGCTTACACCGATATCCAGACTCGTCCAACCGGTTGCCGGCCCAACAACTGCATCGATGACACCCTCATAACTGATGAATTCAGACACCTGTTGATCCGGCATAACCAGCGCCAGGCCATCAGGCGCACCATTTTGAATCCCTGCCAGTGTAAATGACAGGAAGCCAAAACCATTACTCTTATCATCAAACAGGCCTGTCAGGGCAATACTGTTATATGGCGCACCATTAGCGCCATTGTAAAAAACCAGCTGCCAGCCATCGAGACTGCTACCGGCGGTACCTGCCAGTTCCACCGCTTCGCCCACATCCCCACCGGCATTGTCATAATGCAGTTCATTTATAAAAATCTGGACTGGTGACGCCTGGACAGGCGAAATAAAAAGCACACCGAGCAGTGCGCCAATGATTGTCATCCTTGACATGTTATTCTCCTTAAAATGTTTAGCGTGTCGATCCTTGACACAGCATCAAAAATACCCGGGCTAACGATTAGCTGCAATCGAATAAAAACTATCCGGTTATTAATTCAAGTTTTGCTCCGACATCGGCCTGTAAAATATCAGCTGCACTGTCTCGATTAGCCGCAATCTCAACCAGTCCCATCGAGTTTTCATACCAGAAAAGCGTATTCGGTGACACTTGCGAAAAAGTACGGGCATACGCAATTCGACGCCCGGCAAGCAACAGCCAATCATCAGAAGAGACTTTTGAGGCGGGCAAACCGGTCATTAAATTTCCATAATGATCGACATAAATTATGGCGGTAATTTCATCTGGCCAGTTATGACCAACCAGCCTATTGGCAGCGATAAAATTGAAGCTGTGCGATTCTTCATTGATCAAACTCGCCAGTTCAGGTGCGAACCAGTCCCTCGCATGAAAACTATTCGACTTGACCGCGGCAGGGCGTTGCAGTTCGCTAACCTGTGTAATATTGTGAGCGGCAATCAGTCGAGAAAAAAGGCCATTATCCGGACCTAAAAAGGCCATACTGCCAATTTCAAACATAATCACCCGGCGCTCACTACCCACTCCCGGGTCTACTACAGCCAACATGTAACCGGATTTAACCGGCAGCTGTTCGTACAATGCTGCCAGCAGGTAGGCAGAATGAAACGGATCGGCTTTAGGGGCGTTGGATAACAGGTTAATGAAAGTAGACCGGGTTCTCTCCCTGATCACAGCCTCCACCTGGCCGGTATAAGGTCCGCAGGGACCGAAGTCACTGAAAAAGTAGACAATAGGATATTGCTGACTCATGGAAAAAACCCAACCCTATACAAGACCGACCCGTTTAGAAAATGCTCATAAGGAAACTGTAGACGAAAAAAAACCGGAACAAGCCCGGTTTTTATTGCGAATCATTTGTTACCAAACTTAATCAGCATCAGCTTCCATCACAGGCTCCGGACGATCAACCAGCTCAACGTAAGCCATTGGAGCCTTATCGCCTGAACGGTAACCGCACTTAAGGATACGCAGGTAACCACCTGGACGTTCCTGGTAACGCGGGCCAAGTTCAGCAAATAATTTACCAACTGCTGCGTCGTCACGAAGACGTGAGAATGCCAAACGGCGATTTGCTACGCTGTCTGATTTGGACTTTGTAATCAAAGGCTCTGCAAAACGCCTTAATTCCTTAGCCTTTGGCAAAGTTGTTTTGATCAGTTCATGTTCGATCAGAGAAACAGCCATGTTTCTAAACATAGCTTTTCTATGACTACTGTTACGGTTGAGCTGTCGACCTGCATGACGATGACGCATTTTCCTGTACCCTACTTCTGTAAAGATTCCCGCCAGGGCGGGAATGACAATATCTATTTAACCACCCATAACCTCTTCGAGGTTTTCTGGTGGCCAGTTTTCCAAACGCTGTCCCAGTGACAAGCCTCTTGTTGCCAGGACATCTTTTATTTCTGTCAGCGATTTTTTACCCAGGTTTGGCGTCTTCAACAGTTCAACTTCAGTACGTTGAACCAGATCCCCAATCAGGAATATGTTTTCTGCCTTCAGGCAGTTCGCTGAACGTACAGTCAACTCAAGATCATCAACTGGACGCAGTAAAATCGGATCAATTTGCGGTACTGCTTCACCTGGAACTTCAGCTGGTTTGGCAGAAGTAGTTTCATCCAGATAAACAAAGGCCGACAGCTGATCTGAGAGGATAGTTCCTGCTCTTCTAATCGCTTCTTCCGGATCAATAGTACCGTTGGTTTCCAGTTCAACAATCAGGCGATCCAGGTCAGTGCGTTGTTCAACACGGGCCGCTTCAACCTGGTAGGAAACACGACTAATTGGACTGAATGAAGCATCCAGCTGCAGATGACCAATCGGACGGTCTTCACCAGCCGCACTTTCACGGTTAGTTGCTGGCTGATAACCACGACCACGCACAATCCGCATGGACATATTTAAGGAGCCCTTGTCATCCAGTCGTGCAATAACATGATCAGGATCAGCAATTTCAACATCGTGCGGTAACTGGATATCAGCGGCTGTCACAACACATGGACCAGTAGCATTGACTGTCAAGGTTGCTTCTTCACGCTCATGCATGGTCACTGCAAGTTCTTTAAGGTTTAACAGAATCTCGAGCACATCTTCCTGTACACCTTCAAGAGCGCTGTATTCATGCAGAACACCATCAATTTCAACGTCGACTACGGCACTACCTGACATTGATGATAAAAGAATTCTTCTTAAAGCATTACCCAGCGTGTGACCATAACCACGCTCAAGCGGCTCCAAAGAAACCCTGGAACGCTTAGCAGTTAATTTTTCGACATTAACAATGCGTGGTTTAAGAAAATCTGTAACTGAATCTGACATTGATATTCCTGTCTAATAGGTGTTCTTATTTCGAGTACAATTCAACAATCAACTGTTCATTGATTTCAGCAGGCAGGTCCTGGCGCTCTGGAATACGTTTAAAGGTGCCAGACATAGCCTTGGCATCTACTTCAACCCAGTCAGCAAAACCATACTGTTCAGCCAGGGCAATTGAGTTCTGGATACGAACCTGCTTTTTGGCCTTTTCATTGATGCTGATAATGTCATCTGAACTAACCTTGAAAGAAGGTATGTTGACAGAACGACCATTAACAAGGATTGCCTTGTGACTAACCAGTTGCCTGGCTTCTGCACGTGTCGCACCGAAACCCATGCGATAGACAACATTATCCAGACGACGCTCGAGAGCCTGCAGCAGGTTTTCACCTGTTGGGCCTTTGGCCTGGTCTGCTTTCTTGTAATAAGAACGGAATTGTTTTTCCAGAATGCCATACATACGTCTGACTTTCTGCTTTTCACGCAACTGAACTCCGTAATCTGACAGACGACGACGACGGTCTGTTGTCTGACCTGGAACTTTTTCCATGTTGCATTTGGTGTCGATTGAACGAACACGGCTTTTCAGGAAAAGATCTGTACCTTCACGCCTGCTCAACTTACACTTTGGACCGATATATCTTGCCATTATGTTATCTCCAGTTTACACGCGGCGTTTCTTAGGTGGACGACAACCATTGTGAGGTATTGGCGTCACATCAGTGATGCTGGTGATTTTATAACCAGCCGCATTTAAGGCACGAACAGCTGACTCACGACCAGGCCCAGGACCTTTAACATTAACGTCCAGGTTTTTCAGACCATAGTCTTTTGCAGCCTGGGCGGCACGATCTGCTGCAACCTGCGCGGCAAACGGCGTGCTTTTACGTGAACCCCTGAAACCAGAACCACCGGAAGTTGCCCATGAAAGCGCATTACCCTGACGGTCAGTGATCGTAATTATCGTATTATTAAAAGAAGCATGAATGTGGGCTACACCATCGGTAACCTGTTTCTTTACTTTCTTTTTAGTCGTGGACTTTGCCATTGTTTCTACCTACAGAAATCTCAGTCTGTCTAATTCAATTAAATTAACGTTTGATTGGTTTTCTTGGACCTTTACGGGTACGCGCATTGGTTTGCGTCCTTTGGCCACGTAAAGGCAGACCACGTCTATGACGAATGCCGCGGTTTGTGCCCAGGTCCATCAAACGCTTGATGTTCATCGAAACTTCTCTGCGCAAATCACCTTCAACAGTGAATTTTGCAACTTCGTTACGAATGTTATCCATTTCGCCTTCTGACAGATCCATGATCTTCCTGTCAGTCGGTACACCAACTGTCGCACAAATCTCTGCAGCACGTGTACGACCAATACCATAGATTGAAGTCAGTGCAATCACTGTATGTTTGCGATCTGGTATATTGACTCCAGCAATACGCGCCATTTTAAACTCCCAAAATCATCCGCAACATCGCGCGAGAAAACGCGCAATCCTACATCACAAAAAATTATTAATCAACCAAAAATCAGCCTTGGCGCTGTTTGTGCCGGGGATCCTTACAGATAACCCTGACAACACCTTTACGTCTGATAATTTTGCAGTTTCGGCACATCTTTTTAACTGAGGCACGAACTTTCATTTTTACTCTCCAAATCTATAACGATGGCTTAACGTAAAACGCCAGCCCCACCACTACCTTTTAAATTAGCTTTTTTCATCAGTCCTTCGTACTGATGAGACATGGCATGCGCCTGAACCTGGGCCATGAAATCCATGACAACCACTACAATAATCAGCAATGAAGTACCTCCAAAGTAGAAAGGTACATTCCAGCCAACAATCAGGAATTCTGGCAGCAGACAAACCGCGGTTATGTAGATCGCTCCAGCCAGTGTCAGACGTGACATCACGCCATCAATATATTTTGCAGTCTGCTCCCCAGGACGAATACCCGGTATAAAAGCACCAGAGCGTTTCAGGTTATCCGCTGTATCCCTGGAATTAAATACCAGTGCGGTATAGAAGAAACAGAAAAATATAATGGCAACCGCGTACATAATGACGTACATCGGCTCTCCAGGTGACAGCTTACCCACGATATCCTGCAACCAGCGCATATCTTCAGTGGTTCCCGCCCATGATGCCAGGGTCGTAGGAAACAGGATAATACTGGACGCAAAAATTGGTGGTATCACACCCGCCATATTCAGTTTCAATGGCAAATGGCTGGACTGCGCCGCAAACATTTTTCGGCCCTGCTGACGCTTGGCGTAGTTGACCGTGATTCTGCGTTGACCACGTTCGACAAAAATCACGAATGCCGTTACCAGGATTGCCAGGATAAATAAAGTCAGTACAGTGACCGAACTCATTTCACCGGTTCTAACCAGCTCCATGGTGCCACCGATCGCCGAAGGTAATCCTGCTACGATACCAGCGAAGATAATGATGGATATACCATTACCCAGACCACGTTCGGTAATCTGCTCACCGAGCCACATCAGAAACATCGTCCCTGTAACCAGGGAAACCGCTGCAGTAAATACAAAGCCCGGACCCTGATGGATGACTACATTAGCGCCACCTGCTGTCTGGCTTTGCAAGGCCATTGCGATACCGATCGCCTGGAACGTTGCTAACACAACTGTACCGTAGCGGGTGTATTGGGTAATTTTACGACGACCCGCCTCACCTTCTTTCTTCAACTGCTCAAGCTTAGGCAAAACTGCCGTCATTAACTGCATGATAATCGATGCTGAAATGTACGGCATGATACCCAGGGCTAACAGACTGGCACGTTCAAGTGCACCACCCGAGAACATGTTGAACATATCAAGAATAGTTCCTGATTGCGCATCAAACATGGCCGCAAGTGCAGTTGGGTTGACTCCGGGCACCGGAATAAAAGTACCGATTCGATAAACAATCAGCGCACCAATTAAAAACAGGATACGCTGACGCAACTCGGTCAGTTTTCCAAGATTGGGAGTACCAGCAGCGATTCCAGGTGTTTTTGCCATAGACTTAGTCTTCGACCTTACCGCCAGCCGCTTCAATTGCAGCTTTTGCACCCTTGGTTACGCGTAATCCTTTTACCGTTACCGCCTTGTCAATTGAACCAGACAAAATAATCTTGGCACGCGTTTTAGTGCGGGGCAGAATATCTGCAGCATGAAGCACTTCCATATCAATCGCATCAGCATCAACCTTGTTCAATTCAGACAAGGCAACTTCAGCAGTAATGCGGGCTTTAGCAGAATTAAAACCAACTTTCGGCAATCTGCGCTGTAAAGGCATCTGACCGCCTTCAAAGCCAACTTTATGGAAACCACCCGCACGGGACTTCTGGCCTTTATGACCACGCCCACAGGTTTTACCCAGGCCACAACCAATACCACGACCTACGCGTTTTGAGGCAGCACGACTACCTTCTGCAGGTTTTAGAGTATTTAGACGCATTTTAATTTCCCTCAACGTTTACCATGTAGGAAACTTTATTAAGCATTCCCCGGGTAGAAGCAGTATCTTCAACTTCAACAGTCTGATGTATACGTCTCAGCCCAAGACCTCTAACGCATGACTGGTGACTTTTCAGTCTGCCATTCATGCTACGCGTCAGCGTAACTTTCATCATTTTCTTGTCAGACATGGCTTATTCCAAAATTTCTTGAACTGTTTTTCCACGTTTTGCCGCCACAGATGCAGGATCTGCCATTGACGTCAAACCATTTACTGTCGCACGAACCACGTTTGCAGGATTATTGGTGCCAATCACTTTTGCCAAAACGTTGGAAATACCGACAACCTCAAAAACGGCACGCATTGCGCCACCTGCGATAATACCGGTACCTTCAGAGGCCGGTTGCATGTAAACCCTGGCAGCGCCATGTTTACCAACAGTAGGGTATTGCAGTGTTTCGCCATTAAGATTGACGGATTTCATATTTTTACGCGCCGTGTCCATTGCTTTTTGAATAGCAATAGGCACTTCGCGTGCTTTACCTGTACCAAAACCAACTTTGCCTTTGCCATCACCAACTACAGTCAGTGCGGTAAAGCCAAAAACTCGACCACCTTTAACAACCTTGGCTACACGGTTAACAGTGACCAGTTTTTCCAGCAGGTCATCAGATTCGGGTTTTGTATTTGCGTTTGCATTTGCCATGATTACACCTTAGAACTCTAATCCATTTTCTCGTGCTGCATCGGCAAGCGCCTTAACACGACCGTGATATTTGAAACCTGAGCGATCAAATGCAACTTTCTCAACACCCGCAGCCTTGGCTCTCTCTGCAATGGTCTTACCAACAACTGATGCTGCAGCGATGTTACCGTTATGACCATCGATCATGCCGGAGACTGTTTTCTCATTTGTTGACGCAGCTGCAACCACGTTGGCAATCTGGAGATATCACCTGAGCATAAATATGCGAAGACGTACGATGCACAGACAAACGCGGCATCAGCAATTCCTTCATCTTGCTACGGGATTTGCGTGATCTTCTTAAACGACTTTGTTTTTTATCCATCACCTTAACCCCTATTTCTTCTTGGCTTCTTTACGAATAACATGTTCGTCAGCATAACGAACACCTTTGCCTTTATATGGCTCAGGCGGTCTGAAAGCCCTGATTTCAGCAGCTACCTGACCAACTCTCTGCTTATCAAAACCCTTCAGAACGATTTCCGTAGCTGATGGCGTTTCGGCAGTAATGCCTTCAGGAAGCGTATAGGCAATCGGATGTGAAAAACCGAGAGACAAGTCAAGGGTTTTACCCTTGGCCTGGGCACGATAACCAACACCGATTAATGTCAGTTTTCTTTCAAAACCATCACTAACGCCAGTGATCATGTTATTGATCAAGTGCACGTGCAGTTCCTGCATGAGCCCAACTCTGTTTGTCTTCATGAACAGGTTTAACAGTAATGACACCATCATTCTGCTCAACAGATACTGATGGATGCAGATTATGAGTCAAAGTACCTTTAGAGCCTTTAACCTCTAATACCTGGCCGTTAATTGTTACAGTAACACCACTGGCTACTGAAACTGGTGCTTTTGCAACGCGTGACATCTGAGCCCTCCGGTTTATGCAACATAGGCGATGACTTCGCCGCCATGACCAGCACTGCGTGCTGCACGGTCAGTCATCAAACCTTTTGAAGTGGAAATAATAGCGATACCCAGGCCACCGCGAACTTTTGGCAGTTCAGTGGAACCTTTATAGAGACGCAAACCAGGCTTACTGGCACGTTTCAACATATCAATAACGGGTTCACCCTGATAATATTTCAGATCAACAGTCAGTGTCGCCTTTGGGCCCTCAGACACAGAAAAATCACTAATGTAACCTTCTGCTTTCATCAGCTCAGCAATAGAGACCTTGAACTTGGAAGATGGCATTGACACACTGGACTTTGCAACGGCTTGCCCGTTACGAATGCGCGTCAACATATCCGCGATGGGATCAGACATACTCATTTAGCTTTACTCCTAGGTCAGCCACCTCATAGGTGCGATACCAAAAATGCAAAAAACGGCCTCTCGAAAGAGGCCGCGTACTATACATAAAAAATTTATCTATTGCTAGATCTAAATTAGCAATTTACCAGCTGGACTTAACCAGGCCGGGTACGTCACCGCGCATGGCAGCTTCGCGAAGCTTGTTACGGCACAGACCGAACTTGCTGTAGACAGCGTGTGGACGACCAGTCAGTCGGCAACGATTGACACCACGTGAACTACTGCTGTCTCTTGGCATTTTCTGTAATTTCAGTACAGCATCATCGACCATTTCAGGTGAACTTGCAGGGTCTTTGATGATTTTTTTCAGCTCAGCACGTTTTTCAGCGAATTTTGCAGCGGACTCTGTACGTCTCTTTTCGCGGGCTATCATACTTTTCTTTGCCATAATCTATTCCTAGTTTCTAAATGGGAAGTTAAAGCCTTCAAGTAAAGCCTTTGCTTCTTCATCATTTTTAGCAGTTGTCGCAATATTGATATCCATACCGCGCAAAGCATCAATCTTGTCGTAATCAATTTCAGGGAAAATAATCTGCTCGGTAACACCCATATTGTAGTTACCACGACCATCAAAGGCCTTGCCATTTAAGCCCCTGAAATCACGAATACGTGGAATTGCAATCGAAATCAGACGATCGAGGAACTCATACATGCGTTCACGACGCAATGTCACCTTGCAACCTACTGGCCAGCCTTCCCTGAGTTTAAAGCCGGCGATGGATTTGCGGGCTATTGTAACAACAGGCTTTTGACCAGCAATTTTCTGCAGGTCAGAGACCGCGTGTTCCATAATCTTCTTATCGCCTAGCGCTTCACCAACACCCATGTTTATGGTTATCTTGGTGATCTTGGGTACTTCCATTGCGCTTTTGTAGCCGAACTTAGCCTGCAGGTCAGCCGCAATCTTGTCATTGTACATGTCGTGTAATCTAGCCATCGGTGTACCTTATACATCCACAATTTCATTATTGGACTTAAAGAATCTTACTTTACGTCCATCATCTAGCATTTTAAAACCAACACGGTCTGCCTTGTTTGTTGCCGGGTTAAACAGGGCAACATTGGAGATTGCCAATGGCATTTCCTTTTCAACAATACCACCTGACTCACCAGCAGCTGGATTAGCCTTGGTATGCTTCTTGACCATATTGACATTTTCGACAAGCACGCGATCAGTCTGCACTTCCAGCACTGTGCCGCGCTTTCCCTTGTCTTTACCGGCGATGATGATTACATCATCACCTTTACGAATCTTATTCATTGCCATCTTGATTACCTCAAAGCACCTCTGGAGCCAGCGAAATGATCTTCATGAAACGATCACCACGAAGTTCACGCGTCACCGGACCAAAAATACGTGTACCAATTGGCTGCAGATTTGCATTCAGCAAAACAGCCGCATTTCCATCAAAACGGATTAACGAACCGTCCTGTCTGCGCACACCTTTCCTGGTACGAACAACGACCGCATTATAAACGTCACCTTTTTTTACTTTTCCGCGTGGAATAGCATCTTTGATTGTGACCTTAATGATGTCGCCAATACCCGCATAACGTCGGTGCGAGCCACCCAGAACCTTGATGCACATTACGCGCTTTGCACCGCTGTTGTCAGCGACATTTAGCATTGATTGCATCTGTATCATGTGACCACCCTAGCCTGTATCTATCTCTAAAAAAATTTAAACCGCGATCAGTCTTCGTGACTAACAACCTGAACCAGGCGCCACGTTTTAGATTTTGAAATCGGTCTACACTGCTCAACGATAACCGTATCACCCGCTTTTGACTCGTTAGCTTCGTCATGCGCATGTACTTTTGTTGAACGCTTGATGTATTTTCCATACACAGGATGCTTAACCTTACGTTCAATCATCACAGTGATGGTTTTATCCATCTTGTCACTTACCACGATACCCTGAAGGGTACGGTTGGTTGCAGTCGCCGCTTCACTCATGACTCACCACCAGCTTTCGCCTGATTAATAACTGTATGTACTCGCGCGATATCCTTTTTGACCTGGCTCATCTGATGTGGTCTGGATAACTGGCCGGTACCCCGCTGCATACGCAGGTTGAACTGCTCTTTACGCAGATCAAGCAAAATAGTCTGCAATTCTTCGGCACTCTTTTGTTTCAGTTCACTGGCTTTCATTACAGTATCGTCCGTTTAACAAATCCTGTCTGAACAGGTAGTTTCGCAGCTGCCAGTGCAAATGCTTCACGGGCAAGATCTTCACTGACGCCTTCAATTTCATACAACATGCGACCTGGTTGAATCTGGGCAACCCAGTATTCCACGTTACCTTTACCTTTACCCTGTCTTACTTCCAGTGGTTTCTTGGTAATTGGCTTGTCTGGAAAAACCCTGATCCAAAGACGTCCGCCACGTTTAACAGTCCTGGTAATGGTACGACGTGCAGCTTCAATCTGGCGTGCAGTAATACGACCACGACCAGTAGCCTGCAAGCCAAACTCACCAAAGCTGACTTTGCTTCCTCTTGATGCCAGACCGCGATTACGGCCTTTCATCTGTTTACGAAATTTGGTTCTCTTCGGCTGTAACATCGCTTAGCCTCTCTTTCCTGCAGATTTTTTTGGTGTATCTTCAGCTTCATTTGGAGCCATACCAGCAAAAACCTCACCTTTGAAAATCCAGACTTTGACGCCCAGGATTCCGTAAGTTGTTAAGGCTTCTGCAAATCCGTAATCAATATCAGCTCGCAGGGTATGCAATGGAACACGACCTTCGCGGTACCATTCATTACGAGCAATTTCAGCACCATTCAAACGGCCCGAAATATTGACTTTGATACCCTGGGCACCTAAACGCATTGAATTCTGAACAGCACGCTTCATTGCACGTCTAAACATCACACGACGCTCGAGCTGCTGCGCAATACTTTCAGCAACCAGCTGGGCATCAAGCTCAGGCTTACGGATTTCTTCAATACTGATGTGCACGGGAATACCCATCATCTGGGAAACCTGCGACCGCAAGGCATCGATATCTTCACCTTTCTTACCGATTACAAGACCCGGTCTTGCAGTATGAATGGTAATGTTGGCATTATTCGCCGGACGATTAATCTGTATTCGACTGACAGACGCCTGCGATAATTTCTTTTTCAGAAAATCCCTGACCTGCATATCAGTAAACAGTAAATTCGCATAGTCCTTGCTATCGGCGTACCACTTAGAGGTCCACTCTTTAACAATTCCCAGACGCATACCAGTTGGATGTACTTTTTGACCCATGTGGTTCTACTCCGACGTAAACTAATCCGCCACCGTAACGGTGATATGACTCGTTCTTTTCAAAATTCGACTTGCCCTGCCTTTTGCTCTTGCGCGAATCCTTTTCATAGTAGGACCCTCGTCAACATAGACGGCAGCAACTTTTAATTCATCAATATCTGCGCCTTCATTGTTTTCAGCATTGGCAATCGCAGAATCGAGCACCTTTTTAACCAGATCCGCACCTTTTTTCTTGCTGAAAACCAGCACGTCCAGCGCTTTCTCAACAGGTAAGCCACGAATCTGATCAGCGACCAACCTGCCTTTCTGGGCAGAAAGATGCGCATAACGTAATTTTGCACTTGTTTGCATGACTCTATTCCTATCCTGTTACTTGGCTTTTCTATCAGCCGCGTGACCACGATACGTGCGGGTTAAGGCAAACTCACCCAGTTTATGGCCAACCATATTTTCATTGATCAGTACCGGAACATGCTGTCTACCATTGTGTACAGCAATCGTCAGACCAACCATATCTGGCAATATCATTGAACGTCTTGACCAGGTCTTAATTGGTCGCTTGTTGTTTGTCTCAAGTGCATCAGCAACCTTTTTAACCAGGTGATGATCTACAAATGGACCTTTACGTACTGAACGAGGCATTATCTTTTACCTTAATTACTTACGGTTACCGCGACGGACAATTAACTTGTCTGTACGCTTGTTACTACGTGTTTTATAGCCTTTAGTTGGCGTACCCCATGGGCTGACCGGATGTCTGCCACCAGAAGTTCTACCTTCACCACCACCATGTGGATGATCTACCGGGTTCATCGCTACACCGCGAACGGTAGGACGAACACCACGCCATCTTTTAGCACCGGCTTTACCAAGTGAACGCAGACTGTGCTCTGAATTACCAACCTCACCAACTACCGCTCGGCATTCGGAAGGTACTTTTCTCATTTCACCTGAGCGTAATCTCAAGGTTACGTGCTTGCCTTCTCTGGCCAGCAGCTGCGCCGAAGCACCAGCTGAACGAGCGATCTGAGCACCTTTACCCGGCTTCATTTCAATACAATGAATCTGGGTACCCAGAGGAATATTCCTCATTGGCAGGCAGTTGCCAGTACTGATCGGCGCATCAGAACCTGAGCGGATGGTGTCACCTGCTTTCAGGCCTTTCGGAGCAATAATGTAACGGCGCTCACCATCAAGATACTTTATCAGAGCAATGTGCGCTGTACGGTTTGGATCGTATTCCAGACGCTCAACAATACCAGGAACGGCATCTTTGTTGCGTTTGAAATCAATTACACGGTAATGCTGTTTATGTCCACCACCGATATGACGTGTTGTAATACGGCCTTTATTGTTACGACCACCAGTCTTGCTCTTTTTCTCTAAAAGAGGAGCATGCGGCGCACCTTTATGCAGGTCTTGACCTACAACCTTAACAACAAACCTTTTACCTGGTGATGTTGGTTTTGATTTTACAATTGCCATTTTTCTATCCAGTAACCTTTATGCGATAACAGCCAGTTATTAGGCTCCACCGGCAAAATCAATATCCTGACCGTCTTTGATTCTTACGTAAGCTTTACGAGTATCATTACGCTTACCCTGAATCTGGCCAAAACGCTTTTGTTTTCCCTTAATATTGACGACTCTTACACCTTCAACATCAACTTCAAACATCATTTCAACAGCACTTTTAATTTCTTTCTTGTTTGCATCCGCTGCGACCTTAAAGCAAAACTGGTTAGCTGCATCAGCCAACATAGCGCTTTTTTCTGAAACAACCGGACTCAACAGAACCTGCATTACTCTTTCTTTATTCATGCCAGTTTCTCCTCAATTGCCTTCAATGCCGCTGAAGTAACAATTGTTTTATCAAAAGCAACCAGGCTCATCGGGTCAACTTGCGCAGAATCCCTAACATCGACGTTATGCAGGTTGCGAGCAGCAAGATGCAGATTTTCATCAGCGACATCAGTGACTATCAGAACGTCCTTAGCCGACATGCCGTTAAGCTTGGCAACCAGTTCCTTGGTTTTTGGTGCTTCAACACTGAAGCTGTCAACAACCAGTAAACGCTCCTGCCGGTAAAGTTCCGACAAAATTGAGCGCATAGCCGCACGATACATCTTACGGTTAACTTTCTGCTCATAGTTTTGTGGACGCGCCGCAAACGTTGCACCACCAGAACGCCAGATCGGGCTTCTGGAAGTACCCGCACGCGCACGACCAGTACCTTTCTGACGCCATGGCTTGATGCCACCACCTCTAACCTGGGTACGGTTTTTCTGTGCACGCGTACCGGCTCGAGCTGCTGCCTGGTAGGCCGTGACCACCTGATGAATCAGGGATTCATTGTAATCGGCACCAAAAACAGCATCAGACACTTCGACTGAACCACTGCTTGCACCTTTTGAATCAACAATACTTAAGTCCATGATGCTTAACCTTTATTCGCATACTTTACTGAAGGCGTAATCACAACGTTACCGCCTTTTGCACCAGGAATAGCGCCCTTGACCAGAATCAGGTTTCTGTCTGCGTCAATTCGTACTACTTCCAGGCTCTGCACACATTTCTGTTCACTACCCATGTGGCCAGCCATTTTCTTGCCTTTGAAGACACGACCAGGCGTCTGACACTGTCCGATCGAACCAGGGGCACGATGAGAAACAGAGTTACCGTGTGTTGCATCCTGCATCTTGAAGTTGTGACGCTTTACACCACCCTGGAAACCCTTACCCTTGCTGGTTCCACGAACATCAACTTTCTGGCCCGCTTCAAACAATTCAACATTCAGCTCACTACCAACCTCAGGCAAGTCACCTTCGATACGGAATTCCCATAGACCCACGCCAGCTTCCGATCCGGCTTTGGCATAATGCCCAGCCAATGGCTTGCTAACACGGCTCGCTTTACGCTGACCTGCAGTTACCTGAATTGCCTGGTAACCATCTGCTTCCTGCGTGCGAACCTGGGTAATGCGATTCGGAGCAGCCTCAATCACAGTTACTGGTACTGATACGCCGTCTTCAGTGAAAACGCGCGTCATACCTGCTTTACGTCCAACCAATCCTATAGTCATGGCCTTTAACCTCAATTCAATTTGATCTGAACATCAACACCAGCAGCCAGATCAAGCTTCATCAACGCATCGACGGTCTTGTCTGTTGGATCAACGATATCCATCAATCTTTTATGAGTTCGAATTTCATATTGATCACGTGCATCTTTATTCACATGCGGTGAAATCAGAATTGTAAATTTCTCTTTTCTTGTTGGCAGAGGAATCGGGCCAAGCACCTGTGCTCCGGTACGTTTTGCAGTTTCAACAATTTCACGTGCCGAATCATCGATCAGACGATGATCAAATGATTTCAGACGGATACGGATTCTTTGACCAGCCATTTCAATTTACTCGATAATTTTAGCAACAACACCCGCACCAACGGTACGACCACCTTCACGAATCGCAAAGCGCAAGCCTTCTTCCATCGCAATCGGTGCAATCAACTTAACTGTCATCTTCACGTTATCACCCGGCATCACCATCTCTACGCCTTCCGGCAGGTCACAGGCACCGGTCACATCAGTCGTACGGAAATAGAACTGTGGACGATATCCGTTGAAAAATGGCGTATGACGACCACCTTCATCTTTACTCAACACATAAACTTCAGCTTCGAAGTGCGTGTGTGGCGTAATCGAACCCGGCTTGGCCAGAACCTGACCACGCTCAACTTCTTCACGCTTGGTACCACGCAACAAAACACCAACGTTATCGCCCGCTTCACCTTGATCCAGCAGCTTGCGGAACATCTCAACACCTGTACAGGTTGTTGTGGTGGTGTCCTTGATACCAACAATTTCAATTTCTTCACCAACCTTAACAACACCACGCTCAATACGACCGGTTACTACCGTACCACGACCCGAGATCGAGAAGACGTCTTCGATCGGCATCAGGAAGTCCTGGTCAATATCACGCTCTGGCTCTGGAATGTATGTCGTCCATCGCTTCAACCAGCTTGACAACTGATGGCGCACCGATATCAGACTGTATCACCTTCCAGCGCTTTCAACGCAGAACCAATAATGATCGGCGTGTCATCACCCGGGAATTCGTACTGATCCAGCAGCTCACGAATCTCCATCTCAACCAGTTCCAGCAGCTCTTCATCGTCAACCATGTCCGCTTTGTTCATGTAAACAACAATGTAAGGAACACCAACCTGACGTGACAGCAGGATGTGCTCACGCGTCTGCGGCATCGGGCCGTCAGCTGCCGAACAGACCAGGATCGCACCGTCCATCTGTGCCGCACCGGTAATCATGTTCTTGACATAGTCAGCATGTCCCGGGCAGTCAACGTGTGCATAGTGACGCGTTCGCTGATTCATATTCAACGTGTGACGTCGCAATCGTAATACCACGCTCTCTTTCTTCCGGCGCATTATCAATCTGATCAAATGCCTTCAACTCACCACCGTGGGTCTCGGCCATTACTTTCGTCAAAGCCGCTGTCAACGTCGTCTTACCGTGGTCAACGTGACCAATCGTACCTACGTTCACATGCGGTTTGGTTCTTTCGAATTTTTCCTTAGACACCTGGTTTACCCCTTACGTCAATTTAACTGTTTACTATCTGTTACTCATTGCACTCGCAATCGCTGCAGGTACTTCACTGTAATCGCAAATTCCATACTGTAGGTAGCTCGCCCCTGCGTTGCACCTCGCAGATCCGTCGCATAACCAAACATCTCCGCCAACGGCACTTCGGCCTTTACCTGCTTACCTGAAGGCGTATCATCCATGCCCTGAACAATGCCGCGGCGACTATTCAAATCACCAATCACATCACCCATGTACTCTTCAGGCGTGACCACTTCAACCTTCATAATCGGCTCAAGCAGTATCGGATTAGCTTTCGCTATTCCTTCTTTAAAACCCATTGAACCGGCAATCTTAAATGCCATTTCACTTGAGTCGACATCATGATAGGAACCGTCATACAGGGTTACCTTCACATCAACTACCGGGTAACCGGCAATTACACCACTTTGCATGCTCTCCTGCACACCTTTGTCGACTGCCGGTATGAATTCCCTGGGAACCACACCACCAACAATCTCGTTGACAAATTCATAACCAGCACCGGCTCCCAGTGGCTCAATCTTCAGGTAAACATGGCCATACTGCCCCTGACCACCCGACTGACGTACAAACTTGCCTTCCTGCTCAACTGTCTTTTTGATCGTTTCCCGGTATGCCACTTGGGGCGCACCTACATTGCTTCGACACTGAACTCACGCTTCATCCTGTCGACAATAATTTCCAGATGCAGCTCACCCATACCCGAAATAATCGTTTGCCCGGACTCCTCATCAGTATGCACTCGAAATGATGGATCTTCCTGCGCCAGCTTTTGTAACGCTATCCCCATCTTTTCCTGGTCAGCCTTGGTTCTAGGCTCCACCGCAACCGAAATACCGGTTCTGGAAAATCCATATTTTCCAGTATCACAACTGCATTCGGATCACATAATGTTTCACCTGTTGTGACATCTTTAAGTCCAACCGCTGCTGCAATATCACCAGCATAGACCTCTTTAATTTCTTCCCGCGAATTGGCATGCATTTGCAATATTCGACCAATCCGCTCTTTTTTACCTTTGACCGGGTTATAAACCTGATCCCCGATTTCAGGACTCCGGAATAAACCCTGAAGAAAGCCAGCGTCCCAACAAAAGGATCAGTCGCAATCTTGAAAGCCAATGCCGCAAACGGCTCATCATCTGATGAGTGACGCTCAGCCGGCGTGTGATCTGCATCATCCAAGCACACCATTGATCGCCGGCACATCGATCGGTGATGGCATGTAATCAATCACTGCATCCAGTAACCGCCTGAACACCCTTGTTCTTGAATGCAGACCCACAAAATACCGGCGTAATTTCATTCGCCAGTGTTCTGATGCGGATACCCTGCTTTAATCTCGTCAATGGTCAATTCACCACTTTCGAGATACTTGTCCATCAGCTCTTCATTTGCTTCAGCAGCCGCCTCAACCAATGTCTCTCGCAGATCTTGCACATTCTGCCTTGAGCTCATCAGGAATCCTCTTCCTCAATAAACTCGATTCCCATATTCTCTTCTTTCCAGTAGATCGCCTGCATCTTGACCAGATCTACAACACCCTTGAAGCTTTCCTCTTCGCCGATGTTCAACTGCATGGCAACCGGACTGGCACCCAGCCTGTTCCTTATCTGCTCAACCACCCGCAGGAAGTCCGCGCCCATGCGATCCATCTTGTTAACAAACGCAATCCTTGGGACTGCATACTTGTTAGCCTGTCTCCAGACCGTTTCTGATTGAGGCTCAACCCCGCCAACCGCGCAGAAAACCGCGCAAGCACCATCCAAAACCCTCAAAGAACGCTCAACTTCAATAGTGAAGTCAACATGCCCCGGAGTATCAATAATATTGAATCGATGCTCCTCGAATTGCTTATCCATGCCACTCCAGAAACAGGTTGTTGCTGCCGAAGTAATTGTAATACCCTCTCTCCTGCTCCTGCTCCATCCAGTCCATGGTGGCCGCACCATCATGAACCTCGCCAATCTTGTGTGAGACCCCCGTGTAATACAGAATCCGTTCTGTAGTTGTCGTTTTACCCGCATCAATATGGGCCATGATGCCGATATTGCGGTACCGATTAATTGGTGTACTACGCGCCACAATCAGCTTCCCAAATCAATGCCGGGTGACTATTCTTACCAGCGATAATGAGCAAAAGCCTTGTTGGCTTCGGCCATACGATGCGTATCTTCTTTTTTCTTAACCGCAGTACCCTTCTCATCAGACGCATCCAGCAGCTCACCCGCCAGACGTTGAGCCATGGATTTTTCACTGCGCTTTCTTGAAGCATCAATCAACCAGCGCATCGCCAATGTATTGCGACGCGCAGGACGCACTTCAACTGGCACCTGATAGGTTGCACCACCAACACGACGGGATTTAACCTCGACTGCAGGACTGCACATTTTCCAGAGCACCTTCCAGCGACTTCCAGTGGATCACCACCTTTTTTAGCTACAACACCATCAAGCGCACCGTAGATAATTTTTTCAGCAACTGATTTTTTACCATCTACCATGATCATGTTGATAAATTTCGCGAGCAACTGACTCTTGTACTTTGGATCAGGTAATAACTTCACGTTTTGCTGCAACTCTTCTTCTTGCATTTTATTCTCATTCTCAACTCAATTCAGCTTTTAGGACGCTTCGCGCCGTATTTGGAACGGCGCTTTACGACGCTTCGACACCAGAAGTATCCAGGGTTCCACGAACAGTGTGATAACGCACACCAGGCAAATCCTTAACACGTCCGCCACGAATCAGCACAACCGAGTGCTCTTGAAGATTATGACCTTCACCACCAATATATGAAGTCACTTCATAGCCGTTAGTCAGACGCACACGGGCGACCTTACGCAGGGCCGAATTTGGTTTTTTAGGGGTAGTTGTATAGACACGAGTACACACACCACTTCTTTGAGGGCATGCCTCCAATGCAGGGACATTACTCTTCTCAACCTTTCTTCTACGAGGTTTACGTACCAATTGGTTTATCGTAGCCATATATTCCGTCACTCCGTGGGACGATTTTTCGGCGTTTTCACGCTAATTTAACGAGCAAAAGGACCCTTCTGCCACGTTTAAGCATCAGAATCCTGTCAAATCTATTTATTTGGCTTCTTTTTTTATCAAGAAACCTTTACAGGATAATTACAAAGTCCTGCAAAAAAGAGCGCGCATTCTATGCGTGCGCCCGACCTCCTGTCAAGCAATTACGTTATTCAGAACGCGTTTTTTTTAGTTCCTCTGAAAAATTCTTTCCCCCAAAACAAAAGGGGAGGGCAAACACCCTTCCCCTGTTTTACCGGGAACACTCAAAATTGACGGGATTTACTGATGAGACCTTATTGATCTACTTCAGTATTCAGAGCCTGTTTGATTGCCTCTTCGACATCTTCTGCCGCCATTTCGACCGGACCTTCAGCAGCCTCGTCGACAACCATGGCCCGGCGTTTTTTACGCTCGCTATGGAAAGACAAGCCTGTTCCGGCCGGTATCAGCCGACCCACGATGACATTTTCCTTGAGACCATTCAGACTATCACTGGTACCTCGCACGGCCGCCTCGGTAAGAACACGGGTTGTTTCCTGGAACGAAGCCGCTGAAATGAACGATTCCGTTGCCAGGGATGCCTTTGTAATACCCAGCAGAACATGCTCATAAATTGCAGGTTGCTTACCTTCTGCAACCGCTTTTTCATTTTCTTCCAGCAACCTGGATCTTTCTACCTGCTCACCGCGCAACAATGGCGTATCACCAGAATTGCGAATTTCAACTTTACGCAACATCTGGCGGACGATCACTTCAATATGCTTGTCATCAATCCTTACACCCTGCAAACGGTAAACATCCTGGATTTCCTTAACCATGTACTCGGCCAGTTCAATAATACCTTTCAAACGCAGAATATCGTGCGGAACCGGCTCTCCATCAGCAATCACCTCACCTTTTTCCACGTGCTCACCTTCAAACACGTTCAGGTGACGCCACTTGTGGATCAGGGTTTCAATAGCTTCACCCTCTGAATCAGTAATCACCAGTCGCTGTTTACCCTTGGTTTCCTTACCAAAGCTCACCGTACCAGCCGCTTCAGCCATAATCGCTGGCTCTTTTGGCTTACGCGCTTCGAACAAGTCAGCAACACGCGGCAGACCACCGGTAATATCTCGGGTTTTGGAGGATTCCTGCGGGATACGTGCAAGCACGTCACCAATGCCTATAACATCACCATCCTTCACGTTGATAACAGCATCTGCTGGCAACGCATAGGCCGCCGGCAGGTCAGTACCCGCAAGACACAGGTCTTTACCATCTTCACCGATCAATTTCATCAATGGGCGAAGATCTTTACCTGCAGATGGACGCTGCTTGGGATCCATAATAATAAGCGAAGAAAGTCCCGTTACCTCGTCGGTATGGCTCTGAACAGTAACGCCATCAATAAAGTCAACAAACTCGAGCTTACCCGCTACCTCAGTAATAACCGGATGCGTATGCGGATCCCAGTTTGCCAGTACATGACCACCTGGAATCTCTTCACCATTTTTCACGTTTAAAACGGCACCATATGGAATCTTGTAGCGTTCAGATTCACGACCAAATTCATCAACAATCAGAATTTCGCCGGAACGGGAAACCGTTACAGCCTTGCCATGTGAATCTTCTACAGACTTGATGTTTTCAAAGTTAGCTGTACCGGCACGTTTTGTTTCATAACTGCTTGCCGCAGCCGAACCGGATGCAGCACCACCGATATGGAAAGTACGCATGGTCAGCTGTGTGCCCGGCTCACCGATAGACTGGGCAGCGATAACACCGACAGCCTCACCTTTATTCACCAGGTGACCACGAGCCAGGTCACGACCATAACACTTGGCACAGACCCCAACTCGGGAATCACAGGTAATAGAAGAACGCACCACTACGTGGTCAATACCTTCTTCATCCAGACGATTAACCCAGGCTTCATCAAGCAGTGTGCCACCTTCACAGATCACATCATCGGTTCCCGGCTTGTAGACATGCTTAGCCGTTACACGACCAAGGATACGATCACGCAATGGCAGGACAACATCACCACCCTCAATGATCGGCGACATTGGCATACCATTTTCTGTACCACAGTCATCATCTGCAACAACCATGTCCTGGGCCACGTCAACCAGGCGACGCGTCAGGTAACCGGAGTTAGCCGTTTTCAATGCGGTATCCGCAAGACCTTTACGTGCACCGTGTGTCGAGATGAAGTACTGCAATACGTCCAGACCTTCACGGAAATTCGCCGTAATGGGGGTCTCGATGATAGAGCCATCCGGCTTGGCCATCAGGCCACGCATTCCCGCCAACTGACGAATCTGGGCGGCAGAACCACGAGCTCCGGAGTCAGCCATCATAAAGATGGAGTTGAAGGAATCCTGCTGCTCGGTTTCACCTTCACGGTTAACCACATCTTCTTTACCCAGCTTGGACATCATCGCCTTGGCTACCTGGTCATTCGTACGCGACCAGATATCAACAACCTTGTTATAGCGCTCACCGTTGGTGACAACACCCGAAGCATACTGCTCCTGGATTTCCTTCACCTCGGCTTCCGCCAAAGACAGGATGGAGACCTTCTCTTCAGGCACCATCATGTCATTAATACCGATGGAAACACCTGATACTGTCGCCATACGGAAACCGGTGTACATCAACTGGTCAGCAAAAATAACCGTATCTTTCACTTCCAGCTGGCGGTAACAGGTATTAATAATACTGCCAATCGCACGTTTATCCATCGCACGGTTCATCAAGTCAAATGACAAACCCTTGGGCAGGATATCGGACAACATTGCACGCCCGACAGTAGTGGCTATGACACTGACAAATGGCACTTTTTCACCATTCTCATCAACCTTGTACTGCTTGATTCTGACTTTTACACGCGCCTGCAGATCAACAGAACCCGTCTCATAAGCACGACGCACCTCTTCAGGGTTACTGAAGACCATGCCTTCCCCAAGCGCATTGATGCGTTCACGCGTCATATAGTACAGACCCAGGACAACATCCTGTGATGGCACGATAATCGGCTCACCGTTAGCAGGTGACAGAATGTTGTTGGTTGACATCATCAGGGTACGCGCTTCCAGCTGGGCTTCAACTGACAGCGGTACATGCACAGCCATCTGGTCACCATCAAAGTCGGCGTTAAATGCCGAACAGACCAGCGGGTGTAACTGGATCGCCTTGCCTTCAATCAATACCGGCTCGAAAGCCTGGATACCCAATCGGTGCAATGTTGGCGCACGGTTAAGCATAACCGGATGCTCGCGAATAACTTCTTCCAGGATATCCCAGACTTCTCCGGTACCACGCTCAACCAGCTTTTTGGCGGCCTTAATGGTTGTCGCCAGGCCGCGTAACTGCAGCTTGGAGAAGATAAACGGCTTGAACAGTTCCAGCGCCATTTTCTTTGGCAGACCACACTGATGCAGTTTTAGCGTTGGACCAACTACAATGACCGAACGACCTGAGTAGTCGACACGCTTACCCAGCAGGTTCTGACGGAAACGACCCTGTTTTCCTTTGATCATGTCAGCCAGAGATTTCAGAGGACGCTTGTTGGTGCCGGTAATCGCACGACCGCGACGACCATTATCCAGCAGGGCATCAACTGATTCCTGCAACATACGTTTTTCGTTACGTACAATGATATCCGGCGCATTCAGATCCAGCAGCCGACGCAGACGATTGTTTCTGTTGATAACACGACGATACAGATCATTCAGATCTGAAGTCGCAAAACGACCACCATCCAGAGGGACCAGCGGGCGCAGTTCAGGCGGCAGGACTGGTAATACGGACATGATCATCCATTCCGGCTTGTTACCTGATTTATCCAGTGATTCCAGCAATTTCAGCCGCTTGGACAGTTTCTTAATCTTGGTTTCAGAATTTGTCGTGGTAATTTCTTCACGCAGTCGCTTGATTTCAGCGGGAATATCGATAGAAATCAGCAGTTCACGAACTGCCTCAGCTCCCATACGGGCATCAAACTCGTCGCCATTTTCCTCAACTGCATCCAGGTACTGGTCATCATTCATCAGCTGACCGCGTTCCAGGGTCGTCATACCCGCATCCACAACCACGTAAGATTCGAAATACAGAATACGCTCGATATCACGCAGGGTCATATCCAGCAACAGACCGATACGCGAAGGCAGTGATTTCAGGAACCAGATATGCGCACAAGGACTGGCCAGTTCAATGTGGCCCATACGCTCACGACGCACCTTGGCCAGGGTAACTTCCACGCCACATTTTTCACAAACCACACCGCGATGTTTCAAGCGCTTGTATTTACCACACAGACATTCGTAGTCATTTACCGGACCAAAAATCTTGGCGCAGAAAAGACCGTCACGTTCTGGCTTGAAGGTACGGTAATTGATGGTTTCAGGTTTTTTAACTTCACCATATGACCAGGAACGGATCATGTCGGGAGAAGCCAAACCTACACGAATTCTGTCAAACTCTTCGGCCTGGCCCTGCTGTTTTAAAATTCTCAGAAGATCTTTCATTTTAACAACCCTCAGTCCTGCTCAAGTTCAATATTGATACCCAACGACTTGATCTCTTTGACCAACACGTTGAATGATTCAGGCATGCCTGCGTCCATGCGGTGATCACCGTCGACAATGTTTTTATAGATTCGGGTACGACCATTAACATCATCAGATTTAACCGTAAGCATTTCCTGCAAAGTGTAAGCAGCACCGTAGGACTCAAGAGCCCAGACCTCCATCTCACCGAAGCGCTGGCCACCCTGTTGCGCTTTACCACCCAGAGGCTGCTGTGTAACCAGACTGTAAGGACCGGTTGAACGGGCATGCATCTTGTCATCAACCAGATGGTTAAGTTTTAGCATGTACATGTAACCGACGGTTACCGGACGCTCAAACTGCTCGCCGGTACGACCATCGAACAGGATGCTTTGACCATCTTCACGGATTCCGGCCAGCTTGAAGAGTTCTTTAATCTCCGCTTCGTTGGCACCATCAAAGACCGGTGTAGCCATCGGCACACCACCTTTCAGATTACCGGCCATCTCGATAATTTCTTCATCAGTCAGGCTATCCAGGTCTTCCTTGTGACCACTGAAGTTATAAATCTTGTCCATGAACTGCCTGATCTCGGCGATTTTGGCTTGCTGCTCGAGCATTTCACCGAGTTTTTCGCCGACACCCTTGGCCGCAAAGCCCAGGTGAGTTTCCAGTACCTGCCCGATATTCATACGGGAAGGAACACCCAGCGGATTCAGTACGATATCAACAGGGCGACCATTCTCGTCGAAAGGCATGTCTTCAACAGGAACAATGCGTGAAATAACACCCTTGTTACCGTGACGACCCGCCATCTTGTCGCCAGGCTGGATACGGCGCTTGACTGCAACATAAACCTTGACCATTTTAAGCACACCCGGCGCCAGGTCATCCCCGGTTGCCAGTTTGCCTTTCTTGATTTCAAACTTCTCACGGAAGTCAGCACGTGTGGCTTCAATCTGATCTGAAACAGCTTCCAGCTGCTTTTGTGCATCTTCATTTTTCAGACGCATTTCCAGCCACTTGTCCTGCTCCAGCTCAGCCAGGTAAGACTTGGTTATCTTGGTACCCGCTTTCAGACCCGCAGGACCACCATCTGAAAGTTTGCCGACCAGCAATTTCTCAACACGCGAGAAAGTATCTTCTTCCATGATGCGTAACTGGTCATTCAAGTCCTTACGCACACGATCCAGCTCAGCTTCATCAATTTGCTGGGCACGGGCATCTTTCTCGACACCATCGCGGGTGAAGACCTGCACATCAATCACGGTACCAACGACACCGGAACCTACGCGCAAGGAAGTATCTTTCACATCGGATGCTTTCTCACCAAAGATCGCTCTCAACAGCTTTTCTTCCGGCGTCAGCTGGGCTTCACCTTTCGGCGTTACCTTGCCAACGAGGATATCGCCTTCGCGTACCTCAGCACCGATATAAACAATACCTGACTCGTCCAGCTTGGCCAGAGAGGATTCACCAACATTTGGAATATCACTGGTAATTTCTTCAGAACCCAGCTTGGTATCACGCGCCATACAGGTCAGCTCATTGATATGAATCGTAGTAAAACGATCTTCATCAACAACCTTTTCAGAAATCAGGATCGAATCCTCAAAGTTGTAACCATTCCACGGCATGAAGGCGATGCGCAGGTTCTGACCCAGAGCCAACTCACCCATGTCGGTTGATGGACCATCAGCCAGCACGTCACCACGCGCAATCTGATCGCCAGCCTTGACCAATGGACGTTGATTGATACAGGTATTCTGATTGGAACGGGTGTATTTGGTCAGGTTGTAAATATCAACACCTGACTCTCCCGCCGTGGTTTCGTCATCATTGACACGAACAACGATACGCGCGGCATCAACAGAATCGACCATGCCGCCACGTTTGGCAACAACAGTCACACCGGAATCAACCGCAACAGTTCTTTCCATACCGGTACCAACCAGTGGCTTTTCAGCGCGCAAGGTTGGAACAGCCTGACGCTGCATGTTTGAACCCATCAGGGCACGGTTGGCATCATCATGCTCAAGGAATGGAATCATGGAAGCCGCCACAGAAACAATCTGTTTGGGCGAAACGTCCATATACTCAACAACATCCGGAGTCGACAGGGTAAATTCGTTCTGGTGACGCGAAGAAACCAGGTCATCAGTCAACTTGCCATTTTTATCGACATTGGCACTTGCCTGGGCAATAACGAAACGACCTTCCTCAATTGCAGACAGATAATCAATCTGGTCAGTTACCTTGCCATCAACAACACGGCGGTAAGGCGTTTCCAGGAAACCATACTTATTGGTTCTGGAATAAACAGCCAGAGAATTAATCAAACCAATGTTCGGCCCCTCAGGCGTTTCAATTGGACAAACACGGCCATAATGCGTTGGATGCACATCTCGCACCTCAAAGCCAGCGCGTTCACGTGTCAGACCACCAGGACCCAGGGCAGAAACACGGCGTTTGTGGGTTACTTCTGACAACGGGTTGTTCTGATCCATGAACTGGGACAGCTGACTGGAACCGAAAAACTCCTTGATAGCAGCTGAAACAGGTTTGGCGTTGATCATTTCCTGCGGCATCAGGCCTTCGGATTCAGCCAGTGCCAGACGTTCTTTAACAGCACGCTCAACACGCACCAGACCAACACGGAACTGGTTTTCCGCCATTTCACCAACACAGCGAATACGACGGTTACCAAGGTGGTCAATATCATCAACCACGCCGTTACCATTGGCGATATCAATGAGCGTCTTCAATACATCGACAATGTCGTCGTTTGAAAGCGTGCCTGAACCTTCAGATTCTTCACGCCCCAGACGACGGTTAAATTTCATGCGACCCACAGCTGACAGGTCATAACGATCTTCACTGAAGAACAGGTTACCAAACAGGTTTTGTGCCGCATCTTTTGTTGGTGGCTCACCAGGACGCATCATGCGATAGATTTCAACCTGGGCTTCCAGCTGTGTCGTGGTTGAATCAATACGCAGGGTATCGGAAATAAACGGACCATGATCAAGATCATTGGTAAACAGCGTCTGGATTTCCTTAATACCCGCAGCCATCAACGCGTCAATCAATTCTTCGCTAATTTCATCATTGGCATTGGCGATCAGTTCACCAGTGTCTTTATCGACAATATTATTTGCAATCACTTTTCCGACAAGCAATTCACCTGGAACAACCAGCTTGTTAACACCTTCGGCTTCCAGCTGCTTGATATGACGCGCGGTTATGCGGCGACCGGTTTCAACAACCACTTTTTTACCGGACTTGATATCGAAAATCGCGGTTTCACCACGCAGGCGCTCAGGCACCAGGTCAAGTTCGATTTTGTCTTTACCCAGGCGGAAAGTATCCGTGGTAAAGAACATTTCCAGAATTTCCTCGGTTTCATATCCAAGCGCTCGCAGCAAGATAGTCGCCGGAATCTTTCTGCGGCGGTCAATACGCGCAAAAACGCAGTCTTTCGGGTCGAATTCAAAATCCAGCCAGGAACCACGGTATGGAATAACGCGCGCAGAGAATAGTAATTTTCCTGAAGAGTGTGTTTTACCTTTGTCATGATCAAAGAACACACCAGGAGAACGATGCAGCTGTGAAACGATAACACGCTCGGTACCATTGATCACAAAGGTACCGTTATCAGTCATCAGGGGCAGCTCACCCATATAAATTTCCTGCTCTTTGACATCCTTGACTTTTTTGGAGCCGGCAGGTGCATCTTTATCGTAAATAACCAGACGAACCAGAACGCGCAGTGGAGCAGCATAGGTAGCACCCCTCAACTGACATTCACGCACATCAAATACAGGTTCACCCAGTCGGTATTCAACATATTCAAGAACAGCATTGCCTGAATAGCTTTCTATTGGAAAAACAGAATTAAAGGCCGCGTGCAGACCAACAGGTTCGCGCTCACCCGGCGCATTGTCAGCTTGCAAAAAACTACGAAATGAATCGATCTGCGTAGCTAGCAGATAAGGTACTTCCAAAACGCTCTGGCGTTTACCAAAGTTTTTTCGGATACGCTTTTTCTCAGTAAAAGAATAAGCCATTCTTGCCGTCCCTCAGAAATGTAAAGTTTCAACTCGATACTGTAACGGGCCCTTAGCGGGCTTTACCGTACATGCCGGAGTTCATCTTTAATTTAATAATTCAGAAACCCCGTTTCAATTTCGGGTATTTCTCCTGACTGCCTTCCCTGTTGGCCAGTACAATATCCGCTCCTGCGAATATTTTTACCATCCTGCTACTGCCCGTCCTTATAAAAATAAGCAACAAGCAGGAAAAGGCCGGCACCCCTAAGGCTGCCAGCCTGCTTTTCAGCCGAATGATTGACGCGACTGCAATTACTTCAGTTCTACTTTTGCGCCAGCTTCTTCCAGTTGTTTTTGGAGATCTTCAGCTTCTTCTTTAGAAACACCTTCTTTCAGCGTAGTAGGTGCACTTTCAACTGCTTCCTTGGCTTCTTTCAAACCAAGACCAGTTACACCGCGAACAGCCTTAATCACAGCAACTTTGTTGCTGCCCATGTCAGCCAGAACTACGTCGAATTCAGTCTTTTCTTCAGCAGCTGCACCAGCATCACCGCCTGCAGCAGGAGCCGCAGCAACAGCCGCCGCCGCAGTAACACCAAATTTTTCTTCCATTGCTTCAATCAGCTCAACAACATCCATTACGGTCATGTTGGCAATAGCATCAAGGATATCGTCTTTTGATACAGACATTTCAAAACTCCTAAATCAGATTTATTAACTTAAACAAATACGCCTTACGCAGATTCTTTAGCATCACGAACAGCAGCAACAGTACGAACCAGCTTGCCAGGAACCTCTTTCATGGTTCTGGCCAGTTTTTCGACTGGAGCCTTCATGACAGCCATCAGCATGCTGATTGCCTGGTCGTAAGTAGGCATCTTGGCGAGTGTTTCCAGCTCGCTGGCGTCAAGCAACTTGCCGCCAATTGAAACCATTGTTACGACCATTTTGTCATGGCCCTTGATGAAGTCTTTCATGACTCTGGCTGCAGCACCTGGATCTTCCTGGGAGAAGGCCAGAACCAAAGGTCCAGTCATACCTTCCTGCATACAGGAAAAATCCGTATCTTCAACAGCTCGACGAGCCAATGTGTTCTTAACTACGCGAAGATAAACCCCATTGTTACGCGCTTCTTTGCGCAACAGAGTCATCTCATCGACAGTCAGACCATGGTACTCGGCAGCTACTGCTGAAAACGCACTACCAGCCACATCTGCGACTTCGGCGACAATCACTTTTTTCTGCTCTAAATTGAGTGGCAAAGTCGTCACCTTTTCATAAAATCGAAGCATCTAAATGCTTCTTTTACACAAGCACGATAATTAAATCGCACACCCTTGCGCACCTTCACCAGACCTACATCAAATAAACCTGATTCCGGAGCACCATCTACGCAGGCAAACTACCGATTAAGCGTCAACGCACCTGCGGTCTTTGATGACCTGCCTACCTTTCGTTACCACGAAGCCAGGCAGGGCCCCAAAGTTTGCTATGATCGATCAGGCCTCCAGAGAAGCCTGATCAATCAGCAGTCCAGGTCCCATCGTGGATGAAACCGTGACTTTTTGCATATACACACCCTTTGCAGAACTGGGCTTGGCCTTCCTCAGGTCAGCCAGCAAGGCTTCCAGGTTTTCTTTCAGATCTGCCGGAGAGAAAGAAACCTTTCCAATCGGGCAGTGAATAATACCGGACTTATCAGTACGGTAACGCACCTGACCGGCCTTGGCATTCTGCACAGCTTCCGCAACATTTGGAGTTACAGTACCCACTTTCGGGTTAGGCATCAGGCCGCGCGGACCAAGAATCTGACCCAACTGACCAACAACACGCATTGCATCCGGTGTTGCAATTACAACATCAAAATCCATGTTGCCGGCTTTGATCTGTTCCGCAAGATCTTCAAAACCAACGATATCAGCACCGGCCTCAGTTGCTGCATCAGCATTTGCACCCTGCGCAAAAACCGCAACACGCACAGTCTGACCCGTACCTTTAGGCAATACAGTGGCACTACGCACAACCTGGTCAGATTTACGAGGATCAACACCCAGGTTCACAGCAACATCAACCGACTCAGAAAACTTCACGGTAGATAATTCAGATAACAGCGCAAACGCTTCTTCTGCTGGATACGCCTTGCCAATTTCAACTTTTTCCGCGATAGCACGGGCTCTTTTAGACAACTTAGCCATGATTAAACGCCCTCCACATCAAGACCCATACTGCGCGCTGTGCCCGCAATTGTTCTGACAGCAGCGTCCATATCGCTTGCAGTCAAATCCGGTTCTTTCATTTTCGCAATTTCTTCAAGCTGGTCGCGGGACACCTTGCCAACTTTATCCTTGTTAGGCACACCGCTACCTTTCTGAATACCCGCAATCTTCTTCAACAGAACTGAAGCTGGCGGAGTTTTCATCGTGAAAGTGAACGAACGATCTGCGTACACTGTTATCACAACAGGAATTGGCAGGCCCTTCTCAACATTTTGAGTCTGCGCATTAAATGCTTTACAGAACTCCATAATATTGACACCATGCTGACCCAATGCTGGACCAACGGGTGGACTTGGATTGGCCTCCTGAGCCTTTACTTGCAGCTTAATATAAGCCTGTATCTTTTTAGCCATGAATATCTCCCATGGGTACTAACGCCTCGCAGCTCCCCAATTTTTAGATACAAAAAACACCCCTCAGCTTTTCAGGACAACAATCCTGGCTAACGAGCAGAAATTCTTTTAGCCCTTTTCTACCTGACCAAATTCCAGCTCAACCGGAGTTGAACGTCCAAAAATCAGTACTGATACCTTAATCCGGCTTTTGTCATAGTCCACTTCTTCAACGACTCCGTTAAAGTCATTAAACGGACCATCAATAACGCGAATCACTTCACCAGGCTCGAACAGGACTTTTGGACGTGGCTTATCCACACCTTCCTGTACGCGCTGCAGAATTGCATCCGCTTCTTTTTCAGTAATTGGCGCAGGACGATCGCCCGTACCACCAATAAAACCCATTACCTTGGGCACATCCTTGACCAGATGCCAGGTTTCATCGTTCATTTCCATCTGAACCAACACATAGCCAGGGAAAAACTTCCTCTCACTTTTACGCTGCTGCCCTGCGCGCATTTCCACCACTTCTTCCGTCGGAATCAGGATCTCACCAAAACTGTCCTGCATACCGGCACGTTCAACCCGTTCTACAAGTGAACGCTTCACCTGAGCTTCAAACCCGGAATACGCATGCACAACATACCAACGTAGAGACATCCCGTTTAACCCCCTTGTCCGGTCAGTGTTTTCACAACAGATAACAACATCATGTCAATCAACCAGAGAAAAATTCCCATCAGCAACACCACGAACATAACGATCAGGGTTGTCTGTATAGTTTCCTGTCGCGTCGGCCATACAACCTTGCGCACTTCTGTGCGCGCATCTGCAGCAAACCTCCAGACATTTCGCCCTACGGCTGTTTGCAGCACGATCAGCACAGCCACGACAGCCATTGCCAGCAAACCCAGCACACGCAATAACTGTGAATGATCCTCAAACAGATAAAAGCCAGCCACACCTGCTGTTAACACCAGCAGAGCAACGATAAGCTTTACTGTATCCATTCCACTTGATTGCACTTCTACGCTGGCACTCATCTAGCATTTCTCACTTCAAACAATTTTGGCAGGCCAGGAGGGACTCGAACCCCCAACTTGCGGTTTTGGAGACCGCTGCTCTACCAATTGAACTACTGGCCTATTACCTGGTTTCAAGTTTCCCTTTTCAGAAAAACTCAAAGGCGAGCACCCTCTCTGGGCGACTCGCCTTAATTAGAGTTGTATAAAAAATTACTCGATAATTTTAGCAACAACACCCGCACCAACGGTACGACCACCCTCACGAATCGCAAAGCGCAAGCCTTCTTCCATCGCAATCGGGGCAATCAACTTAACCGTCATCTTCACGTTATCACCCGGCATGACCATCTCTACGCCTTCCGGCAGGTCACAGGCACCCGTGACATCAGTGGTACGGAAATAAAACTGTGGACGATATCCATTAAAAAACGGCGTATGACGACCACCTTCATCTTTACTCAACACATAAACTTCTGCTTCGAAGTGCGTGTGCGGCGTAATCGAGCCCGGCTTGGCCAATACCTGACCACGCTCAACTTCCTCACGCTTGGTACCACGCAACAAAACACCAACGTTGTCTCCCGCCTCACCCTGATCCAGCAGCTTGCGGAACATCTCAACACCTGTACAGGTTGTTGTGGTGGTGTCCTTGATACCTACAATTTCAATCTCTTCACCAACCTTAACAACACCACGCTCAATACGACCGGTTACTACCGTTCCACGACCAGAGATCGAGAAGACGTCTTCGATTGGCATCAGGAAGTCCTGGTCAATATCACGCTCTGGCTCTGGAATGTATGAGTCCATCGCTTCTACCAGCTTGACAACTGATGGCGCACCGATATCAGACTGATCACCTTCCAGCGCTTTGAGCGCAGAACCAACAATGATTGGCGTGTCATCACCAGGGAATTCGTACTGATCCAGCAGCTCACGAATCTCCATCTCAACCAGTTCCAACAGCTCTTCATCGTCAACCATGTCCGCTTTGTTCATGTAAACAACGATGTAAGGAACACCAACCTGACGTGACAGCAGGATGTGCTCACGCGTCTGCGGCATGGGGCCGTCAGCTGCCGAACAGACCAGGATCGCTCCGTCCATCTGTGCCGCACCGGTAATCATGTTCTTGACGTAGTCAGCATGTCCCGGGCAGTCAACGTGTGCGTAGTGACGCTTCGCTGATTCATATTCAACGTGTGACGTCGCAATCGTGATACCACGCTCTCTTTCTTCCGGCGCATTATCAATCTGATCAAACGCTTTCAACTCACCACCGTGGGTCTCGGCCATTACTTTCGTCAAGGCCGCTGTCAACGTCGTCTTACCGTGGTCAACGTGACCAATCGTACCTACGTTCACATGCGGTTTGGTTCTTTCGAATTTTTCCTTAGACATCCAACTAGTCTCCGAATTGTTAATAATAATTAAAGGTACAACAGTTGCGCGACCAACTTGACACGCACTCGCTAAACTACTGGAGCCCAGAAGCGGATTTGAACCGCCGACCTCACCCTTACCAAGGGTGTGCTCTACCAACTGAGCTATCTGGGCCTAAACCGGTAAAAACTTCTAAATTAATGGCTCAACCCAGTTTTCCAAGCAAATATCCAACTATTTTGGAGCGGGTGATGGGAATCGAACCCACGTATTCAGCTTGGAAGGCTGAAGTTCTACCATTGAACTACACCCGCGCAGTACTTAAATCTATCCGAGCGCTTCAACATTCTGAACCGGAATTCCCGATACAAAACGCCCGATTCTCAATAATTATGGTGGAGGGGGGAGGATTATTCGGCCTCTGGCCTCACCCTCCGGGCTGTTGCTATCGCAACATTCTCCGCCGCGTTGCGGCTTTGTCGAACCTCTACCGGCTCTCATCCTCCCCAAAACTAAATAAATGAGGATAAAAACCAAAACTTGGTGGAGGGGGGAGGATTCGAACCTCCGAAGGCTGAGCCGTCAGATTTACAGTCTGATCCCTTTGGCCACTCGGGAACCCCTCCAGAAAAGAGGCGGTATTCTCCTTAAAGGCACAAGGCATGTCAATCAAATTTAGTGCCAAAACTCATATTTAATACAATTTTTTTCACACACGCGTCCGCTAGCGGACATCTTGGTTGAAAATCAGTATGAATTTAGCTCATTCATCGCGATCTGAAATCTGCCTTCCAGCAGCTTGTCCAGCGCGCCAATGCTGCGACCAATGGCTTCCATTATTTTCTCAGCATCATCTCTGGATGGCTGCCCCAGCACATAGTTAACCACCTGCTTACTGGAACCCGGATGACCAACACCAAGCCGCAATCTCAGGAAATCCTTGGTACCGATTGCACTGATAATGTCACGCAATCCGTTATGACCCGCGTGGCCACCTCCCTTTTTCAATTTTGCACTGCCCGCATCATGATCGAGCTCATCATGAACAACCAGAATTTCCTCGGCTGAAATTTTGTAATAATTTGCGATCGCCGCAACCGACTGACCACTGCGATTCATGAAAGTAACAGGCTTCAGCAACCAGCAATCAGTGCCACCAGAAGAGATCCGGCCGACCTCTGCAAAAAATTTTCCTTCTTTTTTAAAAGTAACACCGAAGGCACGCGCAACCTCATCCACAAACCAAAAACCAGCATTGTGCCGGGTTTGCTCGTATTCTTTACCCGGATTCCCCAGCCCCACGATCAAGCGAATTCCATCAGTCATGTGATTTCACCCTGAAAATGCTTCACCTAAATACAAAAATGGCCCGTAAACGGGCCATTTTCAAAACCAGATGCTTGCTGCCGGTTATTCTTCGCCAGCAGGTTCTTCTCCAGCCTCTTCTTCAGCTTCGTCCTGACCACCCTTTGCAGCAGCAATTGCAACAACTGCCAAGTCATGATCTTCACTCAGGGCAAGTTGGGGAATTTCCACGCCTTCAGGCAAGACAATATCAGAAAGATGCAGCGCATCGCCGATTTCCATGGCAGCAACATCGACCGCAATGAATTCAGGCAGATTCTGCGGCAGGCAGCTGATCTCGACATCATTGATTGAATGCGAGATTGTACCACCAGCTTTCACGCCAACAGCCTTGTCTTCATTCAGGAAGTGTAATGGAACCTGCATCTTGATTTTTTCATCAGCAAGAACACGCAGTAAATCCAGATGCAGAATAAACGGCTTGGAAGGATGACGTTGCAGATCTTTCAAAACCACATTCTGCTTCTTACCATCAACATTCAACGACAGAATATGAGAATAAAAGGCCTCATGCTCCAGGTGCTGAATTAAAACATTGTGTGCGACAGCAATCATCTGCGGGTCTTTAGCAGCCCCGTAAACAATGCCTGGTACCATTCCCGTTTTGCGCAGGCGGCGGCTCGCACCTTTCCCTGTATCGCTGCGGGAAACAGCATCAAGTTCAAAACTGATACTCATAACTTTCTCCAAATAATAAAAATTCACTGCTCATGCGACCTGAGCCAGTGACATAAAAAATTACGCCGAAGCGCAACAACAACGCCAATCCACTAAGTTTAATCCACAAAAAGTGAACTGACAGATTCCTCATTATTAATGCGGCGCATCGTTTCACCCAGGATACCCGCAATACTCAACTGCCTGATTTTAGTACACTCTTTAGCCACCGGCTTAAGCGGAATCGAGTTGGACACAACCAACTCATCCAGCTGGGACGAGGTAATATTATCAACTGCAGGACCAGACAACACTGCGTGCGAACAATAGGCAACCACTTTCGCCGCACCATGCGCCTTTAACGCATCAGCCGCTTTACACAAGGTACCAGCCGTATCGACCAGGTCATCTACCAGTACACAGGAGCGACCGTCAACATCACCAATAATATTCATTACCTGCGACTCGTTCGCCCGTGGACGACGCTTGTCGATAATCGCCAGATCAGCATCATCAAGACGTTTGGCCAAGGCACGCGCCCTGACAACACCACCAACATCCGGAGACACAACCATCAGGTCCGGATACTCCTGGCGCCAGACGTCATGCAACATAATCGGCGATGAGTAGATATTATCCACCGGCACGTCAAAAAAACCCTGAATCTGGTCAGCATGCAAATCCATGGTTAACACCCGGTCCGCACCTGCTGTTCCCAGCATTTTCGCTACCAGCCTGGCCGTAATCGGCACACGCGCCGAGCGCGGACGCCTGTCCTGCCTGGCATAGCCGAAATAAGGCAAAACCGCCGTTATTCGACCAGCCGACGCACAACGCAACGCATCGATCATCACCAGCAATTCCATCAGGTTATCGTTGGTTGGATCCGAAGTTGACTGAACCACAAAAACATCCCTGCCACGGACATTTTCCTGAATCTCAACCATGACTTCACCGTCACTGAACTGGCCAACAATAGCCTTACCTAATGGCAAATTCAGTTTAGACACGATTTCTGAGGTCAGTTCCGGATGCGCATTCCCGGAGAAAACCATCATTCCTCTAGCCAGCATTTAATAGCTCCTGTTATCGACAGTGTCTAAAACTGATAATAAAACCCTAATAGGGCTCTCATCCTGCCGATAAACATCGACGGACTATTAAAATGGCTGGGGCGGCAGGATTACTCGGACTTCGTCCTCACCCTGCGGGCCAGCCTCGCATGCTCGGCTGTTCGGCTCGCTGCGCGAGCTCGTCGAACCTGAGCACGGTTCTCATCCTGCCGACAAACATCGACGGACTATTAAAATGGCTGGGGCGGCAGGATTCGAACCTACGCATGCCAGGATCAAAACCTGGTGCCTTACCGCTTGGCGACGCCCCAAAAATCTACGTCTTAAATTATCATCCTGCCTGGCAGGATTACTCGGACTTCGTCCTCGCCCTGCGGGCCAGCCTCGCAAACTCGGCTGTTCGGCTCGCTATGCGAGCGCGTCGAACCTACGCATGCCAGGATCAAACCTGGTGCCTTACCGCTTGGCGACGCCCCAAATAACTCATAAAAAGCTTAATACAGGAGACTGGTTCAGCCCTCTGGCTACAAATCCCGTGTATTCCACCGGCAGTTGATTCAGCACGGCCTGCGCCTGCGATTCAACCTCGAAAGATGCAAAGATACATGCACCGGTTCCGGTCAATCTGGCTGATGCAAACCCATTCAGCCATTGCATGGCTCTGGCTATTTGCGGATGCCGTTTTACAACTACCGACTCACAGTCATTCCTTCCACCGTGAGCCAGAAAGTCGGCTATTGTCGTCAGGGGACTACTTCGTGTCAAATCTGAATCAGAAAAAACTTCTGCAGTTGAGACATGACAACCCGGATTTACCACCAGATACCAGGGCCGGGAAAGCTCAACCGGCTCCAGGGTTTCGCCCACACCCTCGGCCCAGGAAGCCAGACCATTAACAAAAACCGGTACATCAGCACCCAGTTGCAACCCCAGCCGGGCAAGCTGTTCTCTGGAAAAACCTGCGCCCCATAATTTATTCAGAGCCAGCAGCACAGTTGCCGCATCGGAGCTACCACCTCCCAGACCAGCACCCATGGGTATCTTTTTCCTGATCTCGATATCCACACCCGGGGCACCAGGCAACTGTTGCGCCAGCAGCTTCGCTGCACGCACCACCAGGTCATGTTCTTCAGCAACAGAGTCTATGCGGGTTACACGCCTGATTTCTCCATCATTGCGCAATGAAAATCCCAGTTGATCAGAAAAATCCAGAAACTGGAAAACTGTCTGCAGTAAGTGGTACCCGTCCTCGCGCCTGCCAACAATATGCAGCATCAGGTTCAGCTTGGCTGGCGCTGGGAAAAAGACAGACCGGCTGATCACTTGAATCCTTACTTGAAGCGGCCGATAACGTCTGCCAGCTTATCGCTGTCCGGGAAGTCATTCAGCGCCCTGGACCAGACATCGCGCGCCTGAACATGCTTACCCATCATCCACAAAACCTCCCCAAGATGAGCTGCAATTTCATCATCATTCTGCTCATCCAGAGCCCTGCGCAGGAACTTTTCCGCTTCTTCAAGATTACCCAGCCTGTAATTAACCCACCCCATGCTATCGAGAATGGCCGCGCTATCCGGCATCAATTCGTAAGCTTTTTTAATCAGTCCAAATGCCTCTGCGTAACGATCAGTCTGGTTTGCCAGCGTATAACCCAGCGCATTCAATGCATTAGCATGATCGGGCTTTACCGAAAGAATCAGCCTTAAATCACGTTCAGCAATATCCACCAAGCCCTCATCTGCAGCATAGATTGCCCGTGAATAGAGCAAATCCAGGTCGCCAGGCCTGGAGTCCAGCGCCGTCTTGTACAAGGCAAAAACTTCCTCTTGCGAGGCATGAGAATGAAGAATCTGTGCCTCGGTCAGGTAATAATCAACCACGTGCTCCGGCTCCAGGACACGCAGCTGTTGCAACATATCCCTGGCACTATCCATCTTACCCAGGTCAGCCTGGATACGCGCAAGGCGTACGCGGGCATCAATCTTGTACTTGCCGTGATTGACCATCAGGTAATATTTCTCGGCCTCAGACTTGTTACCCCCCAGCTCTTCCAACTGCCCCAGTTGAAACGCGGCCTCTGATCTTTTTTCCCGATCGCCTATCTCCAGCAGGCGCAACCACCATTTTTTTGCCAGTGAAAGGTCTTCGAGCTGAACCGCCAAAACACCCAGCGCAGCAATCACATCCGTATTTTCAGGATCAGCCTGGTAAATTTTTTCAAACTCTTTATAGGACAACCCATGATCCACGGTAATCAGCAATTTGGCATACACCAGGCGCAACTCCATATCATCCGGGTGTTGCGGTAACACGGTCTCCAGGTAAGTAATCGCTTCTGCCGGTGACTTGAATTCAACCAACACCCGCACCATCAACAGCTTGGGCTTAACCCAGTCAGGTTTTATTTCCAGGGCTTTTTCCAGGGCCTCGAGTACCGGTTCATATTTTCGTTGTGCACTCAACAGCACGGCGTAGGCATAAAAAGCCTTTTCATCCTGCTGATATTGAGACACAAGTGCCTGCATCAAATTTATCGCAGCCTCGCTATCACTTTCCTTGGACAGTGATACTGCGGCAATCAGGAAACCATCCCTGTCACTGACTTTTGCTATCTCAATAACTGCATGCAGGTTTTCCAGCGCTTTTGCCTGGTCACCCGCCCTGAAATTCACAACGGCAGCAGTATTTCGAGCCTGAATGGAATTTGGTGAAATTCTGACCCAGCGATTTGCCGCTTTCAGTGTTGCGGCCTGGTCCTTGAGAAAAATTGCGATTTGCGTAGCCCGTCTTGCCGAGTAGCCATCACTGGCCAGCAAGGCGGTATGCAGGTAATGATTGTAGGACAGCTGCAGATCACCGCGTTGCGCGGCAACCTCACCCACCAGGAAATGAAACAGGATATCCTCATCAAGCTCTTCTACCGGCGTTACTGTCTCAGAAAACGGAAGTGCCGCAGACGCTTCCGTTTGAGTCACATCCATGGATTGATGTGTTGAGGTCGCACAGCCCGCCAGCAGCAAAACTGTCAGTAAAACAATTGTCAGCACCATGCTAGACTCGCCATAGTGCCTTTGACTATTAATAAACAAATTCATCCCCAGTTTTTTACGACCCGGATCCAAGAGAGCCATTTAATTAGTATGTATTGACCTGGAACAGTTCCCCAAGACCTATAAAACTTGAATTTAACCCATTGATATTACAAAATTTACCGATTCGAATCGATTAAACTCTCTTTATGCCACTGCTTGCCATAGGATTAAATCACAAAACAGCGCCGGTCGATGTCCGCGAACATCTGACTTTCGGCCCTGATATTATTGTGGCAGCCTTAAGAAACATTACCGAAAAAGAAGGCGTCAGAGAAGCCGTTATTCTGTCTACCTGCAATCGCACTGAACTCTATTGCATCACGACTCATCAGACACGCGACGACATCTGCCACTGGATGAGCGCGTTTCACGGGCTGGATGCGGCCATGGTCAGCCCTTACCTGTACAGCCATCAGGAAGAAAATGCCGTTGCCCACCTGTTAAGCGTTTCAAGTGGCCTCGATTCCCTGGTACTTGGAGAACCGCAAATTCTCGGGCAGGTCAAAGCAGCTTACCAGACTGCCAACGATGCCGGGGCTACCGGAAAATTACTGGGCCGCCTGTTTCAACATACTTTTTCTGCCGCCAAGCAGATACGTACGGATACGGCAATTGGATCCAGCCCGGTATCGATAGCCTTTGCCGCCGTTAGCCTGGCAAAACAGATTTTCAGCGATACGACACACCAGACAGCCCTGTTGATCGGAGCCGGCGAAACCATAGAACTGACCGCCCGTCACCTGCACCAGCAGGGCATCAAGCACATGATTGTTGCCAACCGAACGGTTGAAAAAGCCCATGAACTTGCCAGCCAGTTTAACGGTTATGCTATTGGCCTGACGGAAATCCCACAACATCTGCCTGAAGCTGATATCGTGATTTCCTCTACTGCAAGTCCGCTGCCGGTACTGGGCAAAGGTACTGTTGAAAGCGCCCTGAAACAGCGCCGCCATAAACCTATTTTCATGGTTGATATCGCGGTACCACGCGACATCGAACCAGAAGTCAGCAACCTGGAAGATATCTACCTCTACACTGTGGACGACCTGCAGGAAGTAATCCAGGACAATTTGCGTTCACGCCAGGAAGCGGCTGAACAGGCCAGGGAAATTATTCTACAGCAAACCCATGAATTTATGTCCTGGCTGCGCTCACTTGACGCGGTAAACCTGATCCAGAATTACCGCAACCAGGCAGAAAACACCCGTGATGAAGTTATGCAGCGTGCCAAACGCATGCTCGAAAACGGTAAATCCGCTGATGAAGCACTTACGTTTCTGGCTCATACGCTAACCAATAAACTACTCCATGCTCCCAGCAGCCAGCTGCGCGAAGCCAGCAGTAATGGTGACACCCGGATCCTCGACGCCGCCAACGCATTATTCCAACTCAACCAGCCTGACAAACAAAAATGAAGGCTTCTATCCAACACAAACTCGAAGCGCTTATTGACCGTTTCGAGGAAATCACCGCATTGCTCGCTGATGCCGATATCCAGAATGACCAGAATAAATTCCGGAGCCTGGGGCAGGAATACAGCCAGCTCGAACCGGTTGTCGAGAAATACCGTGAGTTTCAGCAATTTCAGGATGAAATCAACGAATCGAAACAAATGCTCAGTGATCCCGAGATGGCTGATCTGGCTAGCGAAAGTATCGCAGAAGCTGAACTGGGCCTGCAAAAACTGGAACCTGAATTACAGACACTGCTAATACCCAGGGATCCCAATGACCAGAAAAACATCTTTCTGGAAATCCGCGCGGGAACAGGTGGCGCAGAGGCCGCTTTATTTGCAGCCGACCTGCTACGCATGTACTTGCGCTATGCTGAAAACCGCGGCTGGAAACCGGAAATCATGAGCGAAAGCGAAGGTGAGCTCGGTGGTTACAAGGAAGTCGTTGCCCGCATCACCGGAAACGATGTGTATTCCCGCCTGAAATTTGAATCCGGCACTCATCGTGTCCAGCGCGTGCCGGAAACCGAGTCACAAGGCCGAATTCATACCTCTGCCTGCACCGTCGCCATCCTGCCTGAAGCCGAAGAAATTGATTCCTTTGATATCAACTCCGGTGATTTGCGCATCGACACTTTCAGGGCATCCGGCGCAGGCGGACAGCACGTCAACAAAACCGATTCGGCTGTACGTATCACCCACCTGCCCACCGGCGTGGTTGTTGAATGCCAGGACGAAAGGTCCCAACATAAAAACAAGGCCAGGGCGATGTCCCTGTTACAGGCAAAGCTGTTAGCCGAGGTTCAGACTCAACAGGCCAGCGAACGCGCCCAGAATCGTAAATTGCAGGTAGGAAGTGGCGACCGCTCAGAAAGAATCCGAACCTATAACTACCCCCAGGGAAGAATGACCGATCACCGCATCAACCTGACTCTCTACAAGCTTGACGAAATCATGCAGGGTTCACTCGACCAGATCTTTAACCCATTGCTTCAGGAACACCAGGCTGAGCAACTGGCCAGCCTGGCAGAAGACGAGTAACTTACCTTGAGCCAAACAGTGCAACAGGCACTGCAGGTTGCCATACAACAACTTCAGGCCAGCAGCGAACTTGCCAACGACACCGACTTCAACCTGGAAGCAGCCATCCTGCTTGCTCATGCCGTAAATAAAAACCGAGCCTGGCTGTATGCCTGGCCAGAGCACCTGCTGGAAGAATCGCGGCAACAGGCCTTTGAAACATTAATAGAAAAACGCGTTAACGGTGAGCCTGTCAGTTATCTCACCGGCACCAGAGAATTCTGGGGACTACCCCTCAAGGTCACCAGGGATACATTGATCCCGCGACCGGAAACCGAATTACTGGTGGAAACCGCACTGAATTATGTCAGAAAAAAAAATGCCCGGGTGCTTGAAATGGGCACCGGAACAGGTGCCATCTCAGCCGCTCTTGCAAACGAAAGACCCGACTGGCAAATCCTGGCAACGGACAAGACAGCCGAAACACTTAAGGTTGCACAACTAAACCTTGCCCGCTTTTCATCGGTGACCACCCTGACCAGCAACTGGTATGAACAACTGGAAAACCAAAAATTTGACCTGCTCATCAGCAACCCGCCCTACATCGAGACTGACGACCCTCACCTGCAGCAGGGGGATTTGCGCTTCGAACCCCGCTCGGCGCTTGCTGCCGGCAAAGACGGGCTTAACGATATCCGCATCATCACAGACTCCTGCACTGATTTTCTGCTGACAGACGGCTTTCTCATGCTTGAGCACGGTTTCAACCAGGGCGAAGCCGTGCGCCAGCTTTTCAGCCAAACCGGTTTAAGAAATGTTGCAACACTCAGGGACCTGCATGGACACGAGCGCATAACCCTGGGGCAACGCTGACATTTCAGCCCGAAATGCCAGGACTTCAACCACACAAAAACCCCTTGATTTATCGAATAACAGGGTTAGTATCTTGGCATGGAGCCACAAGCTGACAGCCTGTTGAAACACCGGGAAATTCCCTTTAGCAAGCTGCACCCTGATCCCAATCAGGCGCAGACTGCAATCATGTTGCTTTCTGACCTTGAAGGGGTAAAACACGCCCACTTTGTTTCACCCACTTTCATGCGTATCAGCTATGACGTCATGCATATCACGCTGGAACAAATTGAATCGATATTGCTTGACCTGGGATTTCACCTGGATAACAAGCTGTTATACCGTATGAAGCGTGCGCTTTACTACTACACCGAAGAAACACAACGCGCCAACAATGGCTGCGCCAAAGGTGATTCCAACTGCACCCAGAAAGTCTTCATTAAACGTTACCAGGCCATCAAGCATGGCTGCAGGGATCAGCGACCTACTCACTGGCGCAAATACCTCTGAGGATCAGCTTTTTCCCATCTCTGCGTTATAAGCTGAATTCGAAATACTCATTTATAAAATATAAACTCCGTTTTCTCATTCAGCTTTTGCCTTGATCTGATAAAAACCTGTATCCTCAGTTCACATTTCAGATTTGGTCTTTCACCTTGGACGATAATAAATTACTTCATTATTCACGCCAGATCATGCTGCCGGAAATTGGCATAGATGGCCAGGAACGACTGCTGGATGCCAGGGTTCTGCTGATCGGTGTGGGCGGCCTTGGATCACCCGTAGCCCTGTACCTGGCTGCAGCCGGAACCGGCCACCTGACACTGGTTGATTTTGACACTGTTGACCTGTCCAACCTGCAGCGGCAAATCATTCATAACTTCGATAGCATCGGAAAACTCAAGGTCAAGTCTGCAAGAAAGCAGTTACGCAAACTCAACCCCGATTGCCAGGTGAATATCATCAAGCAGTTACTCGATGAAGCAAGCCTGCAGACTGAGATTGCCAGGCATGACATCATCGTAGATGCCACCGATAACTTTGCTACCCGTTTCCTGGTAAACAGGCTCTGCGTCGTGGAGAGCAAACCGCTGGTATCTGGTGCCGCCATCCGCTGGGAGGGCCAGATTACAACCTTCAGTAATAATGCAGACTCCGCCTGTTATAACTGCCTGTACGGAACTGACGGCGAAGAAGACGAAAGCTGCACCGAAAATGGCGTATTGGCTCCAGTGGTTGGCATCATCGGTTCGATGCAGGCTGCCGAGGTCATCAAGCTGGTTACCGGCGCAGGCAAAACCTTACAGGGAAGATTACTGGTTCTTGACGCACTGCACATGGAGTGGCGCAGCCTGAACATCAAGCGCGACCCAAAATGCCAGGTATGTGGCCACAGGCATGCTTAGCCCGTCCACAAAAATAAGCAACAAAATATTATTTATTCACGGTTTTGGTAGTTGCGGCACAGGCAACAAGGCAGAAACTCTGCGTGAATATTTTGGCCGTGACCGTCTGATTACGCCTGACTTGCCGGTCAACCCATCGGACTGCATAGACATACTGCAAAAACTGATTATAGAACACCAGCCGCAGGCGACAGTCAGCTCATCGCTGGGATCATTTTATACCACCTGGCTAAACCGGCAATTTAAAATCCCTTCGATATTGATCAATCCGGCAGTTAATCCCGCCAACACGCTACTTCCATATTTGGGTACGCATAAACACTGGTGCAGCGGTGAGATATTTGAATTAACCCGGGACCATATCGATCAGCTCGAAAAGCTCAAGAGAAGCCGGATAGGAGTGGATGAGCACTACCTGGTATTGCTGCAGGAACGGGACGAAGTACTCGACTACCGTGATGCTATACGCTTTTACCAGGGCCAACAGATAATCATTGAAGCGGGCGGCAATCACCGCTTTGAAAACCTGGACGAATACCTGACAATGATTGATTACTTTATCCAGCAAAACACCAATCCCGGCATGAACCAGGCAAGCACATGACAAACAACGGCAAATTCACAGAAGAATATTTTGCTCAACTCCGCAAAGACATCAGTTTTGAAGACACACTGCTGGGTCACACACTAAAATTTAATACCACCTGGGGACTGTTTTCACCCAAGGCTATCGATGGTGGCACCCGCTTGCTGCTTGATCACCTGCAGGTCAGGCCGGACGAACAGGCACTTGACCTGGGCTGCGGTTATGGCCCGATTGGCCTGAGCATCGCCAAACAGGCCAGCGAGGGATTCTGCACCATGGTCGATAAGGACTTTGTTGCTATTGAATATGCCAACAAAAATGCCCGGCTTAACCAGATTGAAAACGTCAATATTTTCCTCAGTGACGGCTGCAAACACCTGGGCCAGGAAAGCTTCACCCTGGTGGTTACCAACCTGCCAGCCAAGACATCCAAAGAACATTACTACCTGTTTTTTTATGATGCCTTTTTACGCTTGCAGCCGGGGGGACGCATCTACGTGGTGGTTATTTCCGGTCTGAGAAAATTCATTGCCAAGGCTTTTACTGAAATTTTTGGCAATCACAAGAAAATCAAACAGGGACAAACCTATACCGTAGCCATGGCGACCAAACAAACAAAATGACACCAGAAGACTTAATAAATAAACTAAAAAATACTCCAGAACTTGTTTCATTTAACGAAACCATGGAAGTAATCACTCACTATTATGCGTTTAAGCCAACTGCATTCCAGAATGGAAGTGTTGCCAATCAGGCGGGCACCAATGAAGGATCCTGCAAAATTTTTGCATTCGCAAAACTGAACAGCCTTACCGATGAGCAGACCCTGACCTGCTTCGGTGACTACTACCGGATTGATGTCCTGCAATACCCTGAAAATCATGATCACGCGAATATCCGCCAGTTCATGCTGACCGGGTTGCAAGGCATTCATTTCGAACAGGACCCGCTCACGCCGGTTAACAATTGACCAGGTTTTGATGTCACCTGTATTTTTTCAAGCTGCTGGCGGACTGGGCCTTTTCCTGCTGGGCATGATCGTCATGACTGACGGTCTTAAAAGGCTGACGGCCAAATATCTGCATAAAACCCTGGCACAGTTTACCCGCAGCCCCCTGTCCGGCGCATTAACCGGTGCAGGCACAACAGCAATATTACAATCATCCAGCGCCACAACCGTTGCCACTGTTGGTTTTGTCAGTGCCGGCTTACTTACTTTCCCACAGGCACTTGGCATCATTTTCGGTGCCAACCTGGGCACCACCATTACCGGCTGGATGGTGGCCTTGCTCGGTATCAAACTGCAGCTCTCGACACTGTTGTTACCACTGATTCTGCTTGGTGTTTTACTCCATCTGTTCAGCCACAGGCGGCTGGCCTCTGCCGGCCTGGCCATGGCCGGATTCGGGCTGATTTTTGTAGGCATCAGCATGCTGCAACAGGGTATGACCGGCCTGGAAGGACACATCTCCCCGGCAAGCTTTCCGCAGGACACTTTTTATGGCCGTATCCAACTGGTCCTGCTGGGTATAACCATCACCCTGATAACCCAGTCTTCCAGCGCTGGCGTTGCGACAGCACTGACAGCATTGCACGCCGGCACAATCAGCTTTCCCCAGGCCGCAGCCCTGGTTATCGGCATGGATGTCGGCACTACAGTGACTGCCGCGATCGCCACCCTGGGCGGTTCCGTGGAAACCCGCAGAACAGGTTATTCGCATGTCATTTACAACCTGCTGACAGCCATTGTAGCCCTCCTGCTATTGTCACCTTTCGTTATGGCCTGGCAAAACCTCATGCCTGGCGGGCTGCATAATAACGAGATTGCATTGGTCGCATTTCATTCCGGTTTTAACCTGCTTGGTGTGGCATTGATCCTTCCCTTTGCCCAGTCGTTTGCCAGGCTCATGCAATACCTGGTACCTGCTCCTCAAATAGCCGAACTGGACCGACTCGACAGCAACCTGCTCAAGGAGCCAGCAATCGCCCTGACCGCTGTCGGCACTACACTGCAGGAAATAACCCTGCGCCTGTTTCAATATCACCATCAACTGGTTGAACAAGGCAAAACAGATCCCAGGGAATTATCAGTTATAGGTCTTATCCTCGATAAAACCCATAACTATGTAGACCAGATACACCTGTATCCCAATGACAAGCAAAGCTGGCCGCTGATCACCGCCACAGTACATACACTCGATCATTTACAGCGTTTACATGAACGCTGCGAAGAAGAAGCCGACAGAGCAGAGACCCTCGGACAGACACAGGAACTCTCACAGATAGAACAAAAAAGCGTGGCATGGATTAACGAAATACACCGGCTAATCAAAACCGGTCAATGGCAGCAGGCATTAACCATCGCTGCACATAATTCTGAATTTCTGGAAATAAAGACCGAGGACATCAGGCAGGCCTTACTGGCTGATATTGCAATGGGAAAAACTGATGTCCCCGAAGGAACTGACAGACTGGAAGCCATTCGATGGTTACGTCGCAGCAGTTACCACATCTGGCGTATCTGTCATCACATGAATAACATCAGCAGCGGATCAATCCACAAGACCTGAGCGCAGACCGCACATCAATGTTAATAAATAATTTCCTTTCTGTTCACGGGACAGCCCCCCGGGATATAACCAACAACCACACGACGAGTACAGGCCATACAGCCTGAACTGTATTCCAGGCCGCCACCATCTTTATAGATTCCGCAGACCGGACCATCCCCCGGCGGGCAGCTCAGAGGCCTTGGTTCAGGACAGGGCGTCATCTTAAGCAAGTTTTCACTTCTTCGCTCTTGCTCCTTAACATTTGAAGTAAACGTATTCATACAGCCACTTAACATGACTATCATCACAGCCAGTAAGATTTTATAAAGGTAATTCACGTTAAATCAGCTCCTGCAATACTTTTACTCATAATAGCCTTTATACAAAAATAAAATAACTGCAGACTGGCCAGCTATTCCCTGTTGCTCACGATGTATTGCAGATGATCACCACCTGTACCGCAGCAACCCCCAAGGATTTTAATGCCATATTTCTGATTAAGTTCAAGCATCGCTCGTCCCCACTCAGACACTGAGTCAACTTCCAGACAGTCTGCATCATCAAGATCACAGTGATCAAGTGAAGAAGCATTAGCCTGGTAACCAATCAATCTCTCAAACAATTCATCAGGCTGATTCTGCGCGCATAGAAATGTTGGGTAGGCACAGTTCACCATGTAACCCAGTGGCTTCTCAGCAGTATTAAGGTCAATATATTTCACAGCATCATTAAGACGGGTTCCATCCAGCATACGTCCATCTCTGGAAATGACGAAACTGATGATATAAGGCAAACCTGTCAATTCCATGGCTTTTGCAATGCCCAGCGCTTCGTTCACATTAGGCAATGTCTCGGCAATGAGATAATCAACTTCACCGAGAGCAAGTTGTTCTACTTGCCATTGATGAAATGATTGTGCCTGCGCTATCGATAATCCTTCAGCGGGCTGGTAACAGTCATTTTTGCACCCCACCAAACCACCGATTTTTATTTCACTGCCTGGATGAATTTGTGCATCTCGAAACTTCTGCAAAAATTTCACTGCCTCGAGATTGATTGAAGCTGAAATTTCTGCGGCATGCACTCTTGCTTCATTGGCTCGCCATGTTGGCGTACACAGCAAGATGGGAATAGCGGCTTCAGCAGCAATATCAACATACTCCTGATAAATTTCAATCAGGGCCTTGCTGCCTTTTGCGTCATATATCAGCGGTGCATTGAGCAGCTGGGAGTGCAGCTTGCAATCACTGCCACGGCGCAATCGTTCTACAACTGCCCCTTCCATGAGTAGCAACCGGTTATCTGCAAGAATCTGCTGCATGCAAGACAAGGCTCAGGTAAAAAGCCGGGGAAATCTAACCCAGTTTTTCATTCAACAGTTGATTTACCTGCTGGGGATTGGCCTTGCCTTTGGATTCCTTCATCACCTGACCCACGAAAAAGCCCAGCATCTTGGGACGCTTCTTCTCATCAGCATTACGGAAATTTTCTACCTGCTGTGGATTATTGGCGATAACTTCATCCACAATTTTCTCAATCGCACCGGAATCGGTAATCTGCTTCAGACCCCTGGCTTCAATGATTGCATCAGCATCACCTTCACCATTCCAGATTGCTTCAAAAACCTGCTTGGCAATTTTTCCGGAAATCGTGTTATCCGCAATTCTGCTCAACAAGCCGCCCAGCTGTTCAGCGGTCACAGGCGACTGCTCAAATGCAACGTCAGCCTTGTTCAGGGCAGCAGTGAGTTCACCGTTCACCCAGTTGGCTGCCAGCCTCGCATCACTACAGGCTTTCACAACCTGCTCATAATAATCCGCCACATCAATACTGCCGGTTAACTGGTCTGCATCAGCATCAGACAGGCTATATTCCTGTGCAAAGCGCTCTCGCTTGGCATCCGGCAATTCTGGCAATGCGCTTGCCACGCTATCAATCAGCGCATCATCGAGCTCGACTGGCAACAGGTCGGGATCAGGGAAATAACGATAATCGTTAGCCTCCTCCTTGGAACGCATGGAACGCGTTTCGTCCTTGTTCGCATCATACAGGCGCGTTTCCTGCACCACCTGTCCTCCTGACTCGATAACGTCAATCTGTCGTTCAATCTCGAAATTAATCGCTTTTTCCAGAAAGCGGAACGAGTTGAGGTTTTTCAGCTCAGCACGTGTTCCCAGCTTTTCCTCACCTTTCGGGCGAATCGAAACGTTGGCATCACAACGGAATGAACCTTCCTGCATGTTGCCGTCGCAGATCCCTATATAACGAACCAGCTGGTGAATTTTTTTCGCGTAAGCCACTGCCTCTTTAGCCGAAGACATATCCGGTTCAGAGACAATTTCCAGCAATGGCGTGCCTGCCCGGTTCAGGTCAATCCCCGTCATACCGTGAAAATCCTCATGCAGGGATTTACCGGCATCCTCTTCAAGATGCGCACGCGTAACACCAACCTTTTTAACCTCTCCATCCTCCAGAATAATGTCCACGCTTCCCTTGCCAACAATGGGCAGCTCAAACTGGCTGATCTGGTAACCCTTCGGTAAATCAGGATAAAAATAGTTTTTGCGGGCAAAAACGGAACGGCGGCCCAGTTCAGCGTCAATGGCAACACCAAAGCGAACAGCCATTTGTACTGCCTGCTGGTTCAATACAGGCAACACACCAGGCAAACCCAGGTCAACGTTACAGGCCTGCGTGTTAGGTTCTGCGCCAAATGCAGTTGACGCCCCCGAGAAAATTTTTGATTTAGTTGCTAACTGGGCATGAATCTCAAGCCCGATAACTGTTTCCCATTGCATAATCGGTTTCGCTCCAGACTCTATTTAAAACTCTCTGGCACCTGTTGATGCCAGTCAGTTACCTGTTGATATCGATGCGCAACATTTAATAATCGCGCTTCATCGAAATAGTTCCCAATGACCTGCAGGCCAACAGGCATGCCATCAACCGGTTCACAGGGAATCGACATGCCAGGCAAGCCAGCCAGGTTGGTGGCAATCGTATAAATATCAGAAAGATACATGGTTACCGGGTCATCGGATTTTTCACCCAGCTTAAAAGCAGTAGTCGGTGAAGTTGGACCCATGATGACATCACACTGTTTGAATGCCTGTTCAAAATCATCTGAAATCAGGTGGCGAATCTGCTGGGCTTTCAGGTAGTAGGCATCGTAATAACCGGCAGACAAGGCATAGGCACCTATCATGATGCGCCGCTTAACCTCGGGACCAAAACCTTCAGCCCGGGATCGCTTGTAAAGATCTTCCAGATCACGGGGATTTTCACATCGATGACCAAAACGCACGCCATCAAAGCGGGACAGGTTGGATGAGCATTCAGCTGGAGCAACCACGTAGTATACCGGCACAGAGAGGCCCGAGTTCGGCAGGCTGATATCGACAATTTCAGCACCGAGCTCACGGTATTTTTCGATTGCTGCACGCACGGAGGCTTCAACCCGGGAATCAAGGCCCTCGCCAAAATATTCTTTTGCAACACCTATCTTCAGACCGGCCAGCTCATTGTTCAGCCCTTTCATATAATCCGGTACATCGGCCTGCATCGATGTTGAGTCGCGCTCATCAAAGCCAGCCATTGCCTGCAATAGAATGGCGGCATCCTCGGCATTGGCCGCCATTGGTCCCGCCTGGTCCAGACTGGAAGCAAAAGCGATCATGCCATAACGTGAAACCCGACCGTATGTGGGCTTAATGCCGGTAATACCGCAAAGTGCGGCAGGCTGCCTGATTGAGCCGCCAGTATCAGTCCCTGTAGCAGCGACTGCCAGTCTTGCCGCCACCGCCGCGGCTGAGCCACCGGATGAACCACCGGGGACGGTCCCGGTATCCCAGGGGTTTTTGACCGGGCCGTACCAGCTGGTTTCATTGGATGAACCCATGGCGAATTCATCCATGTTGGTTTTACCCAGCATAACCACGCCAGCCTGCTTCATTTTAGTAACGACTGTCGCATCGTAGGGTGAAACAAATGAATCCAGCATTTTTGAAGCACAGGATGTACGAACCCCGTCTGTACAGAAAATATCCTTGTGGGCTATCGGAATACCTATAAGCAAACCTTCTTCACCCGCCTGTATACGGGCATCAGCCGCTTCGGCCTGCCTGATGGCATCCTCTTCAGCCAAGGTAATAAAACTGTTTAACTGGCCGTCAAATTTTTTAATGCGGTCAAGAAAATACTGAGTCAGTTGTACACTGGTAAATTCGCCTGCGCGCAAACCTGCCGCAAGCTCTGCGATACTCTTGTTATGCATGTGATTACTCGATTACCTTGGGGACGAGGTACAAGCCATTTTCAACAGCGGGTGCTATCGACTGGAATTTTTCACGCTGGTCGGATTCAGAAACCACATCGGGTCTAAGCCTTTGCGTCATGTGCAGAGGGTGCGACATGGGCAGGACATTCCGGGTATCGACTTTCTCCATCTGTTCAACAAGATCGAGAATATTTGTCAGGTCTGTGGCAACTGCCGTTTTCTCATCGTCTGTTACAGCCAATCGCGCCAGATGCGCTATTTTCTGAACATCGTCTGGTGTCAGGGACATGTTTACCTCTGCTAGCTGTTCGGCTATCCGTCAGGTTGGATAAAGCTGCAAAAGGTATCACATCCCAAGACTAAAAACAGCGTTGGCTGTTACTGGAAGTGCATTAAACCGGGTTAAATTGAGACCGGGGAAAGCTCAGTCTGCACCATGGATCATTTCTTCAAGTTTTGCTGACAGCTCCCTGGGCTGGAATTTCGACACATAGGCATCCGCGCCAACATTGCGCCCCAGGTTCTGGTTCTGCCCCGCCGTCAGCGAGGAATGCATAACAACAGGAATACCATCAAAGCGATTATCGGCCTTGATTTTTCGGGTCAGCACGTAGCCATCCATTTCCGGCATTTCGACATCCGTGAGGATCAGGCTGATTTCGTTTTTGATATCCCGACCAGTAGCATCACAATGATCGGCAATATTCTGCAGCATTTTCCAGGCCTCGGCACCATTGATTGCACTTAAATGCCGCAGGCCCATGCGATCAAGTGTTCCCACAATCTGCGAGCGCGCTACACTGGAATCATCCGCAAAAACTACGGTGTGATCCCGGTTACGTTCATTTTCAAGGATACCTTCAAAGACCATGTCATCGTCATAGAAACCAGCCGTTTCAGCCAGCACTTTCTCGACATCCATGATCATCACCAGGCGCTTGTCTTTCAACTCGGTAACCGCTGTAACCAGCCCGCCGAGACGGCTTGCCAGCATGGGTGGTGGTGCCTTGACTTCATCCCAGCTAAGACGCTGGATCATGTCAACAGAATCTACCAGGAAGCCCTGCACATTCTTGTTGTACTCGGTAATCATCAGGATACTGGGTTTGCGGTTTGACTTGACGCCACAGAATTTCGGCAGGTTGACCACTGGCACCATTGCGCCACGCAGGCTGACCATACCCTCTACAGCATCCGGCATATCGGGTGCCTGGGTAATCTCGGGAACACGCATAACTTCGCGAACCTTAAAGACATTAATGCCAAAAACCTCGTCACGTTCTGACTCGGCATCCTGACCCAGGCTAAATAACAGCACTTCAAGTTTGTTGGCGCCAGCCAGGCTGGTTCTGTCATCAACTGACTGAATAAAACTGTTTGCGGACATTCATCTTCCCCCAGATTTTTTTCTTATCCGGTGATGCTAACGGCAATTTACAGGATAACTTTAGACTGTTTCTCACTTTATAATGATAATTTCCATTAAACTCTGTATAAATTAACCCATTGAAGTATTACTCGCACACACCTTGCTGTTACCAGCAAGCATTGCTAGATTACGCTAATTATTAAGCCCATGACCCAAGGGCTACTCATATACACCCACCAAAGGAAAGTAGTTCAGAATGTTTCTAAGACGTATACGCGGGATTTTTTCCAACGACCTGTCAATCGACCTTGGCACAGCCAACACCCTGATTTATGCACGCGACCAGGGAATCGTGCTGAATGAACCATCAGTCGTTGCCATCCGCCAGGATCCTTCCCGGGGCGGACAGAAATCGGTGGCTGCTGTTGGTGAAGAGGCCAAGCAGATGCTCGGTAGAACTCCCCGCAACATTACCGCCATCCGCCCAATGAAAGATGGCGTTATTGCTGACTTCACTGTAACGGAAAAAATGCTGCAGTACTTTATTCACAAAGTACATGAATCAAAGATTATCCGTCCAAGTCCCCGCGTTTTGATTTGCGTTCCCTGTGGTTCCACCCAGGTTGAACGCCGCGCCATCCGTGAATCTGCTGCCGGTGCTGGTGCCCGCGAGGTTTACCTGATCGAAGAGCCCATGTCGGCTGCTATTGGCGCCGGACTGCCGGTGGAAGAAGCACGTGGATCGATGGTACTGGACATTGGCGGCGGCACCTCGGAAGTTGCCATCCTGTCACTTAACGGCATCGTCTACTCCAATTCGGCACGTATCGGTGGTGACAAATTTGATGAAGCCATCATCAACTACATACGCCGTAACTACGGAACCCTGGTCGGCGAAGCCACTGCTGAAAGAATCAAAAAAGAGATTGGCACTGCGTTTCCAGGCAATGAAGTCCGTGAAATCGAAGTCAAGGGACGTAATCTTGCTGAAGGCGTACCCCGCAGTTTTACATTGAACAGCAACGAAATTCTCGAAGCCCTGCAGGAACCGCTGACCGGAATCATCAATGCCGTCAAAAAAGCACTGGAACAGACCCCGCCCGAGTTGGGTGCGGATGTTGCGGAGCGCGGTATCGTGTTAACCGGTGGCGGCGCCTTGCTGACAGATCTCGACCGGCTCATTGAAGAGGAAACCGGCCTGCCTGTTATCGTAGCGGAAGACCCTCTGACCTGTGTTGCCAGGGGTGGCGGACGCGCACTGGAATTAATGGATGAACGCGGCGGTGATCTGTTCACCGTAGAGTAAGACCCGCTATTCCGGAGAGGTAACACTATCAAACAGATATTCGCAGCAGGACCGGCGTTATCAACCCGTGTATTCATTGCGGTAACGCTGTCCCTGCTTCTGATGATTGTCGATCACCGCTCACAGGTTCTTCAGCCTTTGCGTTCAGCCCTGTCATTTATAACGCACCCGTTACTGCTGGTTGCCGATTCGCCCACATCAATTGCGGAATGGTTAAGTGAAACCACCAGTGATCAGCGAAGTCTGCTGGAGCAAAACCGTGAATTGCAGAAAGAAAAAATTCTGCTACAGGCCAGGTTACAAAAGTTCGAAGCACTCGAAGCTGAAAACCTGCGACTTAGGAACCTGCTGGATTCCTCTTTCAAGGTAGGCGAACGGGTGCTAATTGCCGAATTATCTGCCGTTGAACTCGATCCATATCGACAGCAGATTGTAATTAATAAAGGTACTCGCTCTGACGTTTTCGTCGGCCAGCCAGTACTGGATGCCCATGCGGTCATGGGACAGGTCATCAGCACATCACCCATCAATTCCAGTGTGTTACTCATTACTGATGCCAGTCATGCACTTCCGGTACAGGTTTCCCGCAATGGATTACGCACCGTGGCTGTCGGCACAGGCGAGATAAACCGCCTCAGCCTGCCCTTTCTGCCACGCAATGCCGACATCAAGCCGGGCGACACGCTCGTGACATCCGGCTTGGGCGGGGTTTTTCCACCAGGTTACCCGGTCGCCAGGGTTGAGAAAGTTTTCCAGGAAGCCGGGCAGCATTTTTCTTCCGTAAATGCCACGCCTCTGGCACACCTTGACCGTAGTCGCGAAGTGCTGCTGGTATGGACGATAGAACAGCACGCAGAAGTGACAGAAACAATTGATAATGAGCCCCAGGCTGAGACGGAGGATCCGGTTGAAGCCTCAACAACCGAGACCGAAAACGCCTCCCAGGAAGAGATTCCATTATGAACAGCCGACTGATGACAGCACCCTACCTGGTTATTGGCAGTTTTATTGTTGCCCTGCTGTTAAGCATTATTCCAATGCCTGACTGGGCCCAGCATCTCAGACCACAGTGGCTTGCCCTGTTCCTGGTTTACTGGTGCCTGATGTCACCGGAAAGGGTGGGCATCAGCAGTGCCTGGCTAACCGGTTTATTACTGGATGTCATGACCGGCAACCTGCTGGGTGCACATGCCCTCAGTCTTTCACTGGTGGCCTTCATTACCTTGAAAATCTATCAGCGGACACGCATTTTCCCGCTCTGGCAGCAAAGCCTGGTGGTATTGGCCCTGCTCACGCTTGAAAACCTGATTCAATTCTGGATTTTAGGAATCACCCGCGATATCACGCCCGGACTGGAGTACTGGCTGCCACCGATAATCGGCCTTCTTATCTGGCCATGGCTGTTCATTGTCATGAGTGAAACCCAGCATCGCCTGCAAAGTCACCTGTAAATGCTGAAAACCCAGATCAAAGATTATCTTCGTGAGAGTCAGCTGTTTCTTGGCAGGGCAGTGACCGCCGGCCTGTTTGTCGTTATCTGCCTGCTGTTACTGATTTTCCAGTTGACGAACCTGCAAATCAGCAGCCATGAGCACTACACCACACTTTCCCGGGACAACCGGGTCAAACTGGTACCTTTACCACCGGTCAGAGGACTCATTTACGATAGAAATGGTGTCATTGTTGCGCAGAATCTGCCAACTTACAGCCTGGAAGTCACCCCGGAACAGGTTCGGGACATAGACAAGACACTTGCAGACCTCTCCAGGCTGATTGACATCAGTGAAGACCAGGTAAAAAGTTTCAACCGCCTCAAAAAACAACGCCGACGCTTTGAAAGTATCCCGCTAAAAATCAGCCTGACACCCGAGGAAGTCGCCAAAATCGCGGTTAATCGTCACCGCTTCCCTGGTGTCGACATCGAAGCCAAGTTGCTGCGTCATTATCCACTGGCCGATGAAACGGCGCATGTACTGGGTTATGTCGGCCGCATAAACCAGCGCGAACTGGAGACCATCGACAACTCAGCCTATGCCGGCACCTCACACATCGGCAAAAATGGTGTGGAAAAATTTTATGAAGACGTGCTGCATGGCTCTGTAGGCATGCAACAGGTCGAAGTCAATGCGATGGGACGCACCATCCGGGTACTGAAAAAGCAACAGCCAACCAGTGGTAGCAACCTGATTTTGAACCTGGATACGCGTCTGCAGAAAATTGCGATGGAGGCTTTTGGGGAAGAGAACGGTTCTGCAGTTGCCATTGACCCAAAAACCGGCGGTCTGCTGGTCATGGTCAGCAAGCCCGGCTTTAACCCCAACCTGTTTGTTGCCGGTATCAGCACCAAGGATTACCAGGCATTACAGGACTCGGAGCATAAACCCCTGTTTAATCGCTCTTTACGTGGCCAGTACCCTCCAGGCTCAACCGTAAAACCGTTTATTGCCCTGGCTGGACTGGAAAATAATTCCATTGGTTTTTATGAAAAAAAGTTCTGCCCCGGTTATTACCAGCTGCCAAATCACTCGCATAAATACCGCGACTGGAAAAAATGGGGACATGGCTCAGTCGATATGAATGATTCCATTGTCCAATCCTGTGATGTTTATTATTACGAACTTGCGCATGATATGGGTGTCGAAAAATTGCATCAGTTTCTGGCCCTGTTTGGATTTGGCCAGAAATCCGGGGTTGATCTTGGAGCTGAATTGCCGGGCCTATTACCGTCTCGCGAGTGGAAACGCAGAAGGTACAACAAGCCATGGTATCCGGGAGAAACCCTGATCATGGGTATCGGACAGGGATATTTTCTTACCACTCCGTTGCAACTGGCAGTTGCCACCGCAACTTTTGCCAACGGTGGAATTTATCGTTCACCGCGCATTGTTGACCGGATCGTCGGAAACAGCCCTGACCAGCTGATAGAAAAAATAGGCACCGTTAAAAAAAGTATTCCTATAGGCAACCAGCAGAACTGGACTGATGTTGCCGATGCCATGATCAACGTTATTGAAGGTGCGCGTGGTACTGCCAAGCGTATCAAAAACCCTGATTACCGGATTGCCGGGAAAACAGGAACGGCCCAGGTATTTACTGTTAAGCAAGATGAAGAATACGACGAAACCAAAATCTCCAAGAAAAATCGTGACCATGCCCTGTTCGTTGCCTACGCTCCAGTTGAGGACCCCCAGATTGCCGTTGCGGTCATTGTCGAAAATGGCGGTCACGGTGGCTCTGTTGCGGCTCCGATTGCAAAGAAAATCATGGATGCCTTTTTACTTGAAAACGAAAGCTGATGCCGGTTACTGCGCCTAACAAAGAACTTACCCCCTCAGGGCCGGTTAAACCCCAGGGCAAGCTGGACTTTATCCACCTGGACCTGCCGTTACTGCTTGGCCTGTTGTTACTGTGCGGTTTCGGGCTGGCCGTGCTGTATTCCGCCAGCGGCCAGGACATGGGACAAATCCAGCGACAGACAATCAGGCTGGGACTGGCATTTCTAGTCATGTTGGTTGTCGCCCAGATTCACCCGGCAACACTCAAACGCTGGAGCCCCTGGCTCTACCTGGCAGGCATCGGCCTGCTGGTTGCCGTATTAGCTTTTGGACAAATCGGTAAAGGCGCGCAGCGCTGGCTTGACCTGGGCTTTTTTCGCTTTCAGCCATCTGAAATGGTTAAACTGGCCGTTCCAATGATGATTGCCTGGTTCCTGGCTGAAAAACCGCTGCCTCCGGACTGGAAACGCCTGTTGATCAGCCTGATTCTGATTATCCTGCCGGTCCTGCTCATTTTCAAACAACCGGACCTGGGCACTTCGCTGCTGGTTGGCAGTGCCGGCATATTTGCCCTGTTTCTGGCTGGTGTCAGCTGGCGGATTATAGGTGGTGCCATGGCGGCACTGGCGGCACTGGCGCCTGCATTATGGTATTTCATGCAGGATTACCAGCGTCAGCGTGTATTGACATTCATGGACCCGGAAAGCGACCCGCTGGGATCAGGCTATCACATCATCCAGTCCAAAATTGCTATCGGTTCTGGCGGTATCTACGGCAAGGGCTGGCTCAACGGTACCCAGTCCCACCTGGAGTTTCTACCTGAAAGGCACACTGACTTTATTTTTGCTGTACTGGCCGAAGAATTCGGTTTCGTCGGTATTATGCTGCTGTTGGCGCTCTACCTATTTATTATCACGCGCGGCCTCTACATATCCTCACGTGGCCAGGATACCTTCAGCCGCTTACTCGGTGGTGCACTCACGCTGGTATTTTTTGTTTATCTTTTTGTTAATACCGGTATGGTATCCGGTATTCTCCCAGTCGTAGGCGTGCCATTGCCGCTTATCAGCTATGGAGGCACTTCACTGGTGACCTTGATGGCTGGCTTCGGTATGCTGATGTCCATTCACACACACAGAAAATTGCTACCAACATGAACACAATCACCAAACTCACTTTTATCGGCGCCGCCATGTTACTGCTGGGTCATACCCATGCCGATGAATCAGCTGAAAATATTCAGGCACAATTTATCGATGACATGGTGCAGGAGCATGGCTTTGACCAAGCCGCCCTGAAGCGGACCCTGTCCGAAGCCAAGGTCAAAAAAGCTATCCTCGAGGCAATCGCCAGGCCGGCAGAAAAAAGACTGACCTGGAGTGAATACCGCAAAATTTTCCTGATTCCCAGGCGTATTGAAGGCGGGGTCAGGTTCTGGCAGGAAAACAAGTCAGCCCTGGATCAGGCTCAGAGTAAATACGGTGTTCCTCCTGAGATTATCACCGCCATCATCGGCGTAGAAACACTCTACGGCAAGAACACCGGCGGGTATCGCGTACTGGATGCCTTATCCACCCTAGGCTTTCATTACCCGCCTCGCAGTAAATTCTTTCGCAGTGAACTGTCACACTTCCTGCGACTGACCCGCGAAGAAAAAATTGATCCGGCCATGCCGACGGGGTCTTATGCAGGCGCCATGGGTAAACCACAATTTATCCCTTCCAGCTATCGCCACTATGCGATTGATTTTGACCGGGATGGCAAACGCGACATCTGGGAAAACAACACCGATGTCATTGGCAGTGTTGCCAATTATTTCAGCCGCCATGACTGGCGCAGAAACCAGCCGGTCACCGTGCCGGTAAGCGCTGTCACAAAAGAGCACCAGGCATTTGTCGAGGCGGGTATGAAACCCAGCCTGTCCATTGCAGATTTACGCCAGGCAGGGATACAGGTAGATGATTCAATTCCCCCGGACATGACAACCAGCCTGGTAGAACTGGTCATCGATGAAGGCCACGAATACTGGGCGGGACTGCACAACTTTTACGTTATCACACGCTACAATCATAGTAATATGTATGCCATGGCCGTTTACCAGCTCAGCCAGGCAATAAAAGAAGCTTATCAACCCAGCGACGCATGAAAAACCAGATTAGACTTTTTAACTTATTGGCAGGCAGCCTGTTATTATTGTCAGGCTGTTCAGTACAGGTACCCGAAATTTTTGAAGAACAGGATGGCGGTCCCGACCGGCACGTCGATCTGGGCAGCATACCAAACGCTACCCCGAAAGCAGAGCCACGCAGCCGCTACGGCAATCCATCCTCTTACGTTGTTTTCGGCAAACGCTACAATGTCATGGCATCAGCGGGCAACTTTAATGAACGCGGCATTGCTTCCTGGTATGGCAACAAGTTTCATGGTCGACGCACATCCAGTGGCGAGCCTTATGACATGTTTGGCATGACTGCAGCACATAAGCATCTGCCTTTGCCTACCTATGTAGAAGTAACCAACCTGGAAAATGGACGCAAGGTGATCGTCAAGGTCAATGACCGTGGTCCTTTTCATCAGAACAGAATCATCGACCTGTCGTATGTTGCTGCAGCGAAACTGGGTATTACCGCAAAAGGCACAGGACTGGTTGAAGTTCGTGTCATTGATCCACGCAAGCCCAATCAATCCGCACCCGCCATACTCGCCAGTAGTGGCGATAAAGACCTCCACCCGGGGTTATTTATCCAGGCAGGGGCATTCAAAGACAAAACCAATGCGATGCGCATGAGAAGCAGGCTGTCGGAGTCTTTGAATAACCCGATACGAATCACAGAATTTAATGCATCAGGTGATGTATTATACCGGGTTCAGGTTGGCCCCCTGAACCAGGTGCAGGTAGCAGATACCATCAGCCTGCAACTGGAAAACATGGGCATCACCAATATCAGGACAGTCATCGAATAATCTGCTGGAATTCAGAACCACATTAGGTTTCTCATCAATTGCCAGAAAAATTCGATTTGGTAACACTGTCTGCAACTTAAAAATCAAGGACATAAACGTGAAATACTTGCTCGCTGTCATCAGTCTTTCATTCACTTTTTTTGCTGTTTCGCAGCCTGTTCAGGCTATACCAACACCGGCACCACCGAAGGTGGCCGGCAGTGGGCACCTGCTGATCGATTATCACAGCGGCCATATTATTTCCGAGGCAAATACCAACCAGCGCCTGGAACCCGCCAGCCTGACCAAGCTAATGACTGCGCACGTGGTGTTCTCGGAACTCCGCCAGGGCAACCTGAAACTCGATGACGAGGTCACTATCAGCGAAAAAGCCTGGAAAACCGGCGGCTCAAAGATGTTTATTGAGGTTGGTAAAAAAGTAAAAGTCGAAGATCTGCTGAAAGGCATGATCATCCAGTCTGGCAATGACGCCAGTGTTGCCCTGGCCGAACATATTGCCGGCAGTGAGGCAGTGTTTGCCAGCGTGATGAACACCCAGGCACAGAAACTTGGCATGTTAAATACCAATTTTGTCAATGCGACCGGCCTGCCGGATCCTGATCACTACACTACGGCTGAAGATATCGCCAAGGTCGCTATCGCCACGATTCGTGACTTTCCTGAATATTTCAAGTGGTATTCAGTCAAATCTTTTACCTTCAATAATATTAAGCAACACAACCGTAACAAATTGCTGTGGCGTGATGATTCTATCGATGGCCTGAAAACTGGCCACACCGAGGCGGCAGGTTACTGCCTGGTAGCGACTGCACTGAGAGACAACATGCGCCTGGTCAGCGTGGTCATGGGCACAGAGAGTGAAAAATCCCGTGCTGATGAAAGTATCAAGCTGCTGAACTACGGTTTTCGTTTTTTTGAGACCCACAAGCTCTACACTGCTGGTGACAGCTTAAGCCAGGCAAAAATATGGAAAGGTGCGACCGAAAAACTGCCTGTTGGCCTGTCACAGGACCTTTACATCACCATCCCGAGGAACCAGTATCAAAATCTCGATGCAGCCATCAGCTTGAATTCTCCCATCATCGCACCCATTAACAAGTCCGAGAAGATTGGCGAAATCAATGTCACGCTTTCCGGGAAAGCAGTTGCCAGTAAACCGCTGGTGGCCCTGAAAGATATACCTGAAGGTGGTTTTGTCAGCCGTATGCTGGATAACGTTATGATGATGCTCGAATAGGAACGCCAAAATTGAAGATTACCGACATTACACCTGAACAGGCCAATGGCGAGGAAACCTTGCTCGATTTCCCCTGTGAGTTTTCCGTCAAGGCCATGGGAGTGAACGAGCCGGGATTCCACGAACTGGTTGTGCAAATTGTCCGTACCCATTGCCCGGATCTGGGTGAAGGCTGCTCTTACACGCGTCCCAGTAAAAATGGTAAATGGATTTCAGTCACGGTTACACTGCAAGCTTCCAGCAAGACTCAGCTGGATGCGATTTATATGGATTTGACCGCCCATGAAAAAGTCACCATGAGTTTATAGAAAGCCTTTCTTCAAAATTTGTTACTTAGCAGATCGCCTCAGGCAAAGTTGAGACCATATTCAAGCTAAACTGTAAAAATGACTTCACCTGTTCTCGTAAAAAACCTGGGGCTGCAGCCTTACGAACCTGTCTGGCAGGAAATGCAGCAGTTCACGCGCGAACGCACACGCCCGAGCCAATCGCAAATCTGGGTTTTACAGCACACCCCGGTTTACACCCAGGGACAGGCCGGCAAGCCGGAACACATTCTTGATCACCACGGTGACATACCGGTCATCCAGTCTGATCGCGGCGGACAGGTGACCTACCATGGCCCCGGACAACTTATCCTGTATCCCCTGCTGGACCTGCATGAATTAAAAACAGGTGTCAGGTCACTGGTTGAGACGCTGGAAAACACGGTCATCACTTTTCTGCGGGATTACGATATTGATGCCTATGCACGCAGGGAAGCACCCGGTGTTTATATCCGGGAACAGAAAATTGCCGCCCTGGGACTGAGAATACGCAAAGGCTTCAGCTATCATGGCCTGTCTTTCAATATTGATATGGATCTAGCACCGTTTCAGCAAATAAATCCCTGTGGATACCGCGGTCTAGAAGTCACGCAATTAAAAGAACAAGGCGTTATAATGACGCCAGACCAGGTTGCAGATAAAATGCTGCACAAGCTCGCTAACCAGCTCCAGATTGAATTGCATTTTAATGAGTAACCCGACAAAGCTGACATCACCCTCACGTAATACGCCAGACACGCATCAACGCGGTGCTGAAAAACTGTCACGTATTCCAGTCAAGATAGAACCCACCGAAAAAGTGCAGCGTAAACCCAGCTGGATTAGGGCCAAGGCACCTTCAGGTCCGGGGGTAACCCGCATCAAGAAAATCCTGCGAGAGAACAAGCTCAGTTCAGTCTGTGAAGAAGCTGCCTGTCCTAATCTGGGTGAATGCTTTTCACACGGGACCGCCACTTTCATGATCATGGGAGATATCTGCACGCGACGCTGTCCCTTCTGCGATGTTGCTCACGGCAAGCCCAAGCCGCTTGACGAACACGAACCAATGTTACTTGCCGAAGCAATTGCCCAGATGACGCTTAACTATGTTGTTGTCACCTCCGTTGACCGGGATGATCTCAGGGATGGTGGCGCCAGGCACTTTGCCGAGTGTATACAAGCCATTCGCCAGCAATCACCGGCAACACGCATCGAAGTTCTGGTTCCGGATTTTCGCGGCCGGGTTGATACTGCCCTGCAGATTTTATCTGCGACACCACCTGATGTGTTTAACCACAACCTGGAAACAGTGCCTCGTTTATATCGACAGTGCCGGCCTGGGGCCGATTACCAGGGCTCCCTTGAACTGTTGCGGGCCTTTAAAAAACTCAACCCGGAGACACTGAGCAAATCAGGTATTATGCTTGGCCTGGGCGAGACACGTGGAGAAATTCTGCAGCTGCTGGAGGACCTGCGCCGGCATGACTGTAACATGTTAACCCTGGGACAGTATTTACAACCGAGCCGGGATCACCTGCCTGTTGATCGCTTCGTAACCCCGCAAGAATTTGAAGAACTGCGCATCATTGCTGAAGACATGGGCTTTTCGAATGTTGCCTCTGGCCCCATGGTACGCTCCTCCTATCATGCTGATTTACAGGCAAACCCAACACTGAATTCACAACAAGAGAGATAATAAAGGAACTTTTGAATGACTCAGCAGCAGACTGCACCCAGAAAACCCACACTGCTTGTCATTTTGGATGGAGTAGGCGTCAATCCCAGCCGGGAAAACAATGCGGTAGCATTGGCCAGGACTCCCAACTTTGACCATTATTTTGCAAACTACCCGCACACTTTACTGCAGGCTTCAGGTTCGGCTGTAGGACTGCCCGATGGCCAGATGGGAAATTCGGAAGTCGGTCATTTAACCATTGGCGCCGGCACGGTTATCCGCCAGGATCTCGTCATGATTGATGAAGCGATCCAGGATGGCAGTTTCCTCAGCAATCAAGTCCTGAACGATGCCATTCAAAAAGCCAAGGATGCCAATTCAAAACTGCACCTGATCGGACTGGCATCAACCGGTGGCGTTCACAGCCATACCCGCCATCTTTGCGCTTTACTGGATCTATGCCACCGGCACCAGGTCTCGCCATTATTGCATCTGATTACTGATGGCAGGGATGTACCACCCAGGGCTTTCCTGGATACGCTGGATTCACTGCAAGAATCCATTGAAAGATCAGGTGGACAGATTGCAACCATCATTGGTCGCTATTTCGCGATGGACCGCGATCATCGCTGGGACCGGACAGAGCTCGCTTTTAATGCATTAACTCATGGCCGGGGCACACAGATAGATGATATCAGGCAGGCCATTGAAGCCTGTTATGCCAACAATGAAACTGACGAGTTCATCAAGCCGTTAATTACACCTCACTATGATCCGATAGAAGAAGACGATCAGATTATTGTTTTTAATTTCCGCCGTGATCGCCCCCGACAGCTCGTTTCTGCTTTATTCAAACCTGATTTCGAGGAGTTTGACAGGGGCGACTTTCTGCCCGTTGCCGTCACAGGCATGAGTGAATATGACAGCTGGTTCAGCATCCCCTACGCTTTTACCCAGGATCGTCCCAAAAACACGTTGGCAGAAACCGTCAGCCACGCAGGACTGACGCAATTCCATTGTGCTGAAACCGAAAAATATGCCCATGTCACTTTTTTCCTTAATGGTGGCCGCGGTGACCTTTTCCCGGGTGAAAAACACCAGATCGTTGACTCACCGAATGTCGCCACCTATGACCTGAAACCTGAAATGAGTGCCGCTGCGGTCGCTGACACGGTCATAGATGCCATGCAGCAGAACGCTTACCCGCTCATTGTGGTTAATTTTGCCAATGGCGACATGGTTGGCCATACTGCCGTTCGCAACGCAGTCATAAAAGCGGTTGAAACACTGGATAAAGAGGTCGGGCGGGTTCTGGATACAGCCGTTGAACAGGGATATTCAGTCATATTGACCGCTGACCATGGTAACTGTGACGAGATGATTGACCCGATTACCGGCGAACCGCATACCCAGCATACAGTGTACCCGGTTCCCTGCCTGGTAATTGACGAAACACCCTGGCAACTTTCCATTGGCGCCGGCCTGCCGAGCATTGCACCCACGGTATTACAGCTGATGGGGCTACCACAGCCGGAGGGCATGACCCACCGTTCTATCCTGCTGAGTCCGGGTTAGCTCCCAGCTGGTAGCGCTCCATCAGGTAACACAGACAATCCTGTCGAATGACGGATTTATCGGTTGTCAGCATTGAAGGCATTACCGGAACCTGCAGGACAATGTCGTTATCCTGCAGGGCAAAGAAACCATCAGTCACTGGCTCTCCCGTTGCATCGGTTACCAATAACGGCATGTCATCGACGTTCGTAACACTGCCAAAAAAAGTACCCGCAGTCAGTTCACGAAAATTCATATACTCGATATCAGCAGAAAAACACAGCTCCTCATCCGGCTCATCAAAGCCAAAACTGACATGCTTGGGAATCTTTACAGTGGCAACTGTGTGAAACAGGTCAACATCATGTTCCGCGACAGGATGCCGGGGAAAGTCCTGCAGGTGCAGGCAGGCATCCAGGTAATCCGTCGCGTGGTCAACACCATGTTGCTGACCCACCTTGCCGCATTCCAGTGTCACTGATGGACACAATTTGGACATGGCCATGGAAGCCACCTGGCAGGGATTGGTAAAATACACCACGGTCCGGCCAAACAACGTGGCCAAATGCAGAAAATCATCGCGTATGACATTGACACAGGCATAGTGAGGGTTCAGGCCGGTATTATTATGCACGTCAATACTGGCAAAGACGTCACGCTCAGCCATTGATGAAACAACTTTTTCCATCATCCCGCGCTCTGCGGCATGCTCTCCAGATTCATCTGTTTCAGTACAGCCTGGCCAGACCCGGTTATAATCGGGTTGCCCTGGCAGATGTCGCAGCCCCCGCCTGGCAGCATCGATATTACCGATAAACAGGCTAAGGGCACGCGGCATGGGCCTGTCACCTCCGGCAACCTCATAACGAGGCAATAATTGCCGGACGGCCTCCCAACCTACGGTTTCATTTCCATGCATTAATACGGAAACAAACAGGGGGTTTAGCTGCCGGCCGGGCAGATGAATCAAGGTGGGGCCCGGTAAAACAGAGGCCAGTTCACTGGCTGCACATTCCAGCAATCCCTCGGGCAGGTAATCCAGTTCATTCAACATTGTCATTTAAAGCAAATCCCACTCGTGTACTGGCATATCAGTACTTTGACGATTTATATAGGCTTCCATCAACCCAACCATGTCACGACCATGACGATTAACCCAGGCTCTCTGCCACACGGCGCCATTCTGCCCGGATTGTACTCGTCCCTCGATAATCGATAGCCAGTAAAAAGTTTCATCATCATTAATACCCAGGCGTTTCAAACCCTGCTCTGCCATAGGCAACAAAACATCGCTGCAAAGCGCCCTGACTGACAGCCTATTCTGTCGTGGCCAGTCAATGTTCGCATCCAGACCATACTGGGCACATTGATAAAAATTATTTTTGGCTTTCTCGAAAGGCAATAAATGCTCAGGCGGTTCATCAAGACTGGCCAGTTCTGTAATCAGTCCATAGAAAAAAGCGGCCTGGGCAATCGAGTCCCGCAAGCTGGGACCAGCTGCTACACAACGATGTTCCAGCCTGATATGGGGTGAACCATCCTCATCAAAACCAATCAGCGGCCGGTTCCAGCGCCAGAGCGTGCCATTATGCAGGCGCAGATGCGCCAGCGATTCTATCGGCTCATCCATTACCCGTGGCAACATAATAGGATAGCGCGCCAGGTTGGAATCAAAAATCTCCAAAATACTTTCATGCGCATAGCGGATACCAAAACTGACCCGCTTGGTGAGGTCGGATTGACCGACCTGGACTGACTGCTCAAACACCGGAATACGGCTTTCCGCCCATAAGTCCTTGCCAAACAGAAACGGCGAATTCGCAGAAATCGCCGTCATCGGTGCCGCCAGGATTTTTCCGGCATTATACAGGCGCACAGTTTTACTGACCGGCATCCGCAAATGGATCTGAAACGAGGTTGTGGCGGCTTCCATCATGACGTCAGGATGATCGTAGACAAGTTCCTCCTGCCCCGAAATCTCTATATGCAGAGGTTTACCATCACGCATTCTCAAAACCTGTTCATTGAGCGCACGATAGCGCTGCAGAGTCGACATGTTTGCCAGAGTGAAGTCTTCAGGTAACGCCGTTGGCAATGTCCCGATAGCGGCTAATTTGAGGTCCAGGTTTTCTGCTGTACTAGAACAACTGTCCCAGGTCAGTCGAAGCTCATTGTGCATGCGTGTAAATACGTCTGCTTTCAGGTCACGGTGCTCCCCGTTGAGTTCAAAATTGAATTTTGCCAATTCAGGTACAGCCATGGGATGGGACAATTGCGCAAGAAACTCCTCATTCCTTGCTGCCGGTCTGAAATTTTCATCCAGCAACCAGGCTTCCAGTTCAAAACCGGCCTGGTATTCACCTTCCGCAAAAACGCCATCATTGACCCATTGGTGCAATAACGCGGTTTCTTCACGCAAATGCTCCGAGAAAAGTTCAAAATCACTGCGTGAAAAATGACTGTGTGAAATTTCCTGGCCCATAATCTCTACCTAGTTAATGGAGAGCATTTGTTCAATCTGCTGCAAACGCTGCGGTGTACCAATATCAACCCAGCGTCCCTGGAAATATTCACCAGTCACCCTGCCGCGACTGATTGCCTCGCGCAATATTGGCGCAAGTGGGAATGCGCCGGGCCTGCAGCCGTTAAACAACTCCGCCTGGTAAACGCCGATACCACTATAGGTAAGTCTAGTACTACCTTCTGACAGTACCTTGCCGTCCTGCAAGACGAAGTCCCCTTGCGGGTTATGCTCGGGATTTTTCACCAGCACCAGGTGGGCAACCGCGTCATTGAACTGCAGCCGGGAAAAATCATAGTCTGTCCAGATGTCCGCATTCACGACCACAAAAGGAGAGTTTCCCAATAATGGCAATGCATTAAATATCCCGCCACCGGTTTCCAGTGCCTTGCCGTGACCTTCTGCAGAATAGCGAATTTCTACACCATATTTTTCGCCATTCTCTAGATAACGCTCGATCTGCTCACCACGATAAGCGTGGTTAATCACCAGGTCATGGATCCCGGCTTTTGCCAATGCCCTGATATGGTATTCAATCAGGCTCTCGCCACCAACTTTCAGCAGGGGCTTTGGCACTTGGTCTGTCAAGGGGCGCATGCGCTCCCCGCGCCCGGCAGCCAGTATCATCGCGGTCTTGATCTTCATGCTTTTTGTTACTTTTTAATTGCGAAAAATCATTATTTTTTTTAATGACCTGTCCTATCATATCGATTGATTACAATCTGTGCTGGTGTTCTCAGTTGCAAACTAGGATATTGTTATGATACACAGGTGATCGCGTACTATAAAAAGTTTCCGCTATATAAAAATAAGGGAACAAACAATAACCACTCTCATCCGGGGAAACACTGAACCATGAAAAAACTGCTTTCGATATTAGCTATGGTCGTTGCGCCTTTGACAGCCCAGGCTGTTGACCTTGCCAACGGTCAGGAAATTAACAAAAGTTGTGCTTTATGCCACGGTAACATTGGACAAGGCACACCGGGCAAGCTGTCTCCGCGTCTTGCCGGATTACCCAAAGAATACCTGATCAAGGCCACCAAGGAATACCGCGACGGCATTCGTATCAATCCATTGATGATCACAACTGCCAGTATCGATAAAATGACCGATTCTGACATTGAAGATATTTCGACTTACCTGTCTATGATCGATATCCGACCTGATGGCCGTTTTAACGTCACCCAGAGCAGCGGCGACCACGCCAAGGGTAAAGAAATTTACATGGATGAATGTAAAACATGCCATGCCCGCGATGGCTATGGCAACCCTAAAAAGGATGCGCCACCAATTGCCGGCCAGCAGGTTGAATACCTTTACCAGTCAATGAAAATGTTCCAGTTTAAAAGTCGCCTGCACGACAATGACGAGGACGACGAAACATTTGACGACTACAACGACATGGACCTGATGAACCTGACGGCTTTCCTCTCAACCCTGGATGACAAGTCTTTTAAAGAAGGCTTTAAAGCTGTCATGCCTAAAGTTGCTGTTGCCGACGTACGCGATTCAAAAGCGGTGGCTGCAACGCGTAAGAAAAGTACCTTGCAAATTACCGACATCAAGCAGACCGTCGTCCAGATGGAAATTGGTGAAGACGTGAAAATTCAGGATGCTATCGATGCAATGCTGTCGAAAGCGGTTGAACTGAACCAGAAACTGGTTGCCCAGCAATATGTTTCCAAGGAACTTGAAGCCCGCGGTATTGATTCACCTTACCTGTCTATCTTCCAGTTCTGTACACCAACAGATGCACGCCTGATGGTCATGGCCAATCCTGTTTTCGCCAGTTACATGCCCTGCCGTATCTCCATGGTTGAAGACAAGGAAGGCAAAATCCAGTTGATGATGCTTAACCTGGACATGCTGATCGAAAACAAACTGTTGCCTAGCGACGTTGTTGAAACAGCAATCCGTGTTAACCAGAATATGCTCGACATCATGGTCGCCGGTGCATCTGGCGAATTCTGATCTGGCTAACAACAGAAACTCCACATAGAATTAAAGCACGGCCCTGGCCGTGCTTTTTTTTACCCGGAGGAACGTGATTCATGAACGAAGTTCGCAAGGCACTGCAATTCAGACATGCCTGTAAAAAGTTTGATCCAGAGAAAAAAATTCCGCAACAAACGCTTAATGATATTCTCGAATGCGCGAGATTATCACCCTCATCTTTTGGCATGGAACCCTGGAAATTCCTGGTGATTCGAAACCACGAAAAGCGCCAGGCATTGAGGAAAGCCTGCTGGGACCAGGCACAGATTACCGACAGTAGTGATGTCATCGTAATCCTCGACAAGAAAGACCTGACAATGCCGGATTCTGAGTATGTCAAAAAGCAGTTCCAACGGCGCAACCTGACTGCAGATGCCGAAGCAGCCTACCTGGACCGTTACAGGCAGCATTACCAGGCAGAAATTGCACCTCATCTCAGTAATTATGCCTGGGATGCCAAGCAGTGTTACATCGCGTTAAGCAATATCATGACCGCCGCCGCATCTGCAGGTGTGGACAGTTGCCCAATCGAAGGCTTTGGCAAGAAGGAAGTCGAAGAGTCGCTACAGCTGGATATTAACCAGTATGAAGTGGTTGTCGTAGTTGCCCTGGGGTATCGCGCCGGGGAACAGACACCGCGCCTGAGGTTAGCTTTCGAGGAAGTCGTAGAGTTTATTGATTAATGAATTGTTTTTTGTTTTCACCACGAAGTACACAAAGACGTTTACCCCAAAGAGCCTGTTTTTGATGTTTGCGTGCAAACATAGCCAACCGCTTGGTTCAGTAAAAAAAAGAATGGAAACTTTGTGTTCTTTGCGTCTTTCGTGGTGAATTAAGCTTTACTGGCCTTTGCCTTTCATTGACTCGAAGAACTCGTCATTCGTCTTGGAAACCTTGAGCTTGTCAAAAAGGAATTCCATGGCAGCCACTTCATCCATCGGATGCAGGATTTTTCTGAGAATCCAGATCTTCTGCAACTCATCCGGCTTCATCAGCAGGTCTTCACGGCGGGTACCACAGCGGTTGATATTGATTGCCGGGAAAATTCGTTTTTCAGCAATGCGTCGATCGAGATGGACCTCCATGTTGCCGGTACCCTTGAATTCCTCGTAAATCACATCATCCATTCTGGAACCGGTATCGACCAATGCAGTTGCAATAATAGTCAGACTGCCACCCTCTTCAACGTTTCTGGCGGCGCCAAAAAAACGCTTGGGGCGATGCAGGGCATTGGCATCAACACCACCGGTGAGCACTTTTCCTGATGAAGGAATCACGGTGTTATAGGCACGCGCAAGACGGGTAATCGAATCCAGCAGAATCACAACATCTTTCTTATGCTCAACCAGGCGCTTGGCTTTTTCAATTACCATGTCGGCAACCTGTACGTGTCTTGCAGCAGGTTCATCAAATGTAGAAGAAATAACCTCACCCCTGACTGAACGCGCCATCTCGGTAACTTCCTCGGGACGTTCATCGATCAACAGCACAATCAGGTAACATTCAGGATGATTATGAGCAATCGACTGGGCAATATTTTGCAGGATCATGGTTTTACCTGCTTTTGGCGGAGAAACAATCAGCGCACGCTGGCCTTTACCAATCGGAGCCACCAGGTCAATCGTTCTTGCCGTAATATCTTCGGTACTGCCATTACCGACTTCCAGTTTGAGTAACTTGTTTGGAAATAACGGAGTAAAATTCTCAAACAGGATCTTGTTTTTCGCATTCTCGGGTTTGTCGTAGTTAATCTCGTCAACCTTGAGCATTGCGAAATAGCGTTCATTATCTTTTGGAGGCCTGATCTTGCCCGATATGGTGTCACCGGTACGCAAACTGAAACGTCTTATCTGACTGGGAGAGACATAGATATCATCCGGGCCGGCCAGGTAGGACATGTCTGCAGACCGGAGAAAACCGAAACCATCCTGCAATATCTCCAGAACACCATCGCCATAGATGTCTTCACCCTTTTTGGCATGGCTTTTTAAAATAGCAAAAATCAGGTCCTGTTTTCTTGAGCGCCCCATGTTTTCAAGGTTCATGGAATTTGCCAGCTCAAGGAGGTCAGGCATGGACATTTTTTTCAATTCAGTCAGATTCATAATATCAGGAATGTTGTAGCGGATTTAGAAATTGAAAACGCGACCGGAGAATTGCCAGTACGTTTTGATGGTTGGAAATTTATTGTTCTTTAAATTTGAAATAAAAGGTTGAATTTCAGTTCGAAAAAGCGCTATGGAGATGCTTTACAGGATTGAGTCTAGCATGCTCTCACAGCGCGTCCAGATTTTTTTATATATTGCTGTCAATGAATGCAACCAGCTGCGATTTTGACACCGCACCAACTTTAGTCGCTTCAGGCTCACCACCTTTAAAAAGCATCAGTGTTGGAATGCCCCTGATGCCGTATTTCGGCGGGGTATTTGGATTATCATCAATATTCAGCTTGGCTACTTTGAGTTTTCCCTGGTATTCACTGGCAATTTCATCCAGTACAGGGGCGATCATCTTGCACGGACCACACCAGTCAGCCCAGTAATCAACAAGTACTGGCTCACTGGAGTTCAATACTTCCTGTTCGAAAGCATCGTCCGAAACATGAACAATGAGGTCACTGCTCACTAAACTTCTCCAATTGGTTATTTAAACAAGGTAATTAGCGTATCTCGCAATTAAGACAGCATTTACATGCATGGAGGTTATTTCAGCCCAATTAACCGCCAAATGCAAGCATCGTAAGCAATTTTATCAATCATTGATGTCTCTATGATATGCATGACTGGCGCATTGCAGTACACTAACATCCTATGACTCAAGAACATCTCAGCGACAAACAATTCAGCAGTTTCGATTTCGAACCCACCATCATGCAGGGCATTGAAGCAACCGGCTTCACCTTCTGCACACCCATTCAGGCAGAAACGCTGCCAATCGCCCTGGCTGGCAAAGATATTGCCGGACAGGCGCAAACGGGTACCGGAAAAACGGCAGCCTTTGTACTGGCTGTATTACAGAAACTATTAACAGAACCCGCCAGCGAACACCGCAAACCTAACCAACCACGCGCCATTATCCTGGCTCCAACCCGGGAACTGGTGATCCAGATTGAAAAGGACGCCAGGGCACTGGCCCAGTTCACTGACATTAAAGTCGGCGCTGTTTTTGGCGGTACGGGCTACGATTCACAAAAGCAAATGCTGCAAAACGGTATAGATATACTGGTAGGCACACCTGGACGGCTGATTGATTATTTCAAGCAACATATTTATAACCTGAAAGCTATTCAGGTGGTGGTACTGGATGAAGCCGATCGCATGTTTGACCTGGGCTTCATTAAAGACATCCGTTACCTGATTCGTCGCTGCCCACCACCCGAGCAACGCCAGGGACTATTGTTTTCAGCTACTTTGTCCTACCGTGTCACTGAACTGGCATACGAACACATGAACAACCCGGTTACGGTCAAAATTGAAGCCGACACCATGACTGCCGACCGCGTCAGCCAGATTGGTTACATGGTTGCCAATGATGAAAAAATTCCACTGCTTCTCGGTATGCTCAATAAAATGGGCGCCCACCGCACTATCGTGTTTGTCAACACCAAGCGTGCCGCAGATGAAGTCTGGGGTTACCTCGAAGGCAATGGCATCAAGACAGCTGTTCTCTCCGGAGATGTACCACAGAAAAAGAGAATGAGCCTGTTAAAAGAATTTCAAACCGGCAAACTCGATGTACTGGTCGCCACCGATGTCGCAGCACGTGGACTGCACATCCCGGATGTCAGCCATGTCATTAACTACGACCTGCCGGAAGATGCTGAAGATTACGTCCACCGCATAGGCCGTACGGCCCGTGCCGGAGCTACCGGCGAAGCAATCAGCTTTGCCTGCGAAACTTTTGCCTTTTCACTGCCCGACATTGAAAATTACATCAAAATGAAAATCGAGATGTTACCCGTTACCACTGACTTATTAGCAGAAGTTGATCCCAAAAGCCGCAAAAGACCGCAAAGGAAACAGCATCCGTCTCAAAACAGGAATAAATCGGCGCATAATAATTCATCCCGCCCAAGACGGCACGCAAGGCATACATAATCTGAATTAAAGGTAAAAGTGATTGAGCGAGATCCCTGATATCCCGGTTGAAAACAAGTGCAGCCGCTGTACCGGTACTATCTGTTGCACCTACATCACTGAAGCAATCGACACCCCCCGGTCAAAAAACGATTTTCACCATTTACTCTGGCAGGTTTCACATGCCAATACGGAAATCTACAAAGATGACAGCGGCTGGTACCTGCTGATCCAGGGACGCTGTGAACATATCCAGGAAAATGGCGCCTGTGGTATTTACGAAGTTCGCCCTGCCATCTGCCGCGAATATGACAATGACTGGTGTGAATATGATGAATCGGCAGTAAAAGGCTTTACCCACTATTTCCGTAACTACGCGGAATTGCTGGCATATTGCCAGAAACGCTATAAAAAATGGTCCTGAAACCTCCCTTCTGAGCCCTACAGCCACTCCTTATATATATACCAAGCTTATCACTCCCCATAAGGCTTTTAATTTCCCTACTGAATTGCAGGTAGGTAGGATTCGGACGGCGTTCGCAGATTGGTTACTTTTCTTTACAGTAATGTTACCTCTGATCTCGTCGCATCAAAACCCGGTATTGAAAAAATCCGGGAATCAATAACTATTCATTACTGGAAGGAGTGAAGTATGTCTACCAGCCTCATCTTTGCATTGGCTTGTGCCGGCGCTGCTATTGCGTATGGTATCTGGTCCGTGCGGTGGTTACTGGCAAAGTCTAGTGGCTCAGAAAAAATGCAAGAAATCAGTTCTGCGATTCAGGAAGGTGCATCCGCCTATCTGGCCCGTCAGTACACAACCATTGCCATAGTTGGCGTCGTCCTGTTTATCGCCATGGGCGTTTTCCTTGACTGGGCTTCCGCCATTGGTTTTGCCATCGGCGCTATATTTTCCGGCGCAGCCGGCTATATCGGCATGAATATTTCTGTTCGCGCCAACTCACGTACAGCACAGGCTGCATATGACGGCATGAATGCCGCCTTCCAGGTCGCATTCCGCGGTGGCGCTATTACCGGCATGCTGGTTGTAGGCCTGGGTCTGCTGGGTGTTGCCGGTTATTATGCCATCCTGCTAATGACAGGTGCAGGTGATCCACTTCACGCCCTGGTTGGCCTGGCATTCGGTGGCTCCTTGATTTCTATCTTTGCCCGTCTTGGTGGCGGTATCTTCACCAAGGGCGCTGACGTCGGCGCGGACATTGTTGGTAAAGTAGAAGCCGGTATTCCAGAAGACGACCCCCGTAACCCTGCAGTAATTGCTGATAACGTCGGTGACAACGTTGGTGACTGCGCCGGTATGGCAGCTGACCTTTTCGAAACCTATGCAGTAACAGTGGTTGCCACCATGCTGCTTGGTAGCCTGGTGGTTACCACCACTGGTGCTGCCAATGCGATTATCTACCCACTGGTTCTGGGCGGCGTTTCTATCATTGCCTCTATCATCGGAACCTTCTTCGTTAAAGTGAATGAAGGCGGCAAAATCATGAACGCCCTGTACCGGGGCCTGATCGTTGCAGGCGTCCTGGCCGCAGCTGCCTTTTACCCGATTACAACCGGCCTGTTCCCTGAAGGCCTGATGGTAGGTGAAACAGCAGTATCTGCTCTTAACGTTTATTACACTGCGTTAATTGGCCTGGCTCTGACTGCAGCCATGGTCTACATCACTGAGTATTACACCGCTACAGAGTTCAGCCCTGTCAGACACATCGCAGAAGCTTCAACCACTGGTGACGGCACTAACGTTATCGCCGGCCTGGGTGTTTCCATGAAATCAACCACTGCACCTGTACTGGCTGTCTGTGCTTCAATCTGGGGCTCTTACGAACTGGCTGGTCTGTATGGTATTGCGATCGCTGCAACCAGCATGCTGTCAATGACCGGTATTATTGTTGCGCTGGATGCCTATGGCCCTATCACCGATAATGCTGGTGGTATCGCAGAAATGGCTGAACTGCCGGAAGAAATTCGCAATATCACTGACCCGCTGGATGCTGTTGGTAATACAACCAAAGCAGTCACCAAAGGTTATGCTATCGGTTCTGCAGGTCTGGCGACACTCGTGCTGTTCTCCGACTACACCCACAACCTGGGCGGTCAGGTTTCTTTTGACCTGTCCAACCACATGGTGATTATCGGCCTGTTCATCGGCGGCATGGTACCTTACCTGTTTGGTGCGATGGCAATGGAAGCAGTTGGTCGTGCAGCTGGCGGGATTGTTAACGAAGTCCGTCGCCAGTTTAAAGAAAAGCCTGGCATCATGGATCATTCTGAAAAGCCTGATTATGGTAGAGCAGTAGACATGCTGACCAAAGCAGCCATCAAGGAAATGATTATTCCTTCACTGCTGCCAATCGCGGTACCTGTTGCCGTTGGCCTGTTACTTGGCAAAGAAGCCCTGGGCGGACTGTTGATTGGTACAATCATTACCGGTCTGTTCGTGGCTATCTCTATGACCACAGGTGGTGGCGCATGGGATAATGCCAAGAAATACATCGAAGATGGCAACTTTGGCGGTAAAGGCTCAGATGCCCATAAAGCCGCAGTAACCGGCGACACTGTAGGCGACCCCTACAAAGATACTGCCGGTCCTGCGATCAACCCATTAATCAAGATTATCAACATTGTAGCCCTGTTGATTATCCCATTGATCTAATGGTTTAACTCGACTTTACGGTTGAGTAAAAAAGCCCCGCTCTCGACAAGAGGCGGGGCTTTTTATTGCCTATGGCAACCGTCGCTCACCCCCAGAATGAAACAGGCTTATCGAGAAACTCGTCAACGGGCATGTAATGACTGCCATCACAGGAAAAATTTAATCCAACCATGCCATTGATGATATTCAGAGAGGCTGAGCGCAGGTACACCGTTTCATCGGCGAGCCGCAAGCGAGTGAATGCCTCCAACACACGCATGACCTCGTCCGGAATAACTTCGGCATCATGCGGATAACGACGTTTTGGATAAGCCAGGCAGACAGATGGATCAATAATTTCATCCAGCACATGCAGGCGATAACGATGCGGGTCATCGTATAGCCAAAGCGTAGCCCGTGAACTGCTGTAATGCAGTTTCACATGGAAAATTCCATGATGCAGTATCAACTCCGAGAGAATGCCATTAACCATGTCCATGCTGTCATCCATGGCACTGGTAACCCGTTGTTGCAAAAACAGGTTTTGCCGTATTGCGGGATCACCCTTGATCTGGCGCCAGTTAATCGGGGCACAGTGAAAAGAAACCATTTCAGAGCCTGGCCTGGACTGCGGTTCAGGCAGGTCGCAAATATCAAAATCGGCGGCCACACAACCGAGAATATTATCGTTGTGATCCCGTACCTGGCGTAATGCCGTGATACAGGTATGAAAATCTGTTCTGGATAAATAGACATCCGACAAAAGGAATTTTTTGTCTTGCGTCATCGCGCCGATATAAGGCCGGTGGGAAAGATCATCACCCCGCACTGCTTCATCGATGCCGCCAGCTGAAACATTGGAGCTGTACTGTTGACCATTACAGTCAACGGCATACAACAATTTACAGCCTTCAATATGCGGAAGTGCCGCCTTGAGTGCGATATCCAGCTGATCCTGGTCTGACCATGCAATGGCACAAACCATTGCAGTGGAGTTGATGACAGCTTCGAGTTCCTCGGTCAGCAAGTCCCGTTGTCTGTCGATACGAGCTTTAAGTGCAGCTTCCATTTCATCCCAGATATTGCGAGTTATTTACAACAGCAACACTACATACTGTACAGCTTGAAAGTAGCAGTTAATCTACCGGCAGACAATATCCAATCAATTTATTTTTCAGGAATGCAAAGCCGGTAACAGTTCTGCAAAACCGACAACGCCTTCAAAGCCGTCCAGCACTCTTTCAGGCTCAGTGGTATCCGGTTTCAAAATGGCCAGCACATTCATAATGCCATAGCGCCTGGCTGCCTTCAGCACACTGACACTGTCATCAACAAACAGGGTTCTTGCCGGATCAAACGGCAGGCGGGCATGCAGTTTCGACCAGAATTCCTGGGCCTCTTTTGGATAACCTAACTGGTGTGCCGAAACGATTTCGTCGAAGTGATGATCAAGACGGGTTTTTTTCATTTTCAGGGCAAGTGATTTCTGATGCGCATTGGTGACCAGTACCGTGCGTTTACCGGCCTGCTTTAGCGCTTCAAGGAAATCCACCACGAAAGGATGAACGGCGATCAGGTGATCAACTTCTTCTTTGAGCAACGCGATATCCAGTCCAAGCTCCCTGCTCCAATGATCAACACAGTACCATTCAAGTGTACCTTCTATTTTTTTATAACGTTCCAGCAGTTCACCCCTGGCCTCTCCAAGATCGAGATGCTTATATTCGGCATATTTCCGGGGGACATAGTCCAGCCAGAAGTGGCTATCAAAATGCAGGTCCAGCAGGGTGCCGTCCATGTCCAGCATCACGTCATCAATTTGCGACCAGTCCAGCTTGATACTCAAAATGTTTCTCCCAAGATTCCAGTGTAAGCAACACACGAGTCTGATAAAGTCTCGCCAAGAGTCTAACTGATATTGAATCCATGAAACAAAAACCCGCAGTTATTAAACGAGAGATCATTGCCCAAACACGCATCTTCAAGGTTGAAGCCATGAACCTTGCATTCAGCAATGGCCAGCAACGCCAATACGAACGACTGGTTGGCTCTGAGCGTGGCGCAGTACTGGTTGTCGCCAAACCATCTGATAGCTCGGTGTTATTGATCAGTGAATATGCAGCCGGAACAGACCGTTACGAACTGGCCTTTCCCAAAGGCAAAATTGATCCCGGAGAATCAGCCCTGGAAGCCGCTAACAGGGAACTGCGAGAAGAGACCGGCTACGCTGCCAACAGGCTGACCCATATCAGTTCAATGACTGTTGCTCCAGGCTATCTTGGGCACACAACCCATATCGTGCTTGCTGAAGACCTGTACGAGTCATCTATCGAAGGAGATGAGCCGGAACCACCGGAAGTCAGTGAGTGGACATTTGCGCAGATACCCGAGCTGTTACAGCGAGATGACTTCACCGAAGCCCGAAGCATTGCAGCGCTTTACCAGGTCCGGGATTTAAGCAAGCACCCGCAGATAGACTAGACTTTCAGCAAACCCTGTTTAAACTCAAGCAATAGATTGAATTGTGTAATCCATGATGGCCCAATATAAAACCACAAAAGCCAGGCTGATATTGATTTTACTCCTAAGCTTTCTTGCGCTCCCAGCAATAGCCGAAGAGGATGTCTACAGTTTTGACGATTTCCCCCTGATGGAACCCATGACTTATCCCACATGGTTCAAGAGAAGCTTCCTCGACCTGCAGGAAGACTTACAGGAAAGCCTGGATAACAACAAAAAAGGCATTATTGTTTACTTCGGCCAAAAGCGCTGCCCCTATTGCCAGATGCTGATGGAAGTAAATTTTGGTCAGAAAGAAATTGAAAATTACACACGTCAGCACTTTGACCTTATACCCATTGATATCTGGGGTGTTGACGAAGTGACGGACACCAAGGGCAACATCTTGACTGAGCGCGAATATGCCCTGCGCGAAAATACCAACTTCACCCCCTCCCTGCTGTTTTACGATGAAAACGGCGACCTGGTTATGCGTCTGCGGGGGTATTACCCTCCTTACCAGTTCATGGCAGCTTTACAGTATGTTGCAGAAGGGCATTACAAACGCGAAAAATTCAAAGTCTACCTGGCGCGCGGTGACCAGACCCAGCGCTTTGAAAAAGAAGACCTGGTCGAAGAAGACTTTTTCAGTCCTCCACCGTTTAACCTGAATCGCAGTCATTTTTCCGGCGAGCGCCCATTAGTGGTTTTTTTTGAACAGGGTGACTGTCATGCCTGCGATATTCTACATACAGAACCCCTGAAACATCGTGCAGTTGCCAAGTTATTTGACCAGTTCGACAGTATCCAGTTGAATATGCACAGTGACACCCCTGTCATCACTCCTGATGGCAGGAAGATCACCGCTCGCGAATGGGCCCATGAGCTGAATATCTTTTATGCCCCCTCGCTGGTATTTTTTGACGAGAAAGGTAACGAAATTATCCGGCTGGACTCGGTAGTGCGTTTTTTTCGTTTACGTAACGTACTCAACTACATCATTTCCGGGGCCTATAAAATTCAGCCCAGCTTCCAGCAGTGGCGTACTGAAACTGGATTTTAAGCTTTCATCCGGTAATGTGTGACAGTATTCTCATCGATCTTTAAATTGAACAATTAGACTTCACATATCCTGTGCCAGACATATACTTAACAGAATTTTGTATCCACCACCTTCAACTATACCCATGACAATGGATCTAGAAAGTGAAAACAAGCAACTGCGACAGCGCTTGCGCACTTTCACGGCAGAAGCCAGTACCAACGAAGCCCTGCTTAACAAGTTTCATGAACGGGAACTTGCACTGCTCTCCTGCGACAGCCTGGCTGAACTGCTTGTCAGCATGACCGAAGGTTTGAGACTTTCTTTTTTACTTGATGACATTCACCTGATTATCCACGACCCCGGAGTTGAAATACGTCAACTGCTGACACATACCAATACCTCTGAAGAAAGTTTTCCGAATATTGATTTCGTTGATTCTATCGAGGCAGTAACCTGTTACCTGCGCGGCCGCACCGGTCCCTGGCTGGGGCCCTGCATGTCTGGTCGGCACGGAAATTTACTTGATACCCAGGATAGCCGTAGCGTCGCCATCCTGCCCTTAAAGCTGCGCGATAAACTGATTGGCTGCCTGGCAATGGGCAGTAATGATGCCAAGCGCTTTACCCGACATCATGCGACTGACTTCCTGCAAAAACTGATGGCTATTGGCGGTGTCTGCCTGGAAAATGCCATCAACCGTGAACGTATCGTTTTAAGCGGCCTGACTGATGCGTTAACCGGCTTTTACAACCGCGCTTACCTGGACAGACGTCTGAACGAGGAAATCTCCCGGGCCGCACGTTATCAGCAGCCTCTCAGCTGCCTGTTTCTGGACATCGACTTTTTCAAAAAGGTCAATGATACCTACGGCCATGCAAGCGGGGATATCGTGTTACAGGAAGTTGCCTATCGCATCAAACACCAGTTGCGCGCCAGTGACATACCAACCCGTTTTGGTGGCGAAGAATTTACCTTGCTGCTCCCCCAGACAGGAAGTGATGAAGCTTTACTGCTGGCTGAACGTATTCGCAAGGCTGTCCGCCAATCATCGGTATCAACCGAAACGGGCGAACAACTGAACATCACAATTTCAATTGGTGTCAGCCAGATTCTTGCCCACCAGCACAAACAGCTCAAGGGCCTGGGCGAAAAACTGCTGCATGAAGCAGATAGCGCACTCTACAAGGCCAAGGAAACCGGTAGAAACAAGGCCGTTCTTGCTGCCCACTGATATTTCGTAGGAAATTAATTCTCCAAATATAAGGATAAACTAAATTAGTACTTGCTAATTTAGTAAATACTTATATACTTCTCTACCAATGAGTCATGAGACTCACCGAAATATACGAACATTTTGATTTTATCTTTGGAGATATAAACATGAAAAAAATTATCGCTTTGGTTGCAATTCTGGCTTCTGCACAGGCTTCTGCCTGGTGGGGTAACGACAACGGTAACTACAACAGCAACGGTTACGGTAATGGTTATGGCAACAGTGATGGCTATGGTAACGGTCGTGGTAACGGCGACGCTTCTGGCGACTTCGACGGCACTTTCACTATGACTTTCTCTGGTCGTGGACGCGGTAATGCTAAAACTGATTGGGATGCTGAAGGCTACAATAACTACAACGGTTATGGCTACGGTAACAGCAACTTCGACGGTCGCAGCAACAATGGTTACGCGCCTTACTACGGCTACCCAGTAGCACCTGTTGCTCCAGTAGCACAGGCTCCTGCAGCTCCAGTTGCAAAATAAGTTCTGACTTGATGTCATACGCCAGTCAATAACTGGTGTTACAAGAACTTGAAAGCCCTCCTGGCTCACGTTGCCAGGGGGGCTTTTTCATAATTTGAAGACTGAATATGTTTAGTTATTTCAACGCCTGGCTTAAGCAGCATCACGCTGAAAAGCCTACCCGAAAAGGTTAGGATAGCGCTCAACAAAAATCACTCACCCAGGGGCCACCTATGCAACTTTACCAGTCTGGCAATCTCGCCATCAGTTCAGATTTTGAACTGATCAATAACCACATCCCACTTGCACAGGCAAACCTGCTTGAACTGGGTTGTGGTGCAGCCTTTACAACCAGGCGCATTGCAGAGAATTTCCCCGTGACTCACATAACTGCTGCTGAAGTCGACAAGATTCAACATGAAAAAAACCTGCAGATAAACGATCTGCCAAAAGTGACTTTCAAAATGGCCGGCATGGAAGCAATACCCGAAGACGACAACAGTTTTGATGCTGCCATCATGCTCAAGTCCCTGCATCATGTACCACAACATTTACTGCAGCAGGGCTTTGCGGAAATTCATCGCGTATTAAAACCTGGTGGTTATTTATATATCTCTGAACCGGTCTTTGCTGGTGAGTTCAACGAAATTCTACGCCTGTTTAATGATGAGGAACATGTCAGACAGGTTGCTTTTGATGCGCTTAAAACCGCGGTGGAAAGCCAGCAATACAATTTGAAAAAGGAAATTCACTTTAGCAGTGAAAGTCGCTTCAATGGTTTTGAAGAGTTCGATAACCGCATTCTCAAGGCAACCCATTCTGAATTTAATATCGATGCGACGTTATTAGCAGAAATTAAAAGACGCTTTGAACCCCATATCAATCCGGATGGCGTCGCAGTATTTCACAACCCGATGCGGGTCGATTTGCTGCAAAAAGCCTGATTGCGAATCATGTTGCTGCGATTGATCAGGATCCTGATACTGGTTTACCTGGGTTTTGGTGCCTACCTGTTTTTTGCCCAGCGTTCTTTCATGTATTACCCGGTAACGGAAATTCAAACCGACCAGGTTAAATCCGAAATTTTGACCAGTGATAAACAGAAGCTGAAAATCTGGGTACTCAATCCCGGCATGAACAAGGCTGTCATCTATTTTGGTGGCAATGCTGAAAACGTCCTGTATAACGCAGAAGACCTGGCAACCTCACTGCCTGCTTACAGCATTTACCTGGTGAATTACCGTGGCTACGGTGGCAGCAGTGGCTTACCATCAGAAGCAGCGCTGTATCGTGATGCGCTGAATGTTTTTGACCAACTGCAATCCAGACACCAGGCGATATCCGCGATTGGGCGCAGCCTCGGCAGCAGTGTTACCAATTACCTTGCAAGCCAAAGACCGCTGGACAAGATAGTCCTGGTGACCCCATTTGCCAGCGCTGCCGCCGTTGCTGCCGGAGCCTATCCAATCTATCCGGTAAATCTTCTGCTGCATGATAAATACGAAAGCCTAGAATATGCCTCCCGAATCGAGGAACCAGTTTTATTTCTAATTGCCGCCGATGATCATGTTATCCCGATTGCTCATTCACTTCGGCTTGCGGATGTATTTCCCGCTGAACAGACTCATACCGTCATTATCGAGGATAGCGGACATAACACTATCTCAAACAAGGCTATTTACTGGAAAAGCATTTCGCAGTTTTTGTCAGAATAAAGCGCTAAAGACTCACTCTTTTTCAGGAGTGCTTGACCGGAATGGCAAAACTCATAACCGTTCCCTTCTGCTTACCAGCCGGTGGACTTTCAGCCCAGATCTTACCCTTATGAACCTGGATAATTTCCCGGCAAATTGGCAGGCCCAGACCAGTTCCCCCCGCTTTGCTTTTGGTGTTGCGACTCTGGGTAAACTTGTCAAAAACTGCTTCCAGCTCATCTTCAGGAATACCCAGCCCCTGGTCAATGACAGCCAACTCCATCACCTGCGACTCTGAATCTTCCAGTAACCTGCGAGCATGCGACACGGTGATGCTAATCAGCGAATGTTTCGGGCTGAATTTTATCGCATTTGACAGCAGGTTAATCACGACCTGGTGAATCAGTTTCTGGTCATACTCAACGAAAACTGTCGTATCGTCCGGGAAATAAAATTCAATATTTTTATCCGCAGCAAGGCTTTTCAATTCAGTAATACAGGCACGTACCAACCCTGCAATATCAGCCTCGACAAACACAGCATCCATTTTACCTGCCTCTAACTTGGAGAGATCCAGCAAGTTATCAACCAGTGCCGTCAGGCGGCTGCCACTGAGCTTGATGTTGGATAAAAACCTGTGGGTTTTTTCATCATCAACACGTTTCACAGCAAGATTGGTAAAACTCATAATGGCATGCATCGGGGTTCGCAGTTCATGCGACATGTTTGCGAGGAAACGGCTTTTTTCATGATTAGCTATTTCAGCCTTTTCCTTGGCCTGCTTTAACTCGCTATAGGCAAGCTGCAAATCCTTCCTGGACTTCTGCTCTGCGCGTAACAACAGCGCTGCGAGTGTAAGGGTTAACAATACGGTTGATACCAGCACTGCAATTACCGTGATGCGGGTTCTTTCAAATGGCTTTAAAGCTTCCTCGGCATCAATCTCGGTTGCCAGACCAAAGCCCAGGGACTCATCCCATTTCCAGGCACCAAAAACGGGGACACCCCGGTAATCACGGTAAGCATCCAGGTAGCTCTGATTATTTCTGCTGATAGCCTGGCTGGCCATCAGGGTTAGCGGTCTTTTTGCAACGGCCCCGGGCACATGGCCGTCTAACAGGTTGCCACCCGGACCAGTAACCCTGACCCGCAGGATTTCATCATCATCGTCATCAATCAGGCCAATTTGCCTGAGGTCCTCCTGAAAACGGCTTTCCGTGATTAGGCGCGCCATCTCATCAAAAGCATAGGTTTCCCCTGTACTGCCGATGCGACCCAGGCGGGTTATACGGTTGAAATCCTTAAACGGGTCAAGACGAATTGTCAGAACTGCCATCACTTCGCCAAACTCATTTCTTAGCGGTGTTGCGATAAAGATGGTAGGTAAATTGTATTCAAGCTTGCCTGATTTCCCATACAGGGGAACATCTGAATAGATGGTCGGGATAAACAGGGACTGACCGGCAAACACACGATCCAGAAAAATTTTTCGCTGCTTGTTGATCAGGTTTTCCGTACCAATATTTTTGTCTCGCATAGAAGCCAGGCTGATCCTGTCAGGCGTAATGATAAACACACCCCGGTCATTCTATTCAATCAGGGTCAGCATAAGAAAACGAAAATCACGTAAAGCAGAGCTCTGCAGATATTGCTCCGGATCTGACTGGTATCGCGAGATTAGCATTGAGACCGACTCAATTAAATCTGGATTGGAGGCCATTTTAATCAGTTCATCCAGACGATTTTTTTGCCATAATTTCAGGGTGGCGTGGGTTGTTTGCAATACGGTACGCAGGGAATCGTGAATATTTTTTTTGGACTCCTGTTCAATCTGGGCAAGCGCAAACCGTCCCGCAAACACAATGGCTATCAGAAACAAAAATGGAATCAGGACTTTGAATACAGCCTTCATGTTGTCAAATAGTGATATAAAGCAAAATTGCTTACTACAGGCTGTATCGTCCGCAAAACGATATTCTTAAGTTACTTCAGGGTGTTTCAGTTGCTGGATGAAGGCCGATTCTGCTGAATAGCCAGGCGGGTAAAAACAGGGCCATACCAACAGCCACCCCGGCCTGGGGCAGCAACGCGACGCCCATCCAGTTTCTGGTTGTGGTGTCTGCCATGCAGGCCTGACATCCCAGCCTTGCACCCAGTAGCTTGCCAATACTTCGACTGGCTATATAAACCAGACCAACCAGGCCAACCTCGTGTAACGCAGACAACTCAAGCGAGGCACCGGCCAACACGAAAAAGATCACCATAAAAGGCCATTCAATACCTTCGATAGCGTGAAAGAGATATGTGTGATTCCGTGCGAAATTTGCAATGACCGCCCCCATAACCATAGCCGCAATCAGGTATGAAACACCCATCCAGCACTTCATCACCAATCAACACACCAAAGATAAGCAATAAAGTAACAGGCGGCAAAAGGGTCCGACTCGCAATCGTGGAGACCAAAAGCCCCAGTAACAGAATGCCACCGATAGTGAGCAGAAACTGCGAGGAAGTATGCCTATAAAAAAAGTCGGCCTATGAACTATTATGACTGTTTATGGATTAGAGATTAACAGACTGGGACAAGCGTGACACAACAGCTGGGTAAAAAACTGCTTCAGTCGAAGATCAGCGGCTCATACGCGGATACCCGCTTCCTTATTTCCAGCTGGCTATTCATTCGCATCATCGCATTAATTTATTTTGCCGCCTTCAGTTCAATGGCGGTTCAGGTTATTGGACTGGTTGGCAACCAGGGAATATTGCCACTAAACCTTTTTTTACAGAACGCAGAAAGCGCTTTAGGCTCAACCGCCTGGTTTCATATTCCAACGCTGTTTTGGCTGAACTCTTCTGATACCGCGCTTCTGACTGCCTGTTATGCAGGCATTGGCTTTTCAGTTTTACTGTTGATTGGAAAATTTCAGCTTGTCTCCAGTATCTGCCTGTTCGCTCTTTACCTCTCACTGTTTATTGCCGGCCAGCTTTTCCTGAATTTTCAGTGGGACTACCTGTTACTTGAAGCTGGCTTTCTGACTATCTTTCTTACCCAGGGAAACAACCGGATCATAATTTTCCTGTTTCACTGGTTATTGTTCAGGTTAAGGTTTTTATCCGGTTTATCCAAAACCAGTGATCCATCATGGATGAACCTGAGTACACTCAATTATTATTTTGAAACCCAGCCATTGCCTCATGCCGGCGCGTGGTATTTTCACCAGTTACCCGAATGGCTGCTGCGTACCGGCACCGGTTTTACGCTGTTTGTTGAACTTGTCGTACCTTTCTTTATTTTTCTGCCACGAAAATTTCGCCTGTTTGCTGCATTAAGCACGATCTTTTTACAACTACTGATCATCGCCTCGAGTAATCATAACTGGATCAACCTGCTGACAATCGCGTTATGTCTGTTTCTGCTGGATGACAGATTCATGTCTTCCATCATGCCGCATTTTTTTTCAAAAACCGTGCCTGGCAAGCATAGGGAGCACAAGCCGGCCTTAAAGGTCATCACGGCGTTTCTTGCCGTAATTATTGTATCTACCAGCCTGGCAATGACTTTACAGGTGTTTGGCCGCGGCAAGGTACCGGAAGTCTTTATCTGGGCCCGTGCCTATGGCCTTGGCAATGCCTATCATGTATTTCCAACCATGCAGACACATCGATATGAGTTTGTCATCGAGGGAAGCCATGACGGCATTACCTGGAAACCCTACGAATTTAAATACAAACCCAATACTGTAGAACACATACCGCCGTTTATCGTCCCTCACCAGCCCAGGCTGGACTGGATGATCTGGTTCATACCGGCCAAGCCACCAAAAATGCAGATCTGGTTCGACAGCTTTATCGCGGGACTCAAAAGAAACGAGCCCAGCATAACCGGGCTGCTTAAAACCAACCCCTTTGAATCACGCGCACCCAGATTTATCCGGATATTGACTTTCCGCTATAATTTCACTGATAGCGAAGAACGCAAACGAACGGGCGCATACTGGAAAGCAGAATTCATTGGTGAATTCCCGTTTGTACCACCGAGAAGACCCTGACAGGATTAACCTTATGGCAAGCAAAACTGTCCGGCTTTTTTTTGCACTCTGGCCCGATGAAAAGGTCCGCAAGCAGATACTGGCTCGCGCCAGGTCTTTAGAACTTGAAAAAAAAGGGCGCATGATGCGCAGTTTTAACCTGCACATGACCCTGCATTTCATCGGTAACACCACCCTGGATAACATGCACTGTCTTGCGCAAAAAGCTGCTGAAATTGAAAACCGGCCTTTTACTCTTGAACTTAACCACTATGGCTCCTTCACCAAGCAGGGTATCGTCTGGCTGGGTTGCAGCAAGATTCCGTCTGGACTATATCGCCTGCAACGCAAACTGGGGCAGCAGCTGAGTCAATGTGAGTTCGATCCTGACAAAAGACAATATCGACCACATGTCACGCTTTACCGAAAAGCACTACTGGCAGAACAGGCCATGGAAACAGAACCAGTCATCTGGACAGCCGGGAGTTTTTCACTTATCAGCTCTGAAGTGGACAGGGATGGTGTGATTTACCGTGAAATAAAAAGGTACCCGCTAGAGGCGCCCAGCTGATTCCTTACTCAGATCATTGAGCAGGCGTTGAAACTCAGGGTTTGAATTCAGTAATTCCGCTGCAGCTTCCACCAGGGCTTCGACTTGTTCAGGCGTCAGTGAAAAACTGGTTGGAATCCGGTTAATCAACTTTAATTTTTCTGCCGACTGCAAATCCTTGAAACGAAGATTAATAAAATAGGGAATAACCGGCTGTCCGGGGCCAGAAAGCTCTTTTGCCCACTCAGCCTGCTTTTGTTCAATCAACTGTAAAGTTGCCGCACTGTAACGATGCAGCTGTGCATCCGTTAAGGCATTGACGGTTTCGTCCAGTGATGGCTCGAGGGCACTACTGTCCATTAAGGGCTCTAAACGCGTTGCAGCATCCACCACGATAATTACAACACGCCGCGGTGGCTGTCGTTCAATGTCACGCATAAACTGCTTAGCCCCACCGGAAAACTCCATGATTTCATAAAGTGATCGTAACCCCAGGTTATCCGTCACGCCGCCATCCACCAGGTGGATAAATTTACGTTTTTCCTTGTCCAGGTAAGTTTGCAGTCCATCCAGAACCTGCATCATTTCGCTATTGTTCTGGAACCTCTCCTTTGCAGCGGTCAACCATTTAGGTACACCATTGAGACAGCCTGGGTAATTACGTATGACTATAGGACTGAATATTACCGGCACGGCAGCTGAAGCTGTTACAGCCCTGGAAACTGGAAAAGATGACAAATCGGAACATAACAGGTTGAAGTATTCCTGTGTAAATGAAAGCCGCACACCATCGCCAAGATCAGAGGCATTTATAATGATGAACGGACTACCCTCGCGTAACATGTCATTAAAAGTAGCCCCACGGAACATGATGCGGTCAAAGTATTCTACGGCAAGCTCAGTACGGGTCCGGTTATTAAACCAGGTTGCTGGATCATGCAAACCACTGATTAAATGACTTTCAATATCCTGTAAAAGAAAGTCATGTTTGAAATCTTCAAAGATTCTATTGCCATACAAGCCGTAATAGGCCGCAGTAAAACTGCCACCAGAAACAGAACTGATAATATCGACATCATCAAGTAAACTTGCAGCACGGCCATTCTGCATAATGTGTTTTTCACGTAAAGCCTGCAACACGCCGTAGGAAAAAGCGGCTGCCCGTGTACCACCACCGGAAAATGCCAACGATATTGAAATATCATTGTTGGGCACGGTATCCAGGGATGCATAAAAAGCAATGGAATAAATTTTCTGATTCTGCAGCAAGTGCTGCTGAGGTGCATTTTCAATAACACCATATGTCGCACAGCCCGACAGCAACAGCAAGGAACACAGCGCTGTAATAAGTTTTTTCATTTCAAAATGATCTGATTGCCAGGAAAACGCTTATCAAACCACTCGATTGTTTATTTTGACGCATTAACTGACCCTGCAAAACAACAGTTGATAATCGATATTATTGAAAAACCGCAACGGGACAATAGTAGTGAATCACAAAAATTGAATATCATTCAGCCAACAGCTGTTCGATCACAGCCCATATTTCCGGTGTATCCCAGTCAATAGCACGGTTGGCTGAATAGCGAATCCTGCCGGATTTATCCAGCAGGAAAGAACTGGGAAAGCTGAATACTTTCCATTGCATGGAGACCTTGCCATCGTTATCAAGCAGCACCGGGAAATCAACCGGAATATCCTGGATAAATTGCAGCAGGGCTTCACGGGTTTCACGGTAATCAATCGAGACCACCTCGAAGCCTTTGTTTTGGTAACGGGCCGCCAGACTGTTAAGTGACGGTACTTCCTCAACACAGGGAGGACACCAGGTCGCCCAGAAATTCACCAGTGTAACTTTACCCTGGTAACGTTCCCAGTCAATCTGTTCACCGTTGATTTCCGTCAGCGAAAATCCCGGCGCATATTGTTCTTTACGAAACCTGACCAGCTCAGTCACCTGCATATCCAGCTGAAGCTCCCGGGACTGCTCAACTACCTGTCGGGGCTTTGGATAAGCCTGCATCAGCTTTGTAATAGCCTGTAACTGCCCGGGGATGGCCCGCGTTTGTTCCTCCGCTCCCGGACCATGATCGATATCCCCCATGAAAAACCAGTCACGTGTTTCCGGCACCAGGTAAGCCATGGCCGGGGAACCTGCTTTCCAGAAAGCCTCCATCACCTGTTGCAGGCGCCAGCGCTGACTGCCTGTGTCCGGCTGGTAAATCCAGACCGGAATATTCGTGGCTTCAACGATGGGGTCGATCACCGGGTCTTCACCGGCAATAGGCGCAGGCCCAAAAAGATTGGGATAGAAAAGAACTGCACCGGCAACACGCGATATTGCCGATTCCCGCTGCCACTGGCGGGCGCCACGTAACAAGCTCAGTGGCATACGATCATAAGCTACCAGCAGGATATCTTTATGGCGCAACTTGTGCGCAGCACGCAAAACCGCCGCCACACCTTCACCGGGCAAAGTGCGCTCGTTTTCACTGCTCCGAGGTAAAAAATAGGATTCCAGCAAGTCAACACGCCAGATTTCTGCCCCGGAAGCATTTACGGCACGCAGCATGTCTTCAAACATTTTGCGTTCTTCAGCATGGTCAACCAGCCAGATAATCAGCAGATCTTTATCTGAAGGATAAACCCTGACATTGATATCATTACCCTGCTTATCAGTAACAGTCAGCTCTTCAGCCGTTAGATACACAGGCAATAACAATAAAAATACAAGCAGCAGATGCTTCAAGGAAATTCTCATGCAAATAAAGTTTGCAGCATCATGCCTGACGACCTTTCAAGGGTAAAGATTGAAAACCACTTCAAAAAAAGGATTTAACCTGTTCAAGCTGTCTTCCGCTGATCATGTTGCCGCTCATCAATCGATCCGGTCAGTATTTGAAAGGCTGAAGTTATTGAACTTTCATCACCCACGTTGCCGGGAAAAATCACCACCGGCAAACCGGCAAACCGGGCATGCTCTGCAGGACACAGCACGACCGAGCAGCCCGGTAATATCTGACCAACGACGCGTGATTCATGTAAGGCGAGCCCTGTACTGAGCACATCGTTCGAAGTAATACCGCCTTTACTGATGAGAAAGCCGATTGTTTCAGGTAGACGATTGACTATCTGCATCAGGAAATCGGACAGGCGCTGACCAAAGACCAGCCTTTCCTGCTGATCAGGGAAAGACAACTCCTCACGAGTTGTATAGATAACCAGGTTATCACCGGCCTGATGTAACTGCTTTATCTGCCCGATTAATTCATCCCGGTATTCAGTTACAGCAGGGCTTTCCAGATCATAGCCCATGTCCCTTAATTTCTGCACATCAACCAGCACTGAGCTGATATCGGTATGTTCCAGCAAATGAGAAAGCTGCTGGCTGGTTTTATTCACATGCGAACCGACCAGGATGACACCTGGCTGGTCATTGCGTACATATCGGGCCATCTCATTACTGGCGACCGGCTGTGGTGGTAGCTGCGCGAATGCAGTCAACAGGCTGGCCGCACTTCTGAACAGGAAACGCTTTCCCTGCGCAGCCTGTTGCTTTAACTGGCTGGCAAACTGGTTAAGATCGTCCTGCTGATCTGCATCGACAACACAACAGCTATTATTCACGAGCCCTTGCAATCTTGGCCTGCAGTCAGCCGTCAAATCATTCAACAAAAAGCGCTCGACATTACCAGCCTGGATTTTCCCTGCAGTTTTCTCTTCCACGTAATCCGGCAAAAAGGCGGTACTGAAAGCAAACACGGAATCCCTGGCAAACTCGGTTTGATCTACCGGCACGAGCTCGCCGCCAATCAGCAGGTAATGCACACTGTCACGTGTAACCCGGCCGCCTTCAAAAAATGCCGGCACCAGGAAATGCGCATCAAATGGCCCAAGCTCTTCGGCAATGATGTCCGTCTCCACCGGATAATGCCCTCTTAGTGTTGAGTCACTGCGACTGACAATCATCGGGTTGATGTGCACAGCTTCATTTTCAAGAGAGTGCAATGCCCGGCTGATGTTTTGACAGATTTCCCGGGTGATATCACCCGCCTGCCCGGCTGTCATCGCACGCGTATTCGACAGAATAAAAAACAGTGGCGAATCATCCAGCAACGCTGCCTTGATCGTCTTTTCATCCCATTGGGTCAGCAGCAGACAGCTGTGCACTGTCTGGGAACCCGTTGGGTCATCATCAATCACGATTATCTTGGTTTCAGTCATTTTTTTCCCATCGCTGCCAGTTATGTCCGTTACTTAACCTGTCACCGGGCAGCAGGATTTCCTGCTAGCCGGCCTGCCGGTTAATCAAAAAGGCTTGCAACACGTATTGTAATATCCGCAGCAGACAAGCCGTTAAACGCCATAATCTCTCCGGGTGACGCCGTGGTTTCACCACGTTTCCATGCCATTACATCGCGCCGTGCAGCATTGGAACGCAACATGACAGGCTCCAGCGCACCACTGGCACCACCGGTAATACCAATCAGCATGTCTCCTGCAAAAATCCGGTCAAAGTCCGCACTGCTCATGAAGTTACGATCGGGTTGCGAAACTGTATCCCAGGCCACGTCTGCAGGACGATATAACCTGCGCGGATTGGCAACTGCAACAATACGCACTTTATATCCCTTTGTTTCCAGCTCATCTTTTGCTTCAAAAACAGGCAGGAAAACCATGTCACCGGTAGCCGCAAGCACCACTGTGCCCTTGCTGCTTTCAGCTTCTGTTTCATAAAGAATCGTTGCCCCCTGTTCGATGGCATCACGTGCCTGCTGCATGGTGGTATAAACAGGCAGCGAACTTTTCGAAGCAATAATGGCAATACTCTTGTTAAAACTGTTTACGCCCCACTCATAGGCTGCCTGGATCATGTTGGCATCGCTTGGAAACAGCGTGTAGGAGTTGCCGTTGCGCATCATCGCTGCCAGGTAGTTCTCAATTTCCGGGCGTTGATGTGTCCAGCCATTGCGGCCCTGCTCCAAAGCACCGGCAGTAAACATCATCATGATTGATGGAGTTTTACGGCGCAGTTCAGCCATCGCCTGCGATGCTGTCTGCACAATCGGCAAACCGTTGATAACAAAGCTTTCATAAGATAGCCACATAGCGCGCGACCCAAACAACGCCAGCCCCGCAGCCAAGCCGGCACAGGCATCTTCATTTAATGGTTCGTAAACCTGGCCATTCGGCCCCTGGTGGTAAAGCGCATCTTCAGTAGGATGTAGAATCGTTAACGCCTCACTGATATTTTTCATGCCGGACGCTTCGTTGCCATCAGCATTGGAAACCAGGAAGCCCTTGTCCCGGCGACCTACCTCACCGACCAACGCACCCATTGTCGTGGAAGGCACGGCCTTTTCTCCAACCGCAAATTCATTGACGGGTAAATCACCCAGTTCCGGCAATGACAATTCAAATTCGGTCACCACGGTTTTGGATGCAGGACCACCACCGGCACGGGTAAAGTTATCGCGCACCAGCTGCCACGCCCCCGCAGTCAAAGCCCGGTTTTGTAATGCTTCGACAATATGCGCCGCATCGAGGGAATCTCCGGGGTACAGGTTATGTGACTTGGCACCGTGTATATGCACACCGGCACCTTTTAGCTGCTTGATGACAAAAGCTGACAGGGTGCCTGACAGTGCCTGGTCAGCTGCCTGCTGCATACCTTCGAGGACCGCCCTGGTAAACGCCATGCGCCGTGACTGTGAAAACAGCGTTGAATCGACATAGTCACCTTCCTGGCCGGCATCATCGAAATCCTTGGCATCAATGATAATCACATCTTTAAATCCGTGACCTGTCCAGTAGTCAGTCATTTCCTGGTTGGTTTTCAGCGAGACCATGGCATGGTGCTCCTGGCTGTAACCATTCCAGATCAACACCGGCAGGAAATTGGTTGCCTTTGGAAACGCGGTATTGAAATGCATCATTGATGACAGGATATAGGGTTCGCCCATACCGCCGTCCCCCAATGTAAATGGAAACAGCTTGTCCGGATGCAGGTATGCACCCGCCATCGCAAAATGCTGTCCCTGGCCCAGCGGACCGGCGGGTGATAACAGTCCGGGAATCGCACCGGACAGATGCCCCAGGAGACCGTCGCGTTCACGAAAACGCTCCATCATGTCATCAACGGTATAGATATCCATGTCTTCCAGAGAACGATCGAGGAACATGGCACTGTAAAAGCCGGGCGCATGATGACCAACCTCGGTGATGATATTGGTATGACCAAGCATAACCAGCGAAGCATAGGCTTCTGCGCTACTGGCAAAACCACCCGGATGACCTGACTCCTTGGAACCACAGGTCTGTAATGTCAGGTAACGTAGCGCATCAGCTCCGAGCATGGTCTGGAAAACAGACTGTTCATCGATGGAATCAATCGCACTGCTGTTTTCTTCAATTGCAGGCCGTTGTCCGTATTCGTCAAAACCGTCGATATCATCGGCAAAAAAGCGGATGCCCTGGGTAAACTGCGTCGAATAATCATGACCCATCATGTCTTCTGCTGTGGTACTCATGTCTATCACTCCTCTCGGTAATAAATTGCAGACATGCCTTCATGGCTGCGTTGAAGGGGAGACTAGGCAGAAAAACTCATTTCACAAAGCAATATTAATTTCACATTGTGAAAAAAATAATTAAAATATTGCGGACATGACAACTAAGTTATTGATATCAATCAGCAAAAGCGCATAATATGGCACATAGTGAATATCGTTTTCATAATGTGAAATAATTTTATGCCTAATCGCTCTTCTATCCAGGTTATTGACCGTTTAAGTGATCTGCTCGATGCCCTGGCCCGCTACCAGGGCCCCGTCAGTTTGAAAATTCTTTCTGCAGAAACCGGCCTGCACAGCTCCACGGCTTTCCGGATATTGAACTCATTAATCGATAATGGCTTTGTCATGCGTGATCCAAATGGCCAGTACCTGTTGGGCAATAAGCTGCTCCGTCTTGGCAGCCGGGTGCAGGCGAAAACAGATATCCGGGAAATTGCCCACCCGTTTATGCAACGACTCAGGGACGAGACCGACGAATCAGTTAACCTGACTGTGCGCGAAGGCGATGAGGTGGTCTATATCGACAAGGTCACACCCAATCGCATGATGCATGTCCAGCAACTGGTCGGCAGTCGTGCACCACTGCATGTCACAGCGGTCGGAAAAATGATGCTGGCCCTGGGTGGAGATGACGAATGCAAAAGCTATGCAGACCGAACCAACCTGCCCGCCTATACCCGTAATACGGTTAATACCCTATCCAAGCTAATGGATGAAGCCGCCATATTGAAGCAGCAGGGCTTTGCCTGGGACAATGAGGAAGCAGAAATCGGTGTCGGCTGTATCGGTGTTGTAATTCATGATGCCCAAAATGAAATCGTGGCCGGTTTATCGGTTTCTGCGCCCATCGACCGACGCCGGAATGAATGGGTGGATAAACTGATTAAAGCCGGCCAGCAAATTTCCGAACAACTGGGCTATAGAAACGATCACAGCTCCTGATCTGAATTCCACAAGACAAGGTGTTAGCGCAGATAAAACCGGGGGACAGTACAGGTGTTAAGAATATCTTCAAATACAGTTATTCCAGATGATGAAATTGAGCTTTCGCCCATTCGAGCCCAGGGTGCAGGCGGGCAAAATGTTAATAAGGTTTCTTCCGCCATTCACTTGCGATTTGATATACAGGCATCATCTCTACCGGATTTTTATAAGCAACGCCTGTTAGCTTTAAGCGATCAACGCATCAGCAACGATGGCATCATTGTTATCAAGGCACAGAAATTCCGTACCCAGGAAAAAAACCGTGAGGATGCCCTGTACCGCTTACAGCTGCTGATAAAAAATGCGGCTATCACGCAAAAAACACGACGTCCGACAAAGCCAACCAAGGCCTCTCAAAAAAGACGCATGGACAGCAAAAATAAAAGAGGCAAAACCAAACAACTTCGGGGGAAAGTTTCTGACGAGTAGAACTAACTTTATTGCCAATTAATAACTATCAACTACTCACGTCACCTATCTTCAAGAAAATAGGGTGTCGCTCTCTTTCAGATACCGCTGTATAAACTTATCACCCTGGAAAATTGCCGTGGGGAAAGTACGCTTCGCATAAAGTCACGGCAATCAATTTTTTTGCTGATAAGTTCTTTGCGCAGTTCGAATAACTTTGGCGTCAAATCCATTATCTCTTCTTTACTTTTACCTGACATGGAAGCATCAAATATTGCTTGTTCCAGCTGATGAATCTCTTTGGCTAAAGCGAGCATGGTTTGGTGGTTAACATTTCTCCAGTTTGCCAAAGATTCTGATTGCTCCCGGGTCAAATCAAGCTGACTAGCGTGCCGTATGACCACCATCATAAGATTTGGCGCTGGATTAGCATGCTTCATCATCGCGCGCATATCATGAATGCTATGACCTTGATGAGCCAAAGTTGTACTACTGGCAAGACAAAAGACAAGCACTGTAATTTTAATAGCCCATTTCATATCACTTCTCCATGTAAAAATTTAACCTTTAAGGCAATAACTCGGACTGAATACTTAGAATACGGAAAATATCATGTTCCAGTTAGGCGATACTTGTTTAAACATGAATGATTCAAGCTTGCTATACAACATCACAGCGCATTACATATTTATATTAGCAAAGCCTAATACGATTAAGGTTCCTCAATACATTTACCCAGTCGCCTTCTTACACTCTTAATGCAAAGCAATTTTTTCAGTTTTCCCCATAAAGAAACCCGGCCGATACCAATAATATCAGCCGGTTTGTCCAGTTCTGGTTACAGAGCTCCAGCATGAAATTAATGTAGTGTTTTCTCTTGCTTCCAAACCGGGGAAATCGCCATTTTCCTGGTGTATAATATAATTTCGGTGTTCGTCGTTGCTTCGTCAAAAAATACCCTGGCCAATCATCTGTTGAATGAAATTTCACCTAAGCAGAAGAGACCGCTTACAATACCGCTTGTAATGGTTGAAAAATTACGACCTGCGACCTCGAGCATCAGGCGCGTTGCCTAGAAAAATTTAACTTCCCACAGGCTGGCATAAAGACGCCGGCCAAAACAGACTTATTGAGTAGTAGAATGAACAAACTTGCCGACGAAGAGAGGATAATTGCCAAGCCCGGAATCATCTCCAAAAAACAAATTATTGCAGCAACTATTTTTACCATCCTGGGCATTTACCTGGCCACTGTTGTACCCACTGTTGAGATTGCCTGGGTCAGCGCGATTCTGGTACTGACGATTTATCTGTTTGCATTTGAAGTGGTCGGCGTTGATGTGGCCGCTGCCAGCATCATGGTATTGCTGGGATTAACATCCCTGTTAGCTCCGCTCATGGGACTTGAACAGGGGCTGGTCGATAACAAACACCTGTTCGACGGCTTCGCATCCAATGCGGTTATATCAATTATCGCCGTCATGATTATCGGTTCCGGCCTCGATAAAACGGGCTTGATGAGCCGGGTTGCCGGTTTTATTCTAAAAATTGGTGGTACTACCGAAGCCCGTATCATTCCAATCATTTCAGCAACCGTTGGTTTTATTTCTTCATTTATGCAAAACGTTGGTGCTGCTGCGCTTTTCCTGCCAGTAGTCTCGCGCATTTCAGCACGTTCCGGATTACCGATGTCAAGACTGCTGATGCCAATGGGTTTTACTGCAATCCTTGGAGGCACCATGACTATGGTTGGCTCCAGCCCCCTCATTCTACTGAATGACCTGATTCTTACGTCAAACAAGGCACTGCCCCAGGCACAACAAATGGAAACCTGGGGACTTTTCTCGGTAACCCCTATAGGCATAGCCCTGATAGCAGTCGGCATCACTTACTTTGTAGTCGCCGGGAAATATGTATTACCTAAAACCAAGAGCGAAAGCAGCACTTCAGCCGCATCTTCAATGGCTTATTTCCATGACGTCTATGGCGTTGACTACGAGGTCAACGAGATTGTCGTCACCGATGACAGTGATTTAATCGGCAAGCAACTGGATGATGTGGAAACCAGCTACCGGGTTCGTATTATTGCCAGCAAACAATCCGGAGAAGAAACACGCTTTGGGCCGGGTACAGTGGCTCGAGACATTGAATTTCAAGCTGGCATGGTTTTGGGTATCGTGGCAGACCCGAGGGATCTCGAACATTTTGTTGAAAAACACAAACTGAAAAAACGCCTGCAAATGCGTACTTTTACCGAATCGCTTTCTGCTAACAAATCAGGAATTGCAGAGGTTGTGATTCCACCGGGCTCTTCCCTGATTGGCAAAAGTGCCCGCGATGTCTGGATGCGTAAAACTTACGGACTCGCCTTGATTGGTCTGCATCGCAACGGTGAAACCATGCGTGAAGGTGAAGACATACGCAATATGCCATTCCAGACAGGCGACACGCTGGTTGTGCATACCGCATGGAATGCATTGGAACGCATAGAAGCTGATAAAAATTTCGTTGTTGTTACATCAGAGTATCCCAGGGAAGAACAGTTACGCCCCCACAAGCTGATTCCAGCGCTATTCTTCTTTGCAGTGGCCCTGTTCATGGTGTTATTTACCGATATCAGGTTATCAGTAGCTCTGCTGACTGGTGCCATGGGCATGATACTCAGTGGAGTGTTGAAAATTGAAGAAGCTTATGATGCTGTCAGCTGGAAAACTGTTTTCCTGCTTGCTTCCCTTATTCCATTAGGTCTAGCTGTCGAAACGACAGGCACTGCCAAATGGATTGCAGAGCAGGTTCTGTCGGTTGTCGGTCATATGCCGATCTGGGTCATACAGTCGGCAGTCGCTGTACTCGCCACGTTTTTTACCCTGGTGATGTCCAATGTCGGTGCAACGGTATTACTGGTTCCACTCGCTGTTAATATCGCCATCGGTGCCGGCGCAGACCCTGCCGTGTTCGCATTAACTGTTGCCATCGCAACTTCGAATTCCTTTCTGATCCCCACCCACCAGGTAAATGCCCTGATCATGGGACCGGCTGGTTACCGCGTAGCTGACTTCATGAAAGCCGGTGGTATTATGACGGTCCTGTTCCTGGTTGTGATGTTGATCATGATGAACCTGGTGTTCTAGTTGACTGGCATTGCGACTTAATGCCATTGGATTATCCCGATAAGCCTGATCATTTTTGTCAGGCTTATCGGGGTAATCTGCTTAACTTCGTTTCTGGATCACATCCTGTTCTGGAATGCGCGTGATCTTGAAAAAAAGCTAGCTGAATTTAAAGATTTTTATAACCAGCATCGAGTACATGCTTCTTTGAACCAGAACACACCGGCTGAAATCAGCCAGGAAAAAGAATTTCACCCGGCAAACTTCGATGGCTATCAATGGAAGGCATATTGCCGTGGCTTATTCCAGCTGCCAGTGACGGCGTAATTAGTAATTCGCCAGGGACACAATATTGTCACAGCCTGAAACTAAAAACGGCCTACGATTGCTCGTAAGCCATTGATTTATATGGTGCCCAGGGACAGAATCGAACTGCCGACACGAGGATTTTCAGTCCTCTGCTCTACCGACTGAGCTACCTGGGCACAGGCGTTTAAACTCGGTTTAAGTTCGTCATGCACAGCATGGACGAGCCGCGTATTAAAGCCGCAACTGCATTAATAGTCAAGTCTATCAGCACATCGATTAACTATTGGGGGCAACATAATCAGGTGGTGGCGTGGAACCTTCACCAAAGAAGAACTTATCCATTTCATCTTCCAGAAACTTACGGCTTTTCGGGTCTACCGGGCTAAGACGGTTCTCATTGATCAGCATCGTCTGGAACTTAAGCCATTCCTGCCAGCCTTCCTTGGAGACATTGTCGTAAATTTTCTGCCCCAGCTCACCCGGGTAAGGCACCCGATCAAGCCCTTCTGCTTCTTTGTTCAGTTTCACACAATTAACTATATGACTCACCGTATTCTCCAGTTATTGGTTGATTTCCTGCAACAGCCGGGTAATGGGCGCTGCCAGGCCTACTTTTTCCTGCTGTTGCGGATGATACCAGAACGATTCATGGTCTCTGACGCAATCACCCGCTGTTGTTTTACATCTACAGAGCAGGGGATAAATATCCAGATGGAAGTGACTGAAAGTATGACGACGCTTGGGCAGTTCCTCAAGTATATCCACAGGCATTCCGAGGGTATCGGTTATCAGGCAGGACAGGTTATCTGCAATTTCATCCGCGCTAATTTCAGGCAGACTCCACAATCCCCCCCAGACCCCGCTAGGGGGACGCTTCTGCAAATACAGCTGATTTTGATCATTCAATACAACCAGCATCCTGGTTTGCCTGACAGGTAATTGTTTACGCGGTTTCTTACCGGGGAAATCCGCCTGACGTGCCTGCTGCCTGGCCTGACAGCCTTGCTTCAAGGGACATTCATTACATTTCGGAGAACTTCGGCTACAGATCAGTGAACCAATATCCATCATTGTTTGGTTAAACAAGGCCGTACCCTTTACCGGGGTCAGCTCTTCAGACAGGGCCCACAGTTGTTTCAGGACAGTTGCCTGGCCAGGCCAGCCTTCAACTGCAAAATAACGCGCCAGGACACGTTTCACATTACCATCCAGAATAGGATGCGGCAGCCCGAGCGACAAAGACAAAATGGCTCCAGCAGTGGAGCGACCAATGCCCGGCAACTTTTCCAATGCCTCAATTGTTGCCGGAAAATTTCCCTGAAAATCCTGCATGATGCGGCTTGCAGCAAGATGAAGGTTTCTTGCCCTGGCGTAATAACCTAGCCCGGACCAGAGATGCAACACATCATCCAGTGGTGCTTCTGCAAGTATTTCGATATTGGGAAAACGTTGCATGAATTTTTCGAAATAGGGGATTACAGTAGTGACCTGCGTCTGCTGTAACATGATTTCCGACACCCAGACACGATAGGGAGTAGGTTCAAATTGCCAGGGCAGGTGCTTGCGGCCATGCACCCTCGCCCAGTCGAGCACTTTTGCCGAAAATAAAGATTTCACGCTTTTGCAATGGAATATTCCTGAAACACCTGCTGTACCATACAGCAAGACGTTAAATGGTTGTAGAATACCGGCATGAATATTCAGCTCAATGGACAAACACGCCGGGTGGACGATGGCATTACCATCTCAGCCTTACTGGAAATACTGGAGTTGACTGGCAAACGCCTGGCTGTTGAAGTTAACGAAGACCTCGTTACCCGCAGCAAGTTCGACTCTCATCAACTCACAGACGGTGATCACGTCGAGATAGTGCAGGCGATTGGAGGTGGTTGAAAGAACACGGCTTGTCCTTGCAGGACAAACAGTTCAGTAAGTCCGGTTCAAGCCCTGAATATCCCTGTGCTAAACCGGCATAGATTTCATGTTGGCTCGGTGCAGTCTGAGCCAATCGACATAAACAGACTAATTACATTCATATCATCATGACAGACACATTAAAAATTGCAGGAAAAGAGTACCAGTCGCGACTGCTCGTAGGTACAGGCAAATACAAGGACATGGCCGAAACCAGTGAAGCCATTGAAACCAGTGGTGCTGAAATCATCACTATCGCCGTGCGCCGTACCAACATGGGCCAGGATGCCAATGAACCCAATATCCTGGACGTGTTACCACCTGACAAATACACCATCCTGCCTAACACAGCCGGCTGTTATGATGCCAAGACTGCAATTCGCACGCTCAAGCTGGCTCGCGAGCTGCTAGATGGTCATAAGCTGTGCAAACTGGAAGTACTGGGGGATGAAAAGACCCTGTTTCCGGATGTCATGGCAACCTTGAAAGCTGCCGAAGAACTGATTAAAGACGACTTTGATGTCATGGTGTATACCAACGACGACCCGATCATTGCCCGCGAATTTGAACAAATGGGCTGTGTTGCAGTAATGCCACTGGCAGCCCCGATTGGCTCAGGCCTGGGAATCCGCAATAAGCTGAATATTCTGACCATTGTTGAAAATGCCAATGTTCCGATCCTGGTTGACGCCGGTGTCGGTACTGCATCCGATGCCGCCCAGGCGATGGAACTTGGCTGTGACGGTGTATTAATGAATACCGCGATTGCCGCCGCACAAAAGCCTGTATTAATGGCTTCAGCGATGAAAAAAGCGATTCAGGCCGGACGCGAAGCCTTCCTCGCCGGACGCATGCCAGCAAAGCGTTTTGCATCTGCATCATCGCCAGTTGACGGCCTGTTTTTCACCTGAAGAAAATGAACAAGCCGAGTGTCCCTGCAAGCGCTCAGCGCTTGCGTGAAATCAAGAGCTTTGTATTACGCCAGGGACGCCTGACGCCCGGTCAGCAAAAAGCTTTCGAAAACCTCTGGCCAAAATTTGGCATTGACTACCAGCCAACCAGCCTCGACTTGCCGGCTTTGTTTGGTAACAACAACCCGGTCATTCTTGAAATCGGCTTCGGCAATGGTGACTCCCTGGCTGAAATGGCGCTGGCACAACCGGATAAGAATTTTCTCGGCATTGAAGTGCATCGCCCCGGCGTAGGCCACCTGTTAATCCAGATTGACAACCACGAGTTAAACAATGTGCGTATCATCAGTCATGATGCCATCGACGTTTTAAAAAACTGTATTCGGGAAAACAGCCTGCATGGTGTGCAATTATTTTTCCCTGACCCGTGGCATAAAAAACGACATCACAAGCGGCGTATCGTACAGACCGGTTTTCTCGACCTGGTTTCCCGGGCATTGCAACCCGAAGGTTTTTTCCATGCCGCTACTGACTGGGAAAATTATGCTGAGCACATACGTGATGCCATCCGGCAACACCCCTCTTTCAGCAATATTTCTGATAGCGATTACATTGAACGACCTGACAGCCGCCCGTTAACAAAATTCGAGCAACGTGGTCATCGCCTGGGTCATGCTGTCTGGGACATCATGGCGATCAACACCAAAACATGATTGCAAACAATGACGCTTGCAATTGAACAATTAAGCTCCCCCCTGCTGCCGACAGTCAGCTTTCAAGCCGAAGCAGGCTCATGCATCTGCATCTATGGTGAATCAGGCACCGGCAAAACCCTACTACTCCGGGCGATTGCCGATCTTGATCCAAATTCAGGCAACATCACCCTGGATGGAGAAGCAAGAGATAATTACCCGGCAGACCAATGGCGCCGCCTGGTCAGCTACCTGCCCGCAGAGAGTCACTGGTGGTCAAATGACGTGAGAGATCACTTCAATTCGGATTCAACCGAATTTGCCTCGCTTGGCCTACCCGAGGAAATTGGCAGCTGGCAGGTCAGCCATTTATCCAGTGGTGAAAAACAGCGCCTGGCGTTATTAAGAGCCCTGGACCATAACCCGCAGGTATTGCTGCTCGACGAAGTCACGGCTAACCTGGATGAGGAAAACACGCAACGCGTTGAACGCCTGTTAAACGACAAATTAAAAGCCGGCCTGACGCTTATCTGGGTTTCACACGACAGGCAACAACGTGCACGCATGGCAACTCAAAGTTACCTGATTCAGGACAAAAAATTTCTCAGGGAGCCAGATCATGGAACTGGTTAGCCTGTCGGCTTTTGACCTGTCTCTGGCAGCCCTGCTGGTCATTTTGCTGGCGGTGCTTTCATGGCATTTAAAACTCGGCATCCAGCAGTCATTACTAATTGCCGCAGCCCGCAGTGTTATTCAGCTCACCTTGCTCGGACTGGTTTTAAAGCAGCTGTTCAGCCAGGTATCCTTACCACTGATCGGGCTGATTTCACTCATCATGCTGATTGTTGCCGGCTATGAAGTCATGGCCCGCCAGTCCCGGAAATTCAGAGGCTGGTGGGGGATGGGTATCGGTACCAGCTCCATGTTCCTGTCATCTTTCAGTATCACGCTTTTGGCATTGCTGACCATAGTCCGCGTAGACCCCTGGTATACCCCGCAATACCTGATTCCTTTACTCGGCATGCTGTTGGGAAACACGATGAGCGGTATTGCGATTGCACTTAATAACCTGAGCAACACGGCTTATGCACAACGTGGCCAGATAGAAGCCCGCCTGATGCTTGGCCATAACTGGCAACAGGCCATAGAAACCATTCGTCGTGATGCACTCAAGTCCGGGTTGATACCCATTATTAACGCGATGACTACGGCTGGCGTTGTCAGCCTGCCTGGCATGATGACCGGCCAGATACTGGCTGGCAGCCCCCCCATGGAAGCCGCCAAGTACCAGTTGATGATTCTGTTTCTGATTGCAGCCGGCACCGGCCTCGGAAGCCTGTCAGCCGTCTGGATTGGCTCTTCACGCCTGTTTGATGACAGGCAAAGACTTAGACTGGATCGTCTTTCAGGGAACGACTAGGAAGCCTGTTTATTCATTCTGACCAGCTTGATAGCAAGTAATACCCAGGGAGTGCCATGCATCAGCAGGTCAAAGATATCAATAGGTTTCGATAAGGAACCATCAGCCAGCATTTTCAGTTTTTCCCAGACATGCGGCTCAGGCACAAAAGGTGCCAAGCCCAGTAACAGTGCAGCTATCACGAAAAAGCGTATATCAGTACGATCTATAAAACCCATATTCTTTTTACCATCGAGAACTATTTAACAGCCATTGTACTTGCTTTATCCCCTCCCCTTAAACCTCTAAGACGCGTTAACATCCTTTGCTGAAGGGTTATCATCAGCGCTGCTGGACAGCACGCCTATGGACAACTTTAAGACGATTTCACAAAAGAATGCCCTGTGACTGTGTAACTGGCTTTTCATGTGTTAAAACAGTACGCAGAATTCTATTATTTAATCCATTATGTCCGGTTTCCTGATCATCATTATTTTCGCTGCACTCGTCTTGTTCTGGCTGGATAGCTCGCGCGCCCGCGAACTTGCCGTAGGTATTTGCAAGCAGGCCAGTGAAAAATACGGCGTACAGTTTCTGGATGAGTCTGTTGTTTTGAAAAAGCTGGGGCTGCGCTGGCCAACCGAAGGCATTCGTATTCGGCGGGTCTACCAGTTCGAATTCAGCCGGGATGGCGTGCAAAGAGTAACCGGCAACCTGGCCCTGGTCGGTATCAACCTGGAATACCTGGATTTTGAATTTTCTATTATTGACGTCAACCAGCCGGTAAAACCTAAAACCAGCGATATCATTCCTATCGATAAAAACTACAAAAAATAGTTTTTAAAAACTTGTTCATTTTTCTTACGGCAAGATATTTTGTTCGTAATCAAGGCATAAAAGATTTTTCAAAAGCGCAGTTTACCGTCCAGTAAATGAGCATTTTGGAAAATCTTTTTAACGCAGAGAACGGATAAAATAATTGCCGGAAATTTACTTGACGATTTTAAGAGAAGGCTTCCCTTTGGGTGACACTGGCGGATCAGTATCATCTGGAGCATCATCCCCCATACCTTCATCACCCTCATCAGGAAACAGCATGCCCCGTCCATTTTCCCGGGCATAGATTCCCAGTACGGCGAGAGGCGGTATCAATACGTCCGTTTCCCTGCCGCCAAACCTTGCATTGAAACTGATAAAGTCATTATTGATCACCAGGTTCATGACTGCTGAAGGATTAACGTTCAACACGATACGCCCATCTTCCACAAACTGTTCGGGCACGGTCACGTTTTCATAATCTGCATCAACCAGCAAATGTGGTGTCAGATTATTATCAAGCAGCCACTGGTACAGCGCACGAATAAGATAGGGACGATTTGATGTCATTAGCCTGAAATACGAAACTAGGGACGCATTTCCCTTTCTTCTTCAGACAGGCTCTGCTGGAAGCCTTCACGGGAAAACAGGCGATTGGCGTAAATATCCATGACATTGGCAGCTGCCGGTGGAAGATCCACACCCAGCATAGGCAAACGCCATAATAATGGCGCGATACTGGCATCCACAATTGAGAAGTTCTCACTCATGAAATAGTCCATCGCCGAGAATATCGGCACAGAAGTAGTCAGGCTTTCACGCAGTTGCTTACGGGCAGCCGCTGCTGCCTTGCCACCTTTTAGAATTGTATCGACTTTTGAATACCAGTCATTATCAACCCGGTACAGGTACAGACGGGAAGCCGCACGATTGACCGGATCAACAGGCAACAAAGGCGGATGAGGAAAACGTTCATCCAGGTATTCCATGATGATGCGCGAGTCGAATAATGTCAGATCACGATCCAGAATAGTAGGCAATGTGCCATAAGGATTTAAATCAACCACATCTTCAGGCGGGTTCAAAGGATCGGAATCGATAACATCAACAGTGACACTTTTCTCGGCCAGTACAAAACGCACACGATGACAATGAATACTGGTCGGATCTGAATACAATGTCATTACTGATCGTTTATTTGCCACTACTGCCATTTAAATCTCTCCTGAAAAACTGCAATACCTGAAAACTGCAATAAGTGTTTAGGGTTTAACCCATAAAAAAAGGCGTACAGTATATCAGATAACTGTACGCCCTGTTTTGTTTAGCGAATTTGAACGCTAGTGAACGTCTTTCCAGTATTCCTTCTTCAGCATGTAAGCCAGTACGAAGAAAATCACCAGGAAAATCATTACGTAGATACCCAGGCGCTGACGCTCGAGCTTCATTGGCTCAGATGCCCAGACCATAAAGTTGGTCAGATCACGCACCATGACATCATATTCTTCGGCCGTCATGGAACCGGCTTGCACCTGCTCAAAATCTTCGAAAGTTTTGTGTTCATGACCGGCTTCATCGGTTTCAACTTTAAAGTTCGCTTTCTGCAAACCCTGCAGCTCAACCAACACATGCGGCATACCCACATCAGGGAAGACGATATTGTTGACACCCGTTGGACGGGAGTCATCTACGTAGAAACTCTTCAAATAGGTATAAATCCAGTCACCACCACCATGTTTCAGGCGGGCAGTGAGTGTCAGGTCCGGAATGGCCGTTCCAAACCAGCGCGAAGCATCACTTGGATCCATCGCACTGATCATCTGACTGCCGATTTTCTTGTTATCAGTAGGCATGAAGTTATTTTTCACTTCGTCTTCCGTTAAACCGGCTGCTTCGGCAACCTTTTCATAACGGACATACTTGGCTGAATGACAACCCATGCAGTAGTTAACAAAGTACTTGGCACCACGCTGCAATGACTCCTGATCTGAAAGATCAATATTTGCAGCATCCAGATGGGCGGCACCACCGGCTGCCATGCCCATGACAGGCATAACAGAAAGCAAAATAATACTGATTAATTTTTTCATCCTGTCACCCTCTCAGGAACCGGTTTGGTCTTGTCTATCTTGCTGTACCAAGGCATCAGCAGGAAGAATGCAAAGTAGATCGTTGTGAAAATCTGAGCCATCAGGGTCAGAATTGGTGACGCCGGTTTCATTCCCAGCCATGCCAGCACAACGAAAGTCACTGCAAAAACTGCCAGTGCCACTTTAAAGATCATACCTTTGTAACGAATCGACTTCACAGGGCTTCTATCCAGCCATGGCAGAAAGAACATCACCAGGATTGCCGCAAACATCACAACAACACCAGGGAACTGCGAACCAAACATAGGCGGGACCGCACGCAACATCGCGTAGAAAGGCGTGAAATACCAGACCGGCGCAATATGGTCAGGTGTTTTCAGTGGATTTGCCGGTTCAAAGTTTGGCGCTTCCAGGAACAAGCCAAAGAAATCCGGGGCAAAGAACACAATCCCCAGGAAAATAATCAGGAAGCCAACAACACCTGCGATATCTTTCACTGAATAATATGGATGGAAAGGAATACCGTCTTTTGGAATACCGTTTTCATCTTTATTTTTCTTGATTTCAATTCCATCAGGGTTGTTCGAGCCAACCTTATGCAATGCAACAATATGCAAAAACACCAGGCCAACCAAAACGAATGGCAACAGGAAGTGGAAAGCAAAGAAGCGGTTCAATGTCGCATCGGAGATAACATAGTCACCACGAATCCAGATTGAAAGCTCTTCACCTACAAAAGGTACGGCGGCAAACAGGTTAACAATAACCTGCGCACCCCAGAAGGACATCTGTCCCCATGGCAGCAGGTAACCCATAAAGGCGGTTGCCATCATTGCCAGGTAAATGATCACACCGATAATCCACAGCAGTTCACGTGGTTTCTGGTAAGAACCGTACATCAGGCCACGGAACATATGAAGATAGATCACAGCGAAAAATGCCGAGGCACCGGTTGAATGCAGGTAGCGAAGCAACCAGCCCCAGTCAACATCACGCATGATGTACTCAACGGAAGCGAATGCCAGGTTGGCATCCGGCTTGTAATGCATGGCCAGCCAGATACCGGTAACAATCTGGTTTACCAGCACCAGCATCGCCAGTGAACCCATGAAATACCAAAAATTAAAGTTTTTTGGTGCGTAGTACTGGGCCAGATGCTCATTCCAGACTTTCGTCAACGGGAACCGATCATCAATCCAGTTCATAAATGTTTGCTTTTCGCTCATCAGGAAGCACCTCCATCAACACCAATCAGGATTTGTGTATCTGAAACATACTGGTGTGGTGGTACAACCAGGTTAGTTGGTGCAGGTACACCTGAATAAACACGGCCAGCCAGGTCAAAAGTTGAACCGTGACATGGACAGAAGAAACCACCTTTCCAGTCAGCACCCATGTCAGCTGCAGCAACTTCCGGACGGTAAGTCGGGGAGCATCCAAGGTGAGTACAGATACCAACAGCTATCATGTACTCCGGCTTGATTGAGCGGTGTGCATTTTTGCAATACTCAGGCTGCTGGGGAACATCAGAGGCAGGGTCGGCCAGTTGCCCGTCCAGAGAAGCCAGATCATTCAGATTAGCTTCGGTACGACGTACAACCCAGACGGGTTTGCCACGCCATTTAACACGCAGCATCTGTCCTGGTTCAAGTTTACTGATATCCGCTTCAGCTGGAGCACCGGCGGCTTTCGCCCTGGCACTTGGATTCCATGAAGCAAGAAAGGGAACGGCTGCAAAGCCTACACCGACAGCTCCAACTGCACTTGTAGCAGTTATAAGCATGCGGCGTCTTTTAAGATCAACGCCATTTGCGCTCATGAATTGACTCCCGATCGTGAAAAAAAGCCTGTTATTCCGGGTATAGCAACGCCTATATCAATCAGATAATAAGAATATTCTGAATTATACCCGACAAAGTAGGGGGATTTTGCTTGATAGACGCTTTAACGTCAAGGCAGATAAAGAAGATATTTGGAAAAGGACAGCGCTTTGGCTACTCGCCATGCAGCCTATTCTTTGGTCAATTCAGGAGTTTCCAAAACCGAAACCATGTCTTCAAGCATATCCAGCACATCTTTAACGGCTTCGTTTTCGAGCGCAATCATCTCATCCACTTCCAGTTCAGGATCAAGACCGGCATCAAGATCGCCGTCTTCATCAATTACCAGCTCAAGTGGCACTGGATTGATCAGCTCCTGCATACCCTCGTCCTTGAGCGTCAAGCTTTTGAGCATGATTCCTCTTTTTTTACCCGACATGAAGATTTCCTGCTAATGAATGTCGCATAGTCCTGATAGTGACTTTTTCACACTGGGTTGGAAATTTCAATAAACTCATGGCTGATAGCAAATTTTTCAGCAAGTAACTGTCCAAGTGCCTGCACACCATAACGCTCCGTGGCATGATGACCCGCCGCAAAATAGTGGATGCCCAGCTCGCGGGCCGCATGCGTCGTATTTTCAGATATTTCTCCGGAAATAAATGCCTGTAGCCCCAGTTTGGCAGCCTGTTCAATATACGATTGCGCCGCACCAGTACACCAGCCTATTTTTCTGAATTCAATTGGACCGCCTGGAATATGCAGCGGATCACGTCCTAAAGCGCCCGACAAAGCCTGCGACAGCGAGCAGGCATTTTCGGCACCAGGTAATTCCACCTGCCATAACAATGCGTCATTTTCATCGACAGGCCGGGCATTTTGCCAGCGCATCCTTTTAGCCAATTGCGCATTGTTGCCGACAACCAGGTGTGCATCCAGCGGCAGATGGTAAGCAACAAGGTTAATGTTATTTTCAATCAGGGCACGAATACGTCTACCCTTCATACCGGTAACGGGTTGCGGCTCACCTTTCCAGAAATAGCCATGATGAACCAGCAGAATGTCAGCATTCTGCTCAGCGGCTGCTTCAATAGCAGCCAGGCTTGCAGTGACCGCAGAAACGACATGTTTTACTTCAGACTTAGCCTCGATCTGTAAACCATTCGGGCAATAATCATTAAAGTGACCTGCATCCAGGTACTCATTACAAAAACTTGTTATTTCCTTTAATGCCACCATATTGACGCTCAAAGTGATAAAATCACTGCCAAAATTCCCAGTAACATCTTAGGCAAAAGCTTCCATGAAAATCCAGCGATTCTTTACATTTCTGACAACCTCGATTGTTGCCGGACTGGCAGCAGCCTTTGTTATCCTCGTTTTGAACCCAGACCTGCTGCAGGAAAAAAACCTGGAAATCACTGAAGCAGCTGCTTTGCCTGCCTCAGCTATCCAACAGGGACCGCTTTCCTATGCGGAAGCCGTTGCCAAGGCAGCACCATCTGTTGTTAACATCTATACAACCAAAATCACGACTGAACGTGTCACCCCGATTTTCAGTGACCCGTTTATTCAGCAATTTTTTGGTGACACCTTAACCCAGACACGTCAAAAACGAGAAAATAGCCTGGGATCCGGCGTTATCGTCGACAAGAAAGGCTACATCCTGACCAACCATCATGTTATCGAAGGCGCCGACCAGATACGCGTGGTTCTGGCCAGCGGCCAGACCTTGCAGGCAGACATTATCGGGGTCGACAAAGATACCGACCTTGCCGTGTTAAAAGTCGATCATTACATCCTGCCCGCGATCAGCTTTGCCCGGTCCAAGCATTTAAGGGTCGGCGATGTTGTCCTCGCTATCGGCAATCCTTTTGGTGTGGGACAGACCGTCACGCAAGGCATTATCAGTGCCACTGGCCGCAGCCAGCTGGGAATTAACACCTTCGAAAACTTTATTCAGACAGATGCTGCCATCAACCCGGGAAATTCAGGTGGCGCCCTGATAAACGCCCAGGGCGACCTGATTGGTATCAGCACTGCAATTTTTTCAAAAACAGGCGGATCTCATGGTATTGGTTTTGCCATACCAGCTGACCTTGCCCGCGGCGTAATGAATCAACTGGTCGAAACCGGCCATGTTTCACGTGGCTGGCTGGGTATCGCCGGCCAGGATATTACGCCTCAGCTGGCCGAGGCCTATGCCCTGCAGGAAAATACCGGCATTTTGATTTCAGGAATCCTGGAAGACGGGGCCGCAGACCAGGCTGGACTGCAGCTGGGGGATATCATCACGCAAATTGATGAAACCGAGATAAGTTCAGCTTTCGAAATTCTCAACCTCGTTGCCACCAAGAAACCCGGCACTTTGATCAGGATTTTTGCACGCAGGGGCTCAGAGTACCTGGAACTGACTGCACAGGTCCAGGAAAGACCGTCTAACGCCGGCTCACGCTAATAGCAGCACAGCAAGCAAAGCTCGCTGAGCCGGAATGGCTCAGTCACTCTGCAAGAAGTTATATCCAGAAGAATGCTGCAATCAGCAACATTCCAACAACCAGCGCCTGTACAATAACTTCGGCCTCCATGAGTGGGAAAGCATGCGCTTCATCATATTTCCCGCCTCTGGCCATTGACACGCCACCTGCCACCAGGATTCCGAGTGAAACCAGTGTAGCAACAACAATAAAAAATCCAATTCCTGTCATTTCGAACCCTCCTCTGTAGTTTAAAAACCACGAACCAAGTTCTACTTACACTTTTAGGTATAGTTACCGTCAGTAAGTTTGTCAATTTTAGCCGGACAAGACTAAACCAGCTTTGCCAGCGCATTTAGCAAGAGTGAATTTTCCTGAGCTGTGCCAATGGTGATCCTGAGGCAGTCGTCCAGCGCCGGCGCAGAGCCGCTTAGCAATTTAATTAAAATCCCCTCATTTCGCAAAGCAGCATGAATTCCGGGCGCATGCCCTGCCGGGGTTTTGACAAGAATAAAGTTTGCATCTGACGGATAAACCCGGAGGCCAGGCATCTGCTGCAACGCCTCAAACACGACCGCACGCTGCTGCCTTATATCAGCAGTTTGTGCATCAAACACTGACTTGTGCCGCAATGCAAAATCCGCACTTTTCTGGGTTAGGGTATTGATGTTATAGGGCAGACGCAGTTTCTCAAACTCATCCAGCCAGCTGGATGGACCGGCCAGAAAACCCAGGCGCAGTCCGGCCAGACCCATTTTTGACACGGTGCGCATCACCACCAGGTGGTCATACTCCCCAAGCACGGACATAAAAGAGGAATCCGTGAATGGCGCATAGGCCTCATCAATCACGACCAGACCCGGTGCCGCTTCGATGACCTTCCTGACATCATCTTCAGCATACAGGTTACCTGTTGGATTATTAGGATAGGCCAGAAAAACCACTGCCGGCTGATACTGTTCCATTGCTTCCAGCATAGCGGGCAGATCAAGGGAAAAGTCATCCTGCACCAGTGGTACACCGATATATTTCATGCCACAGAAGGTGGCAATCATGCGGTACATGACAAATCCGGGATCAGCTGACAGGATTACACGTCCGGATCCGGATAAAGCCATCGCAATGATCTGGATAATTTCGTCTGAACCATTGCCAAGTAATACCGACATATTTTCAGGAATATCCATTGCCTCATGCAGACGCTGTTTCAGCTTGCCCCCTGCAGGGTCGGGATATCGGTTAACATCAGTAGCTGATAGCAAAGCCGCCCAGTCGGCACGCAATTTCTCCGGCCAGACATACGGATTTTCCATTGCATCCAGTTTAATCAAGCCACTGGCATCTGGCACATGATAGGCTGACAGGTCCCTGATCTCCTGCCGGACCCAGTGCCTGGCATCTTTGCTGCTGTGGTTATCCATATGACTCCATTACTCGCAATTGCCGCAGGGCAGCTATAAATAAATCGCCTTTAGGTATTTCTACAAGAAGTGCCTGCAGCAAGGATGCAGCAGTCAAGCCCCCATGGATGGGTTAACGGCGTCTTCTGGAAGAAAAACCTGAAGCCGATCAGTTTGAATAATTAAAAACGAATCAATCTTTCAGGCGATACTCTGCCGAACGCGCATGCGCAGTAAGACCTTCACCCCTGGCCAGTACCGATGCGGTTTCACCCAGCGTCTGGGCACCCTGCTCTGAAACCATGATCAGACTGGAGCGCTTCTGAAAATCATAAACACCCAGTGGTGATGAGAAACGTGCAGTTCGCGAAGTCGGCAAGACATGATTAGGTCCTGCACAATAATCACCTAGTGGCTCCGAGGTATGGCGCCCCATAAAGATAGCTCCGGCATGCTTGATTTTATCAACATACTCAGCAGGATTATCCAGAGATAACTCCAGATGCTCAGGTGCTATGTAATTTGCCACTTCCGCTGCTTCCTCAAGGTCTCTCACCTTGACCAAAGCACCACGCGCTTTTAAAGCGGTCGCGATAATGTCCTTACGCTCCATCTCTTCAAGCAGACGCTCAATGCTGGCTTCCACCTGTTGCAGAAAATCTTCATCCGGACAGAGCAAGATAGATTGCGCATCCTCATCATGTTCAGCCTGGGAAAACAGATCCATCGCTATCCAGTCCGGATCGGTTTTGCCATCACAGATAATCAGGATTTCCGAAGGTCCGGCTACCATATCGATACCCACCTGGCCGAACACGGCCCGCTTGGCTGTAGCGACATAAATATTACCTGGCCCCACGACCTTGTCGACAGCGGGTACACTTTCAGTACCATAAGCCAGCGCAGCTACCGCTTGCGCCCCACCGACCGCAAACACAGTGTCTACACTGGAAATCCAGGCCGCCGCCAGTACCAGCTGATTGGTCTCGCCACCCGGAGTTGGCACTACCATGATCAGTTCTTCCACACCCGCCACCTTGGCCGGGATCGCATTCATCAGGACAGATGACGGATAGGCTGCCTTGCCGCCTGGCACATAGAGCCCCACCTTATCCAGGGGCGTAATTTTCTGCCCCAGCATGGTGCCATCAGACTCGGTGTATTCCCAGGATGCCATTTTCTGGTGTTCTGCATAGCTTTTAACGCGGTCGGCGGCATGCTGCAAAGCCTTCTGCTTGTCGGCATCAAGGCTCTCCCAGGCTTGCTGCAATGCGGCGCTGGGAATTTGCAGATCAGCAACGCTTTCGGCCTGCCAACCATCAAATCGATTGGTAAATTCCAGCAGGGCCTTATCACCATCCTGTCGGATATGGCGGATAATGTCGTTGACCGTCTCATTGACAGAGGCATCGGAAACGGAATCCCAGGCCAGCAACTCATCCAGTTGCCCAAAAAAAGCATCATTAGAGGTATTGAGTCGGGTTATTTCAGCCATAGTCAGCTCACTTTTTATTCGCAACGGCAGTTTCAAGAATATCAATCAACGACTTGATCGTGGCATGCTTGGTTTTCCATGAAGCACGGTTAACGACGAGCCGTGAACTGATATCCGAAATATGTTCCAGAGGCACGAGGCCATTGGCCTTGAGAGTATTACCTGATTCAACCAGGTCGACGATCAGGTCGGACAGGCCAACAATCGGAGCCAGCTCCATCGAACCATACAACTTGATGATATCAACCTGCTGGCCTTTGGACGCAAAATGCTGGCGGGCTGAGTTAACATATTTTGTAGCAATTCGCAGACGATCACCCTGCAATGAACTGTCAGGCTTGCCGGCAACCATCATGCGGCACTTGGCAATGTTCAGGTCAAGTGGTTCATAGATGCCTTCGCCACCATGTTCGATCAGCACATCCTTGCCAGCCACTCCGATATCAGCAGCCCCCCACTGTACGTAGGTAGGTACATCGGTAGCACGAATAATGACCAGCTTGATCAACTCGTGATTGGTATCAAGAATCAGCTTGCGGCTGGTTTCAGGATCATCCAGCGCTTCAATGCCGGCATGCGCCAGCAAAGGTAAAGTTTCTTTGAATATCCGCCCCTTGGAGAGCGCAATAGTGATTGGTGCTTCAAATTTCATAACATTTTAATTTCAAAAAACAATGAAACTTCAGCCGGGTTTGCGTTTGATTAACGCGCCCAGGCCAGAAAATTTATCCTCAATATCCTGATAGCCACGGTCAATATGATAGATACGATTGACCTCTGTATCACCCTCGGCAACCAGCCCAGCCAAAACCAGGCTGGCAGAGGCGCGTAAATCCGTTGCCATCACAGGTGCACCGGTCAGTTTATCCTTCCCGCAACAGATCGCCGTGTTGCCTTCCAGCTTGATATCTGCCCCCATACGCTGCAACTCCTGGACATGCATAAAGCGATTTTCAAAAACCGTCTCTGTAATCACACCCACACCCTCTGCAATACTGTTCATGGCAGTAAACTGGGCCTGCATGTCTGTTGGGAAGGCCGGGTAAGGCGCTGTATGGATATTGACCGCTTTTGGCTTTTGCCCGTGCATATCCAGTGAAATCCAGTCGCCACCCAACTCGATTTCTGCACCAGCCTCCCTGAGTTTTGCCAACACCGCATCGAGAATTGTTGGATCGGTATCCCTGACCCTGATCTTGCCCCGGGTCATGGCAGCAGCCACCAGAAAGGTTCCGGTTTCAATGCGATCAGGTAAAACGTTGTAATGTGCACCGCGCAGGGATTCAACACCCACAATACGAATCACATCACTACCGGCACCTTCAACCTTTGCCCCCATGGCATTAAGGTAATGGGCCAGATCGACAACCTCGGGTTCACGTGCAGCATTCTCGATCAGCGTCTCACCATCGGCCAACACCGCAGCCATCATCAGGTTTTCTGTTCCGGTTACTGTAACCAGGTCCATTACCAGGCGGGCTCCCTGCAGACGTTTACAACGGGCACGGATATAACCGTTTTCAACATTTATGTCTGCTCCCATCGCACGCAACCCATCAATGTGCAGGTTAACCGGGCGCGAACCGATGGCACAACCGCCTGGAAGGGAAACATTGGCTTCACCAAAGCGGGCAAGTAAAGGGCCCAACACAAGAATCGAGGCACGCATGGTGCGAACAAGTTCGTAAGGCGCTGTAAACTGCTTAACCGAATCAGCATTGACTTCCACATTGAGTTTTTCATCGAGCGTGATCTGCACACCGAGGCGACCCAGCAATTCCATGGTCGTGGTAATGTCATGCAGATGCGGCACATTGCCAATCACTGACGAACCTTCGCCCAGTAATGTTGCAGCGAGAATAGGTAACGCAGCATTTTTTGCGCCGGAAACACGCACATCCCCGGATAAAACGGGGCCACCAGTAATGATCAGCTTGTCCATGAATTGAAAGTTCGAATGTAGAAAACGGCGCTATCTTACCCGATTACACCTAATTTTACGTAATTTCGATTAAAATTGATGTTTACCCGTGTAGCAGATGCTCGACATTACTCATGCGGGCCAGGTCCAGCAATTGCTGTGGAATGCCAGAAAAACTGATTTTCCTGTTTTGTTTACGTGCATATGCGAGAAGCTCCAGAAGCAATCCCAGACCAGCACTGTTACTGCGTTCCAGGCTGGAAAAATCCAGTGTAAGGTCGCCACTACTTCCGCCAAGCTGCAGTATCTGGCTCATGAGAGGTGTAACCGTCGAGAAATCCAGCACACCTGTCACCCTGAAATGTCCCGCATCAATCTGTTCAACCTGTGCCATCACTTAACCTTTATTTTGATCGGCCAGTTGCTGAATCAGCCCATCGATACCCTGGCGACGTATCTGGCCGGAAAAAGAAGTACGATAATTGGAGACCAGACTAATGCCATCAATGACGACATCATAAACCATCCAGACATCCTTGTTGAATATCAGCCGATAATCAACCGGAATTTCGGGGCCACCAGCACCTTCCTTCACCCGTGTCTGCACAGTAACCCTGTCCTTGTCATCTGTTGTACGAACCGGTAAATAGACAATTTCCTGACCAGAATAATTGAGCAACGCCACACCGTAAGTTCTGATCAACAGCTCACGGAACTGGGTAATCAGCCTGGATTTTTGCTCTTCAGTGGCACGGCGCCAGTATTTGCCCATCGCGGACTGGGTCATTCGGGTAAAATCAAAATGCGGCAGCACATGAACACTGACCAACGCATAAATACCGGATTGGTCTTTATTCAGGGCTTCCTTGTGGATTATCACTTCCTTCAGCACGGTGTCGGCGGTTTGCCGCACCAGCTGCAGGGGGTCCTGATGGTTCTCGTCCTTATGCGCGTAAGCATACTGTGCACCCAACAGGAGCAAAACAGCGATGATAAGTTTTCTTGACAGCATTTTGCTCACCGGCCCGGTATATTATTCAGACTGATCTATTCAGTTCCAGAACCTTCCTGGGCCTTACTGAACAGGAACTGACCAATAACCTCTTCCAGTACCAGTGCAGATTGGGTCAGTTGCAGTCTGCTGCCTTCCTTGAGGTAAATATCACTACCCCCGGCATCCAGTCCAATATACTGCTCACCCAGCAAACCCGCAGTGAATATCTTGGCAAAAGTATCATCAGGAATCTGATCATACTGTTGATCAATGGTTAGAGTGACAACTGCCTCGAAAGTTTCCTTGTCAAACGCGACATTCGTCACACGGCCAATATTGACTCCCGCCATGGTTACCGGCGCCTTGACCCTGATACCACCTATATTGTCGAAACGTGCTTCAACGTTGTAGCCATCACTTGACGAAACTGCACTGAGATTGCTGACCTGCAGGGCCAGGAAAAACAGGGCGACGATGCCAATGGCCACAAAACCACCTACCAGTATTTCCAGATTTCTCTGTTGAGTCATAATTATTCTCCAAACATCATGGCGGTCAGGATAAAGTCCAGGCCAAGTATCGCAAAGGCCGAATGCACAACGGTACGCGTGGTTGCCCGGCTAAGCCCCTCAGAAGTTGGAGTCGCATCATAACCTTCAAAAAGCGCAATCCAGGTACAGACAACACCAAACACAATACTTTTAATGACGCCATTATAGACATCTTCATGCAGATCAATTTTTGTCTGCATCTGCGACCAGTAGGTACCATCGTCCACACCCAGCAAACCGACACCAACAAACCAGCCTCCCAGCACCCCTAGCATACTGAACATTGCTGCCAGTAATGGCATGGAAATAATGCCACCTATCATGCGCGGGGTTAATACGCGCCGAACCGGGTTTACCGCCATCATCTCAAGACCGGAAAGCTGCTCGGTGGCTTTCATTAATCCTATCTCAGCCGTGAGCGCTGAACCTGCCCGACCGGCAAACAACAGCGCAGTCACCACCGGTCCCAGTTCACGCACCAGGCTGGCAGCAACCATCACACCCAGCGAAGCCTCAGCCCCGAACTGGGACAGGGTATAATGTCCCTGTAAACCCAGCACCATGCCAACGAAAAAACCGGACAGGGAAATCAGCAGTACCGATAATACACCGATGTAAAAAAGCTGTTTGATCAACAGGGATGGTCGACGCAGGATCTCATCAAAACCCGACATCATTTTCCATAACAATATATGCCCACGTCCCAGCTTTTCTGCGGTACGAAAAACGGTTTGACCCAGTTTTGAAAAAAGTTCCAGCAGAGCATTCATGAATTCAGCAAATCCTCTGCAAGCTCAGTGGCTGGAAAATGGAATGGCACAGGGCCATCCGGCAACCCTTTTACAAACTGCTGCGTCCAGTCCAGCCTCGCTTCTGCCATTTCGGCGGGCGTTCCAGAGTCAATAACCTTGCCATCAGAAATAATGAACACCATGTCAGCAATCTGCAGGGTTTCTTTCACATCATGTGACACCATAATACTGCTGATGTGGGCAGCATCATTGAGGCTGCGAACCAACTTGACCAGCACACCCATGGAAATCGGGTCCTGACCGGTAAACGGCTCGTCATACATGATCATCATCGGATCCAGGGCAATAGCACGCGCCAGTGCAACACGCCTCGCCATTCCACCAGAAAGTTCGCTGGGCATCAGGTCTCGCGCACCGCGCAAACCAACCGCTTCGAGTTTCATCAACACCAATTTACGCAACATGCTTTCTGTCAGATCCGTGTGCTCACGCAGCGGATAGGCGACATTTTCAAAAACATTGATATCGGTCAACAGGGCACCGCTCTGAAACAGCATACCCATACGCATACGTAATTTATACAGATCACGGGTACCCAATTGATGCACATTCTCTCCATCAACTTCGATGGAGCCTGAAGACGGCCGGAGCTGGCCGCCTATCAGTTTCAGCAACGTCGTCTTACCGGTTCCGGAAGGCCCCATGATGGCAGTCACCTTGCCGCGCGGAATATCCATATCCACGCCGTCAAAGATTTTACGGTCACCACGACTGAAATGCAGATCCCTTATCCTGACCAGAGGTTTATCATCTTGTGACGGCAAAACACATACCTGTTGTTAACGAAAGTAAACGTGAAATATTAGGCCGATTGTGGGGCTAGCACCAAACTGCGTCAAGCAATCGCCATTAACTCGAGCAAAGTTCGAAGCTGATGAAGAAACTCAATCGCCGGACCACTGCCAGTTGCACCGGGCGACACCAGCACCAATACATCCGCTTTAGCAGAAAACTGCTTATGAACCCGCTCAAACTGCTGACGCAAGGTTTTCAGGTCAGGTTCACTATTTAATACAACTGCACAAAGGTGTTTATCTGTATCAACAGGCAGCCTGGACCAGAAACAAGACCCGCGGGATTCCATCGCATCATTTCCGACAGGCAAAATAAAGTCTGACTGTTGCCGGGCAGCCATTCCCTCCACATCCACCTGGGGTTCGACGATAAAATTTTCAAAATGCCCGGCCAGGCTATCTTTTAAAAATGCCACCTCGCCCACCGAAGGCAATTGGGACTGCACCAGGCAGTAGACACCGAACGTCTCATCCAGGTCATCCAGCATCTCAACAAAAGAGCTTAACGCCTCCTTTCGCCAAAGTTGCTCGGGTAACACAACAGCGGAAAAATCATTGGCATAAAACGCCAGTTTCCAATCATCCGGGATATCCTCCGGATAATAGCTTTCAGCCCACGAAGGAAAATCCCAGCCAATTGTTGCAATCCTGACTCGTGACATATCCCTGATAACTCCGTAGAAAAAACATTGATGCCCGCATTTTGCTAGAATCAGCACAGCTTATCAGAGTGATCTCATGTCAAATATCATCAAATTCAAAAAACCTTCACTGAAAGAGAAAAATGCCGGCAGCACGCTGTGCAAAAATAATCATCATAAATGGGTCTTGCTGAAAGAAAGACGGTTTGACAATAAACAGGGAAAACTAATGACAACCTGGCAATGCAGCCGATGCAAGAAACTCAAGAACAAGGCGCTCTAGCTACATTTTTCATGTAATATTCCGACAATTTCAAGCAATACTCCGGATTCACCAACATTATGCTCATTGACATTCTGGCCATCCTTAGCGGCTTTGTTCTTCTTGTCTGGGGAGCAGATAGTTTTGTCAATGGCGCGGCAGGCATTGCCCGCAATTTTGGTGTTTCACCATTACTTATTGGCCTCACCATTGTTGGCTTTGGCACCTCGGCACCCGAAATCCTGGTGTCCACCATGGCATCAATACAAGGTAATCCAGGCTTGTCGATTGGTAATGCACTGGGATCCAACATCACCAATATCGCCTTGATTCTAGGTGCAACAGCGCTGATTGCCCCCCTGACAGTACACTCCCAAACACTGCACCGGGAGTACCCCGTCATGCTACTGGTTACCCTGGGAGCTGCGGGATTAATGCTGGACCAGAGCCTGACCATGACTGATGGCATTATCCTTCTGGTGTCACTCATTCTCGTAATGGCATGGATCATTCACGTCGGCCTGCAGCGCAAGACTGATGACCCCATGATTAAAGAGATGGAAGATGAACTCCCTTCTGCCATGCCTACATCGAAGGCTGTCATCTGGTTTATCATTGGACTGGTCGTGCTGCTGGTCAGCTCGCGTCTGCTGGTCTGGGGTGCCGTCAACATTGCTACAGCATTTGGCATCAGTGACCTTGTGATCGGCTTAACCATTATTGCCATCGGTACCAGCCTGCCAGAACTCGCTGCAAGCATAGCCAGTGCAATGAAAAATGAACATGACCTGGCAATTGGCAATATCATCGGCTCGAATATCTATAACCTGCTCGCAGTCTTATCCATTCCCGGCTTGCTCAGCCCGGGGGAATTTGCCATCGAGGTTATCTTAAGAGATCTGCCGATTTTGATTGGCCTGACTATCGCATTGTTTTTTATGGGCTACAGTTTCAAAAACACAACCGGCCATATCAACAGACTGGAAGGCTCTGTATTGCTTAGCGCCTTTATCGCCTATCAGGGCTGGCTATTTATTGACGCAACTGGAGTCAGTTAAATCATGACCGTAAAACACCCATTGTCAGAAAACGACAGGGACAAGCTGATCTCCCTTGGCCAGGCCGTCATAAAAACAGAGGCCCAGGCTGTTACCGACCTGCTACCGCGCATCGATGAAAATTTTGCCCGCGCCTGTAATTTCATGCTGCATTGCAAAGGCCGTATTGTCGTCACCGGCATGGGCAAATCCGGACATATCGGTAACAAGATTGCCGCAACCCTGGCCAGCACCGGTAGTCCGGCTTTTTTTGTTCACCCCGGCGAAGCCAGCCACGGCGACCTTGGCATGATAACTAACCAGGACGTGGTCCTGGCAATGTCAAATTCCGGCGAGACAGGCGAAGTGGTCACAATTGTACCTATACTCAAACGCCTCGGTGTTCCCCTCATCAGCATGACGGGCAACCCAAGCTCAACCCTGGCAACAGAAGCTGACGTAGCCCTCGATATCAGCGTTGCCCAGGAAGCATGCCCGCTCGGCCTGGCTCCCACTGCAAGCACCACAGCCACGCTCGCAATGGGCGATGCCCTGGCAGTCGCCCTGCTGGAAGCCAGGGGCTTTACCGAGGAGGATTTTGCACGCTCGCATCCTGGAGGCAGCCTGGGAAGACGCCTATTGGTTCATGTCAGTGACATCATGCACAGCGGCGATGAAATCCCCAGCGTTCGACTGGATGCCGACCTGACTGAAGCCCTGATGGAAATGACCAATAAAACCCTGGGCATGACCGCCATTACCGATCAGGACGGGACCTTACTGGGAATTTTCACTGATGGTGACTTGCGCCGTGCCCTGGATCAGGAAATCGACATCAGAACAAGCAAGGTCAAGGATGTCATGCGTGAGAAATGCGTTTATGTTTCTCCCGGCATTCTGGCTGCAGAAGCCCTGCAACTGATGCAGGAAAAAAAGATCAACGCACTACTGGTGATTAAAGACAATAAACTGGTGGGCGCACTTAACATGCACGACATGCTTCGTGCCGGAGTAGTATAAAAATGCAGGACATTCAAGAAAAAGCATCTCAAATCAAACTGGTCATATTCGACGTCGATGGCGTGTTAACCGACGGCAGCCTGTTTCTCGGCGATGACGGTCAGGAATACAAGGCATTCCATTCCAAAGACGGCCATGGCATGGTCATGTTGCAGCAAAGTGGTGTCATGATTGGCATCATCACTGGACGCACCTCTGAAGTTGTACGCAAACGCATGGAAAGTCTCGGTATCAAACATGTTTTCCAGGGACAGAAAGACAAACTGCCGGCTTACGAAGAGCTTAAACAGGAACTTTCACTTTCCGACGAACAGGTCGCCTATGTCGGTGATGACGTAGTAGATCTGCCTGTCATGACCAAGGTGGGACTTTCCATAGCAGTTCAGGATGCGCACGCCCTGACCAAGGAACACGCGCACTGGATTACCCCCTCAAATGGTGGTCGTGGCGCCGCCCGCGAAGTCTGCGAAATGTTAATGCATTCCCAGGGCCAGCTGGATTCGGCATTGGAGTATTACCTGTCTTGATCGATAACGCCGCATTCCCACGCCCGGCTCTGACAGTATTTCTACTGGTGGTGCTCGTGCTCAGCTGGTTTCTTACCACTGATGACAAAAAAACCGGCCACCAGGAAACAGATAAAGCGCCACATATACCCGGTTATTTTGTCCGCAACCTGTCCATGACCAGTATGGGTGCTGACGGCTTACCTGAACGGCATATAGAATCCAGCAATGTCGTACAATACCAGGATGACCAAACCACCGAAATGGAAGCGCCAAAATATAATTTTTACAGACCCGGCCAGCCGCCCTGGGATGTTCAAGCCGAACAAGGCTGGCTGTCTGCCGATGGGGAACTGGCCTTGCTATCTGGACGTGTTACCATTATCCGGCCAGCCAGCGAAACCACCGTGCCTTTTAAAATGGTAACCAGTGACTTGCGTATCCAGCCGGAAAACAATTACCTGGAAACTGATAATGCAGTCACTGCCACCAGCGGCAAAGACCAGATTGATGCCATTGGCATGCAGGCCTGGATGGGACAACCCAGCCGCATAAAATTTTTGTCGGACGTGAGATCGATTTATGTACCCAAGTAACCGCAGAATGCCTTTATTGATATTACTCCTGGGCCTGATTAGCCCGTTAAGCTGGGCGTTATCTACAGACAAAGACCAGCCAGTCTCCATAGAGGCTGACAGTGTTGATATTGATGAAGCAACTGAAACTGCGATTTACCATGGCAATGTAATTTTAATTCAAGGCAGTCTCAAGCTGAATGCAAGTCGCGTGGTAGTACATAACTTCCAGAGTGACAATGCCCGCATTGTCGCTACCGGCAAACAGGTTAAATTCAGCCAACAACAGGACGATAATGGCCCGCCCATCAAGGGACGCGCCAACAAGGCCGAGTACGGCATTAACAGTGCCCGCCTGGAACTGAGCGGCAATGCTTCCCTGGCCAAAGACAAGAATACCTTCAAAAATGACCGCATCATTTATGACCGTGAAAAAGCGACCGTACAAGCCGGCACCTCGGCTAAAGGCAAAGAGCGCGTCAAGATCACGATTGGCGGAAAAAATTAATTAAACGGATCCCGGACCATTCATGAGCAAGCTCTCTGTTCAGAACCTGAACAAGTCCTACAAGCAGAAGGCCGTTGTGCATGATGTCTCGCTTGAAGTAAACAGTGGTGAAGTTGTGGGCCTGCTGGGCCCCAATGGAGCCGGTAAAACCACCAGCTTTTACATGATTGTCGGATTGATACCGGTCGACAAGGGCACGATCCTGCTGGACCAGGATGATATCACCCGTGCCCCCATGCACAAACGCGGACGACTTGGATTGGGTTATCTTGCACAGGAACCTTCGGTATTCAAAAGACTAAGCGTACAGGACAACGTCCTGGCGATTCTGGAAACACGCAGGGAACTGGATGAGAAGCAGCGACTGGATCACTGCGAAGACCTGCTGCATGATCTCAGCATCAATCACCTGGCAGAAAGCCTCGCAATGAGCCTGTCTGGAGGTGAACGTCGGCGCCTGGAAATAGCCCGTGCCCTGGCCGTCAATCCACGCTTTATCCTGCTCGATGAACCTTTTGCCGGAGTTGATCCGATCTCGGTGGTAGACATCCAGAAAATCATTTCCCATCTGGCTGAAAAAGACATTGGCATCCTGATTACTGACCACAATGTCCGGGAAACACTCGGCATATGCGACCGCGCCTATATTATTAGCGAAGGCAATGTCATTGCCGAAGGCAATACCGAGACCATTCTCGCTAATGAAAACGTGCGCAATGTTTATCTTGGCGAACATTTCCGCCTATAGCGTCATAAGCCCGTTTTCACCGAAAGTACTCAAAGTCCACCAAGAAAATAAGGATTAATGATCACTAATCCAAATATTCTGCTCCCAAATCATTTCCAGCAATCAAATTGCTGTCATTTTACTTGGAATACCCAGGATCCCCATAAGATCAATTGCGCATGAGCAACCAGATAGATTTAACTAACCTGGAAAGACAAATAACTTTGTGTTCTTCGCGTCCTTGATGGTGAAGATTTCTGGCTGAATTTAATGACCCAAATCAACTGATAAATTCATTTAAATCTGTCTTACAAAGGATAATTTAGGCTAGAATAATCTTAGGCATACAAATAGCGTACCAATTTACTGGAGAGCATTTAATTTAATGAAGCAATCGTTGCAGCTTCGACTGGGTCAGCATCTGACAATGACACCCCAATTGCAGCAGGCGATTCGGCTTCTGCAATTATCCACGTTGGACCTCAAACAGGAAATCCAGGACGCGCTGGATTCCAATATCATGCTCGAAACTGACGAAGAAGGTCGTCTGCGTGAACAGCCCGATGATACCCAGGAAAAATTGCAGGCAAATGAAACCGACTCTAAATCTGCAAATGACAGTAACAACGAGACCGAAATCAATGCCGAATCCAGCGACATGCCTGAAGACCTGCCGGTTGACAGTAACTGGGATGATGTTTTTGATGCTCCGCCTCCGGTTAATAACAACAGCAGCCCTTCAGAAGATATCGATTTTCTGGCCCAGCAATCACATAGCCAGACCCTGCAGGATTACCTGATCTGGCAAATGAATCTCAGCGTTCTCAGTGATACAGACCTGTTAATCGCCAACAACATCATTGATGGTATTAACGAAGATGGCTATCTGACCACGCCACTCGAGGATATTATCCGCTCCGCTGATGATGAGGATGTTGAAATCGAAGAAGTTGAAGCGGTGTTACATCGTATCCAGAATTTCGATCCTCCCGGCGTTGCCGCTCGCGACACCCGTGAATGCCTGTTAATACAGCTGAAACAGCTGCCTGAAACAACCGAATACCGCGACTCGGCAATCATACTGGTCGATGAACTATTCAAGTACCTGGCAGACCAGGACCAACGCATGATCAAGCGCCGCCTTGGCATTAATGATCAGCAACTGCAGGACATAATGTGCCTGATCCGCACACTTAACCCCAGGCCCGGCACCAGTATCGCGCAAAGCAGAACCGAGTATGTTGAACCCGATGTATTCGTGCGTAAAATCAATGGTAAGTGGCAGGTTACCCTGAACGGCCACGCCACACCTAAACTGCGGGTTAATACAGAATATGCCTCTTTTATCCGTCGCGCAGATGACAGTTCAGACAATACATCCCTGAAAAACCATTTACAGGAAGCACGCTGGTTTATCAAAAGCCTGCAAAGCCGCAATGACACACTGATGAAAGTCGCTTCCAAGATTGTCGAATTCCAACAGGGCTTCTTCGAACATGGAGACGAAGCCATGAAGCCACTGGTGTTACGTGATATTGCCGATGAACTGGAAATGCATGAATCAACCATATCCCGGGTGACCACGCAGAAATACATGCATACACCACGTGGCACATATGAATTTAAGTATTTTTTCTCCAGTCATGTCAGTACCAGCACTGGAGGAGAATGTTCGGCTACCGCTATCAGGGCCTTGATTAAAAAACTGATCGCTGCAGAAAAGCAGTCAAAACCTCTCAGTGATAATAAAATTTCACAAATTCTGGTTGATCAGGGAATCGAGGTTGCCCGGCGAACTGTAGCCAAATACCGCGAGGCGATGGGAATACCTCCATCGAACGAACGCAAGCGCCTGATGTAAGGCGCATAACAACAATAGGAGAATGCTATGCAAATTAGCCTCACTGGACATCATGTAGACCTAACCGACTCACTTCGTGCCTATGTCGACCAAAAATTTGAAAAACTGGAAAGACACTTTGATCACGTGACCAATGTCCACGTTATTTTAAGCGTTGAAAAACTGGCTCAGAAGGCTGAAGCGAACATGCATGTCAGCGGTGCAGAAATTTATGCAGATTCCACCCACGAAGACATGTATGCAGCAATTGACTCTTTGGTAGACAAGCTGGATCGCCAGCTCATCAAGCACAAGGAAAAGATGAAAAATCATCGCGGCAACAACAAACCCATGCCTGTAACTGAAGAATAGGGTTTCTCCTAACTGGACATCAATATGCTGCCACCGGATTTTCTCACTCAGGACACCGTTGCCACGGAAGTGCAAATTCAAAGCAAAAAACGCTTGCTTGAATTTATTGCCGAGCTGTTTGCCGAACAGAACATCCAGATCGAGGCAACGGACATTTTTGAAAGACTGATTGAGCGCGAAAGACTGGGCAGTACTGGCCTGGGGAAAGGCATTGCCCTGCCCCATGCCAGGGTTGATGGGCTAAAACAGGCCAGGGCCGCTTTTGTCCGCCTACAGGATAACATCGATTTTGACGCCATAGACGGACAGCCCGTTGACCTGGTTATTGCCTTGCTGGTGCCAACAAATGCCAGCGATACGCATCTGAAAATCCTGGCCGGGCTGGCACAGTTTTTCAGTAATGACAGTAACTGCGTAAAACTACGTGAAACCGAAGACAAACAAATACTCGTAGAAACATTGCTAAAGGGTATAGAATCATTCCAACAGATTTAAACATCCCCGGTTAGGGATCCCGCAATGACTTCTGAAAAACATATTTCTATCCAGGATGTTTTTAACTCGCTCGAACAAAGACTGTCATTGAACTGGGTTGCCGCCCTTGAATCCACCCAAAGAATCATTGCCCACAAAGCCGGAAACAAACGAACCGAAACACTTGCCGGCCCGTTAAACTACATACACCCCAACCGTCTGCAGGTTATCGGCCAGACCGAAATGGATTACCTGAACGAAATGCCGGCAGAAAGCCGCAAGGATGCCTTGCAGCGATTGTTCAGGGCAGAACCAGCAGCCGTATTTCTTTCAGATGACCTTGATCCCGACGAAAACCTGATTGATGCCGCCAATGAGACGCATACACCTCTGATACTGACGCCGGTTTCCGACACCCAGCTACTGGCTCATCTTCACTATTACCTGTCTATCGCCTTGGCAGAACACACATCCATCCATGGCGTATTTCTTGAAGTGCTCGGTATGGGTGTACTGCTTAGTGGTAATGCAGCAATTGGCAAAAGCGAGCTGGCACTGGAACTGATCAACCGCGGCAACCGGCTGATTGCAGATGACGCCCCTGAATTCTCACGCATTGCGCCGGACATTATCGATGGCCGTTGCCCACCAATATTGCAGGACTTCCTGGAAGTCAGGGGACTGGGCATTATCAACATCCGCGCCATGTATGGTGACAGCGCTATTAAACGTAACAAGTACCTGCGCCTGATCGTCAAGCTGGAACGCATGAACGCGGAAGCCTTAAGCAGCCTGGACCGACTGACCGGCACCTATGCGACCACCCCTATTCTTGGCCTGGAAATCCCCCAGGTTACGGTGCCGGTTGCACCCGGCCGCAACCTGGCGATCCTTGTGGAAACCGCTGTGCGCAACCACATCATGCGATTAAAGGGATATGATGCTACACAGGATTTCATTGAACGCCAACGAAAAGCAATCGAACAGGAAAACAGGAAAACATAATGAAACTCATCATCGTTACCGGCCTGTCCGGTTCCGGTAAAAGTATTGCGTTACACTCCCTGGAAGACGAAGGCTATTACTGCATTGATAATATGCCGGTTTTCCTGCTGATTGCCTTTGCGACCAATCTTGTTGAACAACCTGATGTCAATTTCGAGCTGACCGCTGTCGGTATCGACGCCCGTTCCGGCCCTGAAGACTTCTCCGAAATCCCGAGACTGGTGGAGAAACTTAAACAGGACGGCATCGATTGTGAAATCGTGGTACTCGAAGCCCAGGATGATGTTCTGATAAAACGTTTCAGCGAAACCCGGCGTAAACACCCGCTGACAGATGAGCACACGACGCTGGCCGAAGCCATTACGCAGGAACGCGAGCTCCTACAACCGCTGATCCTCGCCAGCGACCTCAGAATAGATACCAGTTACAGCAATCAGCACCAACTGCGCAAAACCATACGAACACGCGTTGCCCAGGCCGCTGAAAACAAGCTGTCGCTACAGATCGAGTCCTTTGGCTTCAAACATGGCGTTCCCCGGGATGCGGACTTCGTGTTTGATATTCGCTGCCTGCCCAACCCCCACTGGCAGCAGGAGCTGCGGCCACTGACCGGCAAGGATAAAGCCGTTGCCGATTTCCTCGCAGAGCAGCCGGATACTAACAGGATGTTTAATGACATCAGCCGATTTATAGAAAACTGGATACCCAGTTTCCAGGCAGATGGCCGCTCCTACCTGACGGTTGCCATAGGCTGTACTGGCGGCCAGCATCGATCTGTTTATATGACAGAAAGATTGTGCGACTATTTCGAGCAGACAGAAATAACAGCCATCCGAAGTCATCGGGAACTGGGAAGCTGATATGGCAGCAGGCATTTTACTGGTCAGTCACAAGGGTGTTGCATCAACCATGCTGGAAACAGCCACCAGGATCTGGCACCAGCAACCGGCCCACACTGATTATATCGAAGTCGAATTTGACGCAGATATCGAACAGACAGCCAGGCTGGCTGAAAAAAAGCTGATGCAACTTGATGAAGGTGATGGTGTTCTGGTTTTAACCGATCTTGTCGGTGCGACGCCATGCAACCTGGTTTCCTCGATTTCACATTTGAACACGATTGTAGTTTCAGGCCTGAATTTACCCATGTTGATTCGCGCCTATAATTATTCACATAAGAATCTTGAAGAATTAGCTACGCTTGCAGTTGAAGGTGGCCAGCGTGGTATTGCCCGCCTCAACCCGACAGTGTGCAGTAACATTGCAGGTACATGACCTTGCTTGAAAAAGAAGTCGAAATCATCAACCAGCTGGGATTGCACGCACGTGCAGCAGCCAAGTTTGTCGCCACTGCCGGACAATATTCCGCCGAGGTCCATCTGGCCAGGAACAATCAGAAAATCAATGGCAAAAGCATTATGGGCGTTATGATGCTGGCTGCCAGTAAAGGCACTTTCCTCACGTTAATCACCGAAGGCAAAGACGAACAACAGGCAATGGATGCACTTACCGGTCTCATAGGGGACCGGTTTGGAGAAGGGCAGTGACATTTTGCTGCAATGGTATCGGGATAAGCACAACTCATTCCATTGCAATCGGTAAAGTTCACAAGCTGCAGCGTGGCCCACTGCATATTCAGCCTCGCTGGGTTGGCCACGAGCAAATCAATGAAGAAATCCTGCATTTAAGAAACGCCATATCCCAGGCTCACATTGAGCTGACTTCGGTTCGTGACCAGCTACCGGCCAGTACCGCACCCGATATTGTTGAATTTATCAACACCCACCTGTTGATGATAGAAGACCAGGCTCTGGCTGAGGCCGTGGAAGAAATCATCACCCAGGAAGGCTGTGGCGCCGAATGGGCCTTGCAACTGCGCCGGAATACCCTGGTCAAAGTCTTCGATGATATGGAGGACCCCTACCTGCGGACCCGCAAGGACGACCTCGACCACGTGGTAAACCTTATCCAGAAACGTCTGCTGAATTTCCAGGAAGAAGCCATTGATGACAACCTTGAAGGCAAGGTAATTGTCTCCCGGGACCTGACGCCTTCTGATACCATTTTGATGAGACACCAGGGCGTGATCGCTTTTGTCACCGAGTTTGGCGGCCCCATGTCACATACTGCCATCCTGGCGCGCAGCCTGAACATACCAGCCATCGTCGGCGTAAGGTATGCAACCGACCTTTTTCGACAGGGTGAAACTATCGTGGTCGACGGTCTGCATGGCGTCGCCACCGGTTCACCTGAAAACGCCTTACTGAACCAGTTTAAACAGTGTCTTGAGGATGAGCGCGGTTACGAAGAAGCATTACATGAATTGATTAAAATCCCATCCCTGACGACGGATGGCCAGGCTTTCAGCCTGATGGCTAACATCGAGTTGCCCGAAGACATTGAAGCAGCACTGAACAATGGCGCCTGCGCCATCGGGCTTTACCGCACCGAGTTTCTTTATATGAACCGCGCAACCATGCCGACTGAGCAGGAACACTTCGATGCTTACCTGGATATCGTTCGCAACCTTAATGGCTTACCACTGACCATACGCACTCTCGACCTGGGCGCTGATAAAACCACCAGCTATACCCAGCCGTCATCCAGCAATCCCGCACTGGGTTTGCGCGCCATTCGTTTATGCCTTAAAGAAACCGAGCTTTTTAAAACCCAGCTACGCGCCATCCTGCGTGTATCCGCATTCGGCCCGGTACGCCTGATGCTGCCCATGTTGACTACCGTCCGCGAAATCGAACAGGCCAAAAGCTTAATCAGTAACATCCAGACCGAATTGCGCGTTGAAGGTATAAGCTTTAATCAAGACATACCGATTGGTGGCATGATCGAAGTACCGGCAGCTGCGCTTGAGGCCAGGAGTTTTGCCCGGCAGCTGGATTTCCTCTCCATTGGCACCAATGACCTGATTCAGTATACGCTGGCTATTGACCGGGTAGATGAAGAAGTCAATTACCTGTACGACCCCATGCATCCAGCGATTATAAAGTTGATCAAAGTATCCATCGATGCAGCCGGCGAGCACAATATCCCGATCAGTATGTGCGGGGAAATGGCGGGTGACCCGCGCTATATCGCGCTGCTGGCTGGACTGGGCCTGCGTGAATTCAGTATGCAGCCCAACTCATTGCTCAAGGCAAAACAGTCATTATTGGCGATTAATCTCCAGCGCATCAGCCAGCAGACAGATGAAATCCTCTATTCACTTGATCATGATGACAGTGACACCCTGCTGGAAAAACTGATGCAAATCACCCACTGAGACACCCTTCTCAATCCGCTTAATTATTCTGTGATACAAGCCCGTTTACAGGTTAAACTTCATCCTGTTGAAGTAATTTTTCTGGCATGAAGTTAACCTGGCATGAGCACAAACAGATCTGATCTGGACAGATACGAAAGCATACGCAGCATCATTGACGATGGCGCGATTAAGCGCGCCAGTCGAATGCTGAATGCTTTATCGCCCGGTGAAATTGCCCATTTACTGGAGTCATTACCACCTGAAGAACGTGCTGTTCTATGGGACCTGGTAAACCCCGATCTCGATGGCGAAATCCTGGTACAGGTTACTGATGACGTTCGTGAATACCTGATCAGCCAGATGGACCGCTCTGAACTGCTCTCGGCAGCCGAAGGTCTGGATCTTGATGACCTGGCTGACCTTATCGAAGAGTTGCCACGCGCCATCACTTCACAGGTTATGGCTTCGCTGGATAGCCAGCATCGCCAGCGTCTTGAGGCCGTACTTTCCTATCCGGATGACACTGCCGGCCACCTGATGAACACCGATACAGTGACAGTTCGTCCGGAAGTGACACTGGAAGTGGTGTTACGCTATTTACGCCAGTTAGGTGAAAAGGTACCAGTTGATACTGACTCCCTGATCGTGGTTAACCGCGAAGACAAGTACCTGGGCATTCTCAAACTGGCAGCCCTGGTCAGTCACGATATTTCTGACAGTGTTGCCGAAGTCATGACATTGACCGTACAGCCCTTTGAGGCAATGGCTGACAAGGCTGAAGTTGCCCGGCAATTTGAACAGAATGACCTGATATCAGCTCCAGTGGTTGACGACAACGGCACGCTGCTTGGCCGGATCACCATCGATGATATCGTTGACGTCATCCGTGAAGAGGGTGAGCACCAGTTCATGAGCCAGGCTGGTCTCTCCGAAGATGAAGACATGTTTGCGCCGGTTTTGTTAAGTACCCGCCGACGCGCCGTCTGGCTGGGTGTCAACCTGGTTACGGCCTTTATGGCATCCTGGGTCATCGGCCTGTTCGAAGCCACCATCGACAAGGTAGTCGCCCTGGCAGTATTAATGCCGATTGTCGCCAGTATGGGGGGCATTGCCGGCAGCCAGACCCTGACCCTGACAATACGCGGTATAGCACTTGGCCAGCTGTCATCCAGCAATATCCGCTGGCTGATTCTCAAAGAGCTCGCCGTTGGATCCATTAACAGCCTGATCTGGGCATTTGTGGTTGCCGTGATTGCCGGTCTCTGGTTTGGCGACACGCAAATCGCATTACTGATCGCCGTTGCCTTGAGCATCAACCTCGTGATTGCCGCCATCACGGGAACCATGCTGCCTATACTGCTGGATAGAATCGGGATTGACCCGGCTTTGGCCGGTTCTGTGTTATTAACCACCGTTACCGACATTGTTGGCTTTTTTGCCTTCCTTGGCCTGGCAACCATTTTTCTGCTTTGACTGGCCAGCCAAAACAAGTGCTCTTTCAACAGCGGGTAGATGGCAACCTGGCTACAGTCGAACAGGCCGGTAATACACGCACATTAATTTTTGATACCGGGCTGATACAGAGCCGGATTGATATCCACCATGCTGACAAGCTGCCCTTGCCCGGCAATCGACTAATGCTTTCGCATTTAATGTTTGGAAAAATTCCTGACAACATACTCCTGGCAGGCTGTGGCGGAGGATCAATCGCCCGCTGGTTCAACGCCATGTTGCCCGACTGCCACGGCACTGCAATTGAAACTTCTGTGGAAATCATCGCCCTGGCGAGAAAGTACTTTGACTTCCCCGGCACTGATAGCAACTGGAACATCAGGCAGGATGACATACGCCAGTTTATCACCAGCAAGTTGCGCGCACAGGATGAGACCTATGACTTTATCCTGTTCGATATCGAAGAACATGGGGACACGCCTGCATGGCTGATACAGCCACAGTTTCTCGAGGACTGCAAAAAACTTTTATCTGCCAACGGTGTCATAACTTTTAATATCGTGGCACGCACTGCCGAGGACTTCGCCCGGGCTCTCCTGCCTGTCCGCCAGGTTTTTCCGGGTAAAACCTATTGCCTGAACAGCCGGGATAGCCAGAACATCATGATAACGGCTTTTGCCAGCAGGCCAGACTCCCGGCAACTGGAGCAGACAGCGCAACAGGCAAAACAACGTTTTCATATTGAATATGATCTTATTTATCAGCAACTGTTGAAGGACAATCCTCCCGGCAGCGGTATATTTTAACCCTCATCTTCCTGGAAATATTATGAATAAAATCAGTCTGTACTCCCTTATCCTCCTGCTCGGCAGTACTGTGCATACGCTTCAGGCACAGCAACCAGACGATTCACAGAACATCATGCAACAGATGGCGGCCATGGAAAGCTGCATGGCAAAAATAGATTACCGGGAACTTGAAGAGATGGAGCGTCGTTCCGGGGAAATTCATCAGCAACTTGACCAGTTTTGTACACAAGGTAACGAAGCGGAAGCCAAAAAAATCGCTTTGAAATTTTCAGATGAAGTAATGAAGAGCAAAACCATGCAGGCCATGCAGGACTGCGCCAGCCTGATGCCGGGCATGCAACAGCAGCTTCAGGTACCTGATTTTGAACAACAGCTGAAGCAGCAGAGCATCTGTGAATTTATTAATCAGTAAGCCACTGATACTTCAGCAATTGTAACGACAGACATTCATGCCGAACTAAACGCGTTTATATTCAGTACCCCTGCATTTCGGGCATGGAGGAATATGACCGGCTTTTTCGAAATGCAATTGCTCACCACAACCGGTACATTCAAGCGTACCCGGGCCGGTAATTTCTCCGGTTTTGAAACGGCTGACACGTTTTGCTTTTTCAGCCAGTTCACGCAATTCCAGGCTGGTCTGGTCGGCAACGCTGGCAAACATATCAAACAGCCTGGTTTCAATTAACTGCACATCAAACTTGAACCAGTCCTTAAAATCCTGCCGGGTTTCCACCAGAAATTCTGCCGCATCCTTCATGTCCCTTTCGATATAGGTCGCAATTTTCTCTGCCTCTTCGCGGGATAGCTCACCAAGCTCGACGGCCGTTTCCCGGGCATGATTGATGGCATTACCTAATACCGGGCCAGCTTTACTGACACGCTCGAGCATCGTTTCATATGCCGCCACCATTTTTTCAACAGTATCATTATTTTTATCGTTCATTGCCTTCTCCTTGTAACTCTTAATTATAAGTATTGAACCAATATCGCGATAAAACAATTGGTATTTCTCCTGTTTCAACACAATACCGCTGCCAGACTGTGCGTTTAATCGCAAGATTAGCCGAGCGTATCGCCAGTCATTGCGATAAAATATTTTTAAATATTCCTGATCTGTTTACACTGGCCCGGCAATGACCGATCGAATTCGTGAAATTCCCTATAACTACACCTCGTTCTCGGACAGGGAAATTGTCATTCGCTACCTCGGCGAAGAGAACTGGCAGTTAATCGAACAACTGCGCGGCACCCGCCGCACGGGCCGTTCCGCACGTATGCTTTTCGAGGTACTGGGCGATATGTGGGTGGTGCAGCGTAATCCCTACCTGCAGGATGACCTGCTGCAGAACCCCGAACGCCAGAATGCCCTGACAGAGGCATTACATCACCGTCTTGACCAGTTTGAAGTCCGCCTGAACAACAACGAACAGGCCGAACAGTTATTAAAAGCGGCCCGGCAGTCGGTGCGCGATTTTGAAAACCGTTTTACCACCAATAAAAAACTGCAGCATAAAGTCAGGCGGGCATTGACCGGCATTACCCGCAAGGACAATGTTGACTTTGGCGGACTGGCACGCGTCTCGCATTCCACTGATGCAACTGACTGGCGCGTTGAAATGCCCTTTGTAGTGATCACGCCTGACCGGGAAGACGAAGTTGCTGCCATCGTCAGGGCCTGCCTTGATTGCGGCTTGACCATTATCCCCCGTGGCGGAGGCACCGGTTATACCGGGTCAGCCGTACCACTGGATGCCTATACCGCCATAATCAATACAGAAAAACTCGAAACACTGTCGGCGGTAGAGCAATACAAGCTGGCGGGTCATGACCAGGCCTCGCCCACAGTCAGGACAGGAGCCGGCGTGGTTACCCGTCGCGTCTCCGACCTTGCCAACCTACACGGCCTGGCTTTTGCGGTTGACCCCACCTCGCAGGATGCCTCAACCATAGGTGGCAATATTGCCATGAATGCCGGCGGCAAAAAGGCTGTGCTATGGGGAACAACCCTGGATAACCTGGTTACCTGGCGCATGGTAACGCCAGACGCAGACTGGCTGGAGGTCGAAAGACTGGATCACAACCTGGGTAAAATCCACGAACAGGAAAAAGTCCGTTTTCGTATTACGCGTTATGCCACAGATGGCAAGACGCGCAAGGAACTGCCGGAAATTATTGAAATACCCGGAAAGACTTTCAGGCAATCCGGTCTGGGCAAGGATGTCACTGACAAGTTTCTATCCGGCCTGCCCGGGGTTCAGAAAGAGGGCTGCGACGGTTTAATCACTTCGGCACGCTTTGTTTTGCACCGTATGCCTCAGCATGGCCGCACCGTATGCCTGGAATTCTTTGGTACCGACATTTCCACCGCAGTCCCTGCAATTGTCGAAATCAAGGACTTTGTAGAACAGCAGGACGATGTATTGCTGCCAGGTCTTGAACATCTGGATGAGCGTTATATCAAGGCTGTAAAGTACTCCACCAAGTCATCTTCAGCCGAACACGCAGGCCAGTTACCAAAAATGGTGCTGCTGGCAGATATCGTCTCTGACGATGAAGCCCGCCTGCACGAGGTAACCAACAAGGTTATTGAACTGGCCAGGCAGCGAAATGCCGAGGGCTTTATTGCGACCAGTCCGGAAGCCCGTCACCGCTTTTGGCTGGACCGTGCGCGCACCGCCGCCATCTCGGCGCATACCAATGCTTTCAAAATCAACGAAGATGTTGTCATACCACTGGATAGACTGACCGAATACAGCCGCGGTATAGAGCGCCTGAATATCGAGCAGTCCATTCGTAACAAGCTGGCGATCAAGCAGGATGTATTGGATTTTCTGCATACCGACCTGAATGCCCTGTGCCAGTGTGAAGATGATTCAGAAGAAAACCAGGCAATCCTGCACGACAAGCAGATTGCAGCACAAAAACTGGTCAGCGCTTCAATCAAGAAATGGCAATCCCTTCTTGGGCAACTGGACAGCCCGGCCAGCAGTATTCCTATTCTGAACGAAACCGGGCAGGCCTTTATTCAACCAGACGACCGGTTACTTGACCTGATGTTAAGACGTGATTTACGTCACTCCTACCGCGATGAAATTGCATCTCCCCTGAAGGATATTTTCAGCGGACAGGAACTGGCCACGATTCGCGACAAGCTGGAACAGTTACATCAACAGCGCCGTTCATCCCGTTTATTTATTGCCCTGCACATGCATGCCGGTGATGGCAACGTGCACACCAATATCCCGGTGCATTCGCATGACTACGCCATGCTAACCGAAGCGGATCACCTGGTTGACAGGATCATGGAACTGACCCTTTCACTCGGCGGCTCAATTTCCGGCGAGCACGGCATTGGCCTGACCAAGTTCCAGTACCTGGACGAAGAAAAAATCACCAACTTCGTGAACTACAAGAACAGGATTGATCCCAATGGTCACTTTAACCGCGGCAAGCTGCTGCCCGGTTCAGGCCTGCACGATGCCTACACGCCTTCGTTACAACTGGTGCAACAGGAAGCCCTGATACTGGAAGAAAGCGAACTCGGCGCCCTGAATGACGACATCAAGCATTGTCTGCGCTGTGGCAAGTGCAAGCCGGTGTGCATGACTCATGTGCCGCGCGCCAACCTGTCCTATTCGCCACGCAACAAGATTCTTGGTACAGGCCTGATCATCGAAGCCTTTTTGTATGAAGAGCAGACCCGTCGCGGTCTTTCAGTACAACACTTTGATGAAATGAACGATGTTGCTGATCACTGCACCGTCTGCCACAAATGTGCGAACCCCTGCCCGGTCAATATTGATTTTGGCGATGTCACCATCCGTATGCGCAAAATCCTGACCGAGCGAGGTCAAAAACGTTTCAATGCCGGCACCTGGGCAGCCATGAAACTGCTTAACGCCACAGACCCGCGCATGGTGAAAACATTGCGCCAGGTTATGCTGAAATGGGGTTTCAAGGGAATCACTTTCGGCCATGACCTGTTGCGTAAAACGCCGCTGCTTAAAAAGACAGACGCCACGCCGGGGACAACTACCGGCAACATCAGTGTCCGCGACCAGGTCACCGGCATGATGAGCCGGCCAATACGGGTCGAGCTGCCGAAAAAATCCTACCGAACCGAACTGCAACTGGAAGACAAGACCCAGATTCCGCTTATCCGTGACCCGCAGGTTTCTGCCGAAGAATCCGAAGCAGTCTTCTACTTTCCCGGTTGCGGTTCTGAACGGCTGTTTTCCGACGTAGGCCTGGCGACCATCGCCATGCTTTACCAGACCGGAGCAACGATTATCCTGCCTCCTGGCTATTTATGCTGCGGTTACCCACAGACCGCTGCAGGCCAGGCTGATACCGGCCACCGGATTACCACTGAAAACCGCGTGTTGTTTCATCGTATTGCCAACACACTGAATTACATGGATATCAAGACCGTGCTGGTTTCCTGCGGCACCTGTATCGACCAGCTCTTCAAGTATGAATTTGAAAAAATCTTCCCGGGCTCACGCCTGATGGACATTCATGAATACCTGCTGGAAAAGAATGTCACCATGGATAACAACACTGACAGGCAGTATCTCTACCACGATCCCTGTCATACACCGATAAAACGGCAAAACCCGCTAAAAGTTGCCAGGGCATTGACCAACAAGGAGGTATTACTGTCTGACCGCTGCTGCGGTGAAGCCGGCACTCTGGGAACAGCACGTCCAGATATAGCAAACCAGTTACGCTTTAGAAAAGCCGCAGAACTTGCCAAAGGAATTGAAACCCTGACTGCCGGGCAACAGGCAACGAAAGACAACATCAAACTACTCACCAGTTGCCCCGCCTGCCAGCAGGGCCTGAGTCGCTACGGCGATGAAACAGGACTGAAGACAGATTACATTGTTGTTGAAATGGCCAACCAGTTATTGGGTGATAAATGGCAGAAAAGCTTTATCGACAAGTTAAACAACGAAGGCATTGAACAGATATTATTGTAGGCAGGATTCAAGCTGCAATAGCTAGACTTCAACCGAACGAATCAGATCAACTCTTTGCTGGTAAGACGCAACTTTTTCCAGTCCACGATTTTTCAACAGCTCTACGGCTTCTCCCGCCAGAAGTAAGCGCTGATCCTGATCCAGCAGTTCAAGTGCTTTTTCAACCTGGGCATCATCTTCGCTCAGCATAACTGCTGCAAACTCATCTTCAAGAATCAGCGTTTCGGCATCGATCAGGTCAGCAACCAGCACATACTCCAGCATGGCAAAATGCTGCTGGCGCGCCATCTCTTCCTGGAGCAGCTCACTTTCAGCCTTGCTGTCACCAGCGGCATGCCCCCTGACAGTCGACATGATGACTTTTAACAGGTCTCGTATTGCTGCCTTGTTATTACCCTGCTGGTCGCCAAGCCGGCAGCTTGTTTCATAAAGCTTTTCCAGCTCGGCCTTAAGGTCCAGCACAACATCACTTTCCTCATTCTCTTTCAAGGCCACCGCCTGCTCCACCAACTTGCGTAACTGCGCAAGGCAAGTGACGATCTCTTCGTGATCAAGTCGCTGCACTTCCAGCAATTCATCATTTGTGTATTCATTGATTGGACGTGGAAACAGGGCATTTTTCAACTTGCGTCTGAAATGACGCTCATGCCGACCCGGTCGTTCACTAAAAGGAATTTCCATAATTTTTTAACCAAAACTGAGAACGTATGTCATATATTATCTACCAATAATACCTCATCAGCCTGCACGATAAGCAGCATTTACGTTACTATTCGCCCATGAATTCTCAAGAACCTATGGAGCAGGTCACCGTTGGTGACAGCCTGGTGACCTTACTGGGTACAGCTCACGTTTCCAAAAGCAGTGCTGAAACTGTCAGGCAGTTACTCGATACCGGTAACTATGATGCCGTTGCGGTAGAATTGTGCCCGGCACGCTACAACGCCATGTTAAACCCGGATGCACTTGCACAAATGGACCTGTTTAAAGTCGTCCGTGACGGCAAGGCTGCAATGGTTGCCGCCAACCTGGCCATGGGTGCTTACCAGCAACGACTGGCAGAACAGTTTGGTATTGAACCTGGCGCAGAACAGCGCGCAGCGATTGATGTTGCCAGGCAGCAATCCATACCGGTCCTGCTGATTGACCGTGACATTGGCGTTACCTTGAAACGTGTTGCCAGCAATGTGCCCTGGTACAAGCGTATTGGTATTGTTGGCGGCCTGCTGGCCAGCATTCTTTCCAGGGAAGAAGTGAGCGAAGACGAAATCGAGCAGCTTAAGCAAGGCGATATGCTGGAAACAACTTTTGCCGAATTCGCCGAAGAGCGCCAGGACCTGTACGAGCCACTCATCGACGAGCGCGACCAGTACATGACGGCCCGCATACTGCAGGAAATACAGCAACAGGGACATGAAAATATTCTGGCGGTTCTCGGCGCCGGGCATGTAGCCGGCATAAAATCCTACCTGCAACAGGGCCTGGATAATCCTGACCAAACCATTGAGCGCCTTGAAAAGCAGCCGGTAAAATCAAAAATCCTGAAGTACCTGCCCTGGCTGATTGTTGTGCTGGTATTCACCGGTTTTTTCATCGGCTTTCAACGCAGCCCTGAACTTGGCATGCAACTCGTTTGGGAATGGGTGATTATCAACGGCGGGCTTTCCGCTCTGGGAGCTTTACTGGCAGCAGCCCACCCTTTAACGATTGTGACAGCCTTTGTCGCCGCTCCCATTACGTCCTTAAACCCGACTATTGGTGCCGGCATGGTGACCACTGCTGCTGAACTTTATTTTCGCAAACCCCAGGTGGGTGATTTTGGCTCCCTGCGCCATGACACCACGCACTGGAAAGGCTGGTGGAAAAACCGGGTATCCCGTACCTTGCTGGTATTCCTGTTCAGCACGCTCGGTTCGGCAGTGGGTACTTACCTGGCGGGCTTCCGCATTTTCGATAAACTGACGGGTTAACGCCGCCTTTCGAAACAACTTGCGAATGGATGAGCCAGCATTTTAGAGAAGCAATCAGTAATGCGGCGGGACCTCGTTTTGCGGCGCTTCAGGCCTCTGCTCGGATAACTGCTTGAGCTGGCCGTAAAGATACTGAATCTGCTGTCGCAGCAGCTCAATGGCCTGGTCCTGCCGGGCTATGGTTTTGTTCAGATGATCAATAGCATCTTCCTGGAACACCAGTCGACTTTGCAGATCCTCGATCGTTTTATGTGAAGCGTTATCACCCATCATTACTCCCTACATTAAGGCCTGTGTGCCAATGCCAGATATTCCGACGACTGCATTTCCTGTAAGCGACTGGCCGTTCGCTGAAACTCAAAAGCCAACCTTTCACCGCTATAGAGATGTTGCGGATGAGCTTCTGCACTCATAACCAGTTTAACGCGGTGATCATAAAAAATATCAATCATTGAGATAAAGCGCCTGGCGCAGTCATCCCGACTGCCATCGAGCACCGGTACATCCTCTAAAAACAACGTGTGGAAGCTGCGGGCAATTTCCAGGTAGTCTGATGCATGGCGGGGACCGTGGCACAATTCTCCGAAGGAAAACCAGATAACATCGGCCGCCATTTTTTTATAACGCACGCTACGACTGGCAATCGTAAGTGCCTCATCCTCGGCAACCTCATGATTTATACAGAGGCGTTCAAACTCTTCCCTGAATTGCTGTTTTGCTGCCATGTTGTTTTCCAGCAGGTATACCGGCATCTGTTCAAGGGTTTCACGGCGGTAATCATGCCCACCACCGATATGAACGATGCGCGTATAATCCTGTAATAATTTTATCGCCGGTAAAAAAGAAGCACGCTGAATACCCTCGTTATACAGCTCTTCAGGCAACACGTTGGAAGTTGTTACCAGCGAGATTTTATTTTCAAACAGGCCCTTAAGCAATTGCGCTAGTATCACTGCATCGGCAATATCCACAACATGAAATTCATCAAGAAACAGCACCCTCGTGTCTTTTCCCAGTTTTCCAGCAATATAAGGCAGGGGATCAGCCCGGCCCTGGTATTGCTTTAGCCACTGGTGAATGTCCTGCATGAATGCATGAAAATGCTGACGCCTTTTTTCAACAATCGGCAATGTGTCATACAACAGGTCTGCCAGCCAGGTTTTACCACGGCCGACACCGCCCCAGAGGTACAAACCCTTTAGCAGTGGATATTGCTTCGTTGAAAAGAAAAAGCGACGTTGTGGCTGGATTGAATTAATCTGCTGATAAAAATCCTGCAACGCAGAAACAGCTGTCTGCTGGTGGGTATCAGGCTGGATTTCACCAGCAGAAAGCAGGACCTGATAGACGTCAGCCGGTGTTCCCAATGCGAATATTCAACCACGTGCCAGCATGATTAACAAAATAACAAAGCCCACGACCAGCCCGATTGGAAACAGAAGCCCTTTCCAATCCTTGTTTTCGGCTTGCTGGCTTTGCTCCATGGCTGCCTTGATGCCCGGGCGAAATAAAAAAAAGATACCCAGACCCAGCGCACCCAGCAACAATTGTTCCCATAGTTCCATAAGATTAATTACACCGTCTTTGCTGACTTATTCACCGGGATAACGGTCATCCAGGTTGGTTGGGCATAACACATTACGCATGGTACCGATCAGGTCCAGCAACTGGCTGTTACGAATACGATAAAAAATTCGGTTCGCTTCCTTTCTGGAAACCAGGATATTCTTGTTTCTCAACTGTTCAAGGTGCTGAGATATGTTGCTTTGTGAAGTGCCTGTCTTTTCAACAATCTCCCCAACTGACAGCTCTGTATCACCCAGGGTACAGAGAATTTTCCAGCGTAATGGATGGGCCATTGCCTTGAGCGCATTTGCGGTCAGGGTTGTATGCTCATCATCATTCTCTGGATTATCTAAAGATTCGTTCATGACTCCTCCAATCATTCATTTCTCAGGCAGATGATGCCTGTGACTCCTGTTCGTTAACACGAACATAACCGCTCATATCCTTGGCGATACAGATAATATCGGTAATCTCATCCTGCTCATCCGACACCGCAGTCCGTGAAAATAATATCGGTATTCGCACATCTGTTTTCGTTACAAAACGCGCTTCAATGGCTTTTAATGCTCCGGCCCGGATCAGCGCTTCCAGCCAGGTTCCCATGAAGGCACCGGCCTGTTCATCATCATCCTCTTCAAATACATCACCAATAGACATCCCCCTGAGCTCGTCTTCTTCATAGCCCAGCATATCGATGGCGGCAGGATTAACTTCCTGAATAACGCCTTCAGGGCTAAGCACCAGTAACGCCTCGCCCATATGCGTGATGATATTTTCCAGATGCTGCTTGGTCTTGCGTAAAGCTATTGTTCTTTCGATAACTTTTTCTTCAAGCACGCGATTCATTTCGCGTTCTTTTTCAATCAACCTGAAATAGGTGCTGATCTTGTTGATCAGCTGGTTATCATCAATCGGTTTAAGCAGGTAATCAACAGCACCCACTTCATAGCCTTTTTGCTGAAACTCTTCTGTCTTAAAAGCCGCGGTTAAAAAGATAATGGGTATGTCACGCGTCTTTTTGCGTATTTTAAGCATGGATGCCGTCTGGTAACCATCCATTTCAGGCATCTGCACATCCAGAATTATCAGATCCAGGTCCGGCTCTGACAAAGCAATTTCCAGTGCCTGCTGACCTGAAAGCGCTTCACGGATTTCTATATCCATGTAACTTTCAAGCAAGGTACGCAAAGTAAAAAGATTGTTCTGGTGATCATCAACAATCAGCAGTTTAAAACCTGAGTACCGCTTATCGCTCATTGTTGGCCTGGCTCTTTATTCATCAACAGTGCTACAAGTGCTGTTTTCAAATCTTCGGTTTCTACAGGTTTAACAAGATACTCATTCGCTCCACCTTTTAGGCACGCATCCCGCTCCTGCTTGTCAGCCTTACTCGTCAAGGCAACGATCGGCACGATATTACATTCATAATCATGCCTGATTTTTTTCATCGTAGCATAGCCATCGATTGCCGGCATCTTGATATCCATCAATATAATTGCGAATTCATCTTCGGAAAGGGCCTCCAGCGCCTCTTCCGCATCGCCCGCGCCTGTCACCCTGAAACCCCATTGTTCCAGTAATGTTGTCAATGCCAACAGGTTGCGCACGTCATCATCAATGATCAGCGCATGCAAACCTTCAAAACGCACGCCATTCTCAAGCTGCGGTGTTTTTTCAATATTTAAAGCCGGCTCATCAATTCCGACCTGCTCATGCTGTATTTGTTCACGATCGAAAACCAGTGGCAGCCGGAGCTGGAAATCAGCACCTTCACCAACCTCGCTCAACAATTCAATTTCACCACCGAGCAAATGAGCCAGTTCACGACTGATACTCAGGCCAAGTCCCGTGCCGCCGTAGCGACGACTGGTTGAACCATCGACCTGCTTGAACGCCTGAAACACCAGGCGCTGTTTGTCCCTCGCAATACCAATACCCGTATCCCTGATACTGATACATATTGGCAAAGCAGCAGAATCGCCACCTCCCGAAAATTTCAGGGTGATGGTAACGCCACCGTTGTCGGTAAACTTGACTGCGTTGGCCAGAAAGTTCTTGAGAATCTGGCGCAGCTTGTCAGGATCAGAATTTATTCTTAACGGGGCATCCGGCATGATTTCCAGCTTCAGGAAGAGCTGCTTGGCATCAAACTGCGGCTGCATCAGGCTGACAAGTTCATTCAAGTAGCCTGGGTAGATCGATATTTTCCAGGTTCAGGGAAGCACTTCGGGCTTCAATTTTTGACAGGTCAAGAATATCGTCTATCAGGCTCTGCAAATCCCGGCCAGCCTGGTGAATTACCTGGGCCTGCTTGGCTTTATCTTCGGGCAGGTTACTTTTTTTGTCTGCCAGCATTTTCGAAAGCAACACGATTGAGTTGAGGGGCGTTCTTAATTCATGGCTGACATTGGCAAGAAATTCCGATTTATACCGATTGGACTCTTCAAGTTCGCGCGTATGGCTTAACAGGCGCTGGTTATTGCTGATATGTTTTTTCGCCAGGCGGGTCAGCTTTTCTCCCAACAGGGTCAGTTCATCGGTCCACTTCCAGGTAAACACCACCTTTTCATCATCTTCAAGCAGGCGACTGATGCCATCCGTTAATTCATATCCTATCTGGTCAGCGCGCAAAGCAAACCAGCGCGCTACAATCCAGGCGATGATCATCAACACCAGGCCGATACCGGCAATGCGTATGATCAACTGACTGCGGAAATCCACCAGTGGTGACGAATCCACGGCACGCCCCACCCACAACGGTCCCGACGCAGCCGTCTGAATCAAGGGAACCCATAAAACCTGGTGGCCATCACCACCCGTCCACAGAAACACCTTGCCTGTGGCGAACTGCTCTGCAATGCCGGGAAAATCATCAAAAGCTGTTCGACCGGTTTCAGCCTGCATGGAAACTTCCAGATAGCGTCCATCATCATAGGCCCAGAACGTATCACTGAAACGACGTGCCATACCACCAATATCAACAGCCATCAGTACTGCGCCTGTCGGACCGATCTCGGGCACAAAACCCAGTGGACTGGCCAGGTGCAGGTTCATAAAGCGCCGGGGGTCATTTTCCTTGGCATCAGGACGTATCTGAACACGACTGATGAACACTCCCGGCCTGGTCGCTGACAGTGTTTCTTTAATAAGCGCTTCCCGGGGCAAAACTGGCGGTGTCAAAGTGGGTTGCCATTCATGTGATTCAGCATCACGCTCCAGCCAGAACCGCAACTGACCCTGCTGATCGAGAAACAAAATTTCGATGATGTCCAGCTGGTCGGGAAGAATGCGGTTAATCCATTCGGTGTAAAGAGCGCGCGCCACATCAATAGATGTCTCGTCCTTCACCTGTTCAGCCTGCCCCAGCATCACGCCGGGTTCAGGCAGCTTGGCCAGCAGCTTGAGCATTTCCTGACGCGAAACCAGGTGCTCGTCAATGTCACGGAAGTCTGATCGCAGATCCTGCAGGTAAACCTGGCGATGAAATGAGCCCAGCATGTCCAACACGCGGGGTAAATTGGTAATAACGGTTACCAGGATTGGTAACAAGGCAAACAGTAACAAAACCAGCAGTATCTGGGTGCGAAGCTTCATGAAATTCTGAACGGCCCTTTAAGGCTTGAAAAACGAAGTGATCTTTTAGAAATAACTATAACGCGCGCACCATTTCAAGCACTCTTCGGCATGCCCCTTGGGTTTGACATTGTACATGGCATGCCTGACGGTTCCGGTTTTATCAATGATAAAAGTTGAACGCAACAATACCCATGCGCTTCTCACCATTTTTTTCCTTTTCCTGCCAGACACCAAAATCGTTGCACATGTTACCATCAACATCCGCCAGCAACCTTACTGTCAGGCCATACTTGTCACGAAACTTGCCATGACTGATGCAGTTATCCTTGCTGACACCAATAATCTTCGTATCGAGAGACTCGAAGTCCTGCATCAGGTCGGTAAATTCGGTCGCTTCCATCGTACAGCCAGGCGTATCATCCTTGGGATAAAAATACACAACATAATTATAGCCACTGCAGTCGGATGATTTGACCATGCTCATATCTGCATCCGGCAATTCAAACTCAGGGGCCTTATCGCCTTCTTTGATTATCAAAACAGTTCCTCCGGCTACTTTAGTTATTATCAATTTAGGTCCGCGCTGTACGCGCAAGTAAAATACCCGCCCAAATGTAGGCGCGCGACAGTATTGCGTCAACCTGATCAATATACAGTGAGATATTTTAATGATAGTGGCACCATTCTGGTAGAATTACCTGTTTTGCGCAATTAATCGGGAATTCCCATGTTTCGACTCACCTGCCCGGGCACACAGTGTGTCCGCAACGACACCTTATCCGGACTTACCGTTGCGCTGGCTCTGGTACCAGAAGCCGTGGCTTTTGCATTTGTTGCAGGTGTAGAGCCAATTGTCGGCCTCTATGGCGCTTTCATGATGGGATTGATTACCGCGATAATAGGCGGACGCCCCGGCATGATTTCCGGCGCAACCGGTGCGATGGCAGTCGTCATGGTTTCCCTGGTCAGTGAACATGGCGTCGAATACCTGTTTGCTGCCGTCTTGCTGACCGGTCTGATACAGATCGGCGCCGGCGTATTCAGGCTGGGCAAGTTCATCCGCATGGTGCCTTACCCGGTCATGCTGGGTTTTGTGAACGGCCTGGCGATCGTCATTTTCCTGGCCCAGTTGCAACAGTTCCAGCATATTGATGCCAGTGGCAACATGACCTGGCTGAGCGGATGCAGATGTGGATCATGCTGGGACTGGTTGCCCTGACGATGTTAATCATTCAGTTCCTGCCAAAGCTGACCAGTGCCTTACCTGCCTCGCTGGTAGCGATCGTCACTGTTACCCTGCTGGTTATTGGCCTGGATCTGGATGCGCGCACAGTGCAGGACGTGTTGCGTGACATGTCAGGAGACATCCGCATGCCACTATTGCCGGCGATTTACCAAGCTTCCACATCCCCATGGTGCCGCTTAACCTGGAAACCCTTTACATCATTTTGCCCTACGCCCTTATCCTGGCGGCCGTCGGCCTGATTGAATCCTTGCTGACACTTTCACTGATTGACGAAATCACCGAAACCCGTGGCCGTGGCAACAAGGAATGCGTTGGCCAGGGCGTTGCCAATACGGTTAACAGCTTTTTTGGCGGCATGGGTGGCTGTGCCATGATTGGCCAGAGCATGATCAACATCAATTCCGGCGGCAGAGGCAGGCTTTCCGGCATTTCCGCAGCCCTGTTTTTACTGGCCTTTATCCTGTTCGCTTCGGGACTGATTGAAATGATTCCTATTGCTGCACTGGTAGGCGTGATGTTCATGGTGGTTCTGGGTACATTTGAATGGGCCAGTTTCCGCTTGCTCGGCAAGATTCCGGTCGCTGATACCTTTATTGGCATCCTGGTAGCCGTAGTTACCGTTTTAAGTGATCTTGCAATTGCAGTTGTGGTCGGCGTGATCGTGTCGGCACTGGTGTTTGCATGGGAACATGCCAAGCAGATGCAGGCAACATCCTATATCGATGAAAACGGCACCAAGCACTATGAAATGAAAGGACCATTATTTTTTGGCTCTATCCATGCCTTTCATGAAATTTTCGATCCCAGGAATGACCCCGATGATATTGAAGTTGATTTTTATGATTCCAAGGTTGTCGATCACTCAGGTATTGAAGCGATTGACAGCCTTGCCGAACGTTACGAGCGAGCCGGCAAAACCCTGCATCTGAAGCATTTGAGCGCCGAGTGTCGCGACCTGTTAACCAAGGCCGGCAACCTGGTTGAAGTCAACGTTATGGAAGACCCGAAATATCACGTTGCCGATGACAAGTTATCTTAACAAACAAAGATTGATTAAATTTTTTGGTCTCAGGCCAGGACAAAAAGATATTCAATGGATGTTGATGCGTTTTTCCTCACCCTCATAGTGCAGATAAGGGTAAGGACTGCGCTCACGATATTTTCGAACTACCAGTGAGTTCCCATGGAATGGCACGCCATTATACTGCTCGATCAGGCGATCAATATCAGCTGGCTCTGACAACTCTGCAACCACATAATGGTATCTTTTTTCACTGGCATCATAGCCCTGATGCGCATGAAAATCGGCTCGTAACTCCAGGCCTCCGAGGAATTCATAAATATCGACCAGCAAGGCATCACCGGGAATATTGCCAATAAAGAGCTTCACAGGATTCTCCTTGTTTAGAAGCTAGGAATTATCTTTTTATCGGCAATATACCAGCTTCCTTAAATCCGCTTAATGCGCCTTGGGATTTAAAGTACGCAATTTCAGGTAGTAATTGATCAACCCGTTGGTAGAACTGTCATGATTGTCGACTGCCACGCCGGTGTTCAGCTCATCAAGGATGGAAGTCGCCATTTTCTTACCCAACTCAACACCCCATTGATCAAAGGAATTCAGGTTCCAGATAATGCCCTGCACAAAAATCTTGTGCTCATACAATGCGATCAATGTACCCAGGGTTTTAGGGTCAAGCGTATAAAACAGGAAAGTATTGGTTGGCTTGTTGCCGGGAAACAGCTTGTAAGGTAATAGCTGCTGGATCTCAGCTTCATCCATACCTTCTTTTTTCAGCTCGGCAATGACTTCCTGCTCATTTTTGCCTTTCATCAACGCTTCAGTCTGGGCAAACACGTTCGACATCAAGGCCCGGTGATGATTGGCTATACAGGCATAGTTGGTAATCGGTGCCAGCATATCCGCCGGTACCAGCTTGGTACCCTGGTGGAGCAGCTGATAAAAGGCATGCTGACTGGCAATGCCGATTTCACCAAATAACACCGGCCCGGTTGAATAATTGACATGCTGACCATCCCGGTCGACCGCCTTGCCGTTACTTTCCATGTCAGCCTGCTGCAAATAGGCCGGGAAACGGTGCATATTCTGGTCATAAGGCAAAATCGCGATCGACTCTGCTCCAAAGAAGTTGTTATACCAGACACCCAGCAGCGCCATGATTACCGGAATATTTTCATCCAGGGGAGCGTTGCGGAAATGCTGATCGGCCTCGTAAGCCCCCTGCAACAGTAATTCAAAATTTTCAGGACCGATTGAAATGACGATTGGCAGACCGATAGCTGACCACATCGAATAACGGCCACCAACCCAGTCCCACATTTTGAATACGTTGGTTTCATTAATCCCGAATTTGACCGCCGCTTCGACATTGGAAGTCACGGCAATCATGTGTAGCTCCAGCAGGTTTTGATCACCGATTTTATGCAACAGCCATTCGCGGGCAGTTTCCGCATTCATCATGGTGTCCTGCGTGGTAAAGCTTTTCGAGGCAATAATGAAAAGCGTCGTGTCCGGGTTTAATGTTTCAAGCGTGTTATTGATGTGATTCTCATCAATATTATTGACATAGTGAATCTTCAGATCATGGATCGCATAGGGATGCAGCGCCTCGGTCGCCATCATTGGACCCAGGTGTGATCCGCCAATGCCGATATTGACCACGTCAGTAATCGGCTGGCCGGTAGCACCGCGCCACTGTCGAGTACGTATGGCGTTGGCAAGCTTGGTAATACGCTCCAACTCATGCCGGATCTCGGGCATGACATTCTCACCCTGGGCAAACATCTGCTTGCCACTGCGATTACGTAAAGCAGCATGTAACACCGCGCGATGCTCAGTGTGGTTGATGGCTTCACCATTAAACATCCGGTCACGCCAGGCTTCCAGGTCGCATTCTTTTGCCAGTTGCAGCAACAGGTCCATGGTTTCCCGGCTGATCCTGTTCTTGCTGTAATCAAACAGGATATCGTTAAGCGTCAGGGAAAAATGTCCAAAGCGCTGCGGATCCTGCTCAAACATGTCCCGCATATGCTGCGATTGAATTTCCTCAAAATGCGCCAGTAACGCTTTCCAGGCAGGTTTGTTGTCTGAAGCTACCATAATCTCTATCCACTGTTTCTGTTTGTTTTTTAAAAGGTAATCATTCTCTAGCAAGCAGCGTTCCAACCTGACAATGCGGACTTTCAGCTGATCGCAGGCAAATATGCACTGTTTTTGGGCAACTGCCAATTTGCACGTTCCAAAATCTGGCAAAGCCGAGCCTAAAAATTAACAGATTGAGTCGTTGTTACCAAAAACTGCTAAAAATCATTAAGTAGGCACGCTTCCTGCCTTTATACTGTGCAGATAGGACAATTGAATTGCGCTAAGTCAATGAACTGCAACCTGCGTAGTGTAACGTCCATAAATACAACCAACTTACATTTCATTGACAGGCTTTTACTGGCGACAGGATAAACGGAACCCAATCATGACAGTTTCAAAAGAGCAACAAAAACTTTATAAATACTATGTTGAACCCCAGGCGGCCAATGCTGTGACGCAACGCACACTAGCCCTGGTACTGGCCGGGGGTGAAGGCTCAAGACTGAAAAACCTGACCAAGTGGCGCGCCAAGCCGGCCGTACCCTTTGGCGGCAAATACCGCATCATCGATTTTGCCTTGTCCAACTGCATCAATTCCGGCTTGCGCCGCATCGGTGTTTTAACCCAGTACAAATCACATTCACTGATCAGGCATTTGCAGCGTGCCTGGAGTTTTTTGCGTGCAGAAATAGGGGAATTCGTTGAAATCATCCCGGCGCAGCAGCGTCTGAAACGCAGCTGGTACCAGGGAACAGCGGATGCCATATTCCAGAACCTGGATATCATTTACCGGCATGAGCCCGAATACGTCATTATCCTCGGCGGCGATCATATTTATACAATGGACTACTCCAAAATGCTGCAGCAGCATGTTGACAGCGGTGCCGAGTTAACCGTTGGCTGTATCGAAGTATCTATCGAAGAAGCCAGGGAATTTGGGGTAATGTCTGTTGACGATAATTTCCAGATTACCCGTTTTACCGAAAAACCGGAAAAACCGGAACCCATGCCTGGACGTGCGGACGAAGCCCTGGCCTCCATGGGTATTTACATCTTCTCGATGGATTTTCTCACCAAGGCCCTGATTGAAGATGCTGAGGATGAAAGTTCCGATCATGACTTCGGTAAAAACATCATTCCCCGCAGCATCGAAAAGGCCAAGGCATTCGCATACCCTTATCTAAATGGCCGGGGCGAACCTGCCTACTGGCGGGATGTTGGAACGCTTTACTCCTACTGGAAGGCCAATATCGAACTTTGCGATATCGAACCCGAACTGAACCTGTATAATCGTGACTGGCCTATCTGGACCTACCAGACACAAAGCCCGCCTGCCAAGTTTGCATTCGATGATGAAGACCGACGCGGCCAGGCTATTGACTCACTGGTTGCCGGAGGCTGTATTATTTCCGGCGCCAAGGTGAAACGCTCTGTCATCTTTTTCAATACACATATTGAAACCGGCTCCTACGTGAAAAACAGTGTCATTTTGCCAAAAATCCATATTGGCAAGAACTGCAAGATACAAAACTGCGTCATCGACAAGGGCACGGTAATACCCGATAACTTTGAAATTGGCATCGATATTGAGAAAGACCGAGAGCGCTTCCTGGTGACCGAAGAAGGCATTGTACTGGTAACGCCAGGACAGATGAACCAGCGACTGCATTTTGAAAGAGACTGATCACCAGGTAAAAAAACCTATGTCCGAGAAAAAACTTAATCTGGTAATCTGCTGGCACATGCACCAGCCCTGGTACCGGGAAGCCATTGATGGCGACTTCCGCCTGCCCTGGGTCTACCTGCATGCACTCAAGGACTATGCCGACATGGCAAGCCACCTTGAAGCCCATCCACACATGAAATGCGTAGTCAACTTCACGCCGGTATTACTGGAACAGATCGACGACTATGCCAGTGAATGCCAGCATTGGCTGAAAACTCAAGAGCCTTTTTCTGACCCACTGCTGAACTACCTGTGCGGTAACACTGCCATTCCGGCAGATGCTGAATCACGCCTCGAGCTGATACGTGCCTGTTTGCGCGCGCATGCCCCGCAGATGATTGATCCTTTTCCTGCATTTCGCCGGCTGGTCAACATCGCCACCAGCGACCCGGACCAGACAGTCTTGAAGAAACACCGGATCAGTTACCTGAACGACCAGTATTTCTACGATCTTCTCACCTGGTACCACATCGCCTGGCTCGGTTACTCGGTCAAGCAACTGCCGGTAATACAGGACCTGATTGAAAAGGGCCGCAATTTTTCTGAAGAAGACCGCATTCAGCTCATCGGTGTGTTTGACAATATTTTTGGCAGCCTGATCGAGCGTTACCGGCGGCTGGCTGACAGGGACCAGGTTGAGCTGTCCATGACGCCCTATGCGCATCCAATCGTGCCGCTGTTGCTTGATTTCGACAGCCTGCACGATGCCCTGCCGGAAGCACCGGCGCCCTCAACTGCGACTTACCCCGGTGGTGAAGACCGCTCTCACTGGCATCTCGAATATGGTATCGAGGTATTCGAAAAGTTTTTCCACCGTCGGCCCCAGGGTGTATGGCTTTCTGAAGGTGCAGTCAGTGAAGATGCCGTCGCCCTGCTGGACAAGTTTGATATCAAATGGACTGCATCAGGAGAGGGCGTGTGGAACAACTCTACCTACCTGTCCGGCATTGATGTCAACAATCCCGAAACACGCCAAAGCCTGTTTCGCTGCAACCAACTACCAGACATCAATACCCGGTTATTCTTCCGTGATGATGGCCTTTCAGACCTGATTGGTTTTGAATACCAGTCCTGGAATGCCGATGATGCTGCAGCAGACTTTCTTAATCACATTGGCAACATCTCCAGCTTCCTTGAGCATGCTCCGGGTGACCACGTTGTCAGCGTCATTCTTGATGGCGAAAATGCCTGGGAATACTACCCGGACAATGGTTACCATTTCCTGAATGCCCTGTACGGCGCACTGGCAGACAACGAGCACTTCAGTCTACAGACTTTTGCTGAAGCCGCAGCGGACTGTCCGCCTGTTGAGTTACCCAGGTTGTGTGCCGGCAGCTGGGTGTACGGTTCATTTTCAACCTGGATTGGTGAAGAAGACAAGAACCGCGGCTGGGATCTGCTGGTTGAGGCCAAGCAGGCCTACGATAAAAATATTGATAAACTTTCTAAAGCAGAGCAGAAAATGGCCCGGCTGCAACTGGCCATCTGTGAAGGTTCTGACTGGTTCTGGTGGTTTGGAGATTATAACCCCTCCGACAGTGTCCGTGATTTCGACAACCTGTATCGATTGCAATTACAGCGCCTGTATCACCTGATAAAACTGCATCCGCCTGAATCTTTATCAGTCCCAATTTCTGAAGGCGGCGGCCCAGCCGAGAATGCAGGCACCATGAGACGTGGCCATGCAGAATAACCCGCTACACCAGAAACGCGCCGGTGTATTGTTGCATCCGACCTCGTTACCATCAGGCAAACTCGATGCTGATGTTGATCGCTGGCTTGCCTGGATGCAAAAATGTGGCTTCAGTATCTGGCAAATGCTGCCACTGGTATCACCTGATCAAACAGGCTCTCCTTACCAGAGCAATTCAGCATTCGCATTAAACCCGGATTTCCTGGAACTGCGTTCCGAACCGGAAAAAAAAGACCTGCCGGCGATTAATATTTTTATCCACGAACAGCTTGCCTGGCTGCCAGACTATGCACTGTTTATGACCCTCAAACAGCATTTTAAGCAGCAACCCTGGAGCATGTGGCCTGAGGCCTACAGAAACCGGCATCACAACGAGCTGCTACAGTTTCGCAAGCAACATGCCGCTGAAATTGAAAAAATTGTCTGGCAGCAGTTCCAGTTACATGAACGCTGGAACGAAATCCACCAGGCAGCCCGGGACAAGGGCATTTACCTGTTTGGTGACATGCCTATTTTTGTCGCCTATGACAGTGCTGATGTCTGGGCCAACAGCGGGCAATTCCTGCTGGATGAAAACCTGCAGCCCACCTATGTCGCCGGCGTACCTCCGGACTATTTTTCCGAAAAGGGTCAACGCTGGGGCAATCCGCAATACAACTGGGAAGTGATGCAGCAGGACCAGTTCAGCTGGTGGCAATCACGCATCCGGCACATGCTGCAATTGTTTGACATTATCCGCATCGACCATTTCCGGGGACTGGAAGCCTGCTGGATGATTCCCGCTGAAGAAGAAACCGCGATCAACGGCTTCTGGCAGGAAACACCCGGTGATGAATTACTGCACGCTCTGCAAGAACATATTGCCGACCTGCCAATTGTCGCCGAAGACCTGGGCGAAATTACACCTGGAGTCACGGCCTTGCGCGACAAGTACGAATTACCTGGCATGTCAGTACTGCAGTTTGCCTTCGATGCTTTTGATGACAATCCGCATAAACCGAAAAACTTTACCCCCAACACGGTCGCGTACACCGGCACTCACGACAACAACACCACCGCGGGCTGGTTTAATGAACTGCAGCCGCATGAAAAAGATTTCGTGTTTGAAATACTGGAAACCGACTACCGCGATGATATTGCGAACTGCCTGGTGGAAACTGCACTGTATTCCAACGCTAACACCGCGATTGCCCCGTTGCAGGATTTACTGCAACTGGACACGAAAAGCCGCATGAATACACCCGGTGAAACCGATAACAACTGGAAGTGGCAATTTGACTGGAACCAGCTTAACGATGAGATCTGCTCAAGAGTCAAACAACATATCAAGCAATCAGGACGACTCCATGAAAAATGAAACCCGGCAACAGCTGCAATTACTAGAGCAGGGAAAAATGCATGACCCGTTTGCTTTTCTCGGAAGACACCCAAGTACCGACGGGCATGTAATACGTGCCTTTATGCCATCAGCTGAAGAGGTTGAAGTTACTGGCCTGGGCAGCATGCAACGTCTACCGGGCTCAGACCTGTTTGAATACGAGATCTCTGACCAAGAGCATGGGCAAATACCCGAACATTATGAATTACGCTGGCTGGATAAAGCCGACCAGCAGTGGCACCAGAGCATTTCACCCTACAGCTTCCTGCCGTTACTCGGCGAACTCGATCTACACCTGTTTTCTGAAGGTAAACATCATCATATCTATCGCTTCCTTGGAGCCCACCTGAAAACCATCAATGGTATCAGTGGCTGCCTGTTTGCTGTCTGGGCGCCAGCCGTAAAACGTGTCAGCGTAGTTGGCGATTTCAATGGCTGGAACGGCCTGCGCCACCCGATGCGCAACCTTGGGCATTCCGGCGTCTGGGAGCTATTTATTCCAGGACTGTGTGAAAATGATTTATACAAGTTCGAAATGCTCAATGAGCGTGGCGAATTAAGACTTAAATCTGACCCCTACGCCCAGGCCATGATGGTCAGGCCGGATACCGCATCAAAAATCTGTCCACTCAGCCGACACCAGTGGCAGGACCAGTCCTGGCTGGAACAACGTGCCGAATGGGACTGGCAGCATCAGCCTGTGAGCATTTATGAACTCCATCCCGGCTCATGGCAAAGAGAACAGGATAACGCATTCATCACATACCGCCAGCTGGCAGAAAGACTGGTCGAGTATGTCACCGACCTGGGCTACACCCATATCGAGCTGTTACCAGTGATGGAACATCCACTGGATGAATCATGGGGTTACCAGGTTACTGGCTACTTCGCGCCAACCTCACGTTTTGGAACTGCCGATGATTTCCGCTACCTGGTAGACCTGTGCCACCAGAACAATATTGGTGTCCTGCTTGACTGGGTGCCCGGACATTTTCCCAAGGATGACTTTGCCCTCGCACGTTTTACCGGTGATGCCCTTTATGAACACGCCGATCCAAGAAAGGGTGAACACCGCGAATGGGGCACATTGGTTTTTGACTATGGCCGCAATGAAGTCAGAAATTTCCTGCTCGCCAATGCGGTTTACTGGTTTGAAGAATTTCATATTGATGGCTTGCGCGTGGATGCTGTGGCTTCGATGCTGTATCTCGACTATGCACGAGAAGCAGATGACTGGCTACCCAACCAGTATGGTGGCCGCGAAAACCTCGAAGCAATCGATTTCCTGCGTGAATTGAATGAAGTTATTCATTACCGTTTCCCAGGCGGACTGACTATTGCTGAAGAATCAACTGCCTGGCCGATGGTTTCAAGACCTACTTCCATGGGCGGCCTTGGCTTTAGCATGAAGTGGAACATGGGATGGATGAATGACACACTCGACTACATGGAAAAAGAACCTGTCCATCGTCGCTATCATCATAATAATGTGACATTCAGCCAGCTTTACGCTTATACCGAAAACTTCGTACTGCCACTTTCACATGATGAAGTGGTGCACCTCAAGCACAGCCTGCTGGATAAAATGCCGGGTGATCAATGGCAGAAATTTGCCAACCTTAGACTGCTCTATTTCTGGCAGTATATGCATCCGGGCAAAAAGCTGATGTTCATGGCAGGGGAGTTTGGCCAATGGGACGAATGGCGTGAATCCCGTCCAATTGACTGGGCCTTGCTCCAATACGATACCCACCGCGGTATCCAGAATTTTGTCCGTGACCTGAACAGACATTACCGCGAATTAGCGGCTTTACATACACATGACTTTGATGCCGAAGGCTTCCAGTGGGTTGACTGCAATGATGTCAACCAGTCGACCATTGCATTTATCCGCAGAGATGCCGGACAACAACTGGTTTGTATATTGAACTTTACCCCGGTAGTCAGGGAAAACTACCGCATCGGCCTGCCTGCTGCCGGTCGCTACCGTGAACTCATCAATTCCGATGCGGATACCTATGGCGGCAGCAATTGCGGCAATGCCGGATATATTGAAACACAGAATATTCCCTGGATGGATTTTCCGCATTCAGCCGAACTGACCCTGCCTCCACTGGGGGGACTGTTGTTAGCCTGGAGTAACGATTGATGAAGGTTCTTTTTGTCACCAGTGAAGCCTACCCACTAATGAAAACGGGTGGCCTTGGTGACGTCTCCAACAGCCTGCCTAATAGCCTGCATCAACACCAGTCCGATGTACGCCTGATCATGCCTGCTTACCGTGAAGTGCTGGCCCAGCTCGACAATTTTGAAATTCTAGGCTGGGTAAAAGTCAGCACCCGTGAAGAGGTTAGGATTTTACAGGCGAGCCATCCCGCCTTTGAAATGCCCATCTGGCTGGTAGATTGCCCGACGATGTTTGGCCGCCAGGGAAACCCGTATACGCATGCTTCCGGTCATAACTGGCATGACAACCCGCAACGTTTCAACCTGTTCAGCCACGCCGCTGCATTAATGGCGATTGATACTTTAAAGATTGGCTGGAAAGCCGATATTGTGCATACCAACGACTGGCAATCCGGCATGACTTCCGCCTATCTCAGTCTTGAAGCCCATCCACCAAAGCGGGTTTTCACAATTCACAACATTGCCTATGACTGCCATTTTGATTTTGCCGCGTTTCAGGCCATGCATATCCCCTCCTACTGGTGGTCAATGGAGCTGGGCGAATTCTACGACCATTTCTCCATGCTCAAGGCCGGCATGGTTTTTTCAGATATTATTACCACGGTCAGCCCGCGTTATGCCGAGGAAATCCGCACACCTGAATACGGCTACGGTTATGCCGCCATCCTGGAAGCGCATAAGCATAAATTACATGGCATTATCAATGGCATAGATACAACGACATGGAATCCGGCCACGGATACCAGCCTGGTCCGAAATTTTTCCCCGAAAAATAAAATCAGTGATATCAGAAAGGCCAAAACAGCCAATAAAAAAGCCCTGTTAAAAGAACTTGGCGCAGAGGCCCCGGCTTTAAGCAGCAGGAAACCACTTATCGGTTTTGTCGGCAGACTGGTTTTTCAAAAAGGCATCGACCTGCTGTTAAATGCCATTGAAAACCTGTTACCCGAAGATACCGCGCAATTCGTTATTATTGGCTCCGGCGAACATGAACTCGAAATCCAGTTGCGCGCATTGAGCGACCAGTATCCGCAACAGGTATTTCGCTATATTGGCTATTCCGAACCGCTAGCCCATTTGCTCGAGGCCGGTTCTGACCTGTTTGCCATGCCTTCCCGCTATGAACCCTGCGGCTTAAACCAACTGTACAGTCTGCATTACGGCACGCCTCCAGTGGTACGCAACACCGGCGGTCTTGCTGATACGGTAACTGACACTACAGCAGAAAGCCTGGTTGCCGGCACGGCTACAGGCTTCCTGTTTGACCAGGCCACCCCAGAAGCACTTACTGATGCCCTGCGACAGGCAATCAAGTTACATGCTGACAACAAAACCTGGGAACAGATCATCAAGAATGGTATGCGCAAAGATTTTAGCTGGGATAATAGTGCCCAGGCCTACCTCGAACTTTACAGAAATAATTAACCCGGGAGACTTGCCTCAATGGTTGAACATAACTCCGAAGATCTATGCATGCTGCCACAGATGAAAAAACTGCCGTCTGATTCCGAAGCCATCGCTAATGATTTCCGCAACTACCTGGATTATCACCTGGGAAGATTCCTGGGCTGTGACTGTTTTTACCTGTACGAAGCCATGGCTTACACGGTACGTGACCGCCTGATGCCCGACTGGCGCAATACCTGGATACGCACGCTAAACTCAGGTGAACGCCAGGCACATTACCTGTCACTTGAATACCTGATCGGCCGGTCTCTGGGCAATCACTTACTCAACCAGGACTTAACTGACAACGTAACAACCGCTGCCCAGGCTGCCGCCATTGAACTCGAAGAAATCGAATCCAAGGAACCAGATGCCGGCCTTGGTAATGGTGGCCTGGGCAGACTGGCTGCCTGCTTCCTGGATAGCTGCGCAACATTAAAACTCCCGGTAACCGGCTATGGACTGCGTTATGAATACGGCATGTTTCATCAGCACATTGAAGACGGTTACCAGATTGAAGACCCGGACCACTGGTTAAGAGATGGTCATCCCTGGGAAATAGAGCGCCCGGAGTTTTCCCAAATTGTAAAATTTGGTGGCCATACCGAACATTTCATTGATCCTGACGGCGTCCATCATGCACGCTGGAGCGAAACTGAAGATATTGTCGCTGTTCCCTATGACGTTCCCGTTTCAGGATATAAAAACGGTATCGTTAATACCCTCAGGCTATGGTCAGCTACGGCAACCGATGAGTTCAACCTGAATGAATTCAATGCCGGCGATTATACTGATGCGGTTGCCCAGAAAAACCAGGCGGAAAACATCACCATGGTGCTGTATCCGAACGACTCCAACGAAAACGGCAAGGAACTGCGTTTGCGCCAGCAGTATTTTCTGACATCCGCCAGCCTGCAGGATGTTTTCCGACTCTGGGGTGACAGGCCGCTTGCAGATTTTGCCGCCTGTAATGTCTTTCAGCTTAATGACACCCATCCCAGTATTGCCGTCGCTGAACTGATGCGCATCCTCATTGATGAAAAACGTCTCAGCTGGGATGAAGCCTGGAAAATCACGTCAAACAGCATGGCTTATACCAACCACACGTTACTGCCAGAAGCCCTGGAACGCTGGCCGGTGCAGATGTTTAAATGCCTGCTGCCCCGCCTGCTCGAAATCATTTATGAAATCAATGCCCGCTTCCTCGCTGAAGTACGCAGTCGCTGGCCTGCCGATATGGACCGCTTGCAGCGCATGTCATTGATTGAGGAAGGCCCGCATGCGCAGATCCGCATGGCCTGGCTGGCTATCGTCGGCAGCTTTTCAATCAATGGCGTTGCCGAACTGCACTCCGAATTACTGAAGGAAGGCCTGTTTAAAGACTTCTATGAAATGTGGCCGGAAAAATTCAACAATAAAACCAACGGTGTCACTCCGCGCCGCTGGCTGGCCTCAGCCAACCCGGAACTGGCCGACCTGATAACCGACTCGATTGGCGATGGCTGGCAGAATCACCTGGAAAGACTGGATGGACTGAAAAAATTTGCCAGTAAAAAGCACAAGAAATTTCATCAACGCTGGCAACAGATTCGTCACAACAACAAACAGCAATTATCCGACCTGGTTTTTTCACAGACTGGCGTCACATTTAACCCAAACCACCTGTTTGATATTCAGGTCAAACGTATTCATGAATACAAACGCCAGTTACTTAATGTACTGCACATCATTCATCTGTATAACCGCATCCGCTATGGTAAGAAAACCAACAAAGCTAAACGTTGTGTACTGATTGCCGGCAAGGCAGCTCCTGGATATACCAGGGCAAAACAGATCATCAAGCTGATTAACAACGTGGCAGGCCTGATTAACAGCGACCCGCTAATTGGCGATCAGTTACGCGTTGCCTTCCTGCCAAATTATTCGGTTTCAAAAATGATGAAGATCTGCCCGGCAGCAGACTTGTCAGAACAGATTTCAACAGCCGGCAAGGAAGCATCCGGCACCGGTAACATGAAATTCATGATGAATGGCAGTATTACCATAGGTACTTATGATGGCGCCAATATTGAAATCATGGATGCCGCTGGTGAAGACAATTTCTTCCTGTTTGGATTAAAGGAGGACGAGGTCGAAACGCTCAAACCCGGCTACAACCCGCAACAGATCATCGACCAGGATGCTGACCTGCAGGCAGTCATGAGGTTACTTGAATCAGATCATTTCAACTCTTTTGAGCCTGGCATTTTCAATGACCTGATTGAATCAATGAAAAGCCCTAATGACCCCTGGATGACACTGGCTGATTTCCGTGGCTATATCGATGCACAACACCAGGTTGAAAAAGCCTGGCTTGACCAGGACAAGTGGACCCAGATGAGTATCATGAATACCGCCAGCAGCGGCATCTTCTCAACTGACCGCACCATCAGTCAGTACAATGAAGATATCTGGAAATTAACGCCGCTGGATTAGGAATATATTCACCACGAAGAACACAAAGGTCACGAAGAATTTCTCCTTTGTGATCTTCAAGGTGAACGACACACAGCATGCACTTTACACTTCACCCAAAACTCGCAGCCGATACTTACCTTATTGGTGAGTTGTCTTTATCCAGAGCGTTATTAATGAATGATGCGCGTTATCCATGGGTTATTCTTGTGCCAAAAATTCCAGGTGTTACTGAGATTCACATGCTGTCCGAATCTGATCAGCAACAGTTGATCAAAGAATCATCCAGCCTGTCTCAATTTATTTTGGAGAATTTTCCAGCAACCAAAATGAATGTAGCTGTGCTTGGCAATATCGTTCCACAATTGCACATGCATCACATTGGCAGAAATGAAAAAGACCCGGCCTGGCCGGGTCCTGTCTGGGGTCATTCGCCGGCATTACCCTATGCAAAGGCCGAAGCAGAGAAAACGATTAAACTGTTTCAAAAACTTCTTTAATTTAGCCTGACCGGGCAAGTTAAGATTTTTTCTCAGAACAAGGCATTTACGCACGGAGAATGTGAGCATATAGCTAATATGTGATCATTCGAGTACGAAAATAACGCCGTAATGAGGAAAAAGATAGCTTGCGGTTTATTGTTGCTGCAAAGCCTGGATACGTTTTTCCAGCGGAGGATGACTGGCAAACAGCTCAGCCATTTTGCCACCGGCGATACCAAAAGCCGCCATCTCGTCAGGCAGCGATTCCGTATGCCCCTGCTGTAAACGTTTCAATGCATTGATCATCTTCTGACGACCCGCCAGGTCAGCCCCTCCGGCATCAGCGCGAAATTCACGGTAACGGGAAAACCAGGCCACAATCATTGAAGCCAGGATGCCCAGATATAAATTGCGCGGCCAGCGACACGATCCAGAATGCCGGGCCATGACCGCGTTCAACCTTGAAGACAACCCGGTCTACAACATGCCCGATAACTCTCGAACAGGAATACAACAAACGTATTCACCACGCCCTGGATCAAGGCCAGGGTCACCATGTCGCCATTGGCCACATGACTGATTTCATGCCCCAGTACAGCCTCAACTTCATCCTTGTTCATCGCCTGCAGCAGGCCACTACTGACGGCTACCAGCGCAGGTTCCTATTCCAGCCAGTCGCAAAAGCATTGGGTGAAGGCGAATCGAAAATACCCACTTCCGGCATTCCAATACCAGCACGACTTGCCTGAAATCCGACAGTATCAACCAGCCACTTTTCAGTTGGGTGGATGGCTGCTCGATCACATGTACGCCCATGCTGCGCTTGGCCATGCTCTTGGAAGAAACAGGGAAATCAGGGAACCGGAAAAACCGATAACGGCTGAATAAATCAGCAACGCCTGCAAATCCAGATCAACATTGTTGTCTGCCAGCAGGTTATCAATACCCAGCAAACTAAAAACCACACTCAGCAGCATGATCACTGCCAGGTTAGTCCCCAGAAACAACAAAATGCGCATCTAAGCTAATCTCCAAATTAAAAATTTTCACCACAGAGCACACAGGAACTTTTACGCTAACTAATAAAATCCGTCACTTGGAATGCTCTAGCGAAATCAATGAACTTAAGCCGGCTAGTAAGCATGCCGAATGACGTATAAAAAGTCTTTGTGGTTTTCGTGCTCTCTGTGGTGATTATCGCTCAGGCTCATATGCCAGGTTCGGTGATAAGCCACTTTCAATTTCGACAATATCCATGCCCTTTCGGTTTGCATAATCCTCCACCTGGTCACGGTTGATTTTGCCTACAGCAAAGTAACGTGCGTCCGGATGGGCAAAATACAAGCCACTGACTGCCGCGGTAGGCACCATGGCCTTGGACTCCGTGAGCCAGATTCCGGTATTGGCTTCCGCGTCCAGCAACTCCCACAGCAGGTCTTTTTCAGTGTGATCCGGTGAGGCTGGATAACCCATGGCAGGACGGATACCCTGGTATTTTTCGTCTATCAGTTCTTCACTGGTCAGGTTTTCATCCGCTGCATATCCCCATAACTGCGTCCTGACTTTTTCATGCAGCCATTCGGTCAATGCTTCCGCCAGCCTGTCCGCCAATGCTTTTAGCATCAGTGAACTGTAATCATCATGGTCCTTGTCGAACTCGGCAATCTTGTCATCGATGCCAATGCCGGCAGTGGCAGCAAAGCCTCCGATGTAATCCTGCTTGCGCCTGACTTTGGCGCAATGAAATCAGCCAGGCATTCATTGTATTGTCCCGCTGGCTGCTTACCCTGCTTGCGCAGGAAATGCATGTCGTCAGCGACTTCCTCGCCATGCTAACAGTTCCACATCATCACCGATGGCGTTGGCAGGAAATATACCGACCACTGCTTTTGCCCTGAGCCAATTCTCATCAATCAGCTCCAGCATAGCCTGGGCATCCGCATACAACTTGCGGGCTTCCTCGCCTTTTTCCGCATCATCCAGGATTTCGGAAACGTCCTTTCAACTGCCAGGCATGGAAGAAAAAAGTCCAGTCGATATAGGGCACCACTGGCCAGGTCGATATCATCCAGCACCGTGATCCCCGACTGCGTTGGCGCCGGCGGCGTATAACTGTCCCAATCGATGGGCGTGGGATTAGCCTGGGCAGCGTATGGGCAACCAGGTTCTTGGCCTCATTCGTTGCGCCCGGCGCACGCGAACTGCGCATACTCCTGCCGGTTAACTCGTCCAGGAATGTGTCTTTCTGATCTTCCGACAACAGGCTGGCAGCAACACCCACGGCCCGGGAGGCATCAGCCACATAAATCGCCGCCTCCTCGTACTCGGGCTCAATTTTCACCGCGGTATGGGCCTTGGAGGTGGTGGCACCGCCAATCATCAGCGGGAATCTCATGCCCAGGCGCTTCATTTCTTTCGCCACATGCACCATTTCATCCAGCGAGGGCGTGATAAGGCCGGACAGGCCGATGATGTCCACCTGCTCTTCCCTGGCTTTCTGCAATATGGTTTCGGCAGGCACCATCACTCCCAGGTCAATCACCTCGTAGTTATTACATTGCAACACCACGCCCACGATATTCTTGCCGATGTCATGCACATCGCCCTTCACCGTGGCCATCAGAATCTTGCCCTGTGTCTGCGACGCACACTCGGCTTTTTCGGCTTCCAGGTAAGGGTCAGATAGGCCACCGATTTTTTCATCACGCGGGCGGATTTGACTACCTGGGGCAGAAACATCTTGCCGTCACCAAACAGATCGCCCACCACGTTCATGCCATCCATGAGCGGGCCTTCGATCACTTCCAGGGTCTTGCTCGGCCTGCTGCCGGGCTTCTTCCGTGTCCTCGTCAATATATTCCGTGATGCCTTTGACCAGCGCATGCTCCAGCCGCTTGTTCACCGGCCATTCGCGCCAGGCCAGGTCCTCTTTCTTTCTCGCCGCTGCACCGTCACCCACGAAAGTCGGCGCGATCTCCACCAGGCGCTCGCCGGCTTCCGGGTCCCGGTTGAGCACCACGTCTTCCACGGTATTGCGCAAATCCTCGGGCAGATCATCATAAACCGCCAGCTGCGCCGCGTTGACGATGCCCATGTCCATGCCTGCCTTAATCGCGTGATACAGGAATACCGCATGAATCGCCTCCCGCACCGGGTTATTGCCGCGGAAGGAAAAAGATACGTTGGACACCCCACCGGAAATCTTGCGCATGGGGCAGGGTCTGCTTGATTCGCGGGTGGCCTCGATGAAGTCCACGCCATAGTTATTGTGTTCTTCAATGCCGGTGGCCACGGCAAAGATATTCGGGATCGAAAATAATATCTTCCGGCGGGAAATCCGACCTGCTTCGGTCAGGATGCGGTAAGCCCGGCTGCAGATTTCCACTTTGCGCTCCTGGGTATCAGCCTGGCCTTCTTCATCAAAAGCCATGACAATAACAGCCGCGCCATAACGCCGGCACAATCTTGCCTGCTGACAGAAACTCGTCTTCCCCTTCCTTGATGGAAATGGAGTTGACGATGGCTTTGCCCTGCACACATTGCAGACCCGCTTCGATGATTTCCCACTTGGATGAGTCGATCATGAACGGCACCTTGGCAATGTCCGGCTCGGAGGCGCAAAGATTGAGAAAGCGCACCATGGCAGCCTTGCCATCCAGCATGCCTTCATCCATGTTGACATCAACAACCTGTGCGCCGTTTTCCACCTGGGTACGGCACACATCCAGCGCTTCTTCATACTCTCGTTCAGAATCAGGCGTTTGAACATGGCAGAGCCGGTCACATTGGCCCGCTCGCCAACATTCACGAACAGGCTGTCGTCGCTGATATTCAGAGGCTCCAGGCCTGACAGGCGGCAGCTTTGCGGCAGTGCGGGGCATGGACGCGGCGCGATGCCCGCCACGGCTTCCGCAATCGCCGCAATATGCAGCGGCGTGGTGCCGCAGCAACCGCCGACGATATTCAGAAAGCCCTGCTCCGCCCACTCGGCGATATACTCTGCCATGTGCTCGGCATCCAGGTCATATTCACCAAATTCATTGGGCAGGCCGGCATTGGGATGCGCATTGACATGACAATTCGGAAATACGCGTGACATTTCCTCCACATACTGACGCAACAGGTCCGGCCCCAGGGCACAGTTCAGGCCAATGGATACCGGCTCTGCATGGCGCAGGGAATTGTAGAAGGCTTCGGTGGTCTGGCCGGAAAGGGTACGGCCGGAAGCATCAGTGATGGTGCCGGAAATCATGATCGGCAGTTCAGTATCTGTTTTCATCAAATACATACTTCACCGCAAATACAGCGGCCTTGGCATTCAGGGTATCAAAAATGGTTTCGATCAGGATGATATCCGCGCCGCCATCGATCAGGCCCGCGTCGCTTCCCTGTAATCGGTTACCAGTTCATTGAAACGATGACATTGCGATAACCCGGGTCATTGACATCAGGAGAAACCGAGGCGGTCTTTTGGTTGGGCCCAGCACCCCGGCGACAAAACGGGGTTTGTCCGGTGTTGCTATGGGATCGGCAGCTTCACGGGCTATGCTGTGCCGCAGCCAGGTTCAGCTCATAGGCAAAGATCTGACATGCGTAATTTGCATGGACACTGGCGTGGCGTTGAAGCTGTTGGTCTCGATGATATCCGCGCCTGCTTCCAGATATTCATCGTGAATGTCCTGAATGATATCCGGCTGGGTGAGCACCAGCAGGTCATTCTTGCCTTTCAGATCAGTCTGCCAGTCGGCAAAACGTTCGCCCCGATAATCCGCTTCCTCCAGCTTGTGCCGCTGAATCATGGTGCCCATGGCACCATCCAGCATCAGGATGCGTTCAGACATTAATTTATTCAGTTCATCAGTACGGTTATCAGGCATAACAAATTCTCAAAAAGCTTTCACCACAAAGGCACAAAGGACACAAAGATTTTTAAGTTTGCCCTTTTGAGATTTTATGGCGATTAAAATGATGCGGATTTTAACAGATCGACCTCGACTTGAGTGAGGAATAAGTTTTCGTCAGGACAAGGCAAAAAGTTTCGAAAAAGCGGAGTTTACAAATTAGTAAATGAGCATTTTGAGAAACTTTTTAACACAGTACTGGCGGAAAATAAGCCTCACTGGCCTAAGCGGCGCTTTACTAGCTCTATATGCTGTCAGCAATACGTATGAATGAGTTGTAGTGAAAAA
>CAWDGV010000004.1:0-94519 GCA_963801985.1 uncultured Gammaproteobacteria bacterium
AAGGAGAACTGAATATCATTCCGTAACAGTACTTCCGAAGTACCATCTGTCATCAAAGTTACCTGTGCCATTTATAACCCAGACAGGATTAAGACTCGTAATAAATGTCTGCGAATTATATGGCCGCTTCTAGATAGAATATTGAATCATTTTTATTGATTAAAACTTCATCAGTTCCATCATCATCAAAATCGGCAATTCCAACTATTAACGAAGAGATAATCCACCAATATAGCTAAGCGAACCATCTGCTGCTTCCATGTAGGAAATATTTACACCATTTCGAACTAATAACTCATCAGTACCATCGCCATCAACATCACCCATACCATTTGCAACATAGTCAGGATGTAGCGTGCGAATCAATGTCAAAGAGCCATCACCAGCCTCAATATAAGAAATTGAATAATCAGCCGCATTCCTAATTAGGACTTCATCCGCTCCATCACCATCTAGATCACCAACACTTGTGACAGACTCATCAGCTGTTAATACGCGTATTGGAATCAGCGAATTTCCACCGCTTGCTAAGTAGGATAAGTTTTGGCCATTTTGGATTAGTACGTCAGAAACTCCATCACCGTTAAAATCACCAATTGCCTCTACGGTATCACTAGGCGATAGCGTGGCTAGGTAATTTCGAACACCATTAGTATCAAAGTAAGAAAGATTATCAGCTTTTCGGACTAATGCATCAGAAACACAATCACCGTTGAAATCAATGCTACAGGATTGACACATCCAATAGATGTATCATCCCACTCAACATACAGCTCAGCATCGTAGATCACAGTTGGCTTCTTATCACCCTTGATATAAACCACCAGGTCGAAATCTTCAGTCAATGGCGCACCATTAACAGAAATACCTGTTGCAGGTTCAGGAATCAGTGGTTCGCCGGTTGCGGATCACTAACAATGGCATTGACGTTTTGACTCGCATCAACCCAGCCAGCAGTTGTTGACATTGGGCCATTTAGGTGTTCCCAGTCAAGCAAATTAATAACGGTTGTGGTCTACTAAACCACGTTCATACTTGATATCGCCGTGTGCAATAGGTGGAGGCTGACAACCGGGAGGGTCACAACGCACCATCTACATCTTTGTCAACACCAATCTCAACACCAGGAAATCCTGTCCATATTTAGGCGGAGTTCAATCGCCAGCGTGGACCAGATAGCAGAGTAAGATTAAACCGAATTCAGAATCTGCTGGCAGCATCAGGATCAGTAGGGTCTCGATAACTATGAGTAATTAGCAGCCTCACCTCTAGCATCATCTGTATACGACCATTCAAATGGTTCACGATCTATAGTTGTCAATAGGCGTTGGTCATACCCACCAGTCAGATCCGATGAATAAGGATAAGGATTTTCGTAGATCACGCTGGCTGTGTGGCCGATATAGCTCTGGATAGACATATGAGATATCTAGAAAAGTCCAGCATTTTTGAGCAAATCACCATCGAACAATCAGATCACCATCACCTTCATAACATGTACGGACGGCTTCCCAGACACCTGGCATTAACCTCGGCATACTCAGGCTTTAAACGCCACTGGCACCTTCGTTTTCCATGTCTTCAGCACGAATCTGATCGTTCGGATTATTGGTAATCCAGTGCCTGATCTTCAACTCTGCCTTGGTTACGTTATAAACATCACCCGTTTTCCATGCGGCTGGCAGAGGCATGTTAGCGTAGACGCGAATATCAGTTGGACGTTTGACCAGGTTACCCCAGCGATACAAGGGCTTACCATCATCCTTTCTGGTAATCGAATAGTCATCACCAACAGCAATAAAGTCTCGAATAGTCGACTCGTTAGCCGGCAAATCAGGTAAGCCATCAGCATCAGGTCCAAGCGGTATCCACCCGTAATGGTGCCACCATCAACAATATCAAGCTGTCATCCAGTGCGCCTTAATCACAGGTAAAAGTTCGCCTGCATTAGGGTCAGTCAGAGTACCTTGCTGATCATTCACAAAGTCATAGAACTTATAGGGGTTTACCTCGATTACAACTCAATACATGTTCAAGAACCACATAGTGCTCGGTACTACACTTCACTGAAGTACCACCAAGACCTGCGCACCAGGTTCCTCTTTTGGCAGGTGTTTTAAATAATGCCGTATCACTATTACTGATCATAAGGCCACCGGTCATACCAGCAGCGATTCATCAAAAGGATTACCGTCGTCATGTACCAGATGAGCCCCAGTACCCGGGACATAAGTACCAACAAAACCTTCTAAATAATCTCCATCGAGTGTTTTACCCACGGCACCAACGAAATCAACGACATTAAAGCCAAATTCGCTGTCATCGGGTAAAGCAAACCATTGTCAGCAGAGCACTTGGAGCCATAGGGTACCTCATCGTCCCCAGCGACAGCCAGCGGGATTTCGCAGAGGATTGATGGCAGTAGTACATAATCAATTCGGTAATCTCCATCAGGACTGAAACCACCTTGAAAATCATTGAGTGAAAAAGTATGTTTAGCTATGGGGTTTCTGTGCCATGCAGCCCATATATCGTGTCGCCGCTTGAGCTGATGTAACCGTCATAGCGGCTAGCAAACCAATAATTATCGAAATTCGCTTCTTGCGAAAAGTTTTCATTTCTCCCTCCTTGCGTCATCAAAATGATGATTAAAAAATAATGATGTGGGAAAAATCACCACATCACGGAATTAATCTATCTAACGATAAAAAGAATAGGCCAAATTCCACCTGTTTCAATTGACGGGCGTCATTATTTCTATGGTTTTAGCAACTAGATTATGAAAAAAAGGTTACAAAATAGTTTATTTACTAATTTCCGTTAATTCGATAACGCCAAACGCTTGAGGCTTGTAGCCAAAATCATTCATTGCCGGCTCATTGTCGACGGTGAGATCTGCAAACATACGCTCGACCATTTCACCACGAAGAAAGCTGTAACGCGGCAACTTTGCAAGAATTTTGATCGCCAGCAGGTATAGCCATTTAGGGATATACACGATCCAGGGCTTCTTTCCCTGGCTATGAAAAATACGTCTTACCATCTCCGCAAATTCAATGACCTCACCACCACCAAGGTTATAAGCCCGGTTGAAACAGACCTTACAATCCAGTACCGCAACACAGGCGGACGCAAGATCCATGACATGCACCGGTTGACGCAGTCCTTTTGCCCCCCAGGGCAATGGAAAAAAGCCAAATTTGCAGATGATTGCCTTAATAAAGGTGACATTTAAATCAGTATCCGCCCCATAAATCATGGTGGGACGCAAAAGCGTCCAGGCCAGTGTTTTTTGCTTCACATTGCAGATGATAACAACTGCTCGGCCTGTTCCTGCCGGGAAACAAAATCCTGTTCAATTGCAGAGGATGATCCGGTTTTCGTAAATCGCCCGCTTGATCCAAAAGCAATAATTCTTTTCACACCCAAAGAGTCTGCCATTTTCAGCACGCTATCGATTATCGGCAAAGGCGCCACTGAAATGATGCGTCCACTGATTCCAGTGGAGGTATAAAAACACCTTGTTGCTCATCAAACAGATGAATAACCTGCCCGGCCACTTTAGTTGGTTTTCGACCTACCAGGCTGACGGAAAACCCTTTCTCCTCTAAGCGTGATAATAGTCCAGGTACTAGCTGGCTTGACGCGCCAACAACAGCGACATGCCTGCTGTCATTCACAACTGCTGCCTCTTTCATAAACTGTCTTAATGACTATCTGGTTGCCCAGCGTCAGTCTTATTGGCAGGATTTTGGCAGACAACAGCCTCCAGTATCGACTCGACCTTTTTTGTAACCTGGCCGATGAAAAGTGATTTCTGACATAAGCCAGGCCACTCTCCCCCATCTCGGCACAGCGTTGGGGGTTTTCCAGCATTTGCACGACACGCAGACCAAGTTGCTCGTCATTGTCAGGCTCGAACACGATACCGGCATCTGCATGCTGCAGAATCCTGTGCGCTTCTCCCCGGACCCGCATAACACCGGTTTTCCACAGGCCATGTAATCGATCAGTTTGGTCGGAATAGCACCATCGAATAATGCAATATCGAGCAGTGTGACCAGGCAAATATCCGCCGCATTGATATAAACTCTTGCCTTATCTTTCGGCACTGGCGGCAGTACGACAACATTATCAATATTATCCTCAGAAACCTGCTTTTGTATGGCTGCACGTTTGAGACCATCACCGACCAACACAAAAAGAATATCCTCTTGCCCCTGTAAATTTTCGGCTGCACGCAGAATCACCGGGATATTGTTGGCTTCTCCGAGCGCACCAAAATACATCACGACTTTTTTATCGGTCCAGCCCTGTTGCTGGCGAATTAAATTCCCGCCTTCAGCATCCGGATAGAGTTGAGCAAAATCGACCCCACAGGTGACAAGTTCGACTTTTTCTTCAGGCCAGCCACGATTGCAGATGTCATCTCGGATGCCTTCGGTCAGGGCAATAATTTTGCTCGAATGGTCATAAAGCAGTCGCTCCATCCAGCTCATGATGCCAATCAGCTGCCTGTTCTTCAGGATTCCCATTTGCACGGCCGATGCCGGCCAGAGATCCCGCACCTCAAGCACGAATGGAATGCGCCGTAATTTACAGACCAGCCATGCTGAAAACATGGGAAAAATCGGTGGGGACGAAGCGAGTACCACATCCGGTTTTTTAATCGACAGCAAGCCGATAGGGCCGGTGATAGAAAATGAAATAAAGCTCAGCAAACGCCCCAGGTAACTGCGATGCAATTCAGAATAGGTGTAGGTACGAACCACGTTGACCTTGCCGTCACGCTGTTTTCGCTTTAAACGCCGAAACCACGGAACAAGCGGCTGTTCCTGTTTCATGTAACCACTTTCACCGGAAACGACTGTGACCTCGTGACCACGTTCTGCAAGATATTGTGTCAGTTCATAGACCAGGGAATGGCCGGGAGCCTGGTGCCCCTGGTAATACTGGTAGACGACGGCTATTTTCACAGCAATGCCTCGTAGATTTTAACGAGTTTTTTTCCTTCATTTTCCCAGCAGATATGCTTGCGTGCCTCCAGGACATTTTTCTGCCATGTATGCAGTTTTTCAGTATCTGCAAAGAACCCGTCTACCAGGCTGGCAATTTTTTCGGCTGTCTGCATGTCACCTACCCTGCCAATCCCCTGCTGCTGAACCAGGCTGCGCATCTCGGGCAGGTCACTGGCAAGTATCGGCAGGCCCGCGGCAATAAATTCAAACAACTTGTTGGGTGTACAGAAATAGTTATTCATGCAGGTTGCCTGGTAAGGTATGACACCGGCATCGGCAGCTGCTGTATAAAAAAGCAACTCGGCCTGGGGCACGGCTGGATGGAAAAACACCCTTTCGGACAGTTTTGCCGAGCTTGCTCTTTTTTGCAGGCTCTTTTTAAGAGCCCCGTCTCCCAGCATAACCAGGCAAATTTCATCATTCTTCAGCAGGCGCATTGCCTCTACAAGTGTCTCGAGGTTTCGCCCGGCAGAAAGCCCGCCCTGCAACAGGAGAATCCTGGATTGTTCCGGCAAGCCAAATTTTTCATGGAATAACCGGGTTTTTTCAGGAAGTTTCGCAGTTTTTTCGGCATTGAGTATCACTTCGACGCCATCAATCCCATAGCGACGCTCCAGCTCACTGGCAATTGACCGGTTTACCGTAATGACCGCATCACAGCTGCGGATATACCGTGCTTCAATCTCCGACCAGCGACGTTTTTCACGTTTTGATAACTCCTGCCCGGCATAGAGTTCATGGCTGTCATAAACAAGCTTTGCTCCACATCTATCTGCCGCCAGCTGGGCAACAGGCAGCATGGGAAGATCATGCGCCACAAAAACAGCGGCTGAATAGCTAAGAGCAGTATCCGCATAGAGTTTTGTAAAAAAAGACTCCTGGTCGACAAAATAGCGCCAGGCAAACCTTTTCAGGCTCCGCATCAACAGGCCATTCATTGGCACATACCTTCTAATCCAGGCGTATACCTGCAACACCAGGTTCTCACGCACTGCTTCTGCCTGTCCGGAATTCAACCTGATGATGCGGGGATCTTCATTGCTAGCCGGCTGATCCAGCGGCATGGCAACGATAACCACTTTCCAGCCTGCTGATTCAAGACTGTCGGCCTCCAGTAATATCCTGCGATCAATCTGCCGATCGAAGGTTAGCATGACCACTGATTTTTCATGTCGCGAAAATTCAGACATTTGGCATCATGTCACCATCAATATAGATTCGATGCCAAAGTTCAAGGCATAACAAACCCCAGACAGCCCGGCCATACTGTCCTTCACCCGTAATCGCCGACTCAACAGCAGCCATGTTATACATGCCTCTTTGCCTGGCGCTACCGGAAAGCAGAATGTCGCGTACAAATTCTTTTGCGACACCGCCAAACCATTGTTGCAGTGGTACCGGAAAACCCATTTTATCTGTTCTCTCATAGATAGCTTCAGGCACGAAATTCCTGACCGACTGTTTAAACAAATGCTTCAGTCGTCCGTTTGAAAATTTAATATTCGGAGGAATCGTCGCCATCAACTCGATGATTCGGTAATCCAGCAGCGGAACTCTTGACTCCAGCGAGACGGACATACTGGTCCGGTCTTCAACATGAAGCAAGGCCGGTAGTGATGCCTTGAGGTCAAAATAAGTCATCCTGTTTATCAGTGAATGCAGGCCTTCACGATTAAAGATTTTCTGAAATGAGGCAAAAGAGGAACCAGCATCAGCGTTTCCTGCAGAGAAAAGACCACTGTTGCCTTCCGTTCTGTTGATCAGGCGAAAATAGCGTTCATCGTCCGGACCAAACAAGCCCTCCTTCCAGAAGTTCTGCAGCATGGGTGTGTAGCCTTGCAATACAGGCAGGTTGGGTACAATGGAATCGAGACTAACCGCATACCTGGAGCCATCACCGGTCTGGTTAATCGCACCGGCAAGACATTTTTCCAGGTACGCCACCAGGTAACGTGCATAGCCAACAAATATTTCATCACCACCCTGCCCACCAAGCACGACTTTCACATGCTCAGCGGCCAACCGGGAAACATGGTATTGAGGATATAGCCCCGGCCCTGCCAGCGGCTCATCCATGTAATAAATGAGACTGGGTAACATCTGCACAAAATCTTCGCCGGAAGGATAAACCTCATGGTGCTCCGTGTTCGCGGCAGTCGACACAATTTTCGCAAAGTCTGTTTCGTCGTACTGACTGCCTTCCCTGAAAGCGCCGGTAAAAGTTTTAAATGGCACGCCATCGAGCATGGAGCGGGCCAGCGACACCACGGCACTCGAGTCCAGCCCTCCAGACAGATGCGCCCCCAGCGGAACATCTGAACGTAAGCGCAGGCGTATGGAGTCCTCCAGTAATGAGGACAGGTGATCGATGAACCAGTCTTCATCATGGCTTGCATCGATAGTGTACTGAACATCCCAGTACTGGCTGATATCCAGCTCGATTTTTCCCTGTTTAAAACTGGCACTCATCCGGAAGCCCGGTTTGAGTTTCTTTATGCCTTTAAACATGGTTTTCTCTTCGAGACAAAACTGGAATGTACGGTAATCCTGTACACCTTCTGCGTCAGCTTCGGCTTTTATTCCCGCAGCCAGTATCGCCTTGATTTCCGATGCAAAAACCAGTTCTTTGCCATCAAACCAGTAATAAAAAGGCTTGATGCCAAGCCGATCCCTGGCACAAAAGAGACGTTGGTTGCGACGGTCCCACAATGCAAAGGCAAACATGCCATTGAACTTGTTGACACAGTCATCACCCCACTCGGTGTAAGCATGCAGGATGACCTCTGTATCGGAATAGGTACGAATATGGTGGCCCCGGGCAATGAGCTCACGACGCAGTTCCAGGTAATTATAAATACAGCCATTAAAGACGATAATGACCTGTTCGTCTGAAGTGGTCATTGGCTGCGTGCCATGCTCGGGATCGATAATCGCCAGTCGGCGATGACCCAAAACCAATGGAGCTTGTCCGTCTATATAGATACCTTCGTCATCAGGACCACGATGGCGAATAGTCTCTTTCATTTTCTCGACTGCAGCTAATGCCTGGTCATGATTAGCGCTTCCAAAAATTCCTGCTAAACCACACATTGATTTCTGTCCATAATCATCTTAATTATCAAGATTTCCCGTTTTGGTATTTTAAAGATTATCACAGCCGGAATTTTCTATATCTTTTACATGGGGACTTAACAGGTAATTGCCATAAGCCATAAAGGTAAACAGCAAATCCACATCCGTAGACAATTTTTTTTCAATCAATTGTCGCTGTTTATTTATTTGACTACAAAAATTGGATGCGAGCTGTTTATTAAAAGTTAAGCCCAGCATCCTGGACAAAGTGTCCGTAATAATATAATCACCCTTTCTTTGCAGCGTAGTGATTCCATCCAGGTAACAGCCCTTCTCAATTTTTTCTACAACGGAACACTTCGTGAGGCTTACAGCAATTGGTTTTGCCAGCGAGTAATCCAGCGATTTTGCATTGATTAATTCAATTAAAAACTTGATATCAGTGGCCGCATTCAGAACATTTTGCATTCTATGATTCAAATCCACAGCATATGGCCAAAGTAATGCATCCTTATCCAATGGATCATTCTCAATAACAGACAGGAAATATTGAGCCAGCTCATAAGCTCTTTGTTGTGCTTTTTTCTTGCCAGTAAGCTGATAAAGTTTGAGCCATGCATAGCCCATACCTGTAATAGAGTTAACAACAATCTTATTGTCATGCGGGTGTTCTGAAAACCAGTAATAACCTCCGGTCGCGGTATTGCGATATGCCTGGTCCCAGGAATTCAGTATGCTCTCCGTTTTATCGAGTATCGATGCAATACGTTGTTTCTGATCAATAGAAAGCTCTCCAGCTGTATCAAGAACGGCCATAGCCTCAAGTATCGATGACAGGGCTGTATAGCTTGCCTCGACATACTTGGTATTTGCCGGGTTTATGCTGCCATCCTGAAAAGCATCCAATTCGATACCAAGCCCCCAGCCATAAACCTCACCATCAAAAACACCATCGACCGCTAACAAGAGCTCACTGAGTTTAACGATATTATCAGCTATATCAGCCTGAATCTTATGGTCCAGATTACAACGAGAAAGCAGACGGTAATATATATTATGGGCAGTTAACGTGTAAGCCGTCCAATATGTAACAGCAACTTTTGAAGCCACTATCTGGTTACCAGTATCAAGTACTTTTAGTGTTGCGTTTTGAAACCATTTATCCCCGGACACTCCAATGCCGGTTTCAATTTGGCTGATTCTATAGGTTGAGCCTTTTGACTTTTATAAGCTGAACTTTTCTTAAATCTGACAACGGGCAGAAATGACTGCCGGTAACTTTTACCTTTATGCAGTCCTGCCAAATAATAATGATAATAAAAAGCAATGATTCCGCCATCCATATTGCGTGCCAATTGTTCTTTCCTGATATCGGGTTTTAACAGCCAGTTGTAAAACCCGTAAATCTTATGATTATCAATCATATCAATAAGTGGATTTTCGATTGATCGATTGCGTAACTCGTAATCACCCTCAACATCAAAAGCAACATTGATTTCGCTATCTACCAGCATGCCTTCAGACCAGACTAGCTGATGTCCTGCCTGAAAATTGCCAGAAGTACCACTTTGGTAGAGAAGAGACGTATCAAAATTCCAGGTGTACCCAACAATTTTTGCCGGAATATTTTGCAATTCCAGCAAATTGAATAACAGGTTCGCATATTCAGAGCAGTCACCGAATGTCAGCAGGCAGAAATCAATGGGCTTTGAATCTGTATTATAAAATTCAGGCAAGCCAAAATCGAAATGCCCATGCACCAGGTTCATTGCATTAAGGACAATGTATTGCCTGTCTGTCAGACCAGTATATTTAGATCTTAGAAATGACAGGTTTTGAGAGTAGCTTTCATGCAGTCGTTGCTCTAAAAATTCAGCCAACTCCTCATCACTTTTATTTCCAGGGCTTTTCAAAAAGTCATTAGACCACTGTCTTATCCGGTCCTTATAGCGCGTCACAAATTCATTGAAAGTGTTTTTATCATTAAAAAACATGGCCTGATGCATTGAGTTAGGCAACGCATTGACAAAGGTCTTGCTATTATTCGGACTCCAGGGTGCACCCTGACTGTAGGGCGGCAGCTCTCCACGCCAGGTATAACCATTAATTGTTAACTGGTCAGTATTACTACACGCACTGAACAGAACAACACCTGATAACAGGCAAAATAACAAAAACAACAGCCTCATTTCTGCATGCCAAACCATTTCTCTAATACTTATATACAGCTGGAAGTGCATCGCTTTTAAGCCTCGCACAAAATATTAAAATCAAAAGGATTTTACCTCTTATCCAGCTTACTGTAGCAATCAATAAGAATTCTCGACTCTTCATGCCATTCGAATTTTTTATGTTTTTGTAATAATGCAGCCCTAAACTCTTCCAGTTTAGCCAATGGGAAATCGTTGAGAGTATCGGCAAAAGCCTGGGGCATCTGAAGGTCTCCAGCAACACCAAACCCATTTTTTTCTATGACGCTTCTGACAAAAGGAAGATCATTACTTAGAATAGGCAGGCACGCTGAAATGAATTCATAAAGTTTGTTGGGAGAAACGTAATGCGTATTAAGGTCCTTTCCATATGGATATGGTATCAACCCAATATCCGCAGAAGCTGTATAACTTAAAAGCTCATCCTGCGATTTGCTGGAAATAAAGGTTACCTTGTCAGTAACACCAAGATCTTTAACCATCTCCTGTAAAGTAGCTACATAATCTCCATAGCCCATTATCAACAAGTGAAATCTGTCATTATTTACCAGTTTCATTCCCTCAATAATATTTTCCAGATTACGTTCATTGGCAATCCAGCCCTGGTAAAGCAGAAGAATTTTATCTTTTAAAAAATCATATTCTTCCCTGAACCTGTCATGTGAATCGTTTACATTAAAATCACTCTGAGGGTCTATGGCATTTTGTAATACACCAACAGATATATTTTTGTATGTTTTCTCCATTTCTTTTGCAAGTAGCGGATTAACGGTAAAAATAATATCCGCATAATGGATATACTTGTTTTCTATCTTTCTTAAGTGGTGACTTTGTTTTTTTGTCAGCCTTGGTTGTTCAGGATAGAACTCATGTGCGTCGTAGATTAGTGGTACGTTTAATTCACGCTTTGCAAATACACCCGCTTTTAATTGTGGGAGGTCATGCACATGAATAACATCAGGATCATAGTACTTGATTCTTTTATATTTCAATTTGTCCAAAACGCTCATACGAGAGGACTTATTAATAAGATATCTTGTTAAATGGACAAATTTATTCGTAGCAATTGCTATAAAAGTTATTAATTTCAATACTATTTTAAGGATAAAGTGGATGATTTTCTGATAGCCAGAAAAACTTTTTTGCAAAATTATGTGTTGGCGACTGTATTTCTTAATTAATGGGTTGGGCGCCAAGATTATCCTTGAAAAAATACTTTGAGTTTTCTGAGATAACCGATTTAATAAATTAATTATTCTGTTTTGAATATTAAGAATCAAAATTTCGAATTTTGTATATGCGTATTGAGGCAGCCTCTCAATTTTTATCGAATCGAGTATTTCAAACTCCGGCCTGGCAGGGTCATGGGCAGCAATCAGTATCACTTCGTTACCCTCATCCAGTAAAGATATACACTCAAGCAATATACGACGATCTATCTGGACATCATCGGTAAGCATAACAATTCTCATATCAGCTTATCCAAATTCATAGTAGTCAAGAGTTAGTTGTGCGACTTTTTTACTTGAGTGGGTATCAGTTACATATTTTATCCCTTTGTGACCCAAATCAGGCCAGTCAAAGTGCCGTTGAATCAGCTCTTTTAAAACGCTCAAGATGGTCAGCGGAGTTGCATTTATTAATGGCAAGTCCTCAGGGTAATATTTCAGCAAGTCTTCCCTGATATAGCATATAACCGGTTTACCTAAAGCCATCATTTCTACGGAGAATTGCCCATAGCTACCAACCAGAAGCTGGTCAACAACAATATCAGCGGTGGAGCATATTTTGAGCGCCTCCACATAAGGCTTGTTTTCAACCAATACCAACTCGACATTGAAGCCGGTTTGTTTTAATTCAGTAATGGCGTTTTCCAGATAAATTGTTCCCTTGATAACCCGGTTGGAGGGAGCGTGTGCAATCTTAATGACACGGTTATCGGAGTATGTACTTTTTGGAGTACTCGACGAGGCATTTCGGATACTTCGCAGTTCATTTTCGGAGATTGGCTGTGGAAGCCACACACTACCGGGAACAAATTCCAAGAGATCGGGTGTACTGACGAATACTTTGTCAGCATATTGCGTAGCAACTTTAAGCGCTTTTTTTCGATTTGCGCTACAGGCCATAGGCCAACACGCTTTACATGCGCTGATATCGTATTTTTCAATAGTGGCCTTACTGTCCCGCACATCACAGCCACAAAAGTAAAAGAATACTTTTTTACCGAAAAATTTCAGCCACTTGACATCCCATAGGTATGGACCGGCAAAAGACTCACCAAAATAAAACTGATAAGTATCGAACCTCCACCCCCGCGTTAAAAAAAACTTAATCATCTCAACCTTAAAAGCCATCGGGGATGTCGCTTTAATCACACCATCTGAAAAATAACGGAAGTTTCCTGTTGTACGGCAATAGGAATAAGTAGATACTGCCTAAGTTCTCGCTGTGCTCGGGCTAAAACCCCTGCCATACCACCAATGTTTTGCGGCCCATGAAAAACTCTCATTTGAGGCTGTTTTCAATGGCATTAACAATCTTCCGGGCAGCATAACCATCACCATAAATCCCGGTGATATTTGCAGGAGTATTATTTACCAACGCAACACCTTGAGTAATTGCGGTACTGTCAGACCCAGCCAGGACAGTCCAGCCCGCCTCGACCTGCTCAACCCATTCAGTGGTTTCTCTAAGCACAACCGAGGGACGTTGCGCGAAATAAGCCTCACGTTGCACACCACCTGAATCAGTTAGAATACATTTAGACGAGATTTCCAGTGCCAGCATTTCCAGATACCCTATTGGATCAATAAATTGAATATTTGATACATCAAGACCTTGATTAATAGACCCAAGGATTTTTGGACGAACCCGGGGATGAACTGGAAAAATGATTTTGCAATCGATGTCCGTGAGACCGCAGAGTATTCTATGCAGTTTCTCCGGGTCATCAGTGTTTTCAGCCCTGTGTACAGTGGCCAGCATATACTCACCTGGATGGATATCTAGTTTATCTATAATTTCAGTTTTGGCCTTATCCTTATAAAACTGGAAACAGTCATACATTAAATCCCCCGTCAGCACGGTTCGGCCCAATAAGTTTTCATTAGTCAGATTCGTTACTGCATGTTCGGTTGGAGCACAAAGTAAGTCGCTTACATGATCTGCTACTATGCGATTAATTTCTTCCGGCATATGACGATCAAAACTTCTTAATCCGGCTTCAACATGTACTAGAGGTACATGTAATTTAGCACCTGCAAGAGCTCCCGCAAGCGTTGAATTGGTATCACCATCAACAATGACAGCATCAGGACGATTTTCGAGAATAATCTCATCCAAAAATGAAAGCATTCTACCCGTTTGTACACCCTGTGAGCCGGAACCAACTCCTAGATTAATATCGGGCTTGGGGATACCCAGCTCATCAAAAAATATCTGGCTCATATTTTGATCATAATGCTGGCCGGTATGAACCAGTATTTCACTGTAGCCCCGTTTATCGATCTCCTGCCGTAAAATAGCTGCCTGCATAAATTGTGGTCGGGCACCAACCACTCTTAGAAATTTCATGATGAAGACGAACCTTTTTTGACTAATGATGAGAGCTTCACAAGAATATGCTTTATGCGATTAGACTTTGAAGACAGAATATTAAAACGATCCTGTAGCTCGGTGTAATGTGCCTCCATTTCTGTGGCACGGTTCTCAGCCTGAACACGGGCAGTTTCAGTAAGATTCAACAGATCTTGCAGGGAATTCAAGCGGCCCAGGAGTTCATTTACCCGTACTTCCAAAGCTGTTTCCTCAGGATCTTTGACAAAGCCTTCTAAATTCTGATCCTGATAGTTAAATGCATTTCCGGAAATATCAGTCAAAAGTGAAACAGGAACGATAAATTTCTTGTTTATATGTGGAGAATCCGGGATTAAGTGTGACAGATCGTACGATCCTTGATGACCAGATATCCTTATCGTTTCAGGTCGCAGTTTTAACACTTCCAATTCCAGCCTCATGCCAGCTTTCAGGTTATTAGTATCAATTGTTACTGCCTGTTGCTCTGGAGAGTATTTATAAACTTTGTCTCGATTTTTATTATCTCTAAGTTGTTGTAATTGACATATAGCGCTAGAGCCAACTGAGCCCCCGGCTATTTTAAGTAATACGCCATAAGGCGTTATATGGTTTTCATTGATTTCGAATTCCAATGTTAAAGTTTTTTTAACCCCTACACCATGGCAATCAGCTGATGCTATATCGCGGTAGTTACCTGACATAGAGTCAAATATACTCGCAGTAAATACACCTGAAGATTCATCAATATAATCAAGATCTAAAGAAAAAGAATTTGAATCTCCAACCAATGATAAAGCAACTATTACGTTAGTTACTTCTGTATCATTTGAATTAGCAGAATGAGTTACCACATCAGCGCTTGTGATGTACTTACCCCCTTCATCCAAAATAGAGAAACCTTCAACCAATTGACTATCACATAAAAAGTCTACATTGTTGCAAGAGGTCAGGACCGGGCGAATGGGAGTATTGGAATATAATTTAATTGTGCTGCTTTTATCAGTATTGTTTGAAGGCAATGAATTCTTTGGAATAAAAATGCCAAGCTCTTCATAGCGGACACCGAAGCATGGCTTCCGGCTTTTTATACGTTTTGAAATTGCGCCATTCATGGACAGGTTTGAATCACAACTTGTATTAAATCGTGTATCACACAATGGGCATTGCGTATTAGATGTATAAACGAACAATTCATCTTGCAAAAATGCCGTTCTGAATCCTTTCGGGATATCAGGTTTCACTTTTCCAATCGGATAAAAGCTGGCTGGTAAGTTTTTATCTAATAATTCAAACCAGGTATTCTGGTCGAAATAATTGATATGGTGATAAGGATTGAATACCGTACTGCATTTTGGGCATTGAACAATTATTGCATCAGATTCAGATGCAGGAGTTATAATCAATACTCCATGCCTGGAGACCCGTAATAGTTCCGAGAGTGAAGTTCTAACTTCATCAGGCCGCAGGTGTTCAAAAACATCCATAGACCATGAAAAGTCAAATGCGTTATCGGTAAAAGGCAGTGAACCTATAGACCCACAAATCGATGTAATCCGACTATTCGATATATTACTGAGCGCCACTTGACTCATATCATAACAAACAAGATTAACTTCCTGATTCTCTTGAATTAGCGATGTTGCGACAATGCCATCGCCACTACCCGCATCCAGAATATTGCGCATTCGTTTAAGTTTTTTAAAATGTGATTTATTATTTTGACTACATGCTGCTGTGCAAGGCTCAAGGACTTTCTACCCCAGTGATCTTGCATATCGTAATATGTGTGATTGCCAGACATTGTCTTGCTCACAACTCCTCTACCTCCCAGGTGCAGTGACTTCGAGATATGCCCAAGTCAATTACCCCACCTTCCGGCTGCTCAACAAGAATCTCATAACGCCTGTCCTGTAACAGATATGCCGATCTTTCGGTATCCAGACTATGATGATCAATTGGCGGAAAAACCCCCAGTGATAAAAAATAATTCCCTCTACCCAAAGATAAACTAGGAACTGACAAAGTAACCATGTATTCCTTTTCTGCCTGCAGGTAATCAGTCTGACTGGAGACCATTCGAGACAATGTCTGAAAAGCAATTAACCCTGAACGATGAAAACAGGCGACAAATTCTGGCTGGTAAATATCTCTGAACACCCGAACCCTGATAAGAATATTAAATGAATCAAATGTTTTAAATATTGATTTTTTGTTACCCGAACTATCTACAAATTCTACATTTTTAAATTCCAAATGCCCCGTATAGAGTTCGTATTCATTCGCAGTCGATGTGATATTCGACACTTCTGAATCATCGCTGACGTTTAGTTGTTTGGAATCAATTTGAGGCAAGACACCGACACTTGAAAGATATTTCTCTACCAGACTTCCTGGTATTTCCAGAACAGCCTCCTCCCAACTTGCGCTTGAAGGAAGAAAAAAAATATCCTGGTAAGTATCTCCATCAAAACATTGAACCTTCGCGCCCCCTCCGGAATACTTCAATTTAATATTGATTGCTTTTTCCATATCAATAGCATCAAAACTAAAAACTATAGCCCCGGAGTTCTGCGCTTGTATTTCTCTAGCCCAGGTTTTGTTGTCAAGCTTAACCGGTGACGACCAAACACCAACAGTATTATCCATAAGGACGAAAGCATCAGATTCGACTGAAGTATCCTGGGCATCACCAATATACAATTCTGAAAGTATTTGGTTTTGCTTAAGGATTGAAGCATATGAGATGTGAACTGGTGCATTACCGGCAGAAAGCCTGATTATCAGATGTATTGGGCGGTTGTTTTTTTGTATAAGCTGCATGGAACCGATTTGCATCATACTATTTCTGGCATCCAGTCGAATTTGCTCACGCTTTCGTACAGCATCTGAATACGCCTTTGAAACAGCCATCACGTCACCACGCATCCTGATTTTTCCACGCTCAAGCCAAATGGCTTCATCGCAAAGTCGTTCAACCGAAGACATATCATGTGAAACAAATAGTACTGTTGTGCCTCCTGATGTGAGTGATTGCATTCTTTCGTAAGCCTTGTGCGAAAAATACGAATCACCTGCACCGAGAATCTCATCAATAATTAGAATTTCTGGCGAAATCTCAGTAGCCACAGAAAATGCCAACCTGGCATACATTCCGGCAGAATAGGTTTTTAATGGATTATGGATAAATTCCTCTAACTCAGTGAATTCAACTATTGAATCAGCCAGTTTGCGAGCCTTTACACCAGTTATTCCCATATAACTCAATGAAGCAAGAATATTTTCCCAACCAGAAAATTCAGGATGAAAGCCTGTCCCCAGTTCCATAAGAGCACTAACCTTACCCTGTACGTGAACCTCACCCTCTGTTGCCTTAAGTTGCCCTGCAATTATTTTTAACAGGGTGCTCTTGCCAGCACCATTACTGCCGACAATAGCTATTTTACTTCCGCGTCGAATTGACAGGTTTATATCGCGCAAAGCCCAGAACTCATCGTAATGAGATAATGAAACTTTAAAACCTAACAAATCCAGAATTCTGTATCTTGAACTCTTAAAAATTCGATACCTTTTAGAAGTTTGATACAAGCTTATGATTTCATCAGACATAATCAGAAAATACTGGTTTCAGTCGAGTGAAAAAATAAAATCCGCTCACAAACATCAAAAGCGAAATAGTAATGAACATTAGAAGCAAGTCGTACGGTATAGATCCAAAGATTATCACCTCTCGATATAACATGATCATGTAGTAGAGAGGGTTGGGATACATAAGAGGCATTAACTCTGGCGGTATCATATCTGCCGTATAAGCAATAGGAGAAACAAGCATTAACAGTAAAATCACCACTGCAATCATTTGCCCTATATCCTGAAATAAAACATTAAGGGCCGACAACCACCAGATAAGACCAATTGTAAATATCAACTGCAAAAACAAAATAAGCGGTATAGCCAATTGAGTGACATGTATTTCTCCCTTGGACCATAAAATAGCCAGCAAAATCAACAGGCCAACAAGCATTGTCACCGCACTGCTTAACACTGCTTTAACCGGTATTAATTCTATTGGAAACAAGGTGTTCTTTATCAGGTTTTTATTATTCACTACTGAGGAAACACCAGCACTCAAGGCTTCTGCAAAACCAAGAAATGGAATTAATCCTGAAAAGATAACCAATACATAGTCTACCGTGGTTAATTCGCCTAAACGAATCTTGAAAATCATTATGTAAACTACCGCGTAAAGCCCTAGAAAAATTACCGGGTAAATCAGCGCCCATAAAATGCCAAATACTGTTCCAGCATACCGCGATTTCACATCACTTAATGTTGTAGCCCATAGCACTCTTCTTTGTTGATATAAAAATATGAAGCCTTTCACCGGTATTCCATCATCATTTGAACTACCTTGTTTGAAGCATGCCCATTTCCATACAAACTGGTATTCAGGTCTATTTTTTCTGACCCTTGGGATTTCCAGGCCGCATAAATTTTTTCTGTATCTGCACCTGCCAGCACATTACCACCTGCATGGACCGTTTCAATCCATTCAGTCTCATCACGCATGGTTATACAAGGCACACCATAGAAAAAAGCTTCTTTCTGAACACCTCCAGAGTCAGTAAGGATGACCCTGGCAGCCTTTTCCAATGCAACCATATCCAGAAATGGCAGTGGCTCAAATACAATCAGTGAATCCAGATAGTGCATTAAGCCATAATCATTTATCAGTTTACGCGTTCGTGGGTGAAGAGGTAATACGAGAGAGATCTCTTCAGCGATACGGGAAAATGCGTTCAATATTGCACTTAAACGTTCCGGGTCGTCGGTATTTTCGGCACGATGGCATGTCGCTAAAACAAATTGTCTATCCTGCAAGCCAAATCTTTCGGAAATATCTATCTGTGAACCCGCCCGGTCACCGTAAAAAAGTGCGGCATCATACATAACATCACCCACATTATGTATTCCCTGGCTTACCCCCTCCTGTTTAAGGTTCTGTACTGCAGTTTCTGTCGGGCAAAACAGGAGCGTAGAAACACGGTCTACAAGTATCCGGTTTATTTCCTCCGGCATACGCATATTAAAAGAGCGTAAACCAGCCTCGACATGCGCTACAGGAATCTGCAATTTGGCCGCAGCGAGTGCACCAGCGAGTGTTGAGTTGGTATCGCCATATACCAGTAACCAATCAGGATTCTCATCTATCAGGACTTTTTCAATGGCTTCGAGCATACGCCCTGTCATCGCACCATGATGTCCACCGGAAACTTCAAGGTTATATTTTGGCCTGGGGATATCCAGCTCATCAAAGAACACTTTTGACATATTGTCATCGTAGTGCTGTCCGGTATGAACAAGCACCTCTTCAATCTTTCCTGCATAGTCATCACGAATAACGCGTGATACTGCAGCAGCCTTGATAAACTGTGGCCGTGCTCCAATTACTGTCAGAATTTTCATGCGTATATCAGTAACTCGTTACTACTTACATCGATGAATTGAACAATAAACACCAGCATTTAAATCCTGCTCATCGTATCGACTATTTTCTGAATATCTTTTTCCTGCAAATAAGGATGCATTGGCAGACTCATGACTTTTTTTGAAGCTGCTTCGGCAACAGTCAGGTCAAATTCATCGGTATACAATGCCGGCTGCAGGTTTAGTGGCACTGGGTAATGAACTGCTGTAGGAATTTCGTTTGCGTGCAGGTGTTGCTGAAAATCATCCCGGTGATCTACCTGAACCGTGAACTGCGCATACACACTGGTATTTCCCTGCGTAATATAGGGCGGTATCACGTCCGGGCAAGAGGATGAAAGTAAATCAGAGAACCTGTTGCCAATTTCCTGACGGGCAGCAATTTCATCAGGAAAAATATCCAGCTTGGCAAGCAGGATGGCCGCCTGCATGGTATCGAGCCGACCGTTAATACCAATTCTTGGGTGATGATAACGCCTGTCCTGGCCATGAACACGAATTTCTTTCATTGCTTTAGCCAGCTGCTCATCATCAGTGAAACACGCACCTCCATCGCCGTAGGCACCCAGTGGCTTACTGGGAAAAAAACTGGTACAGCCAATGGTCGACAGGGAGCCCGATTGTCTTCCATTGGACGTTGCCCCGAGGCTCTGGGCCGCATCTTCAATTACGGCAAGCCCATGTTTATTTGCTATTGTGTTGATTGCAGCAAAATCAGCACATTGTCCATAGAGGCTCACCGGCAGAATAGCTTTTGTTTGCGGCGTAATCGCGGTTTCAATTTTTGCCGGATCGATATTAAAAGTCTCAGGATCAATATCGACAAATACTGGTTTGGCACCAAGCAATGCTATCATTTCACCTGTCGCAATGAAGGTGAATGGCGAGGTAATAATCTCATCCCCGGGTTTTATTCCCAGCGCCATCATTGCAATGAGCAGAGCGTCTGTTCCGGAGGCAACACCGATACAGTATTTCACCCCGACAAAATCAGCCAGGCGTTCCTCAAACTCGACAACTTCAGGTCCCATGATATAGCGGCCATGCTTGAGAACCGCTGCGATCCGTCGGTCTATCTCAGGTTTGATTATTGCCTGCTGACTTTTTAAATCAATAAAATCCATTGGCGCTTCGATATAATATTTATTGATTATTACTTGCGACTGGACGTGCTGACACCCTGTCACCATGTTCATTCATCCAGCCAACCTGTTTTGCCGGCACGCCTGCCATCAATGCATAGGATTCAACATCCCTGGTAATGACTGCACCAGCGGCAATGAAGCTGTATTCCCCCAATGTAACACCGCAGACAATGGTTGCATTCGCACCAATCGTGACACCTTTCCTTACCAGGGTTCGACGATATTCGTCTTTGCGTATCACAGCTGCCCGGGGGTTTAATACATTGGTAAAAACCATGCTTGGTCCACAAAAAACATCGTCTTCCAGCTCAACAGCATCATAAATACTGACATTGTTCTGCACTTTGCAATTGTTACCAATGACAACATCATTGCCGACAAAGACGTTTTGCCCAAACGAACAATTTTCTCCGATACGGGCACCGCCACAAATATGGACCCAGTGCCATACGCGTGATCCCTCGCCAATCTCGGCACCCTCGTCAATAATGGCTGTTTCGTGTATCTGGATAGTCATTAACAGTCCATATTAATATTCAAGAGGCAACGATATTGTTCTGCCATCCCGTGCAGACAAGTAGGCCGCAATCAGTATTTCCAGAGAAGCCAACCCCTCACGACCACATGTCTCTGGCTTTTCCTTGCCGGTCATCACATCAATAACATTGTTATAATAAAGCGGGTGGCCAAAGCCATACACTGACTTGGTTTGATAATTGGCATCCTGTATCTGTTTATCGTAATCGCATGGTTCATCAAACTCCCAGTGTTGAATCTCATTCACCGCTACACCACCAATGCGGACTGTTCCCTTATCGCCCAAAATAGTAATACTGCCTTCGTAGTTTTTAGGATAGGTAAGCATGGTTACGCTCATTGAACCAAGAGCCCCGTTACGCCAACGTATATTCATAACACCGGTATCTTCGACTTCGATATCGCGGGTTGTACTTGTCATTGCCTGAATTTTTTCAACAGGACCAATCATCCAGTCAAGCAAATCCACGTAATGACTCGCCTGGTTCATAAAAGCTCCACCGTCAAATTCCCAGGTTCCCCGCCATGCTGCCTGGTCATAATATTCCTGGGGCCGGGTCCAGAAAACATTGATTTGCACCATGTGTAGCTTGCCAAAACGTTTTTCATCAATTGCACGTTTTAATAGCTGCAAAGTGGCATTCCGCCTGTTTTGCTTGACAACAAACAGCCTGACGTTGGCATCGTCGCATGCCCTGACCATTCGCACACCATCCTGCCAACGTGTCGCCATGGGTTTTTCTGTCATCACATGCACGTCGTATTTTGCCGCAAGAACTGTCTGTTCTGGATGGATGCCACTTGGCGTACAGAGGGCGACCAGGTCGAGTTTCTCTTGCTTTAGCATTTCTTCAATGCTGCGGTAACCTTTAACCTTGTACTGTTCCGTATGATGCTTTAGTACATCAGAATCGATATCACAGACAGAAACGAGCTCCACGTGCTCGTTGTGAGTTTCTATCGCCCCAAAATGATTCTTTGAAATTCTTCCACAGCCAACAACGGCTATACGTATTTTTCTATTCTGAATTACTTCATACATTATAATTACTTAATTCTTATTCAAGATCGCGATAACCACACACGAAATATTCGTGCAAATTCAAACATGGAAAGAAAAAGAGTATCTTTTGATCTCGATTGTATCTCAATTGACCTAACGATATTCGGAATGATAAATAATATCGAGCCCGTAACAGGAAAATTTTATAGATAAAGGTGCATTAATATACGCGATGAAAATTAACGCCTTAGCAAATACATCCATCGCCAGAAATTCAACAATCCGGCCAGGGAAGCTGCAAAATATGTCAAAGCTGCAGCTTTGAGAATCCGTTCAGCGGGTTTGCGCTGGGACTTTTCAAGATAGCCGGTTTTAAGTAATGGCAGGGCCTTGTTAAAGCTGGCATCCAGTTCAACCGGTAAGGTAATCAGGTTGACCAACAATCCCGACCCCATTATCAAAAAGGCCGCAACCAGCGTGACTGCACCTGCCGCAGGTGCGCGGGTGATTATCGCCAGAAAAGGCGAAGCAAAAAGCAGGAACGAACCCAACTTTTGAGCAACGACGGTAAATTTGGCCAGCTGGGTTCTAAAACGGAACATGGGTTGTTCCAGGCCATCCTGCATGGCATGTCCCACTTCATGTGCTGCGACAGTGATGGCCGTTAAGGTTTTCCCCTGGTACTTGTCGGGTGTCAGGCGCACTGCCTTTGCCAGTGGGTCGTAATGATCCCCGAGCTCACTGGTTTCCACCTTTATGTCGTTGAGTCCGAGTTTGTCCAGCAAATGCCTGGCAAGCTCCCCGCCTGTTCCGGGAAAGTTGCTTTCAGCATTCTGATTGTATTTTTTTAATACGTAATTGACCCAGAACTGGGGCAGGAACACGATAATGATAATGACGGCAATGACAATAAGATATGGCATGAAGATTTATTTAGATATTAGATTAGCTTCGCTGGTCTTACGGCTCCGGCTAGCAGCATGCCGGAATGACGGGGATTTTTCCAGACTTTCGGTTACGGCTGGAAGCATGCCGGAATGACGGGGATTTTTCCAGAAGATAAGATTAGCTTCGCTGGTCTTACGGCTCCAGCTAGAGGCATGCTGGAATGACGGGGATGTCTAAATGCTAGAATGACAACGAAATCTAAATGCTGGAATGACAGAGGTGGTCTATAGATCCCTTCCCCTTATCAGGTTTTTAAATTTACCACCCTGCTCTTCCAATGCATCCCAGGCTGAGTTAATTTTGACCAACCCCAGGGTGCCCGTGGTTAATAACTTCCCGTCCTTGTAAAGGTGCCTGGGTACCATTGTCAGGTAAATCAACAGGTCTTCCAGACCCGGGTTATGTCCAACGATCAAGGGACGCTGAATGCTTTCGGGTATTTCGGCAATGACAGCCAGCAATTGTTCAAGACTCGCGTCGTAAATCCTTTCATCGACCTCTGGCATTTGCAGGCCTGCCATCTCGGCTGTTATATGTGCAGTTTCGATCGCTCTTTCTGCCGGAGAAGTAATAATCAGGTCAGGCTTTGAAGCCCGGTTATTGGCCAGCCAGTAACCAATTTTTTGGGCTGCATTGACGCCACGTTTTTTCAATGGACGATTAAAATCATCAACATTGGCGGACCAGTCGGATTTTCCGTGCCGGAGTAAGAGGAGCTGCTTGCCCATCGGATTAATTCATCCAGAAATTGCAGTGTGACCCAAGTTTAGCGGAAGCAGGCGCAGATTTCATATTTTTGGCCCAGTCTGTTTTATTCTCGCAAGAAAATGCTAATTTCGTGTAGCGCAGATCGTGTTATTCTTCGGAATCACCTCTTAATGCAGGCCAGGCTGCCTGCAAATAGACCGTCATGGACCAGAGGGTCAATACCACCGAGATGTACAACAAGACGTAGCCAATCGTGAAAATTGGCATTCCGAACAGGTCATCGCGATAAATCAATAAAACCAGGGCCGTCATTTGGGCTGCAGTTTTGAATTTACCGATGACGGATACGGCAACCTGCGCACGCGAGCCCAGCTCAGCCATCCACTCACGTAATGCAGAAATAGTAATTTCCCTGCCAATGATGACAATCGCGGGTATCACCATGAAAATGGTTGGATGCGCCTGTACCAGGACAACCAATGCAGCAGCAACCATCAGCTTATCCGCTACCGGGTCCAGGAATGCCCCCAGTGGTGACGTCTGGTGCCAGCGCCGGGCCAGGTAACCATCCAGCCAGTCAGTCACGGCTGCCAGGCCAAACAGAAACGTGGAAAGCTCATTCGACCAGCTAAATGGCAAGTAATAACTGCCGACGAAAAAGGGAATAAGGAAAATCCGCAGGAAGGTGAGACTGTTGGGTATTGTGAACATGGTTGATGTCTGTCCTTTCCTCTATATCCCTGAATTAATCTAATTTCACTATAGCCGTAGCAGCCTGGGTTTCCGGATTCCAGCTACTCACCATGAAAGGTATCATAAATCTTTTTCGCAAGCTGCTTGCTGATGCCTTCAACCTTGGCAATATCCTCGATCCCGGCCCGTTGCAATTGCTGTAAGCCGCCAAACGATTTCAACAGCCTCTGCCTGCGCTTTGGGCCGATACCGTCAATATCCTGCAAGCGTCGATTTCTGGCGCGCCTTCGCCCTTCTGTTGCGGTGGCCGGTAATCGCAAAACGGTGCGATTCATCCCGAATCTGCTGCACCAGGTGTAACGCCGGTGAACTATCCGGAATGATAATCGGCTGCGGCTGATCCAACAAGAACAACTGTTCCATACCGGGACGCCGGTCCGGTCCCTTGGCAATGCCGACCAGCAAAATACCACTGACCGCAATTTCCTGCAGAACCTTTGCTGCGGCATTGAGCTGACCCTTGCCGCCATCAATAAAAAGTATATCTGGCGTCGGGATTTCTCCACTTTTTACTTTGCGGTAGCGTCTCTCCAGCGCCTGCGTCATCGCGGCATAATCATCGCCCGGCTGAATACCTTCAATATTGAAACGGCGGTAATCGGATTTTCTGGGACCTTCCTGGTCAAATACCACGCACGACGCAACGGTAAGTTCACCTGAAGTATGACTGATATCAAAACATTCCATGCGTTCCGGCAGCGCATCCAGCTGGAGCGCCTGCTGCAGTGATTCTATGCGCTTTTCAATGCCGGCATTACCCGTCAGGCGGGCGTGCAGGGTAATCACGGCATTACGCTCGGCCATTTTTAACCAGCGGGCACGCTCCGTCCGAACATTATGCCGGATGAGAACCCGGCGTCCTTTTTCCTGGCTTAATACTTCCTGCAACAGTTCAAGATCGTCCGGGACGTGGTTTACCAGGATCTCGGCAGGAATCTGCTTGCCCAGGTAATACTGGGAAATAAAGGCGGACATCAGTGACGCTGGTGTCGCATCTGACGGCGCCCGGGGAAAATAATGCTTATTGCCCAGGTTCCGCCCGGAACGGATAAAAAACTGCTGGATACAGGCTATCCCTTGCTCATAGGCACAGGCAATAATATCCAGGTCACCGGATTCACCACTGACATACTGCTTTTCCTGGACGGCACGTAAAGCAGAAATCTGGTCACGAATCCTGGCGGCCTCCTCAAATGCCAGCTCACTGGAAGCCTGGTCCATACGCTGCATCAGGGTCTGGACAACATGACTGGTTTTTCCCTGCAGAAACAAAATCGTGTCATCGACATGCTGCTGGTATTTCCCGACAGAAATTTCTTCTGTACAGGGCCCACTGCAGCGCTTGATTTGAAACTGCAGGCAGGGACGCGAGCGGTTCTGAAAAAAACTGTCTTCACACTGGCGGACCGGAAACAGTTTTTGCAACAGGTGCAAGGTTTCCCTGACTGCACCTGCACTGGGATAAGGCCCAAAATATCGCCCCTTATCCTTCCTCGCACCACGGTGAAATGCCAGGCGTGGATAATCACCGGCTGACAGGTAGATATAGGGATAACTTTTATCGTCTTTAAGAAGAATATTGTAGCGTGGCCGCAGTTCCTTGATCAGGTTGTTCTCAAGTAACAGGGCTTCAGCTTCTGTATGGGTAACAATGATTTCAATATGGTCGATCTGCGCAACCATGTTGTGAATGCGCTGATTATGCGAACGTGAAAAATAGCTGCTGACCCGACGTTTCAGATCTTTTGCCTTGCCAACGTAAAGCACCGCATCTTTTTCATCGAGCATGCGGTAAACACCGGGCGCGTGCGTCAGGGTTTTCAGGAAGGCTTTTGAATTAAACAGCGGATTCGACAATTTTTCACCACGGAGGGCACAAAGTTCACAAAGAAAATAAAGTTAGTTAAATTTCAGTTTCTCTTGATTAAAAAAACAATTCCAAATATTACAACTTCTTCCAAAAGACATATTCACTTCGTGTTCTTTGTGGTCTTAGTGGTAAATTTTATTCTATGAGTTCTTTGGCCCGGGCAAAAACCTGTTGGAACATCTCTGGCGTTAACCGTTTTGTCTGGGTGTTGTAACGACTGCAATGATAAGAATCGACTAATGTGAAGCCGCCAGGCAGCTGATGTTCTGCGACATGACCAAATTTCCAGGCTGACTGTTTTTCACCCAATGCCTTGAGGATCGCGTTATGCGCGATTGAACCCAGCGCCACCAGTACTTTTTTCCCTGACAGCCTCATCAGCTCCTGTTTTAAAAAATGGTTGCATTGACGAATCTCTTCGCCGGTTGGCTTATTTTGTGGCGGCAGGCATTTAACCGCGTTGGTGATACGGCAGTTTATCAGCTGCAGGCCATCATCCTTATGTTCGGAAACCGGTTGATTGCTGAAACCGAATTGATACAAAGTTTCATAAAGTAATACACCGGCGAAGTCCCCGGTAAACGGGCGTCCGCTTGCATTGGCCCCATGCATGCCGGGAGCCAGGCCCACGATCAGCACATCCGGTGATTCATCACCAAAAGGTTCAACAGGCAATCCATGGTAGTCAGGATATTGTTGCCTGATATCTGCAAGAAACCCGGCCAGCCGCGGACAGGCTGTGCAATTGATATCGAACAACATGATTACTGGTCGACCACGCCATGACGAATCGCCATGTGTGTCAGTTCAACATCGTTCGAGATATTCAGTTTTTCAAACAGCCGGTGACGGTAAGTACTGATGGTTTTGGGACTGAGAAACAGGCTGTCGGAAATATGCTGATTACTTTGTCCCTGCGTAATCATCAACATGATCTGCATTTCCCTGTCAGATAAAATTGAAAATGGACTTTCATGTTGACGGCCATTTACCTCACCCAGGGATATTTTTTCTGTGACATTATTCGCCAGGTACTGCTTACCGGCCATGACGCTGGTAATTGCATTAAACATTTCGTCAGCTGGACAACCCTTGGTGATATAGCCCGAAACACCCGCCTTGATCAATTGTGCAGGAAAAGGCTCTTCCTGCAATGCTGTCACGGCAATGACCGGGATCTCCGGATGGCTGTGTTTAATTCGACGCGTGGCTTCAATGCCGCCTATTCCCGGCATATTGACATCCATGAGCACCAGGTCTGGCCTGGATTCACTATGCTGCAGATAGTCGAGAGCTGTCTCCCCCGAATCTGTCTCTGCAACCACCTCGAACCCTTCGTTCGATTCAAGTATGCTTTTCAGTCCAGCCCGGACAAGATCATGATCATCGACGATTAGGATACGTGTCATTAAAAATTCGCTATTGCCAAGTTTCAGCCCAGTTAATACTCTGTCAGTTTACCCCAACAGCCATAAAACATTAAGAACACAAAACCACACCATGCATTCGAAGCCAACACGCCCCATTTCATCAGCAGACATCACCGCACTGGTACTCTGCGGAGGTAAAAGTACCCGTATGTCAGGCGTGGACAAGGGTCTTATTGAGCTCGATGGCAAACCGATGATTGCACACACGCTGGAACAGCTATCGCCTTTTTTCGCCCGGTTAATCATCAGCGCCAACCAGAATACATCCCAGTATGGCGAACTGGGTTACGAAGTCATCCAGGACGAAACCAGTGATGTCGGACCACTGGCCGGTATCCTCACCGCGATGCGTTATGTCAGCACGGACTACCTGCTGGTGTCTCCCTGCGACACGCCATTAATTACCCGTGAATTCAGTCAGCGTCTGATTGAAACCGCCAGCCAACCTGCAGGCCAGGCCAGCGCAGAAATTTATGTTGCGCATGATGGTAAGCATCTGCAAATGTTACATGCCCTGTTTGACCTGTCTTCTGGAAAGCTCGTGGAATCATTGGAAAATTACCTTAAAAATGACCGAAAAGTGCAAATCTGGTACGAACAAAACCAGTTTATCCCGGTTGACTGTTCTGACATCGCGCAACACTTCGTTAACATAAACACGCCTGAGTCATTAATAGAAATTACTGATAATTAACTGACTTCATAAGCGAAGAAAATTGGTCCATTTTTAACGTCATACCGGCAGGTTTGTAGCCGGTATCTGCTAATGTTTTAAGACTCCGGCTAAAAGCTTGCCGGAGTGACGATATTGGATGTTTGCCGGAGTGACGATATTGGATGTTTGCCGGAGTGACGATATTGGATGTTTGCCGGAGTGACGATATTGGATGTTTGCCGGTGCGACAATATTGGATATTTGCCGGAATGACGAAACTGGACGCTAACAACAGAGAAACTAAAACTATCTCAGGTTTCGTCCTTTTGCCTTGAATTTACTTTTTCCCTTCTGCGCCTTGCGGGCTTTTTTGGCACGCTGCTGAGCAATTTGAATCATGCGGGTTTGACTGCCAATGGCTTCCTCTTCAGTTTTGGGCTGATACTGGATATACGAACCATCTGACTGCATTTCCCAGGCAGAGCGCCGGTCATTGAGCTGTATATCGAGAATTTGCCTGAGTTCCAAGCGCAAAGCATCAGATTCAACAGGCGTGACCACTTCAACACGTGATTCCAGGTTGCGCTTCATGCTGTCGGCAGAGCCGATGAAATACTCTTCATCACCACCGTTCTGGAAATAATAGATACGCGTATGCTCGAGGAAACGCCCGACAATACTGATAACCCGGGCTGATTCTGATATCCCAGGCAATCCTGGAATTAAACGGCAGGTATCACGGATAATCAGGTCAACCTTGACTCCATCACGGCTGGCTTCATACAACGCACGGGTTATATCAACGTCTTCCAGGGCATTCATTTTGAACTGAATAAGGCCCGGATTTTCTTCGCTGTGCAGTTCCCTTTCCCGCTGAATTTTGGCCAGTAACGCTTTTTTCAGCGCCTTGGGCGAAGTCAGCAACTTTTGGAAAGTTCTTAGCTGGTAGCCCGTCGTCAGGTAGTTAAATAATTCCGTGGCATCCTGCCCCAGCACTTCATCATTGGTCAGAATACCCAGGTCAGAATACAGGCGGGCTGTTCCGGCATGGTAATTCCCGGTACCAATATGCAGGTAGCGTTTCAGGCCGTTGTAATCATGTCTGACCACCAGGACAATCTTGGAGTGGGTTTTCAGACCGACCACACCATAAGTCACGTGCACGCCGGCTTCTTCCATGCGTGCTGCCCAGCGGATATTGGCCGCCTCGTCAAAGCGCGCCTTGAGTTCCACCACCACAGCCACCTGCTTGCCATTACGTGCTGCACTGACAGGTAGTCAATCACCTTGGTATCACTCGAGGTGCGGTAAAGGGTCATTTTGATGGCACGCACTTTCGGGTCTGAACTGGCCTCTTTTAGAAAACGCTCGACCGAGGTACCAAACGACTCATATGGATGCTGTAACAGGAATGGCCACGTTATCACGAATAGTGTAAAAAATGCTTGCTTTGTCATAGCTCGACATGATCAATCGGATGATGCGGCTCATCATGCAATTCAGGAATATCCAGCGAAACAATCTCAAACAGGTCACGCACGGCTATCATGCAATCCTTGATTGAAAAAACATCCTGTTCTTCATTCAGCCCCAGCTCAGCTGCCAACATGCCGCTATGAGATGGATCCATACCATCAGCAATTTCAAGCCGGACGATGGGGGCAAAACGACGATCACTCAGCTCCGACTCAATCAGTGACAACAGGTCATCGGCATGCTCTTCGTTACGTTCAGTATTGGCATTTCGCGTGACACGAAACTTTTCACAACTGAGAATTTCCATTCCCGGCAACAGCATATCCAGGTTGTGCTCAATCACCTCTTCCAGGGGAACAAAGGCATTGCTTTCAGGTAATTTCAGGAAACGTGGAATACCGCCATCTACAGGTACCTTGATACGGGTCAAGTGCAGTTTTATCGCGGTTGGGATATTTCACATAAACCAGCAGGTTCAGTGACAGGTTGGAAATAAACGGGAAAGGATGGGCCGGGTCAATCGACTGCGGCGTTACCAAGGGAAAAATATTTTCGTAGTAATAATCACGCAGGTAGGACTGATCTAGCCTTTCCAGTTCTTCATATTGAAAAATTTCGATATCATGTTTTTTCAGTTCAGCGCAGGATTTTCCGCAGTGACTCTGTTTTCTGCTCAATCAGTTCATTTACGATGATGTATGAATCTTCAATTTGCTGTCGGGGCGTCCTGCCATCAACCGTCAATGCAGATAAACCCGCCCCAACCTGCTGCTTGAGACCACCAATACGCTTCATGAAAAATTCATCAAGATTGCCACTGACAATGGCAACAAACTTCAGGCGTTCGAGCAGCGGGTTGCGTTCGTCGTCTGATTCATGAAGCACACGACGATTAAATTCCAGCCAGGTCAATTCCCGGTTGAGATAAAGCTCCTGGGAATCAAGTTCAAGATGTACATCATTCGCAGGCTCCGGCGCCAGTTCTGCTTTTACCGTGTTGATATTGTCAGTAGCCATGGTTTATCCCGATATCAGAAATTAAATAAACAGCTGTTACCAATCTAATTCTAGTAAAACCTGCACTTTTTTGATACTGATATAAATGCAGTGATTAATGCTCGGGCAAAGTAATATTCAATTCCAGGACGTCCTGGTGATCATCATGATCAATCTGTATTGATATCGCATCCTGATCAACCGCAACGTATTTCTTGATAACTTCCAGAATATCCTTTTGCAGCTGTGGTAAATAGGAAGGCGCATTCCGGGTAGCTCGCTCGTGAGAGACGAGGATTTGCAGGCGCTCCTTGGCAACATTCGCAGAAGCATTCCGGTTTGAACGAAAATAATCCAGTAAACGCATCATCACCCTCCAAACAGACGACCGAACAGTCTCTTTTTCGGCACATTGATAAATCGGTGTGGCAGGTCTTCACCCAGGTAACGCGACACAACATCGCCATACGCCATGCCCGCATCACTTTCCTGGTCCATCACAACCGGGTTGCCGGAGTTGGATGCGTTCAATACAGCCTGAGACTCGGGTACAACACCCAGCAAGTCCAGTGACAATATATCCTGCACATCATCAACACTGAGCATCTCGCCCCTGGCGACCCTTTCCGGGGAATAACGCGTCAACAGCAGGAATTCGCGAATCGGCTCATGTCCCTGTTCGGCGCGGCGCGATTTGCTGGCAAGAATACCCAGCATACGGTCTGAGTCACGCACCGATGACACCTCGGGATTGGTAACAACAATCGCATCATCTGCAAAATACATGGCCATGGTGGCACCATGTTCAATGCCAGCCGGTGAGTCGCAGACAATATAATCAAAGGTCTGCGCTAAAGTTTGCAGGACTTTATCCACCCCTTCTATTGTCAGGGCCTCCTTGTCACGCGTCTGGGAAGCAGGAAGCACGAACAGTGATTCACAACGCTTGTCCCTGATCAAGGCCTGGTTCAGGTTCGCTTCACCATTAATGACATTGACGAAGTCATACACCACGCGGCGCTCACAACCCATGATCAGGTCAAGATTTCTCAAACCCACGTCAAAGTCGATGACTGCAACCTTGTTACCTTTTTGCGCCAGACCCATTGCCAGGGCAGCGCTTGTCGTGGTCTTACCCACTCCTCCTTTACCGGAGGTCACTACAATAATTCTTGCCAAGATATTCTCCTTGTACGTCGAGCGAACGTTTTAAATTGTTTGAATGTTCAGTTTTTTATCTGTCAGGAAAACCTGAACCGGTTTATTCATCTGGTCCTCACCAATTAACTCATTCACCAGGTAGTGTCCGGCAATGGCGATCAGTTCAGCCTGCAGGTTATGACAAAAAATCCTTGCACCACGATAACCTTTCACACCTGCCAGGGCCCGGCCCCGCAATGCGCCGTAAACATGGATGTTTCCATCTGCAATAATTTCAGCACCACTGCTGACCTGTGATGTGATAATCAGGTCACTGCCTGGTGCATAAATACGCTGGCCGGAACGGACAGGCTTCGTAATCAGCTTGCTGACAAACGGCTTGCCTAAATCGACTTTTTTCCGGTTGTTATCAGCAATTGGAGCAACATTATTTCGTTGTGTCTGTCTGGCTGAGTCATCCCTGTCTGAGAGGATTGCAAGTTCCATCAGTTCAGCCATTTCCTGCTGATTCTTGGAACCGCCCTTGATGCCGATTGGGATCATGCCGTGACCGCGCATCAGACCTACCAGCAGAGCAAAATCGACCTCGACATTTTTTTCAGTCAACAGCCGCAAATCAATCACAACCGGGGTGTTCAGAAAAAAAGCCGGAGACTGATTGACCTGATCTTCCAACTGGTCAGCCAGCCGGTCCATATCGGTATTCAGTAAGCGTAAATTTGGCAAGGTGAACTGACCAGCTTTCAATTCAAATGCCGGGGTAGAAGAGTTTTGCACCGCTTCCATAAAAAGCCTTGTTATTAGAGGGTTTAAGAAAATAACCTGACAATAAAGGTTAACAGAACCGGGATACTATCAGGAATTAAACTACTAGTGATGTAAGATTTCCACAAGAAGAAAAACATGTAAAAGTCATAAAGGATTTCTTGTGACGAAGGTCACATAAATTCAGGTGTAAACATCAATCCCGAGAACATCACTGAGATAATTCTTCTGATCTGCCTGTTCGGTTTCTAGATACGCAGTAACCGCCCGGCTCTCACTGCTGGAAGACTGGTCTTTGAACAGGTTATTGCCACTTTGGTCAAAGGGCTCGTTTAGCAGCTGTTGTTTTGCCGCCTGCTTTTCAGATTCAGTAATAATGCGGGTAATCTGATTTGCCGGGCCCTCGTTTTTTTCACCAGCCCGTTCCGTCTCCCGAACCTGGGAAGCCGGTTTTTCGCCCAGAATAACTGGGATCAGACTGATAGATGGATTGTTGTTAATTTCCATGGTCAGGGGCGAAAAAATTAAAATCAGGTTATTAAGTATAGATCAAGGTGCGATTTTAGTACCAATCGCCAGATCCGCCTAACCAGGAGGCCAGGACATGGCCCTGCCACCCAGCACATGCAAATGAATATGAAAAACGCTCTGGCCGGCTTCTTCATTACAATTCATTACGGTTCGATAGCCACGTTCTGACAAGCCATTTTCAGCTGCAATCTGCTTGGCCGCCAGGTACATTTCACCAATAAGTGCCGCATCTTCAGCACCCAGGTCATTTATTGTTGCAATATGTTTCCTGGGAATAACCAGTACGTGCAATGGCGCCTGTGGATTAAGATCCTGAAAAGCAACCACCGAATCATTTTCAAAAACCTTGCCGGCGGGAATATCACCGGAAACAATTTTGCAAAACAGACAGTCAGTCATGATTTTTTCCTTTTCTATTAATTCGGTATTAACGAACTGGTACTGACAAATCAAACTTAATATGACTGTCTGCCAGTAAAAGCATGCGCAATCGTACCACCATCGACGAACTCCAGTTCCCCCCCCAGCGGCACTCCATGTGCAATACGACTGGTATTGATGCCCTTAGCCCTTGTCATATCACTGATATAGCGTGCCGTGGCTTCACCTTCAACCGTGGTATTGGTCGCCAGTATCACTTCCTTCACCTCGCCTTCGGACAGGCGCTTATCGAGTAAATCCAGTCCGATTTCAGCCGGCCCGATACCATCCAATGGTGACAGATGCCCTCCCAGCACAAAATACAGGCCGGTGTATTGCACTGCCTGCTCAATACTGACGACATCTGCGGGCGTCTCCACCACGCATAAAGTAGAATGATCTCTTTTGGGATTGGCACACAGGCGACAGACTTCTTCCTCGGTCAACGTTCTGCAGCGTTTACAGTGCCCGATTTTTGCAATGGCCTCAGCCAGTACCGATGCCAGGTGCTCACCGCCCCGGCGATCCCGCTCAAGCAGGTAAAACGCCATACGCTGTGCCGACTTGGGACCAACACCCGGCAGACAGCGCAAAGCTTCCATGAGCTGAGATAGCAGGCTTTTTTGCATTGAGTCCTGTCTTAAAAAGGCAGTTTGAAACCAGGAGGCAAAGGCATCCCGGCGGTCGCGGCCGACATGCTTTCCTTGGACTTGTCAGCAATGCGGTTAACAGCATCATTGCAGGCAGCTGCAATCAGGTCTTCCAGCATTTCCTTGTCATCGGACATCAGGCTGTCATCGATTTCCACTCGCGCAACCTCATGCTTGCCGTTCATTGACACTTTGACCAGGCCACCACCGGATTCACCGGTAACTTGTGTGCGTGCCAGTTCTTCCTGCGCTTTCTGCAGATCTTCCTGCATCTTTTGCGCCTGTTTCATTATGTTACCCAGACCACCTTTCATTGGGTTTACCTCTTCAATCTGTTATTCCCGCAAACGGGTTTCTATAAATGATATATCAAGTTAATTACTGCAAAATATGGAAATTCATGGAATTTCAACTTGAATCAACCGGTTTGATTGATCCCTTTACAACCTCTCCATCAAACTTTTTCTGCATCGCCTGTACATAGGGGTCGTTGTTAATATCTTCAACCGCACCGGTCTGCCTGTCCTTTTGCTGTTGTTCCCTGATCTGTTGCGGAGTTTCTCCAGCCAGCTTCTCAAGCAGAATTTCGACCCGCAAATTCGGATAAGCCGAGGTTAACGATTTACGCAACATTTCCTCTGCCCTGGAACCCTGCAGTGAATGATGCTGGGGATCGAGGGTCAGCACCAGCTTGCTGTCATCCCAGCTTTTAACTGCACAATGACCGGCAAACTGTCCTGTCAGGCCACCCAGTTTTAATTGCTGAATTACAACCGGCCAGTCACGACTGCCGGATGCAACAGTGCTTGCAACATTATTCTGGGGATTTACCGGCGATGCTGCAACCGGCTTAGGTTCATTCCGCTGTTGTAGTTTTGGCTTTCCAGCCGTTGCCCGGGGTTCTGCAGTATCGCTGCTATCAGCCGTATCCGGTGAAAAAGACAGCATGCGCAACATCAACATCTCAAAGCCCATCCGGGGTTCGGGAGCCAGGTTCAAATCATTTTGCCCAACCAGTGCCATCTGGTAATAAAGCTGCACATCCTCAGACGACAGGCTTTCTGCAAAAGCTTCAAGTTGCTGCCGGTCCATTGCATCATCATAAATATCCACACTGGTCTGCTGTAACAATGCAATTCGATGCAGCCAGGAAATCAGCGATGTTAGCAATGAAACAAAATCCACGGATTGCTGTGCCATGTCATTGATGTGAGTCATCAGGGATGTAGCATCCTTCTCTACCAGTGACTTCATCAGGTTAACAATATAATCCTGTGCAATTGTGCCCAGCATGGAGCGCACATCCTGCTCCCTGACCTGCCCGCCACCGAAAACAATGGCCTGGTCAAGCAGACTCAGCGCATCTCGCATACTGCCATCCGCCGCAATGGAAAGCAGTTGTAACGCTTCGTTGTCGAAGAAGATTTTTTCCGCCTCAAGGATATGCTTTAGCTGACCCTGAATCTGGTCAATCGGCAGACGCTTGAGATTAAATTGCAGGCAGCGTGACAAAACGGTCACAGGCACTTTCTGTGGATCGGTGGTTGCCAGCAGGAACTTCACATGTGGCGGAGGCTCTTCCAGGGTTTTTAACAGTGCATTAAAACTGCTGTCAGAAAACATGTGCACTTCGTCAATCAGGTAAACCTTGTAGCGCCCCCCAACCGGGGCATAAGGCACGTTTTCCAGTAACTCACGCGTTTGGTCGACCTTGGTGCGGGAAGCTGCATCCACTTCGATGAGATCGACAAACCGGCCTTCATCTATTTCCCGGCAGCTGTTGCACTCATTGCATGGGGTCGAACTGACGCCAGTCTCGCAATTCAGGGATTTGGCCAGGATTCGGGCCAGTGTTGTTTTTCCCACGCCACGAGTGCCAGTGAACAGGTAGGCATGGTGCACCCGGTCATTATCAAGTGCATTGGATAATGCACGCACGACGTGTTCCTGCCCGACCAATTCGGTAAAAACACGCGGTCTCCATTTTCTAGCAAGTACCTGGTATGACATTTGTGATCGTTGTAGTAATTATAATTTTCCGGTCCAGTGTAACCTAAATAGTAACTGACTGTTTAGCGGAATTGGAGCCATTTTATATTCTCGAAAATAAGCACGCTTCAAAATTTTAGCTACTATAATAATTGACTCATGGTTAGAAAATAAAACACGTGGAGAAAGCGTCAATGAAATTAAAAACTGCTTTGTTAGCCTCTGCTCTCGCAGGTAGCGCAATGATGGCCCCTATGTCTGCCAATGCATTCTGGGACTGGGGACCAATGAATTTTGACTGGGATGATGACTATGGTCGCGGCTGGGGCGGTGGTCCCTGGGGCGGCAGTCCCTGGAATAACGGCTGGGGCGGCAATCGCTATGGATATGGTCCTGGTTCGGGTTACGGTCCTGGTTCGGGTTACGGTCCCGGTCCAGGTTACGGCCCCGGTCCAGGTTCCGGTTATGGCCCAAGATCTGGATCAAGCGGCCCAAGATGGGGTGGCAGTGGTCCGCGCTTCGGATTCAGTAGCGATAATAATAATGGACCGGGCTATGGATACGGCCCCAGGCGCCCTAGAAGCGGCTCAGGATTTGGATTCAGCAGCGATACCGATAGCATATAACTATCCCAGGAACAGAAGACCGGCTCCACCACCTCCTCCACCAGCAGCAAACACTGGCAATTAAGCCAGTTTAAGAAAACCGCCACTGTATTTACAGTGGCGGTTTTTTTTGCGCTGCAAGTTGACAAACTGACTAGCGAAAAACAGGGCCATTCGAAAAACCAGTCAGTTTCAGCAATGAAGCCGACATACTGGCACCCAGTTTTTCCAGGAAGCGCTCAAACACATCTTCCCGCTTGGTAAAGTCTTTTAAAGTTTCTGCCTTAATCACTTCCCTGGCCACGTAACTGCTGCTTCCAAGTTCGTCAGCCAGGCCAAGCTCAATACTTTTTTCGCCACTCCAGAACAGGCCTGAAAAAATCTTCTCATCATCTTTCAAACGATTACCACGCCCGGCTTTAACCGCCTGAATAAAGTGCTGATGCAACTGGTCCAAAATTTCCTGCACATGCTCTTTTTCGTCGGTTTTTACCGGTGAAAATGGATCCAGAATGCCTTTATGTTCACCTGCCGTCATCAAGCGACGTTCGACACCCAGTTTGTCGATGGTATCAACAAAGCCGTAACCATCCATCAGCACACCAATCGAACCCACAATACTGGACTTATCGACATAGATCTGGTCAGCCGCTGCAGCAATGTAATACCCACCCGATGCACAAATGTCGGTTACGACCGCATAAACCGGAATATCTTCGTGTTCCTTACTAAGGCGATTAATTTCATCATGAATATAGCTTGACTGAACCGGGCTCCCACCGGGACTGTTAATACGCAGAATGATGCCCTTGGTGTGTTTATATTCGAATGCATCTCGCAGCGCACTGATGACATTATCCGCACTGGCCTCGGTTTCATCAGATATGACGCCTTTCACTTCGATAATAGCGGTAACGTCTTCGCCCAGCTTGGACTCAGAAAGGTCGTCCGGAATCAGCAAACCGACAAACAACAGTACGTAAAGGAATGCCAACGATTTGAAAAATATTCCCCAACGCCTGGCACGGCGTGATTCATTCAGCTGCTCCATGGCCAACTTTTCAAGCAAAGTTTTTTCCCAGCCATCCTGTTTGTTTTCAAGATCCTTTTGCCAGTTATCCTTTTTGATCATATAAGCCTCTTACTATTGATAAACAACATCATGGTTTTACCAGCCAACCCGCGACCTGGCGAAGATCATCGACACAATCCAGGGCACCATGGTTCAAAAGATGCTCCCTGGGATGCACACCGTAAGTTACACCCAAAGCATCAGTGCCGGCATTACTGGCCATTAACATATCGTATTCTGTATCACCGATCATCAGTGTTTTTGTTACATCTGCACCAGTAAATTCCATAATTTCCTGCAGCATTTGTGGATGAGGCTTGGAAAAGGTTTCATCGGCACAACGCGTGACGTGGAATACCTCGCCAAGCCCGGTTTTTGCCAGCACATGCTCCAGGCCACGACGACTTTTCCCGGTGGCAACAGCCAGCAGATAGCCTTCGGATTCCAGTTGCCTTAACAGTTCTTCAGCACCTGCAAACAAGGTTTCCGGCGTAGGCTCGTCACCCAGAAAATGGTGTCGGTATTGCTGTGCAACACGTTGCACTTCCTGCTCGTCGGTGATATTAAAAAGCCTCGCCATTGCTTCATGCAGTCCCAGGCCAATTATCTGCTTGGCCTCATCATACTCGGGTACCACCAGGCCCAGGTCCGTGGCAGCCGCCTGTGTGCAGGCAACAATTTTTGCCACTGAATCCATCAAAGTGCCATCCCAGTCAAAAACAATTAATTCATATTTCATGCGCGTAAGACCGCCAGAATGCGCTCAAGTTCGTCATCCAGTGGCGCCTGGAAATTCATCGTTTTTCCTGTTTCAGGATGAACAAACGCCAAACGGTAAGCATGCAGAAAGAGTCTATGCAGACCCTGTTCGCGGTAACGCCTGTTTGCAAAGTCATCGCCATACTTCAAATCACCAATTATGGGCGTGCCTGCATAGGCCAGGTGAACCCGGATCTGGTGGGTACGCCCGGTTACCAGGGTGGCTTCAACCAGCATGGCATCATTGAATTTTTCCAGGATTTTGAAATAGGTCAGCGCCTGTTTACCTGTCGGATCGACCTGTACCATGCGCTCACCACTCCTTAAAGCATTCTTCTTCAGCGGTGCATCAATTTTTATTTGGGTTTTTCTCCCCCAGTTGCCGTAAACGAGAGCCAGGTATTTTTTCTCGATCATATCCTCTCTTTGCAACTCGTGAATCATTTTCAATGCATTACGTCGTTTCGTAATGATCAGACAACCCGAGGTTTCCCGGTCAAGTCGATGGGCAAGTTCAAGATGCTGTTCCTGCGGTCGCATGGACCGCAATGTTTCGATGACACCAAAACTGATCCCGCTCCCCCCATGCACCGCCATACCGGATGGCTTGTTCAACACGATTAACTGCTTGTCCTCGTATAAAACTGTCTCATCCAGTTTTTGCTTCAAAGCTGGAAATGGCGTCTGACTCTGGGTGGGTGTTTGCCGCACGGGCGGAATTCTCACAACATCGCCGCCGTTCAGTCGGTATTTGACATTGACCCTGCCCTTGTTGACCCGAACTTCACCTTTGCGGACGATTCGGTAGATGTAACTGCGGGGAACACCCTTGAGTGTTCGCAATAGAAAATTATCCAGGCGCTGCCCTTCAAATTCATTTTCTATCGTCACAAATCTGACTTTTTTTCCTGAAACATCCGACATTTAGAAGACTTTTTTAGTAAATTCATGCATTGCTAAGTGGGAGTCAGGCTGATATATTCCGCGAAGTTCACTTGAAAATCAGGTATAGCCACCCTTGGGTCATCTATACGAATCTGATGGCATGACCACGATTATATAGAAAAAAAATCGTAAAAACTGCAATGGTCATGATTAGCAGGAACATTGAACAATCGCCCCGGTTTTTCCGGGTAAAACAGAATTAGCGCGTTAGCCCTGACAGGCCCTGAGTAAACGGTTTATCCAACCGCAGCTTACCACGGTAAGCCCACTGAATTGCAGACTCTGAAAAATTAAAAATAAAAAGAGTCGCATCTCCTCAGACACTGCTGGGACACGCCAGAACGAGCATACAATATGAAAAGAATGTTAATTAATGCAACTCAGCAGGAAGAGTTGCGCGTTGCTATCGTTGATGGCCAGAAACTTTTTAACCTGGATATTGAAACAGCCGGCCGGGAACAGAAAAAAGCCAATATCTACAAAGCCAAAATCACCCGAATTGAACCCAGCCTGGAAGCCGCCTTTGTTGATTATGGCTCCACCCGACACGGATTCCTGCCTCTTAAGGAAATTTCCCGTCAATATTTTTCCGAGGCATCACTCAAGGCCGGCGGCCGCCCCAATATCCAGGAAGCTCTAAAAGAAGGCCAGGAACTGATTGTTCAGGTCGAAAAGGAAGAACGTGGCAACAAGGGTGCCGCCCTGACCACCTTTATTTCCCTGGCTGGTCGCTATCTCGTATTAATGCCAAACAACCCTCGCGCCGGTGGTGTCTCCCGCCGCATTGAAGGTCAGGATCGTACCGATCTTCGTGAAGCCATGAGCCAGATGGAAATCCCTGATGGCATGGGCATGATCGTACGCACTGCCGGCATAGGCAAAAACACTGAAGAATTGCAATGGGACCTGGACTATCTTGTGCAGCTCTGGGGTGCCATTGATAAATCTGCCCAGAAAACTGCTCCATTCCTGATTTACCAGGAAAGTAACATCATTATTCGTTCGATTCGTGATCATCTGCGCAATGATATTGGTGAGATTGTTATTGATAACAAGGATACCTATGAACAGGCTTTGAACTTCATCAAGCAGGTCATGCCCCGTTATGAGCGCAAGCTCAAGCTTTACGATGATGAAGTACCGTTATTTTCCCGTTACCAGATTGAAAGCCAGATCGAGACAGTTTTCCAGCGTGAAGTCAGGCTACCTTCCGGTGGCGCCATCGTCATTGATCATACCGAAGCTTTAACTTCTATAGACATTAACTCGTCACGTTCAACCAAGGGCGCCGATATTGAAGAAACGGCGTTAAACACCAATCTTGAGGCCGCTGACGAGATTGCCCGCCAGTTGCGCTTGCGTGACCTCGGTGGCCTTTTCGTTATTGATTTTATCGATATGACACCTTCCAAGCATCAGCGTGAAGTTGAAAATCGCCTCAAGGATGCCATGAAACAGGATCGTGCTCGTGTGCAGATTGGGCGGATTTCGCGATTTGGCCTACTGGAAATGTCTCGTCAGCGCCTGCGCCCCTCCCTCGGCGAAGCCAGCTTACAACTTTGTCCACGTTGTACGGGCCATGGCTTTATTCGTGGTGTGGAATCGCTGGCCCTGTCGATCCTGCGTATCGTTGAAGAACAGGCATTAAAAGAAAATACGGGAAGAATCGTGGCTCAACTTCCCGTTGAAGTGGGTACTTTCCTGCTGAATGAAAAACGTATCGCCATCCGTGATATTGAAAAAAGAAACAATGTTGATGTCATCCTGATTCCAAACAAATCACTGGAAACACCACATTACGAAATTGACCGCATTCGCCAGCATGAAGTAAACCCTGACGAAGAGTCCAGTTATAACCTGGCGACTGAAAAACAGGACCTGGAAGATGCTCGCACCTCGAATGCAAAACCGCAGGCTTCAGCTGAACCCGCTGTTAAACAGATAACGCCCAGCACGCCGGCTCCAGTGAGAGCACCTGCTCCAGTGAGAGCAGAAGAGCAACAGCCGACTGAAACTGGTTTCATCAAGCGTATCATTACCAGCATTTTCACCAGCAAGACTTCTGACAAAGAAGCGGAAGAAGCAGCAGAAAAAACTGAACAAAAAACCGACAACCAACGCAAGCAACGCAGTGGTTCCGGCGGCAGGCGACCCTCTGGCAACCGCAACCGCAGTAACAACAGGAACCAGAAGCAAAGAAGACCAGCCTCTGGCAAAGCAGATCCCAGGAAAAAACCTGGCGAAGAGAAACAAAAAGCCTCTGAAGAAACCACTTCGGAACAGAAAAAAGAAACTGCCGGCAATGAAGAAAAAAGCAATTCAGGTCAGCGTCGTCCCAGCAACCGCCGAGGTGGTCGCAGAAGAAGGGGCCCTGGACGTACAACCCAGGATGCTACGCGTGCCCAGGAAGGCGGGGAAACGGCAGAAAAACCGGTAAAAACTGATTCCACTTCAACTGACCGAAGCGATCAAACTACTGATGATGCCAATCAACCAGCAGCCAAGGAAACAAAAAGTCGCCGGAGACCCTCTTCGAGAAAACCCAGGTCTACCCCTGCAAAGGAAGGACAGTTGGAAACTGCGCAAACACAGCCATCGACTCAGCCCGCTGCTGCGAGCGACAAGAGTGAAAAGCCTAAGCCTTCAGCACAGCCGCAGGAAGCACCAAAAGCTAAAGACACGGAGTCCAATGTAACCAAAAAAGAAACACCCAGCGAAGCTAAACCAGCACCAAAGGCAAGCGTGCCCAAGGAAGCTAGCGAAGCTAAACCAGCGCCAAAGGCAAGTGTGCCCAGCGAAGCTAAACCAGCGCCAAAGGAAAGTGTGCCCAGGGCCAGGGAAGCTAGCGAAGCCAAACCAGCGCCAAAGGCAAGCGCGCCCAAGGCAGCCAGCACAGTTAAACCAACACCAAAGGCAAGCGCGCCCAAGGCAGCCGAGGCAGCTAAACCGGCGCCAAAGGCAAGCGTGCCCAAGGCAGCCGAGGCAGCTAAACCAGCGCCAAAGGAAAGTGCGCCAAAGGCAGCCGAGGCAGCTAAACCCGTGCCCAAAGAAAGTGCACCCAGAGAAGTTAAGCCTGCCCCTGCGGTTAAAGAAACAACGGGAGAGAAAAGTGAGTAACGGTTAACACCGTTATTCACAGGTTGACCAGTTAGCGCACCAGGTGCCGACGCCTGATGTCTTCCAACAGTCCCTTTGCTGCTGCATCTACCAGGTCAAACACACGTTCAAAGCCTGCATCTCCTCCATAGTAAGGATCGGGCACTTCGCGTGTGCGCATTTCCGGGGCAAAATCCATGAACATGAATACACGCTCTTCCTGCCCGGACGGGCAAATTGACATCAGCGAGTGATAATTATCCTGGTCCATGGCAATCACGTAATCAAACTGGGCGAAATCTTCTGATTGTGCCTGCCTTGCCCTTAAATCACTCAGGTCAATGCCTCGGGATTCAGCCGTTTGCTGTGCCCTTTTATCGGGAGGGTTACCAACATGATAGGCATGGGTTCCGGCCGAATCGATTTCGATTAACCCGGCAAGCTCTGCACTTGCAACCATGTTTCTAAACACACCATGAGCTGTCGGAGACCTGCAGATATTGCCCATGCACACAAAAAGAACTTTAACTTTACTCATTACACCTGTTGAAACAATTACAAAATATTAACAGTTATTGTATACAAAAAAGGCGCAGTGGATACTGCGCCTTTACTGCGATCAATTTATTATTACTGATTATTGCGGGACAACTTCCTCAGCCTGCAAACCTTTGGCGCCATCAACCACTTTAAATGAAACGGCCTGGCCATCTTTTAATGAACGAAAACCTTCAGACTTGATAGCACGAAAGTGGACAAAAACATCTGGACCGTTTTCCTGTTCAATGAAACCAAAACCTTTTTTGTCGTTGAACCATTTAACGACACCAGAAACTAAATTATCAGACATAACTTCCTCAAAATATTTAACTGCCAAATATACATTTGACCAAACAAACAATACGATGACTCAGGCATAGCCGATTAACGTATTCACAAAATACACAGGTGAACCTGTGTAACCTGAACTATCTTAAAGAGATCAGGGTCCAAATCAGTATAGCATTCTGCACTATGACTGCCAGATCAATTGGTCTGCAAAAAGTACAGGTGAAGCAAAATTGCCATAAAAAAACGGATGATAAATGTATGGAAATTTACGAGAAACTCGCAAAATTGATTGGCAAAAGCTTCTCATACCTGGACTGTAACTGGCTGCTCATAGAAATCCTGCCGGAACAGGACAGCCTGGTATTGCGCCGGCTTGACGCACAAAAACGGGTTCAGGCCAATCAATACGGTTCCGCTAACCGCTTCTGCAATGAAACACTCACCATGAAGATTTCCGGCCTGCAAGAACATGGCTACAGTGATGAAATTAAAACACTGCTTACCGGCATCATTAAATAACCTGCAGCCGCGACGCCCTTACCAGGCGGCATTTTCTTGCCGCTCTTGATAACAACAACCTTTACCAATGGCGTCATTAAAATGACAAAACACACTAAAGCATGATTTAAGTACTTGTTTTTTATTTGTTATTTATTTTTGGCACGTGTTTCGCATCTACAGGAAAAGTTTTTTCTGTAGAGAGATTTTCTGATGAACACAATGACAAACAGCACTTCACCAAAACTGAGACTGGTTGAATCAGACGGAACTGCAAGATCTGTTCATTACAACAATGCCAATCGCATGCCTGAAAGGGAAATGCGTTTAATGGAAAAACTGCAAACCACGCTGGAAATTGAGCAGTTAATCAACCATTTCTTCACAGAATCAAAACAAATTGTTGCTTTTGACGGTTTGGATTACCTGATGAGCGAACAGCAAATTTCACTTCGAATCGGCCAAAAAACCACCCATCGCTGTAGCTACGGCCTGAAAATTGAGAGCCAGGTGCTGGGCGATATGATTTTTTATCGGAAAAAACGCTTCCAGGAAAAAGAACTGAACCGTATTGAAATATTGCTCAGCTCATTAATTTACCCTCTGCGAAATGCCATCCAGTACAAGAAAGCCCTGGATAGCGCATTCACAGACCCTTTGACCGGCGCACAAAACCGTGCCGCCATGGACCAGGCATTAACCCGCGAAATTGAACTTTCCCGCCGCCAGGATAATCCGCTTTCCATTATTCTGCTGGATGCCGATCACTTCAAGGCAATCAATGACACCTATGGTCACAGCCATGGTGACCAGGTCCTCAAAGCGATTGCCCAGGTTACCCGCCAGACGATCCGCCAGAGTGATGTACTTTACCGTTTTGGCGGTGAGGAGTTCATGATTTTACTTGGACAGACTGACACTCATGGCGCCCGTCTTCTGGCCGATCGTATTCGTGAGAATATTGCCGCACTAGACATGATCAATGGCACTAAAGCAGAAGTCACGGTAAGCCTGGGGGTAACCACGCTGAGTGAGCATGACAGCAGTGAGTCTTTATTTGAGCGTGCAGATAAAGCCCTTTACCAGGCCAAAAATGCTGGACGTAATAGAACCGTTACGATGATTGAGTCCTGATTACTTTTTTCCCGGATTTTTTCCCCAGGGAGATTTTCTGGCTTTTCCGGCAGGTTTGCCTCTTTGATATTTATCGCTGTGAGGCGCCTTTTTTGCCGGTTTTGGTTCCTTCATATCAACCAGTTCCAGCAGATGTTCGCGTTCCTTATTATCCAGGTCACGCCATTGTCCGACTTTCACACTGCTGTCGAGAATAACAGAGCCAAACCTGACGCGCTTGAGCCGGTTGACCTTTGCTCCAACAGATTCCCACAAACGCCTGACTTCCCGCTTGCGCCCTTCCATGATGACAACATGGTACCAGCGGTTAATACCTTCACCACCGGATTCAACAATATCTTCAAAACGGGCAAAGCCGTCTTCCAGCTCAACACCGTTTACCAGCTTTTTCAGCATGTCTTCAGTGATCTCACCCATGACACGAACAGCATACTCCCGCTCAATCTGCTGGGCCGGATGCATCAGACGATTAGCCAGCTCCCCGTCCGTTGTAAAAATCATTAGCCCGGCACTGTTAATATCCAGCCGGCCAATCGCTATCCAGCGTCCCCTGTCCAGCTTCGGCAGATTTGTGAAGACCGTTCGACGCCCCTCAGGGTCTGATCGCGTTACCATCTCACCTTCCGGCTTGTTATAAATGATTACGCGCCGTTCTACCTGGGCCAGGCGCTTATTACTCAAAGGCCTGTCATCCAGGCTCACCGAATCTTCTTCAGTGACACGGTCACCCAGCTTGGCCAGACGACCGTTGATTTTCAGTCGTCCTTCTGTGATCCATCTTTCAATTTCACGACGTGAGCCCAGCCCGGAAGCAGCCAGCTTTTTCTGCAGACGTTCACCCTGGAGTTCTCTTGGTTCATTTTTTTTCATTTAGGCCTGCTGATTCTGTTCAGGGTCTGGCTCTGCAATAGCTTCTTCAGTCTCTGCGTCTGTTTCAGATACGGCTACAGCTACATCAACGCCAATCATTGAGTCAGTCGAATCCGTCGATTCTGTCTGTGTTTTTTGACCTTCAAGCCTGTCCGGGTCGGGCAATTCCAATTCCTGGTTAATAGAATCCAGATCACGGATTTCAGCCAGGCTGGGCAAATCATTCAGACTTTTGAGGTTGAAATAATCAAGGAAAATCCGGGTGGTTGCATAAAGAGCCGGTTTACCAGGAACATCACGATGTCCTACTACACGCACCCATTCACGTTCCTGTAGCGTTTTGACAATATTCGAGCTTACACTGACACCGCGTACTTCCTCGATTTCACCACGGGTTATGGGCTGACGATAAGCAATCAAGGCAAGCGTCTCCATCAGGGCGCGTGAATAACGTCCCGGCTTTTCATCCCATAAACGTGATACCCAGTCGGCATATTCAGCACGAACCTGGATACGCCAGCCACTGCCGGTTTCGATAAGCTCCATGCCACGACCATCATAGTCACCAGACAATTCATCAAGAACAGCACGCAAATCTTTTTTATCCGGCAAGGCTTCTTCATCAAAAAGTTGCAATACCTGGTCAAGCGACAAGGAACCACCCGTCGCCAGCAAAGCAGCTTCAACAATACATTTTAATTTTTGATTATCCATTTAAATTAAACCCTTTAAAGCATAGAGGCTTTTGTTCTCAGACAAGACAAAATGTACGGAATGAGGGAGTTTATACTTAATAAATGAACGATTGAGTACATTTTTAACGCAGTATAAGGACGAAAGATCATTCTGGGGTATGGGCCTTAACGTGAATGGGCGCAAATGGTTCAGCCTGAACCAGCTCCAGCATCGCCTGCTTGAGCAGTTCCAGAATTGCCATAAAAGTGACAACAACACCATCCCGACCTTCTTCAAACTCGAAAAGCTCGGTAAAAGGTGTGAATTTATCCGCACTGATTTTATCCAGCACAATCGACATGCGTTCGCGCAATGACAAGGCCTCACGCTGGACATGATGGCTGGAAAACATGTCAACCCGGTGCAGTACTTCCTTTAATGCAAACAAAAGTTCTTTGAGGTCTACATCCGGTTCTTTTCTTTCGATTTTCCTGTCCGGAAAAGCCGCCACTGACTGGTAAACATCGCGTCCCAAACGTGGCAAAGCATCAATATCCTCGGCAGCCTGTTTATAGCGCTCATATTCCTGCAGACGACGGATTAGTTCCGCACGGGGATCTTCTTCTGAATCTTCATCATCAGAAGTCCGTGGCAATAGCATTCTGGACTTGATTTCAGCCAGCATCGCGGCCATAACCAGGTAATCTGCTGCCAGTTCCAGATTAATCTCGCGCATTAATTCAACATACTCAACGTACTGGGTAGTAATCTCTGCTATGGGTACATCCAGGATATTCAGGTTCTGGCGTTTAATCAGGTAGAGCAATAAATCCAGCGGCCCTTCAAAGGCATCAAGAAAAACTTCAAGCGCTTCCGGTGGAATATACAGGTCTTTTGGCAAGGTGAACTGTGGTTCACCCTGCACGATAGCAAAAGGCATCTCTTCCTGCTGCGGCAGCTGGGCAGACGGCTCTTCGCTTGTTTCTTCTGGAGCGATATTGTCTTCAGCAGTTTCTGTCATCAGTAATCCAGCGACATAGCGTGACGTACATCCTTCATTGTCTCTTTAGCCACATCACGTGCTCTTTCACAGCCTTCGTTGATGACACTGCGCACCACGTCAGGCTGCTCTTCATATTCTTTAGCCCTTGCCTGGATCGGTTTGAGCTCACGGAGAACAGCATCAATAATGGGTTGTTTGCATTCAATGCAACCTATTCCTGCCGTTTTGCAGCCATTCCTTGCCCAGTCCATAACAGATTCATCAGAGTATACTTCGTGAAACTGCCAGACCGGGCATTTTGCCGGGTCACCGGGATCGGTTCGTCTAACCCTGGCCGGGTCTGTCGGCATGGTTTTAAGCTGTTTCTCGATGACTTCAGGCTCGTCTCTTAAAGCAATGGTATTGCCATAGGATTTGGACATTTTCTGACCATCCAGTCCCGGCATCTTGGAAGCCTTGGTCAGCAGAGATTCGGGTTCAGGCAGAATCACTTTGCCACCGCCTTCAATAAAACCGTACAAACGTTCACGATCATTCATGGTGATGTTTTGCTGGCTTTCCAGTAATGCCCTGGCTGCATCCAGCGCTTCGGTGTCGCCCTGCTCCTGGTAAACTTTGCGATATTGCTGGTAGAGCCTGGCGGTTTTCTTACCCATCTTTTTCATGGCTTTTTCGGCTTTTTCCTGGAAATCAGGTTCCTTGCCATACATATGGTTAAAACGGCGCGCGACTTCGCGCGTCAGCTCAACATGCGCAACCTGATCTTCACCAACAGGTACCTGTCCTGCCTTGTAAATCAGGATATCGGCAGACTGTAAAAGCGGATAACCCAGGAAGCCATAAGTTGCAAGATCTCGTTCTTTAAGCTTTTCCTGCTGGTCTTTGTAACTGGGCACACGCTCCAGCCAACCCAGTGGTGTCATCATCGACAGCAACAAGTGAAGCTCGGCATGTTCGGGAACACGGGACTGGATAAACATCGTCGCTTCAGAAGGATTGATGCCTGCAGCCAGCCAGTCAATCACCATATCCCATACACTATTGGGAATGATGGAGGGATCATCATAGTGTGTCGTTAACGCGTGCCAGTCAGCAATAAAGAAAAAACACTCGAACTCATGCTGTAACTCGAGCCAGTTTTTCAATACGCCATGATAGTGTCCCAGGTGCAAACGACCTGTCGGACGCATTCCAGATAATACGCGCGTGTATTGACCCGACACAGAATTCAAAGCTGTCATCCCCTTTGGTGAAAATAATCGTCGTTATTGTACGAATTTTTACAGAATAATGCCCACAATCCGGGCAGAAATAATTTCCAGGAAACCAATAGCTGGCATCAGCATCCTCGCCAGAACGCCGGTAGCCAGCAGCCCTATCAAAATAAAAAAGCCCCAGGGCTCAGTTTTTTGATAAAGCACTGCAATATTTGCTGGCAACAATGAACTGACTATCCTGCCGCCATCCAGTGGCAACAATGGCAAAAGATTTAAAGCCATCAGCACCGCGTTAATCATAATGCCAAAAGTGGCCATATGAAAAAGCGGTACACCAACCCAGGTTGACCATCCTGCAATTTGTGGACCGAGCGCGTAAATTGCCGACCAGGCAAGCAACATAAGGAAATTGGCCAACGGACCTGCCACAGCCACCAGGGCTGTATCGCGACGTGGATTTTTCAGGTTCTGCCAGTTGACCGGCACCGGCTTGGCCCAGCCAAACATAAAGCCCGTCAGAAAGTGCATCAAGAGAGGAAGAGCGATTGTGCCTATCGGATCAATGTGTTTAAAAGGATTAAGTGTCACACGCCCGGCAGCTCTGGCAGTGTTATCGCCCAGCTTATCCGCAACCAGTCCATGAGCAGCCTCGTGCACGGTAATTGCCAGCATAATGGGAAGAAAGCCGATGGCAATCTGTTGAATCCACGATAATGACTGCATTTATAATTTACCCACGCTGCTTATTCGAAAGCTGAGACATCGCCCTTCCCCACACGCCAGATTACGGGAACATCTTCTTCCATGCTTACCAGCGAAGTCTCTTCCATGCCGCAATAACCACCGTCAATAATCAGGTCTACCTGGTTACCAATAACATCTTTCATATCATAAGGATCGGTTAAGGGATACTCGTCTCCCGGCAACAACAAAGTGGAAGTCAACATGGGCTCACCCAGTGTTTCGAGCAACGCCAATGCAATCGCATTATCCGGGATTCGAATCCCGATGGTTTTTTTCTTGTCATGTAACAACCGCTTGGGTACCAGCTTGGTTGCCTTGTTGATAAAGGTATAAGCACCCGGTGTATAGTTTTTCAATATGCGGTACTGGTTGTTGTCAATCTTCGCGTAAGTGGCAATTTCCGACAGGTCACGACAAGCCAGCGTGAAATCATGTTTATCATCAACCTGGCGAATACGGCGCATACGTTGAAGCGCATCTTTATCGCCAATATGACAGCCCAGCGCATAACTGGTATCAGTCGGATAAACAATTATCCCACCCTGGTGAATGATATCCACAGCCTGCCTGATCAAGCGGGCTTGCGGATTTTCTGGATGAATTTGAAAGAACTGTGCCATTTCTATTAAGTCACTACTGCTAAGGGATAAAAAATTTAGATTGTCCAGCTGTTCCAGATCGGCTCACAACCCTGTGGCAGAGTCGGCAGCTTTCCCAGTTCAACCCAGGGATTTTCCGGACCATGAAAATCCGAACCGGCCGATGCCAGCAATCCGTGATCTTTGGCATGTTTTGCCATGGTAAAGCACTCATCTTTGCTGTGGCTGCCGGAAACTACTTCAAGCCCTTCACCACCCAACTCCTTAAACTCACCGATAAGACGCAAGAATTTACTGCGGGTCAGTCGATAGCGGGCAGGATGCGCAATCACAGCCTGACCACCCGCATCGTTTATCCAGGCGAGGACATCTTCCAGCTCGGCCCATCGACCGGCGACGTAACCGGGCTTGTTATTCACCAGGTAATGTTTAAACACATCCCGTACGTTTTTGGCATATCCCTGGTTAACCAGAAAATGCGCAAAATGTGTACGGCTGATTAATACTCCCTTTGCCAGCTTCCCGGCCCCCTCGAAGGCACCCGGAATGCCTTTTTTCTCCAGTTTCCGACCAATTTCACGGGCACGCCAGAGACGATGCTCTCTGAGCTTTTCCAGCCCCTGCTGTAACCCAAGGTGAGTTTCAGATATATTCAAAGCCACGATGTGCAGCGTAGTCTGGGACCAGGTGACTGAAATCTCACAGCCATTAATTATCCTGAGATCATGCTTTGCAGCTTCCAGCCGTGCTTCCGCAAGGCCTGCAGTCGTATCGTGGTCTGTCAGCGCCAAAACATCGACACCCGCATCAGCAGCACGCTTAACCAGCTCAGCTGGAGTCAGGGTGCCATCTGATGCCGTTGAATGCGAATGTAGGTCAAAAGCCGTCATACTGATAATTATATCATTCAAGCATCCAAGATTGTTATTTACCCTATACTCATTTTCAGCTCCAAAAACAGCTATTGCCTGCTACAATCCGGTCATGAATATATCGCCCTTTGATTTAAACGAACTGAAAGAAGTGTTTGAAACTCTCGCGGAAGTCATCTGCGACAACTGGGAAGGTTCGGATGAACCTTCTCCAATATTAATCAAACAGGCTGTTCTTCAACTTTTCGATGTCCTCAATAAAAATGACTCCAATAAATACCAAAATCCTGATGCGCCGCTTAGACGGGAGGAAATCGACGAGCTCGGCGAATACGGCATGACACTCTTACAGGAAATGTCGGCATTCGCAGCTGACCTGGGTCTGCCGAAAGTTGCAGAAGACATGGAAGACCTGAGCTTTCCTTTTGCTGTCTGGCTTGCCCGAAATAATTCAGAAATCAAGAATATTGAATCTGTGGTGAATGCTCTTGCCCGAAAAGCCAACCAGATTCAGGAGCCACATCATTTAAAACAGTTGTTTCAGTATACCAACGAGATTATTGAGAACCTGAACCCTGTGATCAGCCAGGATCTGGAAAAAACCAATCCAATGCGCCCCTGGAGAATCCTGATTATTAATCGCGCTATCATCGCTACTCGCAGCCATGATTCCGAGTTGATGACCCGGGCTTTTGATACGCTGGTTGAAAACCTACCGGAAGATGCCACACGCTTTTTTGAGGAAGGCGTGGAGCAAATGCACCTGATTGACTATCCGGAGCACGTCAAAGAGCTGATGCAGCAATATTTTTTACTCCATGGAATGTCCAGAACCCTGCACTGATAAATTATGAAATTTCTTTCAGACTTTTTTCCAATTCTGCTGTTTTTTATTGCCTACGAAATCTACGATATTTACGTGGCTACAGCAGTAGCCATTGCTGCGTCGGCCGGACAGGTGGCCTATTTTCACCTGCGTTATAAAAAAGTTGAAAAAATGCAGTGGATTACACTGGGCTTACTGGTTTTTTTTGGTGGCCTTACCCTGTTGTTACGGGACCCTGATTTTATCAAGTGGAAGCCAACCGTGGTCAACTGGCTTTTTGCCGCGGCATTTTTAGGCAGTGCTTTTATTGGTAAAAAACCACTGTTGCAACGCATGATGGAGCAGGCCGTCAGCCTGCCTGAAAACATCTGGAACAGGTTGAATTTTATCTGGATCAGTTTTTTTATCGCTATTGGTTTTTTAAACCTTTATGTCGCTTTCAATTATTCTGAAGACATCTGGGTTAAATTCAAACTGTTTGGCATGCTGGGAATAACCTTCATATTTGTGATTGCCCAGGGTTTCTATATAGCCAGGCATGTCCAGGATAATGGCGAAACGGAATCGGAAGAAGCCTGATTCCTCTGGAAAATTCATGCATTTTAAATTAACAAGGAGTTATCGTGTATTACAGCATCATTGGTGAAGATGTTGCAGACAGTCTTGATAAAAGACTGTCTGTCAGACCCGCTCACCTGGAGCGACTAAAGCAATTACAAGACCAGGGACGGCTGCTGGTAGCTGGTCCAAATCCTGCAATTGACAATGAAGACCCGGGGCCTAACGGTTTTACCGGCAGCGTGATTATTGCTGAATTCCCAAGTCTGCAGGATGCGCAAAACTGGGCTGATCAAGACCCCTATATCGAGGCTGGCGTTTATAAAAACGTTAGCGTTAAACCTTTCAAAAAGGTATTGCCATAATTATGAAAAAACTACTGACCCTCATACTCTTATTAACCATCCTGGAAACACATGCAGCTGAAACAACAGCGGCTGATGACCCTGTGCTGTTTTATGTCAATGATGAAGCCATAACGCAAAGCATGTTCAGACAATATTACGCCTTTAAAAGTTACCAGATTCCAGCTGATCCTGAGCAACAGAAAATTCAGCAGAACAAGGTAGCCAATGAACTGATTAACATCTTTTTGATGAGCAAACAGGCCGAAGCCGAGAAACTGGATCAGGATTATCATGCAAAGATGGCGCTGGAAGTTGCACGCAAAAATACCTTGAGCAAGGTATTGATAAGCAAGCACCTGAATAAAATGGAAATTACTGATAAGGAGCGCGAAGATGCCTACCAGGAAATTCTCAAGCAGGCTGCCAGGCGTGCTGAATACAAAGCCCGCTTCATTACCCTGAAGGACGAAGCCAAGGCCAGGCTGGTCATCGAAAAACTTAACAAGGGTGATGACTTTAACGAACTTGCCAAGCTCTATTCAGCAGAAAATTTTGGTAAGCAGGATGATGACAGCCTCGGATGGTTTACAGCGGATACCCAGGAAAAAGAAGTCGCTGAAGCAATCCAGTCAGTCGAAGTTGGAAAGTTTACTGAAAAGCCAGTTAAAACACGCTTTGGCTGGCATGTCATCATCGTCGATGACAAAAAAACACCCGAAGTACCAACTTTGGAAGAGATGAAAAACCAGTTGACGGCACTGATCCAGCAACAAAAATTACGTCAGGAAGTAGCTGAACTGCGCAAGTCCGCAACAATTAAAGCTGCCGATCAGAAATAAAATTCAATTTTTAATGGTCTTAAACAGATTAGCCGGATAAAACCATGTCCGGCTAATTAATCTGTTATAGTTTTTCTTCGACAATGACGAGGCCATTGACAATGAATAAGAAAATTTCAGTAATACTGTTGTTTTTTTCCATCTCGCTACAACCAGCCATGGCAGATGGCCTGGTCCAGGTAGCCAGTAATTTCAATGTAGAACAAACAACCAACCGAATGGAAAAAATCCTCACAGCTAAAGGCATGACGATTTTTAACCGAATAAATCACGCTGCAGCAGCAGAAAAGGTTGGTATTAAGTTAAGACCAACTGAACTGCTTATTTTTGGAAATCCAAAAGCGGGAAGCCCTTTGATGCAATGCCAGCAAAAAGTTGCTATTGACCTGCCGCAGAAAGCCTTGATATGGGAAGACGAAGAAAACAAGGTCTGGATCACTTATAACGATCCTGCATACCTTGCAGATCGACATAATATAACCGGCTGCGAGAAAGCCATTGATAATATTAAAAACGCCCTGGCCGGTATTTCCGCAAAAGCAGCCAAAGAATAAAGCTTATTTATTAACTGCTGGTTTTTAGGTGGGCTAGTCTTCTTTTTTTATCTTGCTAATTTTATTAATTGAGACGACTTCAGCTGATGGTTTCTCATCAGAGTAATAGGGTTTTTCCTGCTGGATACCAGCCAGATCAGCCAGCTCCCGTTCGCGGTTGGATATCAGGCCAAGGCACATACGAATATCCTGGATGGTATTATCCGATAAGGGATGTTTTAAATCACGATGGGCAGGCGTTGTATCCTTGATAATGCTGGCAAGCACCTTGCGCATTACCAGCAATAAATCCCGTTCTCTGTTGTTGTCATCAGTCATAAATTCACCTGTTTAAGCTTATGTCAGTTAAGCGCCAGAACATCCTGCATGTCGAATAAACCGCTTGCCTTGTCATTCAGCCATGCGGAAGCCCTGACTGCACCATTTGCAAACGTCAGTCGACTGGATGCCTTGTGCGTTATTTCTACGCGCTCACCATCCATCGCGAACCAGACTGTATGTTCTCCCACAACATCGCCGGCACGAATAGTCTCAAATCCTATGGTTTTTGGATCTCTTTCGCCGGTATGCCCTTCCCGGCCATAAACAGCAACTTCATTCAGATCTCTACCCAGGGTGTCGGCAACTACTTCACCCATGCGCAAAGCAGTACCCGATGGCGCATCAACTTTATGCCGATGATGTGCTTCTACAATCTCAATATCAGATTGTTCACCCATTACACGGGCAGCCGTTTCAAGTAATTTCAAACAGAGATTTACACCCACGCTCATGTTTGGAGCAAACACGATGGCGATCTGCTCGCTGGCTTTCTGCAAGGCAACTTTCTGTTCATCGGACAAACCTGTTGTGCCAATCACCATTTTCCTGCCGGCCTGCAGACAGATTTCCAGATGCATCATGGTTGCAGCTGGACCGGTAAAATCAATTAATACATCGAAATCATTTGCCGCTGTAGCCAGATCAGCTGTCAGCATGACACCATTTTTTCCAATACCAGCGAGTTCACCCGCATCGGCACCGATGAGACTGGATTCAGGACGCTCTGTCGCAACCGCAAGCTCTACGCCATCAGTTGCATCGACTGCCTGAATCAGCGTTCTCCCCATGCGTCCAGCCGCACCAACCACTGCAATTCGAACCATTTAAAATCCCATTCCTTCAAAAAATTTCTTCACGCCATCCAGCCAGCCACTGGCATTCGGACTATGTTTGCTGCCAGGACCACCAAGAGCCTCTTCAAACTGACGCAAGATATCTTTCTGATTTTCTGTCAGGTTGATTGGCGTCTCTACAATCACTCGACATAAAAGATCACCATTGGTTGCGCCTCGTATGGGTTTTACACCTTTGCCACGCATACGAAACATCTTGCCTGATTGTGTACCAGCAGGAATTTTAAGTTTCACCTTACCATCAAGTGTCGGCACTTCCATCTCGCCACCCAGTGCAGCAGTCGTAAAGGCTATCGGCACTTCGCAGAAAAGATGTTCACCTTCGCGCGAGAAAAACTCATGCTGTTTCACATTCACCTGAACATAAAGATCTCCAGGTGGCCCACCATTTTCACCCGCTTCACCTTCACCAGCAAGGCGGATTCTGTCACCGGTATCCACACCCGGTGGAATTTTCACAGAAAGGGTTTTATGTTCCTGAACTCTGCCCTGCCCATGACAGGCACTACAGGGATCCTTGATGACTGTGCCCTTGCCATGACAGGTCGGACAGGTTTGCTGTACGGAAAAAAAGCCCTGCTGCATCCTGACCTGTCCCTGGCCGTGACAGGTGCCACAGGTTTGCGGCGAGCTGCCTTTCTTGGCACCCGTACCATTACAGGTGGTACAGCTTACAAAAGTAGGTACCCGGATTTTGACACTTTTACCTTTAACTGCGTCTTCCAATGACATTTCAAGGTTATAGCGCAGGTCTGAACCCCGGTTGGCCCTGGGGCCACCACCCGGGCCACGAGCACCGCCGAAAATATCACTGAAAACATCGCCGAAAATATCGCTGAAGTTACCATTTCCACCACCAAAGCCACCCGGCCCGCCACCCACTGAGGGATCAACGCCTGCATGTCCGAACTGGTCATAAGCTGCTCGCTTCTGTTCATCATTGAGGATTTCAAAAGCTTCCTTGGCTTCCTTGAACTTTTCCAATGCTTCAGTTTCTTTATCACCGGTGTTTCTATCCGGGTGATATTTCATCGCGAGGCGCTTATAGGCCTTTTTAAGCTCTGCAGCACTGGCGTTTTTATTTACACCCAGTACTTCATAATAATCTCGTTTTGACATCAGTTATCTCAAACTATTTAAACGATTAGGGGTCGGGGTCGTTTGCACGACTCCGACCCCATTATCTACACATGTTATTCCTGCACATGACCCGCAGGATTTCAGCTGGTATGACGTATAGCCTTACTTGTCGTCTTTAACTTCTTCAAACTCGGCATCAACAACATCATCATCGCCTGAAGACGCGTTATCACCAGATGCTTCTGCGGCAGGATCTACTGTGCCTTCACCTGGCTGCTGCGCATACATACGCTCGGCCATTTTGGCTGAAGCATCGGTCAGCGCCTTGGTTTTGGCTTCTATTGCATCCTTGTCATTGCCAGGCATAACTTCTTCAAGATCCTTGATTGCAGCTTCAATACTGCTCTTTTCTTCAGCCTCCAGTTTATCACCCATTTCTTCCATGCTCTTTTTGGTTGCATGAATCATGGTGTCAGCCTGGTTACGAACTGTGACCAGCTCCTGGAACTTCTTGTCTTCGTCTGCATGAGACTCCGCATCCTTGATCATACGATCGACTTCATCATCACTCAGACCGGAAGAGGCCTTGATAACAATAGACTGCTCTTTACCGGTAGCCTTGTCTTTTGCCGATACGTTCAGGATACCATTGGCATCAATATCGAAGTTAACCTCGATCTGTGGCATGCCGCGTGGTGCTGGCGGGATATCAGTCAGGTCAAAACGACCCAGTGATTTGTTCGCTGCTGCCTGCTCGCGTTCACCCTGTAACACATGCACGGTAACCGCTGTCTGGTTATCATCAGCTGTCGAGAAAACCTGGTTCGCCTTGGTAGGAATCGTGGTGTTTTTCTCAATCAGCTTGGTCATCACACCACCCATGGTTTCGATACCCAATGACAATGGAGTGACGTCGAGCAACAATACATCGGTTACATCACCGCCTAATACACCACCCTGTACAGCAGCACCCATGGCAACAGCTTCATCAGGATTCACATCTTTTCTCGGAGCCTTGCCAAAGAATTTTTCGACTACTTCCTGCACTTTAGGCATACGGGTCTGACCACCCACCAGGATGACATCATCAATTTCAGAAGCTGACATGCCAGCATCTTTCAGCGCCATCTTGAGAGGCTCCAGTGTGCGCTGAATCAGCTCGTCAACCAGGCCTTCCAGGTTTGCACGGGTCATCTTGATGTTCAGGTGCTTGGGACCTGAGGCATCTGCCGTAATGTATGGCAGGTTAATATCAGTCTGTTGGCTGGAAGACAGTTCAATCTTGGCCTTTTCAGCACCTTCTTTCAGACGCTGCAAAGCCAGTGGATCATTTCGCAGATCAACACCCTGGTCTTTCTTGAATTCGTTTACCAGGTAATCAATGATGCGCATATCGAAGTCTTCACCACCCAGGAACGTGTCACCGTTGGTAGACAGCACTTCGAACTGGTGTTCGCCATCAATTTCTGCAATTTCGATAATGGAAATATCGAATGTGCCACCACCCAGGTCAAATACCGCGATTGTGTGGTCACCACGGGATTTATCCATACCGTACGCAAGTGCGGCAGCTGTTGGTTCGTTAATAATACGTTTTACATCCAGGCCAGCGATCTTACCCGCATCCTTGGTTGCCTGGCGCTGGGAATCATTGAAGTAAGCCGGTACGGTGATTACCGCTTCAGTGACAGACTCACCGAGGTATTCTTCTGCGGTTTTCTTCATCTTCTGAAGCACCTTGGCAGAAATTTCAGGTGGCGCCATTTTGTTGCCGCCCGCTTCAACCCATGCATCGCCATTGTCAGCCTTGACAATTTTATATGGAACCATATCGGCGTCACGTTTGACCACATCATCGTCAAAACGACGACCGATCAGGCGTTTAATGGCAAAAAGCGTGTTGGCCGGGTTGGTTACCGCCTGACGCTTTGCACTCTGACCGACCAGGATTTCGCCATCATTAGCGTAAGCAATGATAGATGGCGTTGTGCGGTCGCCTTCACTGTTTTCAATGACTTTGGGCTTATCACCTTCCATCACTGCGACACAGGAGTTGGTTGTACCCAGGTCAATACCAATTATTTTGCCCATTTTGTTTTCTCCGAATAAAAAATCTGTTGCAAATCAGTAACTGCTTTCTAAATGGGGTAAAGCCCTGTCTTTTCAAGCAGTTTTTTCATTTTTTTGTCTAAATTCTGTAATTAGCCTGCTGCCTGCGACACCATGACCATGGCCGGACGCACCAGGCGGTCATTCAAGGTATAGCCTTTCTGGATCACCGCAATAACCGTGTTAGGTTCAACCTCGTCACTGGGCTGCATCGCCATCGCCTGGTGGAATTCAGGATTGAAGGGTTCACCTTGTGGATTAATTTCCTGAATACCGAACTTGTTCATCACGTCAGTCAGCAATTTGAGTGTCAATTCTGTGCCTTCGATGATTTTTGCCAGGTCAGCACCCTCTTCATTACCGGCACTGATTCCCAGTTCCATGCTGTCGCGCACAGGCAGCAGCTCATTAACAAACTTATCGATTGCATATTTGTGTGCATTCTCGAGTTCGCGGGCATGTCGTTTTTTCAGGTTATCCGTTTCAGCCCTCATGCGGATGACCATTTCCCAGTGCTCATCAGCCTTTGATCTTGCGTCTTCCAACATCAAATGCAGTTTCTCTGGCGCTATATCGTGAAACTCACCTGCTTCGTCTGATGGCTGTTCATCTCCGGCTGCTGCAGCTCCCGTGGTTACCTGCTCGTCAGCCTGTGAATTATCGTTGTCCAGCCGGCTCTCTTCAGCTGCCTCCGGAATGTCTTTTTCCTGTTCCATTAAAACCTCAAGAATGTTTTATAAGATATTGAAATACAATTATTTATTGCGATCGATTTCAATCGATCACATAAAGAATGAAAGCTATATGGGGGCAGTTACTGATGTTTCAAGGCCGAACCCAGTAATTTTGCCGTGATATCCACAATTGGAATAACACGGTCATAGGCCATTCTGGTTGGGCCAATAACACCCAATACGCCGGCAACCTGGTTGTCCAGCTCATAAGAGGCTGTCACAACACTGCAGTTACCCAGCGTTTCGTATCCGGACTCTTCTCCGATAAAAATCTGCACGCCGTCTGCATCCATGGCGCGATCCAACAAGTGTAAAATCTGGCTTTTTTCGGCAAAAGCGTCAAACAGTTTACGCATATTTTCAATGTTACCAAGGTCATCGAAATCCATCAGGTTTGTCTGTCCGGCCAACACATAGTCACCTTCTGATTCACTGACATCGAATACCTTGTTAGCAATATTCAGCGCATCGGTCATCAGCTCATCCATGCGATTCTTGGTGTTTTCCAGCTCACTGAGCAGGTTGGCCCTGATCGATTCCAGTGGCCTGCCGGCGAAAGTCTGGTTCAGGAAATTGGCGGCCTGCTCCAGCTGACTGGGCGTATAAGCGCTCTGGGTTTCAATGATTTTGTTATGCACATCACCTTCGCTACTCACCAGGATGGTCAGCACACGGTTACCGGACAGTGGTAAAAACTCAATCTGACGGTAAGCTACCTGACGGTAACGCGGCATCATGACCACGCCCGCCATATGCGTCATGCTCGAAAGCAGGCTGGATGCCGACTGCACAAGATTACGCGGGTCAGCATCTGTGACAAATTGCGACTCCAACTGGCCGATTTCCATGCGCTCAAGAGGCTTGAGTGTCAGCAGGGAATCCACAAAAATCCGGTAACCTGAGCTGGTCGGTATTCTGCCTGCCGAGGTGTGAGGGGAGTTAACCAGTCCAAGCTCCTCAAGGTCGGACATGACATTGCGGATCGTTGCAGGGCTCAGGTCTATTCCCGCATCTTTTGCCAGCGTGCGCGAGCCCACAGGCTGACCTTCGCGAATATAGCGCTCAATCAATACCTTGAGAAAATGCTGGGCACGTTCGTTAACGTCTAGTTGTTTAAGGTTTTTTTGGGTCACTTAAAATGCATACTTCAAAAATGGCACTCACAATCCAGGAGTGCTAACAGGAAAATATTATGGAAATCTGTCTGAAATGAGTCAAGCTTTAATAAATCCATTTCAAAAAATCATGCTAGTGATATCAAAATTTTCACCTTTTCCAGTCGTCTTCTATGCTGATGATTATCCCGGCAATCCTGCAGTCGGCTGAAGACATGGAATTTCCTGATGATAATCTCGAAGAGAAAATTGCGGCCGTAAACGAGGGTGAATTGCAATTTATTACGCCAGAGCCCGGAAAACCTGTCCACTGGCACCAGAATAAGATAACCATTAGCGACACCGGACTGCTGGATGGCTGGATAGAACTCGTTCAATGCCATGAGCATCTGGACCCAATCTCTGCTATCGACATCCGTTTTAATGCAGGAAAAATTCGCAATCTGGAAATACTGTCCAGCAGGAATATAGAAACAATCCGTATAAACGGCCATATCGTGGAACTGGCTGAAGTCAAAGCAGACGCCAGATTCTGTCTGAAGGCCGACAGCCTTGCTTTAATTCGTACCGCCCCAAAAACACTGCAATTGCAAAATGGTCCTTTTATGCGTCAATTCCTGGATGGCTTTTATCCAATGCAGGTTACCATGGAGGTAAACTGGCCTTCCGATAAACTGACATTAAGCAGTTATTCCCCCGACCCGGGAGAATCAGGCAACGTAGAAATCACAGAAAACAGCATCAACTGGACCGGTTTTTTTGAAGGGCGCCTGTTTACCTTATTTGCATTTACTGAAAAATAGCGTTCCGGTATGCCGGAGTTCCAACTCAGGTTGGCTGAATAACAACCGCATGATAACTTTGAATCATCACTTTTAAAGGTTAGAAATAGAATCCAACCATGAACTTCAAGAAAATCGGCATCGTCGGAAAAGACAGCGAGAGCACGCTCAACACACTGAAGCAGCTGGTTGATTACTTACAGCAAAAACAGCTCAGCGTATATCTTGAAGAAAAAACCGCCCGTAATCTTTCCAGGGAGAATATCGAAGCCCTCTCCCTGGATGAATTGTGCCTTGAAAGTGATCTTGTTGTTGTCGTTGGTGGTGATGGCACTTTGCTGGCCACGGCAAGAACAGCGGTGTTAGATGACACCCCCATTCTCGGAATCAACCTGGGTCGGCTCGGTTTTCTGGTGGATATCTCTCCGCTTGAAATGATCGCATCCCTGGACAAGATTTTTTCAGGAAATTATGAAATTGATAGCAGGTCACTGCTGCGGGTAAAAATTGAAGCGCATCAGGAACCCTTTCTTGCGTTTAATGATGTCGTTATCCACAAGTGGAATACTGCTCGACTGATTGAATTTGAAACTTTTATCAACGATCAATTCGTAGAAAGGCAAAGATCGGATGGGCTGATCATTGCAACACCTACCGGTTCTACAGCTTATGCCCTGTCTGGTGGTGGTCCGCTGATTCACCCCGGCCTGGATGCCTTTGCGCTTGTCCCAATCTGCCCGCACACTCTCAGCAATCGTCCTATCGTGGTTGGCGCCGGTTCAAAAATTGAAGTCCGGGTCTGTGGCAATACCCCTATGGAGCATATTCGGGTCACTTGTGATGGTCAGGACAGCCTGCCGCTGCTCAGCAGTGAGCAAAGCATTTATGTTGAAAGACACGACAAAAGCATCCGCTTGATTCACCCTCCAGGACACGATTACTACCAGATCCTGCGGACCAAGCTGGGTTGGGGAAAAAATCACACCAACGGGTAACCAAAAGCATGCTGACGTCGATTTCAATCAAAAACCTGGCCATTGTTGATGAGCTCCACCTGGAACTCTCAACTGGAATGACAGCACTTACCGGTGAAACTGGAGCTGGCAAGTCAATTCTTATCGATGCACTGGGACTTGCGTTAGGCGAAAAAGCTGACAAAGGCATGATCCGTACTGAATGCGCCAAGGCTGAGATTACCGCTGTTTTCGACTTTACCGATTTACCGGAAGCCAGCGCGTGGCTCGCACAACATGAGCTGGATGAAGGCCACGAATGTCATTTGCGCCGGGTCATTACCCGGGACAATCGTTCCAAGGCATTCATCAACGGTACACCTTCACCGCTCAAGTTGTTACAGTCTATCGGCAATCTCCTGATTGAAATTCATGGACAACATGCCCACCAGCGCCTGTTAAAAACAGCTTTTCAATTAAGCAGTCTCGATCAATATGCCAATCATTCTGCCTTAGTGGAAATAACCAACCAGTCTTTTACTGACTGGCAAGCGGCCAAGTCCAGCCATGAGCAGTTGCAACAGGATGAACATGACAGAGCATCCCGGCTTGAACTACTGCAATTTCAGTTTCAGGAACTCAGCCAACTCAATCTCCAACCCGGCGAAACCGAGCAACTTGAAACAAATTTTAAAACACTCAGTAATGCTGACCGGTTAATTCAGGGCTGTTTTGAAATTTCCAACGCGCTATATGAGGACGACCAGGCCGCCCACAGCATGATATCGTCCCTGCAAAACAAGCTGACTCAGCTTAGCGAGCTTAACCCCGCCCTGCACAGCAATATTGAATTACTCGAAAGTGCCCTGATCAACATCCAGGAATGCAGCGATGCATTGCGCCATTTTGCTGATTCACTCGAAACTGACAGCCAGTCTCTGACTGAAATTGAGTTCAGACTTCAAAGCATTTATGAATTCTCTCGAAAGTATCGACTTACCCCTGAAGCATTATGTGAAAAAACCAGTGACATAAAAAATGAAATTGAAACATTGCAAGGTGCTGATGAACAACTGCAGGAGCTCGAAAACCAGGTCAGGAAAAACCGCGAAAAATTCTTAAAAAATGCAGATGCTCTGTATCAGTCACGACTTCAGGCCGCAGCAACACTGCAACAAAATGCGGTGGAGTTACTGAAGTCCCTGTCAATGCCGGAAGTCAGGTTTGTCATTGATATCCAGAAACTATCTGAAGACAAGGCCACTCGGTTTGGCCTCGACAGCGTTGAGTTCCTGGTCACAACCAATCCAGGACAACCACCAGCACCCTTGAAAAAAGTTGCCTCCGGCGGTGAATTATCCCGTATCAGCCTGGCAATACAGGTTGCCACAATGAGCAATATGAATGTGCCTACCTTGATATTCGACGAGGTTGATGTGGGTATTGGTGGCGGAACCGCAGAAATTGTTGGCCGATTATTAAGAAAACTGGGTTCAAACCAGCAGGCTTTATGTGTCACCCACCTGCCACAGGTGGCAGCACAAGCCCATAATCATTTAAAAGTTGAGAAACACCAGACAGCTGACTCAACTTCGACCAGCATTTCAGTTTTAAACAAAAAAGAACGCATAAACGAAATTGCCCGAATGCTGGGCGGTGTGGAATTAACTGAGCAGACCCTGGCACACGCCCGGGAAATGATTGAAAAAGCCAGCCTGTAAGCAAAGCTGTTCGACATTATTTCATATTCGGGCAGTTTTTCTTTTTGCATTCGCCATAAATGACCAGAGAATGATCCGAGATATCAAAACCCTTGCTGGCAGCAATTTCACGCTGACGCTTTTCAATGGTTTCATCAATAAACTCTTCCACCATGCCGCAACGAACACAGACTATATGATCATGATGTGTTCCCCGGTTAAGTTCGAACACAGAATGACCACCATCAAACTGGTGTCTCTCAACCAGGCCTGCCGTTTCAAACTGGGTTAACACCCGGTAAACAGTGGCCAAACCAATTTCTTCATTATTGGCCAGTAACTGCTTGTAAACATCTTCGGCACTGACATGACGATCCTCACTGCTTTCAAGGATTTCAAGAATCTTGATACGTGGCAAGGTCACCTTTAAACCAGCTTTACGAATGTCCTGATTTTCCAAACCTGCCCCCTACAAACAGTGCCTTAAAATTATATTTCCGGTATTATTCACTTAGTCGCGACATTATAAATGATAACTCACTACAAATGCACAAGATTCTTATTACCATTACGGCCAGTATCACTTTAAGCATGGGCCTGCCTGGCTGCAGCACAGTCGAAAATTTGACGCTGGGATTACCTGATGCGGCAAGTAAACTGCCTTTGATGTACCGCCCCACGGTTCAACAGGGCAATGTTATCGACCAGGAAACAGTCAATAAACTGAAGCCCGGCATATCAAAACGCCAGGTCACCTACCTGCTTGGCACACCAAGCCTGATTGACAGCTTTCATCAGAATCGCTGGGACTATGTTTACACGCTAAAAGAAAACACCGAGCCCCTGGAAATGAAAAACATCACTTTATTTTTCGAGGATGATCGCCTGATCAGAACCGAAGGTGATTACAGGCCAATGGTCGTTGATGAAATGGAGGTCGCTGACAGGAAAGAAACCGTTGTTGATGTACCTGATTACGAACCTGAGAAAAAAGGCTTCATCACGCGTACATTAAATGCCATTGGCATACAGGAAATAGAATAACCGGATTCTTATCGCTGTCCCTTTTTCATCGTCTTACCCTCAGCCGCACGCTTCTTGCGAGCCTCTTTAGGATCGGCAATCAAAGGCCGGTAAATTTCTACGCGGTCACCCTGTTGTAACGCAGTATCCGGCTTTGTTACTTTGCCAAAGATACCGAGTTTAAGATTTTCTGCATCCAGTTCAGGAAATTTATCCAGAACTCCGGAAGTTTTAACCGCTTCCATCGCCGTCAATTCCTGTTCAGTTTCAACCATCAGAATGACCTGCTTGTCTTTCAATGCATAAGCAACTTCATACGTATTCATAACCAATCACTCATAAATCTCATCTGCACGTTTACAAAATGCATCGACCATATCATTGGCAATATAGGAAAAAACCTTGCCAAATGCTGCATTGATCAATTTTCCAGAAAATTCGAATTCCAGTTGCAATGATACCTTGCAGGCATTTTCCCCCAACGCAGTAAATTGCCACAAGCCTTCCAGTTTTCTGAAAGGCCCTTCTTTCAGATTCAGCTGCATGCTCTGTCCGGGAACAATCTCGTTACAGGTTGAGAATTTCTGGGTAATACCTGCCCTGGAAACTTCAATCTCTCCACAAATCCGGGTATCGGTCTTCGAAATTAACCGGCTTGAACTGCACCAGGGTAAAAAATCCTGGTAAGCGGCAACATCTGCCACCAGCTCATACATCTGCAAAGCCTGATGCTGGACCAGGGCACTTTTTTCAACAACGGCCAACTAGAAAACTCCAATCGCGTTAAGAAAGACGATCAGCACAGCCACTGGCGAAATATAGCGCGTTGTGATGTACCACAGCTTAAAACCATGTTTCATCGCCAGTTCAGACTTAACAGAATCCTTTTTCATCACCCAGGTTGCAAAAATCGCAATAAACATTCCACCAAGCGGCAGCATGATATTGGCTGTCAGGTAATCCAGTAAGTCAAAGAAGGTCATACCAAACAACTGGTATTCTGCTCCAGACCAGATATTAAATGAAAAGACGGTCCCCAATCCCAGAAACCAGACGGTAATACCGACGGCACTGGCAGCATAAACACGCGAATGGTTGCGATTTTCCACCAGCCAGGCGACTGCCGGCTCAATGATTGAAATAGACGAAGACCAGGCAGCGAACACCAGCAAAACGAAAAACAGCGTGCCAAAAAACTGCCCACCCGGCATAGAGCCAAAAGCAATTGGCAATGTCTGGAAAATCAGTCCCGGCCCGGCCCCGGGCTCCAGCCCGTTGGCAAATACAATGGGGAAAATAGCCATACCGGCCATTAACGCTACCACCGTATCCGCTATGGCTATCATGACAGCCGAGCTGGCAATCGAGTCCTGCTTAGGCATGTAGGAACCGTAAACCATGATGGCCCCCATACCCAGGCTTAAGGTAAAAAATGCATGCCCCAGGGCCGTTAATGCCGCCTCCCCGGTAATACTGCATTGCTCAACACCATTGATTGATTCACATTTATAAAAGAACTCGCCGAAATCCACATGAAAAAGGAAATCCAGACCCTGCGAAAAAGCACCGGTATTAAACGCATAGCCAACCATGATCAGTAATAATACAAACAGGGCCGGCATCAGAAAGGTCACTGCTTTTTCAAGCCCGCTTCTGACTCCTCTCGCCACTACGCTCATAGTCATTACGATAAAGATAGTGTGCCAGGCCATAAGCCCTTCTGTATTGCCGACCAGCGAATCAAAGACGTTCTTCACCGTGGCTGCATCTGCCTGCATAAACAGGCCGGATGCCGACCTGAACACGTAACTCAGAGCCCATCCGGCAATAACCGAGTAATAGGACAGGATCATAAAGCCGACAATGACACCAACCCATCCCAGTAACGACCAGGCTTTGGTAACACCCTCTTCCCGGGCCAGGTCAGTCATGGTGTTAATGGGACTTTTTCTGCCGCGCCGTCCCAGCGTGATTTCAGCGATCATTATCGGGATACCGATCAAAGCGATACAAAACAGGTAAATCAGAACAAAAGCCCCACCCCCGTTTTCACCCGTTATGTAGGGAAACTTCCAGATGTTACCCAGACCAACAGCTGAACCCGTGGCAGCCATCACAAAGATCAGACGCGATGACCATTGACCATGAATGGAGGCTTTTTCACTCATATTGACTCACTTACAGTGACCGGAAAATTCAAAACCCTATTGTTAATGATTCTCGCTCATGTAACAAGAACGCTGGCTCAAATCCCGGACAGACCATACAATTACATCATGGCAAAGAAACCCAAGAAAAAAGCAAAAGCACCCAGTTCAACTATTGCACTGAACAAAGTCGCCCGTCATGACTACTTCATCGAAGAAAAATATGAAGCCGGCATAGCACTGCAAGGCTGGGAAGTGAAAAGCCTGCGGGATAACCGTGTACAGCTAAAAGAGTCCTACGTTGTCATTCAGAAGAATGAAGCCTTTCTTTTGGGTGCACACATTACTCCAATGGCTTCGGCATCAACCCATATCAAACCCGACCCGACACGTACCCGCAAGTTGCTACTCCATCGCGAAGAGCTGAACAAGCTGATTGGACTGGTCGAGCGTAAAGGTTATGCGCTGGTACCACTGGCTCTTTACTGGAAAAAAGGCCGGGCAAAACTTGAAATTGGCCTGGCCAAGGGCAAAAAACTGCATGACAAGCGTGCTACTGAAAAAGACCGTGACTGGAAACGGGAAAAAGAGCGCATTTTCAAAACTGGTTAGTCTTTCATCCTTTTAATGATTTAAATCATCGAAAAACTGGCCAATCAATAAGATAATAATAAGATAAATTCTCAATCTGATACCCCCGGAGCACTGAATGACAGAAGAAAACAACGTGTCTGAGCAACCAACGATTGAACAATTGCAGTCAGAAAATGAAGCACTGAAGCTTAAGAACAAAAAAGCCCAGAAAGCCTATAAGCGCCGCAAGCAGGAACAATCTCTCAAGCCCTACCAGGCTGAATTGCTGGCATTACAAAAACACCTGGAAGAAAACAAAAAGCGCATGGTCATCCTGTTTGAAGGTCGTGACGCATCCGGAAAAGGCGGAACAATTCGACGTGTCACCCGCTACATGAATGAAAAACATTACCGCGTTGTCGCTCTGGGCAAACCGACTGAGGAACAGAAAACCCAGTGGTTTTTCCAGAAATATGTCGCACAACTGCCGCGTGGTGGTGAAATAGTCTTGTTTGACCGCAGCTGGTATAACCGTGCCGTCGTTGAACCAGTGTTTGGCTTTTGTACCCCTGAAGAATACAAAAACTTCATGCGTGGTGTGACCGGCTTTGAAAAAGACCTGGTCAGGCAGGGTACCGTCCTCGTCAAGCTTTACTTCAGTGTGTCCAAGGAAGAACAGGCCATGCGTTTTGAGCGACGCAAAACTGATCCACTGCGCCAATGGAAACTTTCGGAAATTGACGTTCAGGCCCAGGAACGCTGGGATGATTTTACCAACCAGAAATACGAGATGTTGAAAAAGACACATACCAGCCATGCGCCATGGACTGTTATTCGCTCCAATGACAAGCACCTGGCCCGTCTGAATGCGATGAAAGCTATCCTGAACTCCGTACCTTACGAAAGGCACAATCATGAGCTGGATTTTGTACCAGATCATAATATTGTGATCTCTGGTGCCCGCGAAGTGGAAACCATGGAAGCAGAACGTCTGCGTAGTGGTAAATTTGCGGGTTAATTTGTTGTAGGGGAACCAATCCCCTACTACAATGTCATACGATTACCTGGGGGCGACACGGCTTTCGACGTGGGTTGCAAAACCTGAGGTGCATGTCGAGGAACAGATTACCTCGTAAATCCAGCTGTAAACTTATAGTTGCCAACGACGACAACTACGCACTCGCTGCTTAATACCCAGTAGGGTGCCGTCTGAGCGGAGCCGTGCTTATGCGTCCGTCGTTCTTCGGAACACTTCAGGCGTCGATTCTCATAAGATCGCGATGATGTTTGTTCAGGGCTGATTTGCTAAAACCTAACTGAAATCGCTGTCTGTATGCCCTGTCTGTCGGGTAGCAGCCGGTTAAACTTAATAGTCAGACTAAACATGTAGGACCAAAGGCAGAGGGCTTGCGGACGCGGGTTCAATTCCCGCCGCCTCCACCAATAACAAGGCTTAACTATTTGATAGTTAGGCCTTTTTACTTTATACAACCTTATTAGTGCTCATATCAGTCCAAGGGCAGATTCCAACATCAGGTTATTACACCTGATTCCGGCAGCACATACATTTGCGATTTTATGGGACATAACAATGATCAAGCCAGTTTCAGTAATTTTAACAAGCCTGTTTTTTGCCGGGTGTTCCGGAACAGACTCTATTGACCTGCCTATAAGCAATAATACAAAAGTGACCCATATCGAATGTAAACCGTGGATAAAACAAGGCAGCAATCGATTTACATCAACATGCCTGATTGATAATGCTGACGGAAATGAAAAACGAGCACTAAAAATTGCTGCTTATGATGCCCATGGGTCAGAAATTGGCACAGCGTTCATTGGCAAGGTCACCATCGGACAGAAAATCAGGCTAAATAAAACAATGCCATTAAACGGCGAAGTCATGCCCTCCAGCGTAAACCTGGATATCGCTAACTGACATTTTGACCAAGGCTTCTCAATGCAAAATGGGTGAGCTTCCTGGAAAAGGCGCCAGTAACATGCCAAACACAAAAGCAAACTCTATTGCGAGAAAGGTGCCATAAACCGGGCACTGAGCAAATCAAATGGATCACGGTTATCTTTTTCTATAGATGAGCGGGAGTAGATTGCGCAGCGCCTGAGTGGAGGTTGATTAGAGTTATCAGCGCCACCGAGATCGGAGATGGAGACTATTTAAGCTTGGAGAAGGCGTCGCTGAAGAAGTGACTGCATATCACGACGACCATCTGCAATCACCATGACATATACATGCTGAGCAATAACTCGATAGATAATACGGTAGGGCTTGAAGTAGATTTCTCGGTATTCGCGCAAGCCGACAGTCAATAACTCATTCGGATAAGCACCGCGCTCTGGATTATCGGAAAGGCTCGAAAAGGCTTCCTCTATTTTGTCGAGAACGTAATCAGCCTTTTCTGGCGCATCATGGAATTCGATATAGTCGTATAGATTCTCAAGATCGTAAGTGGCATCGTCAGTCAGAAATACCTGGTAGCTCATTAACGAGTTTTGTTCCGACTGCGAAGTCTGGCAACAACATCACCGGCAGGCTGAACTTTACCTTCGTCAATCTGACGCTGACCTAGCGCAAGCATTTTCAAAAGCGCCATGGTCTCCTGGGTTTGTTCATAGCTCTTAATGTCCTGCATCACGGCCTTAGCTTCACCATTTTGGGTAATAACCAAGGGCTCCATCTGGGTCGACAGATTACGAACGACTTCAGCGGCATGCGCTTTCAAGTAACTAATCGGCTTGATTTGATCTGATAATTTCATAAACACCTCTCAATAGGACCAAATATAGTCCGAAAAAAGGTCTTTCGTCAATTTAAAGGTTCAAATGAAGCCAAATAGCGAACGACTTTTATAGGTAAAGTCACCATCGGACAGAAATTCAGGGTCAATAAAACGATGCCTTTAAACGCTAAAATCATGCCTTCCAGCATTAACCTGGATATCGCTAACTGACATTTTGACCAAGGCTTCTCAAGGCAAAATGGGTGAGCTTTTTAAAAAAGGCGCCAATCTTTTTTCTCCCGCCACGAACCAGAAATGCAAACCAGCTGCCCATAAGAAGAACACCGATAAACAGTCCCCATGCTGATTCAGTACTACCTGGCATAGCACCAAACTGGTATCGCGCTATTGCGTAAGGCACCGCCAATGCGGCCAGTAACATGCCAAACACCAGGATGAACTCTAATGCGAGAAAAGTGCCATAAACAAAGAAAGTTATTGAATCTTTAAAAACTCTGGTCACGTCAAGTCTCTTCCTCAAACAAACGGGTTACCTGTAATTCTTTCCCACCGGCACCACACTCACCACAGCGCAGCCTGAACAGATTCTGGATAACCTCAAGATCCACTTCCATTTCAACCCTATGTCCGCACGCATTGCAGTTTATACGAACGGTAAAACTCGCTTCGGGCAATCCTGACAATGGAAGCTGTTTTTCAGTCACTGGTTACCTGGCAGGGAAAGTATTCTTTTAACATTTCATAGACAAAACGATCAGACTGATACTCAAGTAACTCTGGCTGTTTCTCAGCATACTGCATAAAAAGCTTTACCAGTTGATGCAGCCTGATCCCCATGGGAAGGCAATATAGTGCATCCTGACCTGACTCAACCGTCGCCTGGGCCACTCCACCGCTAATGCCGGCAATGTAATAGGCGCATACAGCTTTATCCGCATCCTTATTTGAACCACACAATTCCAACAGATCGTGGCCGCTCAACCCAAACTCCGCACCTGCATGGGCATTGGACTGGATAAGCAAACTAATCAGTAAAATTATATTTCTCACGGATTGAGTCTAAATGAAAAACTCCCCAGGGCGAACAAAAATCCGCCCTTTTAACGGCCTGCATTATTCAGACTTCAGCGTATGCACATAAAAACCAAAACCTCTAACTTGTTCACACAATTGATGCGCTGCATCTTGCGCAGCTTCACGGGATGCGTAAATTCCCGCAAAGAGCTTACGCGTCATTGTCTTTCCAGGTATTGCATCTGACTCCGTATAAACTTCTGCTCGCCAGAATACTTTTGCTACTTTGCTCATGATTCACCTCAATTGACTGGTTGGCTGGTTTCCAGCTTAGGTGAGAGAAGACTCAAAAAGTGAGCCTGTAAGAAAACAGTTCACCGGAAAATGTCAGACATGTTCTATTTGACTACTTTAATGACTGGCAGAATCTTCTGCCTGAACTAGACTGGTTAATAACTCCTTCCATTAGGAGATTAACCACAGGCCCACTGTAGACCCTGTCAGTATTCTGGCGGGGTCGTTTGCTTTATGACTAGCATTTTTCACCGAATACCTATAGCAGAACTTTTATTGGTTAACGGGAGATACTGCATTGAAAGCCGGATACCGATTCCTCACTGTTTATTGTTTTACCGCCAGGGCCTGGAAAATCCTTGAACAAGCCATTTAGCAGGTAATCAATAACACTGGCTACAGTGCTGCAGGAACCCCTGCTTTGTAACCTGCCTTCATAGACTTTGTTGAGATTATCAGTTGATAGCGTACTGGTCTCGACAATATCGAGCGCAATCGCTTTTGCATAAGAGGTCCTTGATACGCTTGATATATTACTGCCAACAACACCAAAGACCGGTAATGAATAAGTTACACCGCTATAGGTCACTATCACAAAAAAGGACTTTTTCATATATATGAATTAATATATATTTCAATAAGTTAGAATATTTTTTTAATTTTTTTTAAATAACTTAATGTTACAGGTTTGATATTTTAGGAAACACCCCTATAATGTATATACATAGAATATACTTTGTAGTTACATGGAATTTAAGATGGATTATATCAACGCCAAATTCGAGTTACAAAAAACACCACCTAAGATGTCTTTCAAGATTCTTGCTTTGGAAGGTGTCGCCATGCTGGTGGTTGCTAATTTACTTGTGCAATTTATATAAGACAGAGAAACAAGCTTTCGCAAGCATTCCAGTTTGGGTTTTCCGGCCATTAATTCCGTATTCTAGGAAACAAGCCGGTAAATCCAGCTGAAAAAAAGAATTGAACTGGCTGAAAGTAAGACCCTTTTTGGGTTAACCCCAAGTTTAAACAGGTAAGCGGTCGCAAACACGGTTAATGACAGGTAGACATACTGGAACAATTTGCCGCTATCGTTGTTAAAAATTCCAGCTCCAACTAATCCCAGAGCAATGACAAACAATAGCAAAGATGTTGTCTGGGTTCTCTGTTTGCCGTAACGCACGGCGAATGAATGCTTGCCTGCCTGTTTATCCGTGGCAATTTGAGAAGGCTGATGCGACAACAGCAGTGATGTTGCCAGTGCAGCAAAAGCACCAACACCACACCAGCTAACAAAACCTGGCTGCAAGCCGACTACCAGCCAAAGACACCCAAAGACACCGCCATAACAGATACCGGTAACCCACTCCCCCATCCAGGTATACGATAAAGGACGCTCACCCGCATTATATAAATAGCCAAGCCAGATTAACGGCATGGCGATCAACAGTAACCATAGTTTTTCTGCATAGACCAGCACGGATAAACCCAAAAACCCACCGCATATAAAACTGATTACGCCATGAATCAATACCGGTCGGGTATTTTCATGATGGACACGGACCCAGGAATCGAGTTTCTCGGTATCAGCACCCAGTTTCCAGTCACTGATATCGTTGAAGAGATTGATTGCATGTTGCAACAGGACCACAGCAAATGTGGCGACAAACAAGCCTTGATACCAGATAGCATGGCTGTCAGCCATGGACAGAATGGCCACAGCTGGAAGAATCGATATCAGGTAAATGGCAGGATTAAGCGCCTGCCACCATTTGAGTTGAATGGTATTCAATGAAGGAAGAGGTCAGAACCTCAATATTCTGACCTCCTGGCTATCAGGCTGTGGCTGCAACCAGGTTGCCAGCCATGAAGTCTGCAAGTGCAGCTTTGAACCAGTTCATGTGTTCTTTTTCCGATTCTGCAACTCGATGGTAAACCTCTGCGGCAGCCTGGTTTCCATCCTGCATTTCCCGGTCACGGAAATTGGGGTAAATATCCAGCGCTTCACGTTCTTCAACAGCAATAGCCACTTTAAGCGCCTTTTCGATTACGCCATTCGGATTAAGCTTGATAAGCTCATCACAGTTTGCCTGGATCGTTTCCAGCGCGTTGATCGCTCTTTGCGTATCGTCACCCCGCTGAGGTACACCGATATCATCGTACAATTCTCTCAGCCAGACGGCATGAAGCTTCTCTTCGCCAGCAACTTTTCTGAACAAACTGGCAAGCTCTGGATAACCGGCTTTTTCTGCCCAGCGGGCAAATTCAGGATACATGATCTGATTTTCATATTCCTCGACATCAACAAACGACTCTGCCGTGGTTCGACTTTCATCGCTGCACTGGGCGGCAGCAAAACATTCAAAAATCATTTCTTCAGTAATTTCAGGCTGACTCATAACTTCCTCGCTTTCCTTTGATATTGGTGACTGTTTGATTATGTATCTGGTAACAAAGAATACAGATCATGCTCTTTGCACCTGCTTAATTTATCTCATGACATTGATCATGTATCAACAGATGATAGCTCAATAATCATTATTGATAAGTTACTCCAGGTTTTTTTCCAGCGGTACCCGGTAAATATTTTCAATTTCACTGGCTGAAAATGGCCGTGGAAATTGTTGCAGGTTCTGGTCGCTTTTCCCTGACAAACCAGTCCAGGCATCTGCGGGCAATCCATCCTGGAGGACTTTTTTTGTCGACGAAAACATCATCTTATCTGGCCCGGTTTTCATTCCCCCCTCACCAAGACCCAACATTTGTGTTGACTGGTGACAATCCTGGCATTTTCTTGCTGCAGCCGTTGTATGAGGTGTGATCGCAGCAAATTTGCGGATAAACATTGGCTCAGGATAATCCGGATGCTCAATCGTCATAATCATTCCGGGACTGAACACACCAATTTTTTCCTGCCCATTCCAGCCAAGAGTCGGGACCGAGGTACCGATATCCCAACGTTTCTCCTGCCAGCGTCCATGGGTAACTGATTGTGAATAATGGTCCCATTGATCCTGGCTTGGGTCATAGCCAACATGACAACCCAGGCACTGGGGCACCCAGGAAGCATGACAGGCCTGGCATGTCAGTTTTTCATGCGATTTATAATAAGACGAATGATTGCTTGCAAGCTGTGGAATGAGACGTGGTTGGCCTCCCAGCTTGGGATACAGCCAAAGCTGATCTTTACCGACATCGATATGCCAAAGCGGCGTACCTCGTGTCGTCTGCAAAAAAGGCTTGTTATCAGTAACTGCGAATGGAATTCTTGCCAGCATCGCCTGGAATGCAACTGGCCATGTCGTCTTTGTCAGACGCGGTTTTGAGTTTGCGTGGCAGTCAATGCACTGAATATCGACAGATGATTCCCTGTCATCCGTAGCGAGATTCATCAAGCCTTTGCCGGTATGGCAGTCAATACATGCCATGCCTGCCTGATGATGAATGTCCGCTGTCTTTTTCTCAACAAGACGTCCGTCGCTTAAGCGGGCCAGATCCTTATGGCTATGCGCCAGATTCGAAATTTCAACTTCTGCAAGCCCGGCATAATTTAAAGAAATACGTCCTGAACGTGAATGACAACCAAAACATTTTCCATCATTCACCCGGGCTGAAAGGCGGGCATGTTTTGCCTGGCCAGTTTGATCAAGATGGCATGCCAGGCATCCTCCCCCACGGGCCTTTACCACGTCGCTGTTTTGCGGGCTGCGAGCCTGCCCCAGATGGCAACTGACGCAAAGTTTGCGCAACAGGCTATCGCCAATACCCTCTCCCAGGTTTTGAAACGTTGTTCCATCCTGGTCTTCTGTGACGTTACCAAAGAGTTTTCGGGTTTTACTGACAATCCCCTGCCCTGTATGCATGCGGCTTGTCAGCACGCCTTTGACATGCTTATCGTGACATTGGCCACAGGTTTCCTGCGCATTAGCTAGCTCGCCAGGTACTTTAACCATCCCCAGATGAGCTGATGCTTTAACTGCCGTGTTTTCAGCGCCTTTATGGCAGGCAATGCAAGTCGAATCAGTAAACTGATGTGCCGGGTTTAACTCGTGCCCCATACCCTGGTGGCATTCAATACACTGGTTGGTAGCTGCGTAAGCCGCCGGGATCAACAACAGTATTGCAAACAAATTGCCTAAGGATGTTTTCATGATGTTTATCATGCGATGTTGGCGCTGAGAAGTAAAAGTCGCCCACGCATCTAAATAAGTGTTTCGGTATATTCCTTTTTAACACAAAACTAATACCATAATTTTTATATTGATATTCTTCAGTTTCTATTAGAGACTAGCTCTACGTATGAAAAAAAAGTTAGTACCAGATAATAAAAACAACAAGCATTTTTATACGAAAAAAATAAAAACTTTCATTCCAAAGGAGAACCCGGGCCATGTTTAAATCTTTCCGACATATTGCCTGTCTTCTGGTAAGCGGCATGCTTCTGCTACCGGCTGTTTCACAGGCAAAAACAGAAAAAGACTCATTACTTCACCATGTCGATGCAACGGCATGTAAACAATGTCATGAAGAGATTTACAATCAGTGGTCCTCTTCCATGCATGCAAACAGTTCTGCCTTAAAAGATCCGATCCATGGTGCTTTCTACAAGAACGTTATAGGCGACCCCAAAAAAGAAGGCGTTAAAACAAAAAAAGGCCAATACCCCGTATGTCTGAAATGCCATGCACCGGTAGCCGCCATGGAAAAGAAAACCAAGCTTGATGCCAAACCTGCCTATGCCAATGGCATCAGCTGCGTTACCTGCCACAGCTTCAAAGGCTTCAAAGGTAATGAAACCAAAGACGGCAAGCCACTCTACGGTATTGATGCCTACGTTATCGATAAAGAAAGCCTGCACGGGCCAACAGGAAACACCTATACCACCGAACGGGTAGCAGAAGGTTCCAAATGGCCAACACCGATCCATCATCCGTCACCACTTAAGGGCAACAACACTGCACTTTTCAAAAGCAATGAAGCCTGTATGGGATGCCATGAAAAACGTTCAAACTTCCATGGTGCTCCTTTGTGTGTAACCGGACAGGAATATCGTGACAGCAAGAGCTTTGCGCCATGCCAGTCCTGCCACATGGCTGTAGTGACTGTACCTAAAATGGAAAAAGGTAAAGTCGTCGAAGGTGAGTTCGTGACTATAGCCGACCACAGCATGGCAGGTGGACACAGTGGAAAAATGGTTGCCCGTGGTCTTGCCATGGATATGAAAACAGAAACCAATGGCAATAAAATCAAGGCCACTATCACTGTTCGCAACAGGCTCCCACATGCTTTCCCTACAGGAGCGCCGTTCCGCAACTTCTATATCAAAGTGGCCGCTTATGACAAAAGCGGTAAAGAACTTTGGAAGAATTACAAGAAACACCCCATCAAGGACGATCCAAAGTCTGCTTTCTGGTACACATTGGGTGATGAAACTGGACCTACTGCACCACCAAAGGCCAAGAAAGTTCTGGCCGACACTCGCCTGAAACCTAACGAAGAGCGTACTCTTGAGTATGAAATTCCAAAAACAGGCAGCACAGCTATTATCAGGGCAGAAGCTTTGTATGATTTGTTACTGCCGCCTATCAAGGCCAAAGTAAAAGGCAAGATCCCGGATGACCTTTTACGTCCCAAGCTTGCTGCATCAGCAGAAGTAAGACTCTAATTGTCTCCTGAACCTGAGGCCCGGCTTCAGCCGGGCCCTTGGCGAGTCAATTCGATGTCGAACTACAAAACCACAACTAATTGCCACGAGATAATTAAACAACTATCTCGCAGCATTCTTATCCTGCTTGTTGGCTTATTTGTTTTATTAAATAGCCCGGTATTCGCCCAGGAAACTGATGAAACTGTAGCTGAACAACCTGCTGAGGCAGAGGCATCAGCCAGTGCGGATTCATCAGATGGATGGAACTGGGATTCTTTTGAAGTCGACGATACTCCGCTTGACCCGAATGAATCCGTTCAACAAGCAACACAAACTGTAGCCTCCAGGCGCTTAACTATTGAAGAAGTAACCTCACCTGACCTTGATCAAACTCCCCTGAAAGTTTACGAACTTTTTAAAGGCATTCCGGATTTTGAAGTCATACCCAGTACAAAAGACACCGAGATGCATCCTTGCAGTAATTGTCACCAGTTTGTCAAAAGTAACCTGACGCCCAGAAAACTGGATATTCCACATGATAACTTTGAGTTACAACACGGTTTACACGGCAAGGGGCAATTCTGGTGTTTTACCTGTCATGATGAAAAAGGCAGTGTCTCGTTAAAAACCCTTGATGGCGAGTTACTGAATTTTGAAGATGCCTATATTCTCTGCAGCCAGTGCCATGTCACACAGGCCAGGGACTGGGCATTTGGTGCCCATGGAAAAAGACTTGGCAACTGGCAGGGCAAGAGACAGGTCTATAACTGTACCGCCTGCCATTACCAGCATGCACCTGCCTTTAAAACCCGCGAAGCTTTAGCTGGCCCAGAGATTCGCATGGGACTGCAACGCCCGCCACACTGGACCTCAAGTGAACCCGGCGAGACTACATCAAATACACATGGTGTCTTCACCTGGAGCAACCGCCATGAGTGATTCAAAACAGAACAAACCTGACCTGGCACGTCGAAAATTCTTAAAAGGACTGGGTTCGCTTACCGCGACAGCTGGTGCAACCGCAGCCATGCCCGCCTGGGGTGGCAATACTCTTAGTGATACTTTTTCTGATTTTTTCCAGAAACACTATCAGCAAATGACCGCTGAGGAAGTTCAGGAAACCCTGGCACGTATCGAGCGTAAGGCCAAACGCCGCTACGACGTCGACATTACCTGCAAGAACACACCTGCCCAGGATGATGTTGTATTCGGCTATGCCCTGAACATTTCAAAATGTCGTGGTTATCGTGACTGCGTGCATGCCTGTGTCAAAGAGAACAACCTGAGCCGTGATACACAGTATATCCGTGTACTGGAAATGCCGGATGGCAGTCTTGACCTTAACCATGCAGACCACTACTACGACAGTGCTGAAGTACCGCATGAAGGAAGCTATTACCTGCCGATGCAATGCATGCAATGTGACAATCCACCCTGTGTAAAAGCCTGCCCCGTTGAGGCCACCTGGACTGAACCTGACGGTATTGTGGTGGTGGATTATGACTGGTGCATCGGTTGCCGCTATTGCATGACTGCCTGCCCTTACCAGGCTCGTCATTTCAACTGGGGTAATCCAGACCTGCCCGCAGACGAAATCACAACAGAGACGCATTACCTGGGTAACCGGCCACGTCCGCGTGGTGTCGTGGAAAAATGTCATTTCTGTGTGCAAAGAACCCGCGAAGGCAAACAGCCTGCATGCCAGGAAGCCTGTCCCACCGGGGCAAGAATTTTTGGCAACCTGCTTGATCCTGCCAGCGAGATCCGCTACGTGCTGGAAAACAAGGCCGTATTCAGATTAAAAGAAGAGCTCGGCACTGAGCCCAAGTTCTGGTATTTCAGGGATGCCTAGAGGATCAGGGGAAGGATAAACTCATGAAAGATTTTTTCTACTTAATCCTGGATGCCTCCGCTGAAATGTTACGCGGCCCGCGCATTTACAAAGCCTGGGTAGTTTTTCTGCTGCTGTTAATCGCCATTGGCTGCTGGTCATATTACCAGCAACTTACCCAGGGCCTGATAGTGACGAATATGACCAATCAGGTTTCATGGGGCTTCTATATTGCCAACTTCACCTTCCTTGTCGGTGTCGCTGCTGCTGCCGTGATGCTGGTCATACCGGCCTACATCTTTCACCGTAACGACATCAAGTATGTTGTATTGATGGGCGATACCATGGCAATCACGGCTGTCACCATGGCCATTCTGTTTGTTGTGGTGGACCTGGGACGTCCGGACCGGCTCTGGCATCTTGTACCGGGACTGGGAAAGTTTAATTTCCCTCAATCGATGCTGGTGTGGGATGTCGTCGTATTAAACGGTTACCTGCTGCTAAACGTCGGCATTTCTTTTTATATTGTGTTTTCGCATTACCGCAATTCATTACCCAAGCTTAAGTATTATTTCCCGTTTGTTATCCTGGCCATCCTCTGGGCTATTTCAATTCACACGGTAACGGCCTTCCTGTTTTCAGCCAATAGCGGTCGCCCATTCTGGCATACCGCCTTACTGGCTCCAAAATTCATTGCCTCGGCTTTTTGTTCCGGGCCCGCCATTATGTTGCTGGGTCTGCAGATCATTCGCAATGTCAGCAACTTTCCAATCAAGAAAACAGTGATTAATCACCTGGCGATCGTGATGACTATTTCGCTGCAAATTACCCTGTTTTTCATGCTGGCCGAACTGTTTACAGAATTTTATAACGAGGGAGAACATGCCGCCTCTGCCCGTTACCTGTTCTTTGGGTTAAATGGTCATGGGTCTCTGACACCCTGGATATGGACTGCGATCGCATTACTGGCTGTCGCCACTTTTATCGGCAGCATTCACCCGTTACGCAAAAATATCACGCTGCTTAACATTGCTGCTGTTTTAACCATTATTGGCGTCTGGATTGAAAAAGGCATGGGCTTTGTCATTCCGGGCTTTGTCCCTACTCCCATAGGTGAGATCTACGAATACACGCCAACCCTGATCGAAATCGGGGTTTCCATTGGTATCTGGGCACTGGGTTTCCTGATATTTACGTTACTGGCAAAAGCCGCCATTCCCATTGAATGTGGCACGTTACGCAGGCCAGGATTAAAAATCGAAGAATCTGTCTGTCCCACAGGCACAACAGACTAGGAGCAACTTAAGCGATGAACATTAAATTTACTTCTCTTGCATTAGCAATATGTTTAGCTGCACCCGTTGCTGCTGACACGGTAAAAGGCCGGGTTAAATATATTTCCAACAAGGCCAACACCATCCAGATTGATATCAAAGGCAAACCGGCTGCAGTTGTACGTTTCGATGATGCAACGCAGTTTGAAAATGTTGAAGGTATCAAACAGCTTTCCCCTCCGGACCTGGTCAAGGTGGAATTTGAACCTGGCATGCCCGCCAGCAAAATCAGCAAGATTGTTTTTGGTCTGCCACCCGGACTGGAAATTGATATCAAACAGTTACTGGGCATTCTGCAGAAAAAAGAAGGCCCTTACGTGCTTGGCGATGCGCGTCCACAAAAGAAATACCTGAAAGGTCATGTACCCTCTTCAATCTCAACACCGGTTGTGGATGAAGAAAAATTCCTTAAAAACCTGCCCGCCGACCAGAACCAGTTACTGGTGTTTTATTGTGGCGGACCAACCTGCCCGTTCACGGCCAAAGCCATCAAGATTGCCCAGGGAGCCGGTTATACCAACGTGAAAGGATTCCAGCAAGGCCTTCCCGGCTGGAAAAAAGCCAAGTTACCTGTTCATGCTAACCGCGGCTGGGTCTCCAAAAACCTTGATCAACATCACATCATTATTGATGTCAGGGATAAAGCGCAGGCGGCAGCTGAGCATTTGCCAAGTGCCGTGTCTTTGCCAACAACTCAGTTGACCGAAATGACGGCTGACTTTATCAAAACCCAGAAAAAGCGCAGTTGCCCGGCGTTGCTGACAGGCGCGCACCGATCATCCTGTATGCCGAGACGCATTCCAGCAAATCCGTATTGCTGGCTTTCAAGGAACTGCGCAAATGGGGTTATAAAAACATAGCCATTATCGAAGGCGGGCTTGAAGCCTGGAAGGCAGATAATCTCCCACTGACATCCGCGCAGTTGGCCTCTGAGATCAAGTTCACCAAGAAACTGGCTAAAGGTGCCATTGCTCCCGCAGACTTTAAAAGCCTGTTAAATACACCCGACCAGGTAGTCTTCGTCGATGTCCGCACTGAAGCTGAAATTGTAAAAAATGGAGCCTTGAAAGGCTCGGTACATATCCCTCTGGATACAATTGAAACCAGGCTTGTTGATTTACCCAAAGACAAGGAAATCATTGTCTACTGCGAAAATGGTATCCGGGCTGAAATGGCCCAGGCTACATTGGCCAAGCAGGGTCTTAAAGCGCGTTTCCTGAATGAAACCCCCAGCTTTGATGACCAGGGCAATATCAGTTTCTAAAACCGGGAATCATTGCCAGCATATTATGAATAGACGCGACTTCATCAAACGTTCGGGCCTACTGGGTGCCACTGCAGCCACGCCAACAATTTTCCTTGCTGGCTGCACCACAACGGCATTGCCTGGCAGTGGAGAAATCAAGGTATCACCTACCGTGTGTGACATCTGTTTCTGGAAATGCGCCGGGGTGGTACACACGGAAAACGGCAAGCCGTGGAAGATCATTGGCAACCCGGATGACCCACACAGTGAAGGTCGCTTATGTACCCGCGGGACCGGAGGTATCGGTGCATACCAGGACCGTGACCGGCTGAAACAACCGTTAATGCGTGTAACCCAGGATGGCAAGCAGACATTCAAGTCTGTCAGCTGGGACGAAGCCCTGACCTTTATCGCCAGTCGCATGCAGGAAATTGCAAAAACACATGGTAATGATCGCCTTGCGCTGCTTGCACATGGCTCCGGCGGCAGCCATTTCGAACGCCTGTTAAAAGCCTTTGGTTCTCCTGTGTATGCACATCCTTCCTATGCGCAATGCCGTGGCCCCCGTGAGATTGGTTTCAGCCTGACCTATGGTGAATCCGTGGGCTCGCCGGACCGCACCGATATGGCCAACTCAAAGTGCATCGTCTTAATCGGATCGCATATTGGCGAAAACCTGCATAACTCCCAGGTACAGACGTTAACCCAGGCACTCGATAATGGTGCCTCGCTCATCACGGTTGATCCACGTTTCTCTGTCGCCGCCAGCAAGTCTGAACACTGGCTGCCAATCAAACCCGGTACTGACATTGCACTGTTACTGGCCTGGATGAATGTCATCATCAATGAAGGCCTATACGACCAGGACTATGTCGCACGATACACAACCGGCTTCGAACAACTAAAAGCACATGTACAACCCTTCAACCCGGAATGGGCCTACCTGGAAACCGGGCTTGAACCTGAGCTGATTCGAACCACGGCTAAAACCATGGCCATGCACGCACCGGCTTCACTGGTGCATCCCGGCCGGCATACCACCTGGTACGGCGATGATACCCAGCGCTCACGTGCGATTGCGATATTAAATGCCCTGCTCGGCTCATGGGGACGTAAGGGCGGCTTTTTCATTCCGGAAAAAGTGGAACTGCCAAAGTTCCCGGCACCCAAACCGGCCAAGCCGCTTACAGACTGGAAAAGCAAGGTCCAGCCTCAGTTTCCGCTGGCGCCTTCAGGTATCAGCCAGGCCATTATTGATGCCTGTATCGGTGATGAAGCTTACCTCAAAGGGCTGTTTGTTTATGCTACCAACCTGCCACTTACCCTTCCGAATATCGGTGAGAAACTTCAGCAGGCAGCTGACAGTCTTGATCTGGTGGTCGTTATTGACACCCTGCCTGCAGAGGTAACCGGCTATGCCGATATTATCCTGCCGGAATGCACCTACCTGGAACGCCATGACAAGTTGCGTAATTCCCCCGAGAGAGAGCCCAGCCTGGCACTGCGAACACCCGCCTTTGAGCCACGTTACCATTCCAAACCCGGCTGGTGGATGGCAAAACAGCTCGCAGAAAAACTTGAGCTAGGCAGCTATTTTCCCTGGGAAAACTATACCGAAGTATTGGACTGGCAACTCAAGCAGGTCGGCAGCTCACTGGAGGAAATGCAGAAAATCGGCGTAAAAAAATTCAGCCGCAAAAGTGATCTGTATTTCAAGCCCGGTGAAGCTCGCAAGTTCAAAACCGTCAGCGGAAAAATTGAACTTTATTCCCAGCTACTGGCTGACAATGGCTATGATCCGCTACCGAAATATACGCCACCCGATAATGCACCGGATGGTTTCTATCGCCTGATATACGGACGCGGTCCAGCACATACCTTTGGCCGGACCACCAACAACCCGCTTTTATTTGAGTTAATGCCGGAAAACACGGTATGGGTGAACCCGCGTACCGCCAGCGGGCATAAGCTGGCCAACGGTGACTACATCAAGCTTAAAAACCAGGATGGTGTGCTCAGTAACAGCATACGTGTTCGCATCACAGAACGTATTGGACCGAATGCGGTATTCATGGTGCATGGCTTTGGACACACCGCTCCCAACCTGCGCCTTACCCAGGGTGTTGGCGCAGACGATGCTTCACTAATCACCAATGTCAAGATTGACCCTATCTCCGGGGGCACGGGCATGCGCTCAAATTTTGTTACTTTCGTGGAAGCCTGATGTTATGAATCGCTATGCCATGGTCATCGACACCAAAACCTGCATCGGCTGCGGCGATTGCGTCGTCGCCTGCAAAACTGAAAACAATGTACCAGTGGGACTCAATCGCGACTGGGTGGTTGAAGCGACACGCGGCACCTATCCCAACCTCGAAACCGAGTTTCGTTCAGAGCGCTGCAACCATTGCAGTCATGCGACCTGCGTGTACCTGTGCCCAACCGGTGCCAGTCACTACTGGAATAACAGCAACATTGTGCTGGTTGATGCTGAAAAATGTACTGGCTGTAAAGCCTGTATTGCCGCCTGCCCCTATGATGCGCGCCTGATCATGCATCCAGAAGGTTATATTGATAAATGCACTTTCTGCCATCATCGTGTTGAAAAAGGACAGGACCCTGCCTGTGTATCCACCTGCCCTACTCACTGCATGCATTTCGGACTACTGGATGACCCGGCCAGCAAAGTCGCCACCCTGCTGAGAACCCGCAATTACAAAACATTGATGCCTGAAACCGGCAATGAACCCAATGTTTATTACCTGCTGTAAATGCGGATTTATAGGATAAAGGCATGATTGAAGAAGTACTGACAACCGCACGATACAACGCCAAGGTTGATCCTTTGCTGGATATCTGGACCTGGGAAGTTGCTGTCTACCTGTTCCTGGGTGGTGTAACGGCCGGCATTATGCTCTTTGCCGCGCTCAGCCAGTTGCTTAACAAGGACAAGCAACTGCCTTTCACGGCCAACCAGTTGCCTTTATGGGCACCCATTGTACTTTCAATCGGAATGACAACCCTGTTTCTTGACCTGGAACACAAGCTATATGTCTTCCGCTTCTACACCACCTTGCAACCCAGTTCACCGATGTCCTGGGGTTCCTGGATTTTGTTACTGGTCTATCCCATCAGCATCCTGCAGATTGCGGCGACCTTTCGTAAAGGTTATCCCGGCCTTGCCAGGCTGCTCGAAAAAATTCCGCTGCTCAATGCCCTCGCTGTTAAGGTTTTTGATCTCTCCGAGAAAAAGATCCGGCTCATCTCCATCAGTGCCATTCCGGTTGCCATTGCCCTGGGTATCTATACCGGTATCCTGTTAAGTACTTTTAGCGCCCGACCTTTCTGGAATACCAGCATTCTTGGTCCTCTCTTCCTGATATCCGGCCTGTCAGCCGCTGCTGCATTCATCATCATTGGCGCCAGGGATGCCATGGAAAAACACCTGTTTGCCAAAATTGACATGCTGATTATTGTTGTTGAATTACTGCTGGTCGGGCTGTTACTCATCGGCCTGAGCACCGGCAGCAAACCTCAGCTTGATGCCCTGGAGCTTGTCATGGGCGGAGACTTTTCCTGGGCATTCTGGGGATTGTTTGTCGCCGCAGGTCTTGTCATTCCATTAGTACTGGAACTCTGGCAGATGCGCGCTCGCAGCGTCATCCTGCTGCTGGCACCCCTGTTGGTACTTTTTGGTGGCTACATGCTGCGGCACGTCACTCTGGAACTGGGTCAGGCCAGTTCCTGGCAACAATATGAAATTCAGTTTGAACCCAAGCTGCTGGATCGGCTACACGACTTGTAACAGGAGCCAGTCATGGCAATTAACTCTTTTTTCAGACCTTTAACTACGGGCATTCTCGTTACAGCGATATTAATCGGTGGCTGCAGCCAACCCGCTGATAATGCAGAAGCAATCAATCTTACAGCATCGTCCATCAACAAAGGCAATCTGGCAATCACCACTGATCAGTTATCTGACCGCATCATCAAGCAACGTGGTGACTATGCGCTTTACGATATCCGCAACAGCATGGATTTCGAAGCGGCACATATCAAAACAGCACAATCGGCCTCTGTCAGCCAATTGACGGCAGGCACGAATAACCTGCCTCAGGGTAAAGACATACTGATTTACTCCAGTGACGGAGAACAGGCTGCCCAGCTTGTTACCTTACTGCATCTCCAAGGTATCAATGCCTACTACCTGTCAGGTGGCTATAGCCTGTGGCAACAACAAATGGCCGATACTGCCGGCAATCCTTCGACAAAAGCCGAAGCTCTGCAACTGGCCAGGCAACAAGCTGTTTCCTGCTGGTTTGAAGGTGATTATGTTGCTACTGCCGGACTTATCCCCAAAGTCCAGCCCGCGCAACAGTCTGGTGGTTACGTTCCGCCACTGGAGCCCGTCACACCTGAAGAGGAAATGGACGATCTCGGCCTGGGACTGGGCCTGGGTCTCGGTCCTGAAGATCTGCCTGCTGCCAAGGGCAAGTTGAATATTGGTGAAGGTTGTTAGTGTTTTTTTGTTAACACACATGCGCTAAGCTAGTCTCCAACAATACACTGGAGTGGAGACAACTCACCATGCAGAACACGCAACCTGGAATTCTTTCAGCAGTTCCCAGACAGGCTCTCTACCTGTTTTTCTCATTGAAAGCAGAAGCCAATGCGACCGGTTCGCTTAAGGTATTAGCGGATTTTGCCAATGGCGATAACATCGTTGTCGGCCTGGGACAATCACTGATCAAGTCACTTGCTAAAGAGATCAATGGACTGCGGGCGTTTCCAGCACAGACTGGTCCCGGCTTTGACGTCCCCAGCACTTCAGCTGCCTTATGGATCTGGCTACGCGGTGATGACCGCGGTGACCTGCTGCATGAAGCGATGAAAGTACAACAGTTATTGTCAGACAGCTTTGTTCTTGAGAATAAGATTGATGCCTTCCAGTACCGTGACAGCCGTGACCTGACCGGTTATGAAGATGGCACTGAAAATCCCGAGGGTGACGATGCGATAAATGCAGGCACCGTACAGGACAAAGGAGCTGGCATGGATGGTTCCAGCTTTGTTGCCGTTCAGCAATGGGTGCATGACCTGCGGCATTTCCAGGATATGCCCCAGCAGGAACAGGACCATACTTTTGGCCGTCGTATCAGCGATAACGAGGAAATCGATGATGCTCCGGATTCTGCCCATGTCAAACGTACTGCACAGGAAGACTTTGAACCGGAAGCTTTTGTATTAAGGCGATCAATGCCCTGGGCTGATGCCAACCAGGCAGGCCTGGTATTTATTGCATTCGGACATTCTTTTGATGCCTTCGAAGCCTTGTTAAACCGCATGGTTGGCAAAGATGATGGTATCGTCGATGCCCTGTTTAACTTTACCCATCCGGTTACCGGCAGCTATTTCTGGTGCCCACCCATGACCGACGGCAACCTGGACCTGAGTGCTCTGGGAATCTAATCATCGAGATTTAAACGGCTGGTTTCCACCAGCGATGGGGATAATCCTTGTTATGGTCAACAACAGGTAACAAAGAAAATCCCTGCTTTTGGAAATAACTGTTGGCATCAGCTTGTGCTTTTACCAGTAAGCCGTTAAGTTGCTGATCGCGTACCCGGTCGAATGCCAACTTAAGCAACTTTTTACCAATGCCCTGCCGTTGATTATCCGGTGATGTGTACAGCCCGTGCAAAAGCAAACCTGTTTGTGCACCAGGCAGCTCTGAGGTATCGGCTTCTTCAAGGGCGACAACACCGACGATATGACCGCTGGAATCCAATGCCACAAATAAATGCAGGTGTTGCAGATCCAGCTCGTTGTACTGGTAACTGCCAATGGACAGGCGTTTGACCCGTTCCGGCAGATCCCAACCCATTACGCACAAACTGATAAGAGCATTAATCGCATCCAGATCTGATGCATTAGCAGGTCGAGTCTGAATCGAAGTTAAAGGCATCTTGTGAAATTAATCCCTTTGTTAAATTCAGATAATGTCAGAGAAACTTGGTACGGGCACGGATATCCTCGATATCAGTATTCACATCCGACAGGTTTTCATCGGCATCAGAGCCAATTACAACGCCAATACCGGAAACCGGAATCAACTTATCGATCTGGAATCTGCCCTCGGTGCCGCGCAGGAAGCATTCCTCGTCGAAATACAACTTGTCACCATTGCTTCCTACTTCATCGCCAATCACGGTATCAAACCCGATCAGGTTGATGATTTCATCCTTGTTTGTAATTTCAATAGTTTCAATCGACTGGTTTTCAGGCTTGATCAGTAGCGCTTTCATAGTTTTACCTTCCTGGGTATTCGAGATAAGTAATTTTCGAGCTAAAGGTTATTCTGTTTTCGGCTAATTTTGAAATTGTTAGATATGAATAAGCCAATAGATTTTAACAATCAGTAATACAATTCAGTCATTCTCATGTGCGACCATCACAGTCACTTCGTCATTCATGCCAACAGTTACATAAAAATTGATAGGCCGACAGCAGACCTGGCAGTCCTCGATATAGGATTGCTGCTCAACTGAACAGTCGATCAGAACATCAATATTTTCACCACAGTAAGGACATTGAACCCGTTGTTCTTTGAGTTCATTCATTCAGCAATCCGCTAATCAGATCCTGCATCTGTTTTTCAGAAAGGCCGTCACGCTGCGCCACGGAACTACTCAGGTTGGCCGCTGCTATTAATTCAGGTGATTCGTGCTTAAACAGCTCCAGCGCTTCACCATCACTGGTCAGCATATCACGCATAACCAGCGGGCTGAGCATACCTGCGGTTTCCATAACCGGGCAATGGGCGATGTTATGCAAAGCCGTCAGTAACTTCGGACCAATAAACTGTGGTGGTACAGTACCCGTATTCATGCGCAGCAGGCGTTCGGCCGTTTCGGTATAAAAGTCGAGAAAAGTATTGGACTGGCGAAACATCATAAAAGCATTGTGTACTTTCCTGTAGGCTCGTAACTGGCCCTTGTTATCATGTTGTACCCAGACTTCCCGACCCAGTGCATAGCTGTCATCCGTTAACACGAATTCTTCCGGCTTGAATACCAGGAAGTCAGCATCACACCAGATAACAGTCTGGTAGCCCTGTTGCAAAGAGTTTTGCATCCAAAATAAACGGGCCAGGTCAGTAGCAATGACTTTCTGATCTGAAAATTTATGCAGTAAATCCCCAGGCACCAGGCTGAACAGCTCATCATCCATGAAACGATGTTCAAAACCATACCTGTCACACCACCTCCTGACAGAATCAATACAGGGCTCAAGCCATTGATGAACCAATGGCAGGCGATGGGACTGTAATACCAACGTCTGTGCTTGCACGCTTTTACCTGCCTGTTACAGAACGCGATATCACTATTATTATTTATCAATCAGCCAGGTGCTGCCAGGTATCAACCACCGTGTCAGGATTCAGGGAAATACTGGTAATTTCCCTGTCCAGCAGCCACTTCGCCAGGTCAGGATGATCAGAGGGGCCCTGTCCACAGATACCAACATACTTGTTATGTTTCCTGCAGGCTGTAATAGCCATATCCAGCATGGCCAGCACCGCCGGATCACGCTCATCAAATGACTGTGCCACCAGCGCTGAATCACGATCCAGTCCCAGGGTTAACTGGGTCATATCATTCGAACCGATGGAGAAACCATCAAAATATTCGAGGAACTGTTCGGCCAGAACGGCATTGGATGGCAATTCACACATCATGATCAGGCGTAAACCATTCTTGCCGCGTTGCAGGCCGTTTTCCCTGAGGATTTCCACAACGGCTGCCGCCTCTTTCAAGGTACGTACAAATGGAATCATCAATTCAACATTGGTAAAACCCATCTCATCGCGTACCCGTTTCATTGCCTTGCATTCGAGTTCAAAACATTCACGAAAATCTGCCGAGATATAGCGGGATGCACCACGATAGCCGATCATCGGGTTTTCTTCGTGCGGTTCAAAAAGACTGCCTCCAACAAGGTTGGCATATTCATTGGACTTGAAGTCTGACATACGCACAATCACTGGCTGTGGCGAGAAAGCCGCGGCTATCGTGGAAACACCTTCAGCAATTCGGCTGATATAAAAATCTATCGGGTCCTTGTATGCGCTGGTCTTATCAATAATGACCTGGCGAACAGCATCATCCATTTTTTTCGAATTCAGCAATGCCTTGGGGTGAATGCCAATCATGTTATTGATAATAAATTCCAGCCTGGCAAGGCCTACGCCAAAATGAGGCAACTGTGCAAAGCTGAATGCTCGATCAGGGTTGCCCACGTTCATCATGATTTTGACCGGAATATCGGGCATGGCATCCATTGACTGGGTGCTGTGTTCAAAACGCAGTTTGCCGGCATAGATAAAACCTTCGTCACCTTCTGCACAGGATACCGTGACTTCTGAGCCATCGACCAGCACCTCGGTTGCATTACCACAGCCCACAACCGCAGGCACACCGAGTTCACGCGCTATAATCGCTGCATGGCAGGTACGACCGCCTCGATTGGTAACAATCGCCGAAGCCTTTTTCATAATGGGTTCCCAGTCAGGATCCGTCATGTCTGTCAGCAGAACGTCACCTGCCTTGAACTCGTTCATCCTGTCGAGGTTGTTAAACAGGCGCACGTGACCACTGCCAATCTTGTTGCCAATCGACCTTCCGGAGGTCAGTACTCTGCCCTCCTCTTTCAGTTCATACTTTTCTATCGTATGGGCATTTTTCTGCTGGCTCTGCACGGTTTCCGGACGGGCCTGGACAATATAGATCTGGCCATCAACTCCATCTTTCGCCCACTCGATGTCCATGGGACGCTGGTAATGGTCCTCAATCGTCATGGCCATACTGGCCAGCGACTGGATCTCGGTATCATTAAGACAGAATTGCCGACGCTCATCCGCTTCAACATCAACGGTTTTTACCGGATCCTTAGGATCTCCCGAATAAATCATCTTGATGGCTTTTTCACCCAGGGTATGGCGTAAAACAGCCGGGCGCCCCGCTTTCAGGGTTGACTTGTGAACGTAAAACTCATCGGGATTGACGGCTCCCTGTACGACCGTCTCGCCAAGCCCATAGCTGCCGGTGATAAATACCACGTCCCTGAAACCACTCTCGGTATCCAGGGTAAAGGCCACGCCGGCACTGCCAATATCCGAACGCACCATTTTCTGAATGCCGGCTGACAATGCCACTTCCTCGTGGTTAAACCCCTGGTGTTCCCGGTAAGCGATAGCACGGTCATTAAACAGCGAGGCGAATACTTCGCGTATGGCTTTCTTGATATTTTCGAGTCCTGCCACGTTCAGGTAGGTCTCCTGTTGACCGGCAAAAGAGGCATCCGGCAGGTCTTCTGCGGTAGCTGATGAACGTACCGCCCAGGTAACTTCACTGCCGTATTCCGATTCAAGTCCGGCATAGGCTGCATCGATGGCAGCTTCCATGGCTGGTGGAAAAGAAACTTCCATAATCCACTTGCGAATGTCAGCACCCACTGCCTGTAACGCCATGACATCCCCGACATCCAGTCCCTGCAGATGTCCGGCAATTCTTTCAGCCAGGTTATCCTGTGCGAGAAATTCACGGTAAGCATCGGCTGTTGTCGCAAAACCACCCGGCACAGCAACACCCAGGGGGGCAAGATTTTGTAACATTTCACCCAGTGAAGCATTCTTGCCGCCTACCCTGGGAACATCGTCCATGCCCAGTTGTTGCAGTGGAATCACGTACATTGTCATGTCTTACACCCCTGTTGAAAAATAATAATGATGCCGACTTCAGGCAAACCCTGTTCTTTCATTACTGATACCCTGCGCTTTAACCACATTGCTTGCGATTTCTTCGATCGATGTCTCCGTGGTATCAAACACGGGGATACCGACATGCTGAAACATCCGTTCAGCCGTCTTGACCTCGCTTTGACAGTTTTGCAATGAGGCATAATCACTACCGGGCCGTCGCTTGACCCGTATGCGACTTAACGGCACAGGCTTAATGGTCAAACCAACCAGTTTATCGCGGTATTGCTGTAAAAAATCAGGCAACGTGTCCCGCTGCATATCATCCGCAGTTAATGGATAATTACTCGCCTTCAACGAAAAGTTCATTGCCAGGTAAAGACAGGTTGGGGTTTTGCCACAGCGGGACACACCCACCAGGATGACATCTGCATCATCATATTGATCGGGACGAATTCCATCATCATGAGACAGTGAATAATCTATCGCATCGAGCCGGTCAAGATAGGTTGATTTACCCAGAATGGTTTTTGACATCCCCAGCTTGTGCGCCGATTCCATGCCAAAGCATTTTTCCAATGGTTCAAGAAAAGCATTAAACAGGTCAATAACAAGTGCTTTACTCTGCCGTATAACATCCTGTTCCGGTTTTTCCACCAGCGTACTGAAAACAACCGGCTGAATACCTGATTGCTCGTATGTAGTATTGATATGTTTACGAGCTACGCGAGCCTTGTCCTCACTGTCAATAAACGCCAGTGTGACCGTATCAAACTCCAGCTCGGGAAACTGTGCCAACAGGCTTCTGCCGTTTGTCTCGGCGGTTAAGCCGGTACCATCGGATACAAAAAATACTGTACGATAATTTGCTGCTTTCTCTTCATGATCATTCATTGTTATTCTCGATCAGTCAGGATCCTGGTTAGCTAAAGCTTAGCGCTTCTGCTGGCATTTGTTAGGTTCACTTGTTTTGACAGCTGCCTCCTCGACAGCCACAGTTTTTACCGCAACCACCGCCTTCTTCCCGGAAACTACCCAGCTCAGGATTAGCCTCTGCGTAACGCCGCGCCAACTGTTGAACTAGCAGCCAGCCTATCAGCAAAGCAGGAACCAGTGTGATTGCAAGCAGGTATTTCATCATATCAATGTCCTCCGCCAAGACCGGCAAAGCCCATAAATGTCAGTGACAATAAACCACCCAGCATCAGGCTTAATGCTGCACCCTGGGTAACGCTGGGTACCGTGGATAATTCCAGTTTTTCCCTGAGGCCCGCCATCAAGGCAATCGCCAGGGTAAAACCGACGCCCGCACCGGAAGCGTATACAAGTGACTGGGCAAAGTCATAGTCCTTGAATGTCTGAAACAGGGCGACACCCAGTATCGCGCAGTTGGTTGTAATCAGCGGCAGGAAAATACCCAGCGAACGGAACAGCGTCGGGCTGTATTTTTTCAACGTCATTTCAACCAGCTGCACAGAACTGGCAATGATTGCGATATAGGCAATCAATCGCAGGAATTCAATATCAAGCGCCACCAGTATTATGTTGATGCCGTAAGCACACAATGAACTGACCAGCATGACAAACATGGTGGCAAGCCCCAACGGGATTGCTGTATTAAGTTTTCCTGAAACACCCAGGAAAGGACATAATCCAAGGAACATCGCCAATACGAAGTTATTGGCTAAAACTGTATTCAGAAAAATAAAGGACAGTGAATCAGGCGACATTGGTCTGGCCTCCTGATTTGCTCGCTTCATTTTGCTCCTGGCGTTGTTTGAACCAGTCAAACAATAATAACCATGCACCTAAAACAAGGAAGCCCCCGGGTGGCAAAACCATCACAACCCAGGGTTGGAACTGGGGACCAAACAGGTCATAACCAAAGATGGCGCCTGCCCCCAGAATCTCACGCACGACTCCAAGACATAACAGGGCAATGGTAAAACCGAGCCCCATGCCAAGCGCATTGACTACAGCTTTGGCCGGACGGTTTTTTGAAGCATAGGCTTCTGCCCTGCCGAGTATCATACAGTTAACAACGATTAACTGGATAAAAGCACCCAAAGCATTGTACAGGTCCAGTGAGATCGCCTGGATCACATAATCAATAATGGTGACGAAAGTGGCGATAATAACAATGTAGGTCGCAATTCTGACTTGCTTGGGAATATATGCACCCAACAATGCAACCAGGAAACCGGATGCCAGTAACACAAAAGTCGTTGCCAGCCCCATCGCCAGGGCATTGATTGCCGAGTTGGTCACCGCCAGCACCGGACACATACCCAGCAACATGACAAACACCGGGTTATTAACCCATAAACCTTCTGAAAAAGTTTCCCAGGTAATCCGAGGGTCCTGTTTTTTCTGGCTCATTGTGATGACTCCGTCTGTTGCAACATATGCATGACAGGTAAAACCTGGGGCAACAAACGCTGTGCCGACCGGTTCAGAGCCTTGCCAACAGCAACAGATGAAACCGTTGCACCTGAGATCGCATCAATTTCCCAGTCATGCTCCTTGGTACCGGACTTGACCGTTACAATTTTATTCAACAAAGCCTGATTACCCACGTCCACCCGGGCATCCAGGGCATCAAAGTTAGCCAGGAATTTTTTATCGGTGATGATCTTGTCACCGAGTCCCGGGGTTTCCGCCAGTTTCAAAACCTTGATACCGCGAATACACTCGCAGGCAGGGTCATAGCCATATAGCAGGTAAATCATATCGGCATAACCCTGTGCCGCAGCCCGGGCAGCGACACCCAAAAGCTTGCCCTGGGCATCATAGCCGGCATAA
>CAWDGV010000005.1:0-124730 GCA_963801985.1 uncultured Gammaproteobacteria bacterium
CGCACCCGCACAGAAATCACCTGGTGATGTCGATCATGATTGTGCAGTTGAAGGACTGGATAAAGTTCGAGAGGAAATTGAGTTCGGAAATTAAGTTATTGTTGATGAGCTTACCCGTCCTGCAGTGTGATGGTTCATTTCCAATTCAGCTGCAATGTCCGCTTATACAGAGCAGTAAGCTTACTGGGCTAAAATCCCGAAATTCACCGTTGCCCCGTCAACGTGCTCACCAGCTCTTTTGGTTTAAAATAATACCGCCCAAAATGTTATAATATAACGTAAATTTATGTTAGGCTTCAGTGCATGAACTTGTGCGCAGCACCAGCTTTTCTGAGAATGAATCAACAACAATGGCGAACACTCTTGCTTGCCACTGTGCTGTTTTTCGCCCAGGTTTTTTTTCAATTACATGGCCTGGCGCATTTTGACGATTCAGACCATGATGGACAAAGCCAAGAGCTCTGTGTTCTCTGCATTCTTGCCTCGGGGCTTGATAGTGGCTATGTCCCAAACTTAGCTGCAAATAATTGCCCAAATCAATCTGTCCAAAACATCGAAAATACTTATTCGTTTGTTGCAGATTTCGTCTTCAACGCCTTTGCTGTACGCGCCCCGCCTTTTAATACTTCAATCGTATAAAACCTGATTCTTGCTGCCTGCCATAAAAATGGTGGGTGTTTTGTATTGCATTGGAGAAAACATGAATAAGAAAATTGTGAGCACTGCCATGGCAGTAGCGTTAAGTACACCTGTGAGTGCTTTTTCATCAGAGTCAACCGATATAGCTGAATTGAAACAGATGCTGCTGGAAATGAAACAGCAGCATGAGCAACAAATTCAAGCCTTGGAAAAGCGGGTTGAACAGGCTGAATCGCGCGCTATAGCGGCTGAGAAAAAAGTGGAAAGCACGGAAAATAAAGTTGCTGCGGTAGAGGAAAAAGTTCAGACAAAACCGGGTGCAGGAGACAATAGTTTTAACCCGGCTATCAGCCTGGTTTTACAAGGTGGAATCAGCAGCTATTCAAAAGACCCGGAAGACTATCATTTAGAAGGAATGCCTTTAGGTGGTGAAGCCAGACTGAACGATGAAGGATTGGCGCTTTGGGAAACCGAACTGACTGCATCAGCTAATGTCGATAATCTTTTCTATGGGCAGGCTACTATTGGCCTGCATACGCATGATGGTGAAACTGAGGTAGATGTTGAAGAGGCTTTTGTTGATACGCTCTCATTACCTGCTGGTTTCGGTGTCCGCTTTGGCCGTTTTTATTCATCACTAGGTTATTTGAATGAACGCCACACCCATACCTGGGATTTTGCCGATGCCCCGTTGGCTTATCTGGCATTTCTGGGAGGGCAATATCGTGATGATGGCATTAGGGGGAGTTGGGTAGCTCCACTTGATACGGTATTCCTGGAACTGGGTGCAGAAGCTTTGCGTGGCGGTGCCTATCCTGGTGGTGGCAATGACGGTGACTTTGGAGCCGTGCAAAATGTCTTTGCCAAGATCGGCGGTGATGTTGGCCGGGATAACAGTTGGCAGGTTGGCCTGGCTTATCTGAATATTGACGTTGATTCACGTTCAGCCGGTGGTCATGGACACGATCATGGTGGAGGGAATGAAGGCAGCAAATTTTCCGGTGATTCAGACTTAACCGTTTTTGATGCAGTCTGGAAAACCGATCTTGGTAATGATAGAGCCATTACATTACAGGGTGAATATTTATGGCGTGACGAAGATGGACGGGTTAGCGTTTCGGAAGGACTTGGCGATGCCCTGTTTGGCTATGACGGTGATCAGAAAGGCTGGTATTTACAAGGCCTTTACCAGTTTAATCGCCAGTGGCGCACGGGACTTCGCTATGACCATCTAACGGCTGACAACAATTTATCCATGATTAGTAACACTACTGGTGAAGCGGATGATGAAATATTTGAGGAATCCGGCTTTGAAAGCAGTAGCCATGATCCAGACAGGTGGTCAGCGATGGTTGACTGGTCACCCAGTGAGTTCAGTCGTCTACGCTTGCAATACTCCAGGGACAATTCACGTGAAGAAACAGATGACCAGTGGTTTCTTCAGTACATTATGACACTTGGCGCACATGGTGCTCATAGTTACTGATCCATTGGATGAAATGTTATGAATATTCCATTTAAACAAACTATAGCCTTGCTGGGGTTGTTGTTGCTGCCAGTGGCGGCATTCGCTAAATTAAATGTATTTGCCTGTGAACCGGAGTGGGCTGCGTTAACCACGGAGCTGGCCGGTGAGCATGCGAAGGTTTTTGCAGCCACTCATGCAGGTCAGGATCCTCACCATATTCAGGCCAGGCCATCTTTGATTGCTAAATTGCGCAATGCAGATTTAGCTGTTTGTACAGGCGCAGAACTTGAAACCGGCTGGATGCCGATGCTACAAAGGAAAGCGAGTAATCCGAAGGTTCTACCTGGAAAAGCTGGATATTTTGAGGCCACGAAACAAGTTCAGTTGTTGGAGATACCCACTAGTCTGGATCGTGCGGAAGGTGATGTCCACGGAGATGGTAATCCACACATCCATCTGGACCCGCGGAGAATACTCAATGTTGCAATTAAGTTATCTGCACGTCTTCAGGATATAGATCCTGACAACAAGAGAAATTATCAAATTCGTCTTGAGCAGTTCATTGATAGATGGCAGCCAATGATTCAACAATGGGAGAAAAGATCGGCTTCCCTGGTTGGCAAGCAAGTGATCGTACATCACCGGGAGTGGATTTACCTGCTTGATTGGTTGGGAATGAAACGTATTGGTTCGCTGGAACCGAAACCCGGAATTCCGCCTTCCCTGGAGCATCTTGCACATCTTAAACAACAGTCTGCAGACCTGATCATTATTTCGCCGTTAAATAATACCAAGCCATCGAACTGGCTGCATGAACAGACGGGAACACCTGTCGTGATTTTGCCGCAAACTGTGAGCGCAGTACCAGACAGTGGCAATTTGTTTGATTTTTTCAATGAAATTATCAGGCGACTGACAGAAGAGGAAAAAGTGTGACTTTATTTGATCTCACTTTACTCGGCCCACCTTTATTAGCCGGGATAATCGTACTTGGCACTCACGTTCCTCTCGGTCGCCAGGTGCTTGCTCGCGGCATTATTTTTATTGATCTTGCAGTAGCGCAATTGGCGGGTCTCGGTGTGATCCTGGTACATGTGCTCCATGATCAACCGCAGGGGTGGGGCATTCAACTGTCAGCTTTTTTAGCGGCGCTTGCCGGCTCTATGGGGTTGAGATGGGCAGAACGACATTGGGCCGACATTCTCGAGGCATTGATTGGAATCATATTTGTCCTGTCAGTTACTGCGGCTTTAATCCTTCTGGCGAACGATCCTCATGGTGGTGAACGTTTAAAAGACCTGTTGTCAGGTCAATTACTCTGGGTAACCTATAATGATCTCTGGCTGCCGTTTGTATTATCAGTTGGGATATTGGTGGCCTGGTTCAAGGGCCGGGCTGTAGAAAACCCGACATTGTTTTATGTGTTATTTGCATTAGGTATAACAACCTCGGTCCAATTGGTTGGTGTCTACCTGGTATTTGCCAGCCTTATCATTCCTGCCCTGGTAACACGTTCAAAATACGGACTGATAATGGCATACGCTATCGGCCTTGTTGGTTATATACTTGGTTTGATTGGATCGGTTTTTTCAGATTTACCAACCGGTCCACTTGTAGTTTGGGCAATGGCAATTGCTGCGCTGATATTTGCTGTTTTTCGAAGCAAGATTCTGAGACAGTCTGACATTTAAAATTTTCATTTCGAAAAATGATTTGGTTCAGAGTATGCCCGACAAACAACCGCTGGGAAAATTTATCGAGTTAACATCATGAACCAGCACAGTATATTTATTTTTGGGCAGTCGTTTACCGAATATGGTCGAGGTGCATGCCTGTAAACATGACAACCGTATTGATATCGAGTTTGTTCAAGCACATTAACTTAACTTTGCGGTACCAACCTCAATGAATCAGAATTTCCAGGATGTTGCCCGTTTGGCAATGGTGGCAGATACAATCTTTCATATCGGAGAAATTCAGTCTTTGTGGAGTGGTTATGGCAAAATCATGCGATATGGTTTGACTGGCTGTGATCATCAAAGCGTGGTAATCAAACACGTGAAGCTACCGGATAAGGCGCATCATCCTCGTGGATGGAATACAGATATCTCTCATCAGCGTAAGGTCAAGTCCTACCATGTAGAGAGCACTTGGTACCGTGACTGGGCTCAATATTGCGATAAATCTTGCCGTGTGCCCCAATGCTTTGCCCTTAAAGAGGATGATGAAGAATTCCTCATGGTACTTGAAGACCTGGATGCCAGTGGTTTTGCGCTGCGCAAGAATTCAGTCTCAATGGCCAATATGCAGGCCTGTTTATCCTGGCTGGCGAACTTTCATGCCACTTTTATGGGGCAGGTTGCGACTGGACTTTGGCAAGTGGGTACCTATTGGCACCTGGATACACGTCCCGATGAGTTAGAGGCTTTGGATGATTCCACCTTAAAAGGCGCAGCTGAGAAAATCGACCAGTGCCTGAACACAGCCCGTTACCAGACTTTTGTGCATGGCGATGCGAAGCTGGCTAACTTCTGTTTTTCAGAGTCGGGTGAGCAGGTGGCGGCCGTCGATTTCCAGTATGTCGGTGGTGGCTGCGGCATGAAGGATGTAGCCTATTTCATCGGCAGTTGCCTTTATGAAGAGGACTGCGAGCGATATGAGAGCGTATTGCTCGATTATTATTTTGATCAGTTGCGCAGCTCGCTGTTGGTACGTGACAGTGCTATTGACCTTGATGAGCTGGTGCAGGAATGGCGGGCACTTTATCCTGTTGCCTGGACTGACTTCCATCGTTTCGTCAAGGGGTGGAGTCCAGGGCACTGGAAAATTCACAGCTACAGCGAAAGAATTGCCCGTGAAGTTGTAGCTCAATTAAGTGTCGCTTAAACAATGAAACTTACTCCTGAAAATCTTGTTTACCTTTCACAATGTGCGATTGCAGCGGCACAACAGGCCGGTGAACTGATTGCAGGTTATGCTGACAAAAACGTTGCGGTTCAGACCAAGCAGGGTGGTGATACTTTTGCTTCACAGGTGGTGACCGAGGTGGATCTGCGTAGTGAAGCGATTATTGTCGAGGCGCTGCAATCAACTATCGAACGGTTTGACTTGGGACTGTTGACCGAGGAGAGCGTGGACGATGGTGCACGTCTGGTTAAGGACTATTTCTGGTGCATAGATCCTGTCGATGGCACTTTGTCCTTCATAGAGGCTGTGCCTGGTTATGCTGTCTCGATAGCACTGGTATCAAAGACAGGAGACCCGACAATCGGTGTTGTTTATGATCCGTTGTCAAAAATGCTTTACACAGCGGTAAAAGGACAGGGTGCATTGCGTAATGGTGAACCATGGACACTTCCCCCATCTGCATCGCTATTCGGCAAGCCACTCACGCTGGTGATTGATCGCAGTATGGAAGCACAGCCGTTTTATCCAGGGTTGCTTGAACAGTTTGAGTCTATTGCCCAGAAGAGTAGTGCAACAGGCTTAAAAACCTTGCACAAGGGAGGGGCGGTGATGAATGGATGCTGGGTATTGGAAAACCCTCCAGGCTGTTATTTCAAATTTCCCAAACCACAAGATGGAGGCGGAAGTTTGTGGGATTTTGCCGCCATCACCTGCCTGTTTCATGAGCTGGGTGCGACCGCGACCGATTTTCATGGTCAACCTCTTGAGCTCAATAATGCCGAATCGACTTTTATGAACAAGCGTGGTGTGCTTTTTACCACGAATCAGTCACTGGTCGGGGAAATCCAGGGGCTTGATTTAAACCTGTGGTGATGCCGCCAGTGACTCAGAATGGGTAAAAGCCATCTCTGCTGGACTTGCTTCAAATCTGTAGACACTCAGTCGTCAAAAATCAAAACAGAATGCCTGGAAAAAAATTGCAACACTCAAGAAAGAAGTATTCTTTTTGCAGGTCTCATGTGTTATCAATGTGGACGACCGATAAGAGGGTGATGCATTGCCAAATTCAGCTATTTCAACGATCGTGGTTATGGGAGTTTCTGGTGCCGGTAAAACCACACTTGGGAAAGCTCTGGCGTTATCGCTCGATTGGGAGTTTTTAGAGGGAGACGATTTTCATCCTTCGGCCAATATTAAAAAAATGAAAAATAATATTGCACTGGATGACGATGATCGATGGCCCTGGTTAATGGCATTAAATGAGCAAATAAAACAAAACCAGTTGTCTGGTATTTTTTCTGTAGTTTCCTGTTCAGCCTTGAAAAAGATCCACCGGGAAATTTTGCGTAAAGGTATCAACAACATTAAGTTTGTTTATCTTTATGGTGAACCACAATTGATTCAACAACGTTTAAATGACCGAAAAAATCATTTTATGTCCGCTGATTTGCTGGATAGTCAACTTGCTTCGTTAGAGGTTCCCGAAAATGCGCTGCTTGTTTCCATTGATTTACCTGTTGGCGAACAGGTAAATGCGGTTCGGGAACATCTGAATATTTAGCCTGAATCATGGAAGTGTACCAGAGCAAAATTTTGATTGAAGGTTTGTCATTTCCAGAAAGCCCCAGATGGCATGAAGGGAATTTCTGGTTTACCGATCAGCATGCTAAACGTGTTTACCGATTACACCTGGATGGAAAACTCGAAACGATTATAGAAACTGAGGATCTTCCTGGCGGACTGGGCTGGTTGCCCGATGGCAGTTTGCTTGTGGTTTACATGACTCGTCGTCAAATTATGAAATGGAATGGTTCTGAACTGGAACTTTATGCTGACCTGTCCAGGCATGCTTCATTTCACTGCAATGATATGGTGATAGATGAGGAAGGGCGCATTTATGCCGGTAATTTCGGTTTTGATTTGCATGGTGGTGATGAGCAGACTTCAGCGGAACTGTTATTAATTGATAAAAATCGCCTGATTTCTGTGGAATCAAGCGAAGTCGTTTTTCCCAATGGCAGCGTGATTACTCCAGATAAAAAACATCTGATTGTAGCTGAAACCTTTGCCCATCGACTCACGGACTTTAAGCTTGATGGTTATGGGAAAATTAAATCATCCCGAACATGGGCAGAGCTTGGGGATGTAACACCCGATGGCATTTGTCTTGATGATGCCGGAATGATCTGGGTGGCGTCACCGGGGACTCATGAGGTCATACGTGTGAAACATGGCGGTAGTAAAGTGAGTTTTTGTAATACCCGTGGAACTCCTTATGCCTGCATGTTAGGTGGAGAAGCGCGAAAAACCTTGTACATTTGTACATCCGAAACAGATGATCCTGAGAAAGCCATACAATTGAAATCAGGAAGGATTGAGGCTGTTGACGTTGATGCAAAGGGTGCTGGTTTGCCTTAAATAAATATCATTGGGGGGTCTATGCATTTTCTTGAAACAAATATTCTACGAGGACAACGGGCAATAGTAACAGGGGGTAGTTCTGGTATTGGAGCCGCTGTTTGCAGGGCACTTGGAAAAGCTGGCGCGCGGGTTGTCGTTAATTATCTGTCAAATGAAAAAGAAGCGATGCGGGTTGTAAATGACATCGTTGCTGACGGTGGTGAGGCGATGGCTATCCAGGCAGATGTAAGTAAAGAAGAGGATGTGAAACGCATTTTTTCTGAAACAATTAATACTTGGGGTAGTGTCGATATTCTGGTGGCGAATGCAGGAATGCAGTGGGATGGCCCCATTGAGGAGATGACTCTTCAACAGTGGAATAAAGTAATTGATGTAAATCTGACGGGCCAGTTTTTGTGTGCCAGGGAAGCGGTTATCGAGTTTAAACGGAGTGGTATTGATACCGAGTTATCCTGTTCTGCCGGCAAGATCATCTGTATGTCATCGGTTCACGACATTATTCCCTGGGCAGGGCATGTTAATTATGCGACGTCTAAAGCTGGTTTATTAATGTTTATGAAAAGCCTGGCGCAGGAAGTGGCTCACCTGGGTATCCGGGTAAACGGAATTTCTCCTGGAGCGATTAAAACACCAATCAATACAAGTGCCTGGGAAACACCTGAAGCCGAGGCTGAGTTGATTAAACTGATTCCTTACCAGAGAGTTGGAGAACCTATGGATATAGGTCGGGCAGCAGTTTGGCTGGCCTCTGATGCCTCTGACTACATGACAGGAACAACGATGTACATTGATGGTGGCATGACATTGTATCCGGGATTCAGAGAGGGTGGTTAAAAGTTGCATGATAACAAACAGCATAGCTGTGAAATCGTCATGCTGATTGTAGCGACTATGTAAAATTTTCCCAACTGGAACATTGGCTCCAGTTGATTTTCCCTTAGGCCGCAAAGATGAATAAAGAACGTGAACGACTTGAACAACAATTACGTGGTAACGAAAACTGGTATCTATGGGGTCCTTATTTAAGTGAGAGGGCCTGGGGCACTGTGCGTGAGGATTACAGTGAACATGGAACTTCCTGGGAATATTTTGACCATGACCAGTCAAGGTCGCGTGCCTATCGGTGGAGCGAAGATGGGCTGGGTGGCATCAGTGATGAAAATCAATTCCTGTGTTTTTCTCTGGCTTTATGGAATGGAAAGGATGCCATCTTAAAAGAACGTGCTTTTGGCTTGACAGGTAACCAGGGTAATCATGGAGAAGATGTAAAAGAGTATTATTTTTATCGTGATGCAACGCCATCTCACAGTTATCTTCATTATCTCTATAAATATCCACAGTCTTCTTATCCCTATTCGATGCTTGTTGAGGAAAATCATAGACGTGGTCGTCTAGACCCTTCGTTTAGTCTATTGGACACTGGTCTCTTTGAAGATTCCCGTTACTGGGATATTGACATTTTCTATGCCAAAGCATCACCAGAAGAAATTCATATTCATATTGTTGTCCATAATCGCGGACCTGAAGAAGCAGATATTAATGTCATTCCAACACTTTGGTTCAGAAATAATTGGTCATGGGGCGATGATGATAAAAAGCCATTAATTAGCGTATTAGATGATGTCGATGGAGCGTCATGGGGTGTGTGTGCTGAACAGGAACGGCTAGGCCGTTACTATCTTTATGGCGCTCATGAAGCTGACTTGCTTTTTACCGATAATGAGTCCAATGGCCGAAAGCTCTGGGATATTGAAAATGGGAATATCCATTATAAAGATGCATTTCATCGATTGATTGTTGATGGAGAGGCAGAGTCCATAAATACAGCGCTAACTGGTACCAAGTTCTCCGCTAATCGTAAAGTCAGCGTTAAACCGGGACACTCTACACGTTTTGATTTGGTTCTTGTCAATAAGCAAAAAGCTGAGCCTTTTAAAGATTTTGAAAAAGTGTTCGCGTCACGACGATCTGAAGCCGATGTGTTTTATGATGAGATATTACCTCAGGCTGTGCCGGAGGATATGCGAATTTTAAGAACTTGCCTGGCAGGTATGATTTGGACAAAACAGTTCTTTCATTATGATGTTGAGCGCTGGCTGGAAGGTGATCAAATCAAGCCACAGGGAAACAGAATCTCAGGAAGAAACAAAAACTGGCAGCATTTAAAAGCGCAAGACATTATTAGTATGCCGGACAAATGGGAGTACCCCTGGTTTGCTGCCTGGGATCTGGCTTATCATTGTGCTGCCCTGGCTTTGGTGGATGTGGATTTTGCTAAACATCAAATAGCACTGATGCTAAGTGAACGCTATCTTCACCCAAACGGACAGATACCGGCCTATGAATGGGCATTTGGGGATGTAAATCCACCTGTTCATGCCATGGGGGCTTTGAAAGTTTTCAGGGCAGAGCGCACTCAGCGTGGTGAGGGAGACCTGCATTTTCTCAAGCGTGTTTTTCATAAACTAGTTTTGAATTTTGCCTGGTGGATCAATCGAAAAGATCACCAGGGGCATAACCTTTTTGAAGGTGGTTTTCTGGGGCTTGATAATATTTCAGTTTACGATCGTTCACGGGAACTGCCACCGGGTTATACCCTGAAACAAGCTGATGCCACTGGATGGATGGCGATGTTTGCATTAAATATGACGGTCATGGCATTGGAGCTTTGTGTAAAGGACCCTGATTATGAAGATATGGCTATTCAATGTTACCAGCAGTTCCTGGCAATTGCTCAGGCTATCGCTGGCGGTGTAAACAATGATCAGCCCTCATTGTGGGATATGGAAGCGGGTTTTTTCAAAGACTTGTTGATATCACCTGATGGTTCATCACATCGTATTGATGTTTATTCCTGGGTGGGACTGATTCCTCTGTTTGCCTGTGAAGTTATCGACCAGCGCTTATTATCCAATGCGCCCAGGTTTCGCGATATTTTGCGCGAGCATAAAGGTGGTTTGTTCAGAGGTAGTTACATTTGTGCCTGTCCCGACTGGGAAAATGAACGGGGAGAGCACCTGTTATCATTGGTTGATCATTCCATGTTACCCAGGATATTGAAATATTTGCTGGATGAGGAGCAGTTTTTATCTGAGTTTGGTGTACGCAGTGTTAGCCGCATTCATGAACACCAAACACATCTAGGATTTCTTCCCGGAATTGGCGAAGCAAGCATTGAATATGTTCCTGGTGAGTCCAGATCGGCCATGTTTGGAGGAAATTCCAATTGGCGTGGTCCAATATGGATGCCAACTAATTATTCGCTTGTTCAGGCGATAGAGAAGTTTCATCGGTTTCTTGGACCTGAGTTCAAGATTGAAGCAACTTGTTTAAATGGTGAGAGAATCAACCTGCAGCAGGTTGCTAATTTGATATCTGATCGGTTAGTAAACCTTTACCGAAGGACGGATGCGGGTTTGATTCCTGCGCTCAGGAGAGACAGTCCTTTCCAGAGCGATGAAAACTGGCGGGATTTAGGTTTTTATTATGAATACTTCCATGCCGAAACCGGACAAGGCCTCGGGGCTGCACATCAAACAGGCTGGACTGGCTTGCTGGCTAATCTCGTTATGCGAAAATACCAGAAAGATATTACACCCTGGAGTGGTTTGGACTATGGTGAAGCGGCTTCCTGGATTGATGAGCTTGCCTAAGTAAGAGTAGCCAGGGATTCAAAATCATCTAAGGAATATGTAAATCATTCCAAAGTTTACGAATTATTTCCAGGGGTAAAGGTCTTTTCTCTTTAACCCTGAATTTTCGAGACGGAATAGAATTGCTTCAATAATGAAGCTGGCAGTTACAATCTGAGCTTTTATATCCATCGTTTTTAGCCATGGCCCAAAAGCAAGATTTAACTATTTGCTCATTAATAAAGTTAGGAAGGAAGTAACAATGTCGCAATTGCCAGGAAACTGAAAAAACCAGCGACATCAGTCACAGTCGTAAGTACGATAGATGAGCTTTGAGCTGGGTCCTGCTTTGCCCAAGTAAGGATTATCGGAATCGCTGCTCCGGAAATTCCGGCTATCACCATCGAAAGCACCATTGAGATAGCAATAACTGCAGCGAGCGATATCGATTGACTCCATAACCAGACGCCCAGTGATGTGGTTAATGCAATCGCAAGTCCATTCCAGAAACTTGCTGACATCTCTTTGAAAACGACCCGGTACCAGTGACGCATACGGATTTCCCGCAACGCTAATCCACGCATCGTGACAGCCAAAGCTTGTGCCCCAGTATTACCGGACTGACCCGCAACCACAGGAAGGAGAACGGCTAATGCAGTGTTGGCAGCGATGGTGCTTTCAAAAAGCCCGACAACTGCTGCAGCAAGAAAGGCAGTTGCCAAGTTGATATGCAGCCAGGGAAGACGCTTGCGTACGGCAAAACCGACACTTGAGAGCGCTCTTTCATCTCGACTGACACCAACCATCGTTTGAATCGCAGCGGTTGCCTCATCTTCAGCTGCGGCAACAAGATGCTGATGTCGGACTGCACCGATCAGACGTCCATCAATGTCCAGTACCGGCAGGTCTGTAAGTCTGTAGAGATCCATAAGTTCAACGACTTCATCTTTGGAAGCCATATCATTAATCGAAGCCTTAGCGGGTCGCATGATTTCATCAAGCGTTGTTTGCGGTGACGATGTGGCTAGATCTTGGACATCTACCATGCCTTCCAGACGTTTATCATCGTCAACCACAAAGAGTACACGGATACCGCGTTTTTTCATTTGCCTGACTCGGTCCAACGTCTGGGACACTGTATTGCTGGATCGTAACAGCAACACTTTGGGGTCCATGATGCCGCCAGCACTATCCTGTGGATAGTTCAACATCAGGGCCAGATCTTCTGCGACTTCCCCACCTACTATTTCCAGGTAACGAGTGCGTCGGTCTGGGTCGATTAATGCCAGGATCATAACTGTGTGTGCCGGTTCAATTTTGCCAAGCAAGTTGGCAACCCGGTCATCCGGCATTAACAGCATAATGCGCATTGCCACATCAGGTGAAAGGTGCTCCCACAAGTCAACGCTTTCCTGGTCGTCTAGTTCATCTAGCAACTCGCTGATTTCTTCAATTGGCATTCGCTCGATAATTTCAGCTGCGTCTTTTGAAAAACCACTGATAAAGTCTTTTCTTAGTAGTTCAATCGTTGTTGAAATTGCAGCCATGTTATTTATCCCTTTTCCTAAAGGTTGCCTGTGAATTTCTTGGAGCAAGTAATGAGCCAACAGACAGCCAGAAAATATCTGTTAAGGCGCCGTAGGTCCGTTTGAATTCTCGCTCTTTAGAAATGCCACGAAGTAGAGAATGGTCCACTCGGATGATGGCCTCTTTTCGCAATACTCCCTGGAAACTTCCCAATCGATCAACTACAGGTAAGCTGTCAAAATTAAGCCACGCATCCAATTCTTCTGCAGTGTGAAGTGGGGAACGGGTGTTGAGCAATAGGGGGATGTTTTTACTTATCCGTGACAGAGGTGTCCATTCTCGATTTGCGATGAGAGTGGTGAGATCGACATATCCCAGTACGTGGCGTTCTTTGTCAACGATATAAATCTGCTGTGATACGCGGTTTTTGCCGCCACGAATGAGTTTCAAGGCATCAGAGATACGCTGATCGGGTTGTAATGTTATCGCCTCAGAATCCACAAGTGAACCGACAAGTGCTTCCGGATAACGCATTTGTAAGCGAAGTCGTAAGGCTGCAACGCGTGGCATTTTGCGGTAGAAGACATGATGTATATCACGGTTCATGGAACGCATGACCAGAACAGCTGCTTCGTTGGGCATTTTGAAAAGTATATCGGCTGCAAGCTGCACATCTAAGCGTATTAAAGCTTCCGCGGAGACTGCTGGCATCAAGTGGGGGAGAACCCGGGCAGCGATGGATGAAGGTATTATGGCTAAAAACTCACTAATTTCGGCGACACTCAACTGATGCAAACTGCTGGCTGCAGCAGCCGGGTATCTTTCAAGATAAGATGTTACGAGTGAATCAAGTTCCATCAACTTCCTCGGGTTCAAGAATTAAAGATGCTTTTTCCATAAAAATACGGGCAGGTATCATGATTTGACCATTCTCGTTATCGAGTAAAACCGCCACGGTTGTCAGCTCAAGAATTTCACCTTTCAGCTCGCCAACCTGTACTTGTAATCCAGGCTGATACTGGTTTCTAATGTAGTGAGACGCCATGATATTTCGTATTGAATCAGCAGCGCCCATACCAAATGCCAGAGCCGTACCGCCAAATAAGGCTGCAAAAGCCAAAATAATGATGTTTTCCAGTAGACTGACATCCAGACCCAGTTGGTCGAGAGCTAGTAAAAGCGCAAATACCAAAACCAGTCCAGCAACCAGTTGTGCAAACAAAGAGCCATGCTGGTCGTCACGGGCAAAGGCATAGCCCTGAATAAGATCTCGTAGTCCTTGGCTTATGAGATTACCAATAAAGAGTATTGCGGCACTGATCAACAGCCTGGGAAGATAACTGAGTAATTCCTGAAGCCAGTTTGCCAGGAAAATCAAATCAAGCGATTTAGAAGCAGTAACTAGACTGAATGCGATAATAATCCAGAATGCAATATTTCCGAAGATAGTAGAGATGGGCCAGTCTGTATGGGCGACTGGTATTGTGGTGCCCATCCGGAATGTGGATAGCAGCCTGTCCAGGCCACGCCCAAACCGCAGGATAATAAGCCTTATTAACCATGCTGCAACCAGGCCTAACAGAAGCTGTATTGATGCAAGCAGCAGGTCAGGTAAGAAAGTCTGAACAGAGTCATAAATTCGGGTAGTAACATCTGCAGCCCAAGCTGCCGGATCATTCAAGATGTTTGTTGGTGCTGGTGTAGCCATAGTATTAAGAATACTCCCCAAAGGCATTTATTGTGCAACATAATTTTTCTATTTGGCTGGGTTTTCGTCCGTTTAGATAGAGCAGCACTCAACATTTCTCCAATTTAAAAGTGTCCGCTTTAACCAGCTTTCTGTTTTCGATAGATCTGCACTCAATAAAGCCATGAGAACTGGCGAGACATAGGTTTTCTGGCCGATAATCTCCTGCCTTAACCCATCAAAGCAACAAACTCATTTGTAGTTCTTTTGAAGTTTCCGCGCCATGCATGTTTAGTTCTCTTTTTTTATGAATGAGGAAAGTGCATATTTTGAGCCTTGGATCGAAACTGGGCTAACCAAGAGGCTTAATGCAATCAGGGCAATTGTTGTCAGGTATGAAAAATCGTTAATGAGCCCAACCTGAAAGCCAACAGAAGCAAGGACGAAGCTGAATTCACCAATTTGGATAATGAGGTACAGGAATAAAAACTAGTTCCCCAGTCGGCACCCAGTATTTTTAAAATACCTGCATTAATGAAGGTATTAGTAATAAGGATACGAATTAACAGGACTAATAATAATCCAGGGTTTTGCATCACAAATCCAATATTGATCAGCATTCCCATTGAAACAAACAGCATAGCGACAAAGACAATTTTCATAGGCTGGAGTGCATGATGAACCCAATCGGTTTCTGTTGCTGAGGCGACAATGGAACCCAACAAATGCACCCAATGCTGCGGATAGTCCGAAAACGCCAGAAAGAAGAAAGCCAAGCCAAAACAAGCCAACAATGAGGCAAATAGCTGAACTTCCCTGTCTTTTTTTGCACGCTGGGAATGGTGTTCGCTGGGTCGGTTAATTACCCAAACGGCCAAGCTGAGAATGGCAATACCACCTAAAATCTGTTTAATGAGTAAAGCACTTTCTGGCTTTTGCCAGATAGCATAGAAGCCATAATCAACATGGGTATGATAGCCAAATGCTGTGAAAGAAGGATCAATAAAACATTTTTTCTGCCTTAGTATCCAGTTCGTTGCGGTCTTTTAGAAGTTTCAGTACAACAGCTGTACTCGATAGACTAATAACAAATCCTAGCAATACAATTCTAGATATTTCCCACCCTAAAGCACTTCCTACCAGCCAAACTGTAACAACACTGATCAAAATCTGAAGTAATGTGCCAAAAACCGCAACACGCCAACCACGTGCCAATTGTTGTGGAGAAACCTCCATACCAATGAAAAAGAGTAATAAAGTGACGCCTAACGCGCCAAGATGTTCGATGATTTGAACATCATTTACCAGGCCTATTCCGGATGGTCCAATAACAATCCCGGCAATAATATAGGCGACAAGTTGAGGTTGCCTGAATAATTGAAATAGTAAGCCGAGGGCTAAAATAACTGCGATAACACCAACGAGTGGTGGTAATAATGGATCAAGGTGCATCTGCAGATTTCTCTTCAATGAGCACCTGTTTTTTGTCAGCTAACGACCGGGCTATAGGAAGTTCCCCGATAACCAATAGTAAGGTGGTCATTGCTAGTAACATGCTAACGGCAGCCTTGTGTTGGAATATTATGATAATAATCTCTCTGGGTACAAAAACAAGACCGGCATCAGGAAGAGCATTGACGCGGATATTTTCATTTTCAAAGTAAGCCGATAATTTTGTTTCATTTACTAGCTAATCTAATCTATTGTTACGATGTAAAAGCCGAAATTCTTCCGTAGTTTGAACGAGTAAAGGAACATGTTTATCTCTATAAAGCCAGTTAATTTAAATTTCATAGTAATGCTGGTCTTGTTTATAAGCACACCATCCTTATCTACGGATTTTAATCAGGCCTGGCTGGAAAATGCTGAAAACCAATTAACAGACTGGCAGGGAAGCCTGGAAAATTGGAAGCAAAATGCTCCCTCACTCGGCGAGCTGGAAGAGCGTCAAAATAAAGTATTCACTCTGAAACAGAAAGTTGACGCCTGTGTAACTGAGTTATCAGGCCAGGTCGATTCTTTTCAGCAAAAGCTTAAAGCCCTGGGAGAGGAAAAAGCAGAAGAATTACCTGAATTGACAAAGCGTCGTAATGACCTGAAAAAGCAAAAACAATCAAATGAGTCTGAATTGGCCGTTTGCCGCTTATTGAGTCTTGGCCTTCGTGAACTCCAGGACAGCCATAAAATAATGCGCCACAAACTCTTGTCTCTGGCTCTGGGACATCGCGAAAAACCTGTTTGGTCAGTTATTACATCATTTATTAAGCAGCCCTCGATTCTAGCACCTGATTACGAATTCAGGTTCAGTCTATGGCCATCTGCCCTTGTCGGCATAATTACTTTATTAGTACTTTTCCCTTTTGCCAGGCATTTTTCACGTTTTTTACGTAATCGTTATGCTTTATCAGAAGACGTGAAACCCTCTTCTTACGGTAGTCCTTTTGCGATTATGTTTGCCAACCGACTGCCATGGATTGCGGTGCTTGCAAGCCTGGCTATTTTTGCTTACTCAGGCGATGCCAAGCTGGCAAGCGCAGTCACATTAGTGCTGTTAATTTCAATATCGTTTGCGCCTTTATTGGAAAAATTGCTATGTCAAACACTTGGAAAATGTAGAGAGGGATTACCTGCCAGAGTTTTGCTTGATATTGTCCTGGTAGGTCTTGTTTTCTATTTTTCTGATATCCATATGATGTTGCTGCCAGATAGTTACAAAGCCGCGAAAATAGGATATTCCGTCTTGCTTATGAGCTTTTCGCTGTGGTTACTCTGGGAATTGGTAAAACGCGATAACTTTCAGCTTTTGAACTCTCTTCGTATACCTGTTGCAGTAGCCCTAATCTCAGGACCGGTGGCAATGCTACTCGGTTATCAGTCTTTATCTGAATTACTGATACCAGGTGTATACGGCACGCTTATCGGAGTGCTTTTTGCATGGACTGTCTTTCAGGCGGGTAACTTATTTTTTGGTATGTTCGAGCCAGAGGATCCTAACAGCAATATGCAATGGAGGACTTTTCTAGGCTACAAAGACCAGGAAATCATCCCAGGCCTCTGGATAGGACGTTTATTGATGATAATTGCCATTGTTGGCAGTTTTTCATACTGGTTACTTCTTGTCTGGAATGTTCCACATTCAGATAGAAATACCTTGGGTGCATATTTCACAGAAGGTTTTCCTGTAGGAGCTGTTACTGTAGTTCCCATCAGAATTATAACGGCAGTTCTGGCCTTTTTTCTTTTTCTGACGCTGGCAAGATGGCTTCGAAACCAATTGTCAGAACGTTGGCTTCTGAAAACACGCCTTGATGCAGGAGCAAGAGAATCGATTGTTTCTTTAACCACTTATACCATTGTTGGTATTGCTTTGGTCATGGCTCTTGGGATGGCTGGCGTAAATTTCCAAAACGTCGCTATCGTCGCAGGCGCTTTATCAGTTGGTATTGGTTTTGGCTTGCAGAATATTGTTAACAATTTTGTTTCCGGCCTGATTTTATTATTTGAGCGTCCAGTAAAGCCTGGTGACTGGATTGTAGTAGGAACGACCGAAGGATATGTAAAGAAAATCAGTATTCGCTATACGCTAATTCAGACTTTTGATCGAGCAGATGTCCTTGTGCCAAATTCTGAGCTAATTTCAAGCCAGGTGACTAACTGGATGCTGAGTGATTCAATGGGGCGGGTTGTTGCACCTGTAGGTGTCGCCTATGGTTCGGATACCAAGCTAGTACGTGAAATCTTGAATCGTATTGCCGCAAATCATGCGCTTGTTTTGGTTAATGACTGGCGAGTATCCGGTCCCAAGGTGCTTTTTATGGGATTTGGCGAGAGTTCATTGAACTTTGAATTACGTTGTTTCATTAAGGATATTGATTACCGAATGTCGGTACGTAGCGATTTGCTATTTTCTATTGATGAGGAATTCAGGAAAGCAGGTATTGAAATTCCTTTTCCTCAACGAGTTGTACATGCGGCAAAGCAATCTGAAAACGACGAATCCAATATTAGTGACGAGCATCTAGATCAAAATGACACTAGGTAACCCTTTGCCTGGATGAAGTGATTGGATTTATTTCCCTGATTAGGTCTATCATCAATAAAAGCAAGGTAGATACTGGTGCCAGAACATGCTGCTTACATGCCTTGACATGCCAACCAAACAATAAAAGGCAAAAGGAAAAAAATGAAAATCGCACTGCTATCGAGAAACAAAAAACTTTACTCGACTAAAAGATTGATTGAAGCTGCCGAAGCACGTGGCCATGAGGTCCAGGTTATAGATATTCTGCGATGCTACATGAATATTACGTCCCTGAAGCCAACGATTCACTATAAAGGCGAAGAATTAACTGGATTTGATGCTGTGATACCACGCATAGGTGCATCAGTTACCTTTTATGGTACAGCTGTACTTAGACAATTCGAAATGATGAATGTTTTTCCTCTTAATGAATCAGTCGCAGTGACACGCTCACGAGACAAATTACGTTCAGCACAATTATTGGCACGAAAAGGTATTGGCATGCCTGTGACCGGCTTTGCCCACAATCCGGACGACATCGAGGATTTACTAAAGCAGGTAGGTGGTACTCCAACTGTTATCAAGCTTTTAGAGGGCACACAGGGAATCGGTGTGGTACTGGCTGAAACAAAAAAAGCGGCAGAAAGTGTTATTCAGGCATTTATGGGGTTGAAAGCCAACATCATGGTACAAGAGTTTATCAAAGAGGCCGGTGGTTCTGATATTCGCTGTTTTGTAGTTGGCGGGAAGGTTATTGCCGCGATGAAGAGGCAGGGACCAGCGGGAGAGTTTCGTTCTAATTTGCATCGAGGTGGTGAAGCTACACTTGCCAAGCTGACTCCCGGTGAACGTTCAACGGCAGTGCGTGCAGCACAAGTAATGGGGCTGGAGGTCTGCGGTGTGGATTTACTAAGGTCTAATCACGGTCCTGTCGTTATGGAAGTTAATTCTTCACCAGGGCTGCAAGGGATAGAGGCTGCTAGTGGCAAGAATGTGGCTGATGCCATCATTGCTTATATGGAAAAACGTGTAGGAGAGGTATCAAACCGGAGCTCACGATCAAGAACTCGGGGAAATGGATGACCTATAAGGAATCGTTGATGTAAATCTGCATCTACAGCCAGCGTTTTTTACGGAAAAGGAAAACAAGAGTAGATACTGTAAAAGCCATAAAGCCCAGCAACATAAAATATCCATAACGGGATTTGAGCTCCGGCATGTGTTCGAAATTCATCCCGTAGATACCAACCAGTAGGCCTAATGGCAAGAACATGACTGTCACCACGGTCAACACTCGCATTACCTGATTTAATTGGTGCGCATTCAAGCTGATATAACCTTCGATCAGGTCAGTAATGACATTCTGGTAAAGTTCCGCAAGACTATTGAAACGCTCTGCTTCAACGGCGATATCATCAAACTGATCCTCAACGTTTACCAATTGCTGTTTTTTCACGTGACGGTTCAACTGATTCAATACAGATAAATGGTAATTTAATATACGCCGCATTTTCCGCAGTGCAGTGTTATAGCCCAGTAATTCCTGCATTATTTTCTCACTGGGATTTTCAAGTAGTTCATCTTCCAAAATATCCAGTCGTTGTTCCAGATCGAGAAAAACCTGACCATACTTTTACGTCCATCGAATCAAGGTCAAACTTTGATTCCAGCAGGTCCGCAGCAATATCGGATGTAGGCCCCTCTATATCAAGCCATAGCAAGCTGTCTGGCTCAGCAAGCCAGCGCGACATCACCTGAAATTACCTCAGTGGCCGTAATCAGTACCCAGTTTGTTTGGTTTTCCACGATTGGCATTTATTGTCCCGCCTGTTCAGCTAAAGCCATTTTGAGAGCTGCTAGATCATTTTCACCCAGCAGTGATTTGACATGCATGTCGCGCTGAGGGAATGGAATCTCGATATCATTTTCATGAAAGCGATCCCACACTTCAAGCAGAACTTCACTAATAACATTTGCCCGACCATTTGGTGGATCAACAATCCAGATGCGCAACTCCAGGTTGAGCGAGCTGTCGCCAAAACCTATTAATTGACACCTGGGCTCCGGCTTCAACTGCACTCTTGGGACCATGGATGCCGCCTCAATACAAAGCTCTATTGCCTTGCGTGGGTCCGAGTGATATGAGATTCCAATTGGAATCTTCAGACGCACCAGGTTATCACTGTAAGACCAGTTTTCCACGCGCTGGGTGATCAACTCTTCATTGGGGATCAGGTGCTCAATACCATCACGGGTAATGACCGAGGCATAACGAGCCCCCAGATGGTTTATCCAGCCAAAGGTGTTGCTGACTGCGATCACATCACCTGGCTTGATTGAACGATCCATTAACAGAATAAAACCACTTACCAGGTTGGAAAAAATCTTCTGCAAGCCAAAACCCAGACCAACACCGAGCGCACCACTGAAAACAGCCAAAGCTGTCAGATCGATTCCGACAGTTGTTAATGCAATCAAGATAGCCACTGAAATGAGTAGAATTCGTGCCAACTTAGCAAACAAAACACGGGTTGCGGCATTGGATGACTGGAGCTTTTCAAGTCTTCGCTCTATATGGGAGGCGGCTGCTGTTGCCAGCCATAAAGCAAACCAGAGCGACAGTGCTACCTTAACAGCTGTCAACGGCGATAACCTGACATTGCCTAATTCCATCGACCAGCTATCCAGGAAGTTCATTGTTGGCGTTAGCCAGCCAAAAATGTTGAGCGCAGCAAATGACCAGGCGGTCCAGGCAATGACCCGTTGTAATGCCAAATTATTGATTAGCATGGAAGCCAGGCGTATCAGCAGCCAGGCTGTCAACAGGCTGGTAACTGTTACCAAGGCTGTATTGGGGTAATTGAAGTGTGTTGTCACTTGCGTGGCAATCCATTGCAACACCAGCCAGCCAACAGGTGTGGCTGTATCTTCCAGTGCCTCCCAGACGCGTATAAAACTACTGACATGCGCTGTGCGCTTTGACAATGCTTTTAAACCACGTATCAAAAATGGTCTGAGTAACCAGCGGGATATGCCGAAAACAATACCAATAACCAGAAACTGTATCCAGAATACAGGTTGGCTCAACAAACCTATGGCCTGGTCAGCCAATTGCATCAGTTGCATTACAAGGTCTGAGTTATTTGTTGGTTGTGCCATCAGGTTTTCCATAATATTTCTCGGCAAGAAACCACACTACAACAAAAACAATCTCACCAATACCAAGATTTATAAATCATTTTATTTTTCAACACCATAAATAAGGTCCATGCTATGAGCCATACCTGACTGCACTTCTACACGTAATCGCTCGTTTATGCGGTAACGGGTGATCAATGCACCTTGGTTATCAAATAAGCCAAAGGCATAACTGACATAAAGCTCTGGAGACAGGTATTTTCCCAGTAACAGAGAGGTATCTTCCAGGGTAGAGCCTTCCTTTATGCTGATTTCATCAACGCCCACGCCTGATGCAAAGCTGTCGAGGATTTCCTGGCTTTTATCCAGTCCCTCGGAAGCAGCGGCAAGTCGAAGCATAGTCACGGTGTCGGGACCTTTTTCATCCAGGCCGCGTCCACTCAATAAATAGGATAATGCTTCTTCATCAGGTAGGACAGGTGAGCTGGAAACTTTAACCAGTGGTTTGTTCAGGTTGCCGCTGACATTGAGAATTGCAGTAACGGTTTGGTCCAGCGACAAGCGCGTGGCTTTAATATCCAGACCAGGGTTTTGTGCAGGGCCATTGAATATGAGTCGGCCCTGTTCAATCGTCAGATCCTGTCCATAGGCCTTGTAATGTCCTTCCTTGAGTGAGAGTTGCCCCTGGGCCAGGTTTTTACCCTCTGAACTGAGAAGTTCTATGCTGCCTTGTATACGGGTTTTCAAACCAAATCCCTCGAACCTGACCTTGTCTCCGAGGTTGATGGCCAGCTGGGTATTAATAACCATTAACGGATCAGTTGCTTTTGAGACCTGGCTGTCGCTGATGATTACTTCATCCTCAGACACGACGATAGCCTGTTTCGGCAGTTCCCTGATTTTAATGCTGGCCTGTGGAATCAAGACGCTCCCCTTGATATCAAGTGATTGATTATCAAGCTTGATGTTCAGGTTCGGAGACGCGATGATTTCTGCCTCAGGCAGCCTGGCCAGCTGTACGTTTTCCCCTTCGGCACTGATTTTTAGTGGCCAGCCTTTGTCCCTGTCCAGCAATATTTCACCCTTTAGGTCCAGTTTGCCGCTACCAGAAGTTACATCCCCCTCAAAAGTGACACGATCAGTTCCGTGGTTTTTTGCCGTGAGATGAGCCTTTTCAAGACTCAGCCCAAGTTGAGGGATAGTTGCAGAAGCATTTTCAAGTTCCATAAAACCCGCGACTTCAGGTTTGTCGAGTGTTCCACCTAATGTAGCCTGCAAGCCAAGATGTCCCTCAAGGTTGCTTAATTCGGGTAATAGCGGGTTTAGTTGTGACAATTGAGGTATTTCTGAAGTCAGGTTTCCTGTAATACGGGCGTTTTTACCCTCTTTAAGAGAACCGGTTGATGCATGTGCATTTATACTGGCTTGGCCTGCTTTTAGACTGATTGCAGCCGTGTTACTGCCTGGAGATAATTGCAGGTCAAGTACTCCATCACGTAATTCCAACGATGTCGATTTATTATCATTATTGATTGTGATAAGACCCTGACCAAGTTTGAATTGTCCCTGTCCATGCAAGGCATCCATGGGGCCTTGCAGTTCAAGTGTGCCACTAATCCGGCCTTCGATATCGGCCTCAGGAATACGCGTTAGTAACAGTGTTTTCAACGGTAGATCTTTCAGGGTTGCCGTGATTTTAGTGTCTCTCTCTTGCAATTGAATGGTACTGCATAGACTGGTGTTCTCTTGGGTAAAGCAGGCATTTTCAAGTTTAAAGTGATCTTTGGATGCTTGCAGGTTAACGGGGAGTGTATTTTCCCATTGTCCAATTTCCGCTTGATCGATCGTCAGTTTATTGATTTGTCCTTGCCACAATGGCGAGCGCCAATTACCCAGGGCAGAGACATTAAGCTGAAGCTTGTCAGCATCCAGCATCATTTGAATGTCATGCTGTTCAGGTGTTCCGCTGATATTCATTGACAATGATTTACCGTGCAATCCCGGTAGAGAAAATCCATTAATGTCTACTTTGCCATCTGCTTGTGCCTGCTGCCAGACAAGCTTGGCGTCCATTGTGTCAATACGATACTGTTGAAAAGTAATGCTGGATGCATTTATCAGGGCCGAAATCTCAGGATCTTTTAATAGACCCGTCAATGTGCCACTGGCTTGCAGTTGGCCTTGCATGACAGGCCAGCTGGCAGAAAGGTTTGGTGCATCGATGGTGTATTGCAGTTGCATACTTTCTGCAATAATTCCTCTGGCTTCCAGGCTGTTTGGTCCATTGAGTACCTTTAATACTTCAATATGGGTGCCGTTTTTATCGTACCTGGCTTTGCCACTTGCTTCGATGGGATAGCCGTGCAGAATGCCGCTTAACTGCTGTAAATCGGTATTCAGCCATAGTCCTTTTTCAGACATGCCGCCTTGAACAGCCGCATCCAGGGCTAACTCTCCTTGCCAGTCTTTTATCAGCAGGGATGGATTGAAACCTTTTGACTTCACTGACAGATTCCATTCAACTGAAGGTGTCCATTGTAGCTGGCCGGTAAGCTGTGATTTACTTTCAGCTAATTGAATATTCATTGAAAGGTCACTGATACCATGGGCAGTTAAATTTCCTAAGAGCTGCGCTTGTATCGGTGGAACGTCGGTGGGTGGAAAGGCCAGGCTAGCACTGGTGTTTAGAGCGAGGTTATCCAGAGGCCCGGTAAGACTGAACTTGCCTGACTGGCTGGTGATATCAGCAGCAGTTTTCAAAGGCCACTGAAAATTTTCCCACTTACCTTGTAGCTTCAGACTGGGTACGCTGTTATGCAGAGCGAGCTGACCATAACTGGAAACTTTAAAGGGACTATCAGTTGCAAGCTTGAGGTTTACTGCTTTGAGATTGCCATCGATTTGAGCATTGCCACTGGCAGGCCCGATTTCAGGCAGTTCTCCTTGCCAATGAATACTGGCATTGAAAGGATAATTTTCTTCCAGGGCCACATCTGCTTCTGCTTGCAGCTGATGGTTTAAATAACTGATTGCAATATCGGAAAGAGAGACATTATTACCTTCTGATTTTGCCTTGAAAGCAATGCGACTGATTAAGGTATTGACGCCATTTTGATTCAGGTTGATGGTGTTGATGTCTACTTCGTCAAACTGTAATGAAAGCGGCAAAATGGGTGGTGAAAAGGGTTCTGTGCTGCTGTCCTGCCCTAGGGCAACATAATGAATATCACTTATCAGTAGATGTTCAACATGCAGTAATCGGCGGAATAGGGCTTTCGGTTGCCAGCGTAACTGGAGTTTCTGAATGCTCAGTTCTTGTTGTGCATCGGTGTATACCACTTTTTCGAGCTGTATTTCACTCCAGAGGGAGCCGCTGAAACTAGTGATCTTGAGATTATCTCCAGCAGACCATTCAACAAGTAGGTGATTGCCTTTGCTACTGCTCAGTAACCAGGCAAATATCGAAAACAGTAAAGCCAGAATCAAACTGGTCGCAATGACAAATTTGCGTTTCACAGGTCCGGTCCCATAGAAAAATGAAGACGATAGTCGTCCCGGCTAGTGTCATCGGGCACAGCGATGTCCAGTCTTATCGGGCCAATCGGCGACTGCCAGCGGAGCCCAGTGCCGACTGAATTCTTCAGGTCAGCGTCCCATTTGTCAAAGGCATTACCGGCATCCATGAAAAATGCCGCAGACCAGTTACCCACAATGGGATGCTCATACTCGATAGTGGAGGTAAACAGGTATTTGCCACCGTTAACATCGCCGTTGTTATCAAGTGGCCCCAGCGATTGATATTCGTAGCCACGTATGCTCTGGTCGCCACCGGCAAAAAAACGGTAAGAAGCTGGTAACTCGGAAAAATCATCCGTCAGGCTGAGTCCTGTTTGTGCCCGTAACAACAACCTTCCATTGCCCAGAGGCTGTATCCATTTCGCTGAAGCCAGCAACTGCGCAAAACTGCTGTCCGACAGTAGTGATTCTTCAGCGCCGCGGAATTCCAGGTTTAGACGGTGACCTTTGCGAGTTCGCCAGCGGTTATCGGCGACAGTTTTTGACCAGCTGATACCCGGGACCAGTAAGTCAGAGGAAACGGTTTCACTTCCGATGTCTGAATCTTCAGATACCCAGTCCAGGAAAATTGATTCGACCCAGTCATTGCGTTTGCCAATAGTTCTTACGCCAATCTTGTGGATAGTGCTATCTGATGTATCCGTGTTTAGCTCCTCGTAACCGGCGCGCAGACTAACCTGTTCGATATTGGCCCATTGGGTGGGTATGATGTATTCAAAACCAATTGTACTATCTATCTCGGATAGCATTAGCTCTGAAACAAAACGGTGTCCGCGACGATTAATACGACGTTTTTCTATGCTGGCCTTGAGTCGCGGGCCAGTGTCGGTAGCAGCACCGATGCCTATGCTGTACGCTGTACGTTTACGTGGTTCCAGTTGGACCTGGACATCAATATTGCCATCAGCTGCATTTTTAAAATCCTGTTTGATAATAACCTGTTGGAAATAACCGCTGTCAGCCAAAGCTCGGTGTAAAGTTACCAGAGACGTGGAATTATAAAAGTCGCCGGATTTTATATTCAGGTATCGATCCAATAGTTCTGGGTTGTAGGTGTTCTGCTGCAATTCAAGTGAACCGATTCGATAACGTTCGCCAGAATCAAAATCCAGCAAAACCGAGGCCTTGTATTTTTCTGGTTCAACCTTAAGAAATTTCTGTTTGAATCTACCATCAAAATAACCTCTGTCAGCAGCAAGTGTTTCAATTTGATCCTTAAGTTTTTCATATTGTCCGTGATGAAGCTGGTTGCCAACGCGTACGGGTGTAGCTTCCAATAATTTTTCAAATTCCTTGTCATGCTGTGCCTCACCCTCGATATGAATGGTCACTGCCTGTAGGAGAACAGGCTGTCCTGGTTCTATCGTGAAGCTAGCCTGCCAGCAATTATTTTCGAAACTCAGCTGCTGGTCTATCTTTACATGGTAATAGCCCAGCGCTCGTGCTCCTTGCTTGAGCGCGGTGGTTGAACGGTTAAAAAGCCTTTTTATGCGCCAGCGCGGGGCTTCGCAGGTTTCTTCAGAGAGTGACAGAGATGCTTGCAGGTTTTCCAGGAGTTCCTCGCTGACACCTTGAATTTCAATTACAGGCTGAACTGCTCTTGCGGGGAAAGAGTATAGGGAGAGGCAGAATAATAAAACTCTGATGACAGGTTTCAAAAGGGTACTCTTCTGGTTAAAAAGGTAAAAAGTGACTGATCTTCAGCTATATTCTACCTAAAATCTGACTAAATTAATCTGATTGTCCTGCATGACGGTTTTGTGCATAAAGCATAAGTTGGGTGGTTTTAAATATCTGACGCAGATACAAAATTTGAAAGATATGTCTGTAAATGTCACAAAGTCAGCTATTTACCGAGTAGCATTCATTTGCGGTACACTGCTTGAACGTCCGCTGCTTTGCTAACATTGTTACAAAGTTTTAAAAGTCAAATAGGCTAGAGTGTTTGGCTAACTCAATAGTGTCTAAAATATGTAAAAAGTTTCTGCTTGAATGATATACGGAACCGTGTAAAAAATCTGTCACTTGGTATTAATTTTAATTAGCCCAAGTGCTTCTTAAAACACCTTTCAGCCTGGAGTCAACATTTGGTGATTCGAGGTTGAATTGTAAATGATTAAGTATTTGTAGAACATTTAAACACTGTTATTCAAAATGAACTCCATTCCTGTACCAGGGTTAAATGAACCATTCAGCGCTATAACTCATTTAGTTGCGGCGTTTGTATTTTTCGGTTTTGGCTTACGATTGATTATGGAAGCAAGCGGTAGCCGTGTGCGCGTCATTACTGTCGGTATATATGTTTTCTCTGTAGTATTTTTATTATCGATGAGTAGCGTGTTTCATTTACTGCAACCAGGCAGCGAAGCGCGTGGTGTTTTGCAGCGGCTTGATCATGCGGGTATTTTTATATTGATTGCAGGTACCTTTACACCAGTACATGCCATTTTATTTAAAGGATTCTGGAGTTGGGGCTTCTTAGTGATTATATGGGGCTTGGCGATTACAGGACTGACATTGAAGACAATCTATTTTAATGATCTGACTGAATTGTTGGGGCTGATGTTTTATCTCGGGCTTGGCTGGCTGGGGTTCCTATCTGCTTTCCTTACGCATCAATTGCACGGTTTTACAATGATTAAACCTTTGTTATTCGGTGCTCTTGCTTATACCGTTGGAGCTAGCCTGGAGTTCTTGCGATTGCCTGTTATCATCCCAGGTGTTATTGGTCCTCATGAGCTTTTCCATATTGCTGTTCTCGCTGGTATTGCCTGGCACTGGTATTTTATCCGGAACTTATTAAAGTTACCTTATTAAGAAAAGAGGGCAGACTTCGAACGATAATTTTAGCCCGTACTTATCCGGTCCTCATAAATCTGTCCCGAATATCAGCTTTCTCATTAGCAGCCGCTCAGACTCGATTGCCTGGATGGCGGCTTCAGGTCGTTAGCGTAATTTCTCGAAATAAATTTGACTTCGGGTTGAAAAATTTGCGTTACTATTAGTAGACATTTATTGCGTAGTGATAACTCTCAATGCCCGCAGCAAAAATCATTGAAGCCTCCTGGAAAGACAGTATTTACCAGCAACGGGAGGAACTGGCTCGCATGCTGCGTGACCCACTGGCACTGTTGGCCGATAAATGTATTGCTGTCTGGGGTGACCGGCAACGGCTGAACGCGTTGTTGCTGAAAGGCTTTTCAAGCATCCCTTATTGCACCTATCTTTATGCGGTCGGCGCCGATGGTGTACAGATCAGTGACCACATCAGCGATGCCGGACTCACCGAAGAACACTATCAGCTGAATCGAGCTGAGCGGCCCTACATGAAAGAAACGATGCCAAAATGGGGATTTTTATTGTCAGATGCCTACGTCAGCCTGGATACAAACCTGCCTTCGTTAACCGCACTGCAAGTCGTGGTTTCGGCCACAGGCACCCTGGGATATGTCGGCGCGGATTTTGACTTGCGTAGCCTACCGGTTACCTCTTCGCTGTATCACGAGCCAGATGAGTGGCGGCAGGTGAAGGGCGATCCAGCCATTCGCAGTAACCTGTTTAAGCAGACCCGTACTGAAAGCCCGATGGATCGCAACATCGAAATTGCCATGTCGATTCTCGAAGAGCTGCTTACCGAGCGCGGTATTTTCCAATGTCAGATTCACTTTTCCAGCAGCCAGGCGACCATCTGGACCATTGATGACCCGTTACGCTATCGCATCCTTGATCAGGAAGTGCTGCGGGATCCAGATATTTGCCTTGTTTACCCGACGCGGCCGTACCCCGTCGATGCCGCTATACCCCGAACTGACATCATAAGGATTCTTCACGCCATGCAGTCGCTACGCACGGTCGATACCACCATCTACTTACGCACAGCCTCGATCAACGTCTTCAACGGCATGATCAGTCTGACGTTTTCCTGTGACGGTTCACACTACATGCCTTACGCCGAATTCCTCAGTAAAGGCGCCAGCTTCTGGACCGGAGTCACTACGTGACAATCAGCCCGTCACGAATCAGCTTGTCATAGATGTCCTGTTTAAACTATTTGAAGTGAAAAAAGTAATTAGTTATTCACAACCATCATTAGGAAAGATTTATCATGTATCCGAAGAGCAGGTTACGTTTTATTATAAAAAGACTATATGACAATCCTTTAGTGATATGAGCATTTCTAAATAAAACAGGTGGTTTTGCTTAATTAAATGGCGGTAAAAATGTCCGAAAAATCTGATATTCAAATCGCAGCAGAAAGCATGCGATCAGGATTCCAGAGTTTATTGATGGCTACAGTAAATGATCAAGGTTTTCCAGAGATTAGTTTTGCTCCATATATTGAAGATGACGGAAACTTTTACATCTTTATCAGTGAACTTGCCGCTCATACGAGAAATCTTTTAAAAAATAGCAAAGCCAGTGTGATGTTCATTGAAGATGAATCGAACGCCCCTCACTCTTTTGCTAGAAAACGCCAGACATTTAATTGCGAAGCTAGTCGTATTTCTCGCGATGGTAAATCTTTCGAAATTTTGATTGCGAAAATGCAAGAACGTTTTGGAAATCTGATTGAGACATTGCGACATCTGAGTGACTTTCACCTTATTGAGCTTAAACCTTTGAATGGGCAATATGTTGCAGGCTTTGGCAAAACTTATGAAATCGAGATATCTACTGGCCAGTTTATATTGGTTACAGAGGATAAAATTCGAGGAAATAAATGAGTTATCCTCAGGTCATGAGCAGACAAAAATAAAAAATTTGCATCTTTAGTTTATTACCTGTGCCGCCTACAGCATCAAAGGCTACAGCGGTTCGCGATGCAGCTTAAAAGGGTTAATTTCTTTGATGCCCTTCCAAAACGTGATTACAAGATACTTACCACCTTGATCACTCATAGAGATACTGAAATGGGAACTGGATTTATCAATGGGGGGATCCGGCCGATAATCTATGATTCATACGACCCGATTAGCCCCACCAAATAAGTGGGGCTTTTTTTGAGGTTTCTTTTTAATGTCCTTTGCCAGAGCCACCACCTTTAGCTCCACCTTTTTGACCACCTGCAGCACCTTTAGAACCTGCTGGAGCAGAGCTTCCACTTGATTGTGAGCCCTGTTTTTTCTGGTATTGATGCTGGTTTTGATGACGATATTGATTCTGGTCACCTTTCATCTGTTCCTGCTTCATCTGAGTTTGCTGTTGGTTCATGTCCTGCATCAGACGTTGTTCCATTTGCGCTTCAGTTTCAGCCAAGGCAATACCTGATGTACCAAGGGCAACGAGCATAGCTGCTGTCAATGTTAACAAGCGTTTCATTTCTATCTCCTTCAATTAAAACTTCCTTCACCGGTAACCATGGTATGTCTCTGACAGAATTACATTGTCGGATATCAATCCTCGAAAAAATTAAGATGATAGAAATGAATATATGTGAAATGGTTCACATTTTGTTGATGAATTCGTATCGTTTCAATAATGATCAAAACGGCTGCTTTTACCTGCTATTTCAGTTGTTTGATGCAAAACGTGTATTAAACTTCTCAGCTGAAATATTTTTCTGCTATAAATAGTTACTTAAAACTTAAGATCAAAATTATACTCATAGGAGAATCTAATGTCTGATAAATCACGTCGTCATTTTCTTACATCATCGGCCAAGCTTTTAGCCGGTACCGCTGCCCTGACTTCAATGGGTGCCTATGCAGGTTCTCACGAAAATCATAATCATGGCGCCCCAGGTGATGGCATTGCTATAGATGCCAGTGCAAAAGATACCTGTGGAACCTGTCAGTTCTGGGGAGGCATGCGTAAAGTTTCAGAAGATAAGAAGACTGTTAAAGCTCAAAGTATGGGCTGGTGTAACAATCCAGATAGCATGAACTACCAAAAACTGACTTCAGCTGATCATATTATGAAAAAGACAGGTATGTGGATAAAGTGGCCGGCACTTTAATCCTTAATCAAGCACCTTAGTCAGTGCCGGCAACTTTGCCAGTTTTAGGTCAGAAACAGACTTTCTCTTTGTGAATTAGAATTTTGGCAGCAAAACCAGCTAGCATCGGTTATCAGAACATTTTTGTTCGTTAACTGATGTAAAGCATGGAGAAATTTATGATGGAAATGAAACGGATAATCCTCAACAGCCAATAAAGAAAAGCAAAAAAGATCTTAGAAAGGATACCAGTCTTGTAAGACTGCTAAGAACAGCCGTCGAGCAGTCATCTGATGACGATGGCTGGGCCAATTTAAGTAGTGTTGGTTCCTATATTTCAAACAACAGTTCATTTTCTTCAATAAACTATGGCTACAAGAAACTGGGTGATTTAATAAAAGTCAGTGAATTATTTGATCTGGAAACGAGAAAGGATGGAAAAGCTGTGTATATAAAAGATGCCTGAGATAAATAATCTTTATCCATAATCGCTATAGAACAGCTCTTCTGCCAAACGACAGTTCTAACCGTTAAAGTATTTCCCTGATTTAGGTAAATCAGGATACCATCGAGTTTAATTTTTTTCATTTGAAAACTCAGTCTTATCAATTGCCCCATAAGTGACATTTCGGTTGCACATGGCACCTTCTGTTTATTATGGTCATCAGTCTTTGTGACAACTAAAGAATAATAAATATGTTACCTAGTATTCCTGATCGAATTGCCCAACAGCTGGGTGTAAAAACCCAACAAGTCAGTGCTGCCATTGAATTGCTCGATGCCGGCTCAACCGTGCCCTTTATTTCCCGTTATCGTAAGGAAGTCACCGGTGGGCTGGATGATGTACAACTGCGCACGTTGCATGAGCAGTTGGATTACCTGCGGGAACTTGAGGAACGGCGTCAAGCTATCCTGAAGCTGATCGATGAGCAGGGCAAATTAACCGGGGATCTGGCTAAAGCCATCAAGCTGGCGGACACCAAGACACGACTGGAAGATTTGTATTTGCCTTACAAACAAAAGCGCCGTACCCGTGGGCAAATAGCCATTGAAGCAGGCATTGAACCGCTTGCCAATGCTTTGTACAGCAATCCTGATTTAGACCCGAAACAGGAAGCCAAAGCCTATATCAATGAGGATGCCAGTTATAAGCAAGCATTCGCCGATGTGGATGGAGTGCTTGATGGTGCACGGATGATCCTGGTCGAACGCTTTGCTGAGGATCCCGAGTTGGTTGGTGACTTACGCACTTATATGCAGGAGCATGCGGTCCTGGTTTCAAAAGTGGTCAAAGACAAGGAAGAGGAGGGTGCCAAGTTCCGGGACTATTTCGACTACCAGGATGCGTTGCTGAAAATACCCTCACATAGAATATTGGCTCTGTTGCGCGGTCGCCGGGAAGGCGTATTGCAACTGGCTATCGATGTTGAGCACGATGCCGATTCCCGGCATCCATGCTTAGCCCTCATCACACGCCACCTGGATATCAAACATCAACAACGTCCAGCCGATGACTGGCTGGCGACCGTCGTTGGCTGGATCTGGCGGGTCAAATTGCACATGCGCCTGGAGACAGAGTTTTTCACAGAGCTTCGTCAACGTGCAGATGTAGACGCGATCGAGGTCTTTGCCAACAATTTAACAGATTTGCTGTTAGCAGCGCCTGCCGGCCAGATCACCACGATCGGTCTGGACCCTGGGCTGAGGACGGGGGTCAAAATTGCTGTCGTCGATGCTACTGGCCAGTTTGTGGATCAGGCTACCATTTACCCGCATGCACCGAAAAACCAATGGGATCAGTCGATTGCTGTTATCGCCGCCTTGGCCAAAAAACATGCAGTTAAATTGCTGGCCATAGGTAACGGTACCGCTTCGCGCGAAACCGACAAACTCTGTGCTGATCTGGTCAAGCGACATCCTGAACTCCATTTGAAAAAAATCATGGTCAGTGAAGCCGGTGCTTCGGTGTATTCCGCTTCAGAACTGGCGGCACGCGAGTTTCCGGATCTTGATGTCACCATCCGTGGTGCCGTGTCGATTGCGCGACGTTTGCAGGATCCATTGGCGGAGCTGGTTAAGATCGATCCCAAATCGATTGGTGTGGGGCAGTACCAGCACGACGTCAGCCAGTTTCAACTTGCCAGGAAACTGAATGATGTCGTCGAAGATTGTGTTAACAAGGTCGGCGTTGAACTTAATACAGCCTCCCCAGCCCTGCTAAGCCGTGTGGCCGGGTTAAGCTCGACAATTGCTGAAAATATTGTCGAATACCGTAATCAGCAGGGCGCCTTTAGCAGTCGTGCCGAATTAAAAAAAGTCCCAAGGCTTGGCGATAAAACGTTCGAGCAGGCAGCCGGTTTTTTGCGTGTTCACAATGCCAAAAATCCGCTGGATGCCTCAGCCGTTCACCCGGAAAGCTATCCGGTAGTGCAACGTATTGCTGTTAACATCAACAGTGATATCAGCTCCCTGATCGGTAACGTCGAGCAGTTACGCAAGATAAATGTCGAAGACTATATCGATGACACCTTTGGGTTACCGACTATCCTGGATATCCTGGCAGAACTGGAAAAACCCGGTCGAGACCCTCGCCCGGAGTTTAAGGCAGCCAGTTTCAAAGAAGGCATTGAAAAGCTGACTGACCTTGAGCCGGGCATGTTCCTGGAAGGCGCTGTAACCAATGTCACCAACTTCGGTGCGTTTGTTGATATCGGGGTTCACCAGGATGGCCTGGTGCATATCTCTGCATTGGCAGACAAGTTCGTTAAAGATCCGCGCGACGTCGTCAAGACAGGACAGATCGTTAAGGTCAAAGTCATCGAAGTGGATGTAAAACGCAATCGCATTGCCTTGAGCATGCGGCTGGATGACAAAGCTGAATCATCATCTACTGTCGGAAAAGTCGTCCAGAAGTCTGAAAAAAGAACCAGGACAAAGCCTCCAGAGCGCAATAAAGGCAGAGCAAAAGTCCAGGGAAATAATGCCTTCGCAGCTGCTTTTGCTAAGGCAAAAGTTCATTGAACTATAGTGCTCTAAATGTGCAATGATAATTGAGAGCAGGCATTTGATTAAGGAATGATACGTGTCAGTGAACAAATCAACCAGGCATTTCCTTTTTCCAGATACCGGTCATTCAAAATGCTCGGAAAAGGATGAAGGGAGCGGCAAATTCTCGGTAAAAGTCGAGTATTGGGTGATTTTCAGCGACAGCCGCTTCGTGGTATTTGCGATAATAGACCTAATTCAGAAACACCAAACTTGCCGGCAGCAACTCGCCTTGAGCAGACATAAAAAACTCCTTCTGCTTTACGTCCAATATGGAACCAATAATTTCGCATGATGATCTGGACAAATCCTACGACTAGTTATGTCGACAACGAAAGCATTTTCCGGATCACTCTGATGTCTGGTTTATTCGCGAACGCAATGAGCTGAAATGTTGATGAAACGGCTTCTCGATAAAAGTAAAAAATTTATCTTTAAAAACACAAATAGACAGAAAAAATTCTAAATTTTTTCAAACGATAAAAAAATGGAACCTGTTTTTAATAATCAGCGTCTAGATAAGTAGAAGACTTATGAAAGGAGGTGATTATTATGAAAAAGATTATTTTAGCTACTGTAATTGCGGTGATATTTGGCAGTTCTTATGTTTTTGCTCACCACCCAGCAGCAGACATTGTCGATCCAGAAATTTATGCGATGATTGATGAAAATACTGCAGATTCTCCTCATGCAGATCTGGATGTAGATACTATGGGTAGTGAAGACAATATGGAAGGTTCTGTTGATGCGGCTGGAAGTAATTCTAGAGAGGCTGTGGATGTAGATGTTGGTCAAGGCGCAGGAGGCCCACGTAATTAAACTGATTCCAGTTATTTAGTGACTGCAGAAAGGCACCTGTAAATCAGATGCCTTTCTTGCAAATGGAGCAAATGATGATCTGTCACTTAGTCCATTGAGAATCTGTAACTGACAGTATTGCTTATTTCAACTATGTCCGCTTTTCAGTGCGATCTCAACCGTTGAACCCAAATTAACGAAGGTCTGCTTTTCAGTGCGGTCTCAATCGGTCGACGCAACATCTAACCTCTAGTTATAGAGAGGAGGATGCGGCTGGTTGACAGTTATATCCACCTACGCCATCAAGCCTAGATCGTTACCACCCTGATAAGGTCGGTACTGCCGGTTGTCTGGTGATGCCCCGAAGTAACCACCAAGGTGTCACCAGGGCCGATGAATCCCAGGCGTTTTGCCTCCTCAAGAGCATAGGCCAGTTTTGCTTCGTCATCGCCGTTACCATCGTAGCGGATCGGCGTCACGCCCCAGTTCATAGCCATACGGCGTGCCACCAGTTTGGAACGGGTGATGGCCAGAATCGGGCACTCGGGGCGGTGCTTGGAAACCAAGCGCGAGGTAAAGCCGGTGTCGGTGAGGCTGAAGATGGCTTCTGCATCAAGGTTATCAGCCATCTGTACCGAGTAGCGGGCGACGGCTTCCGTGACCCGATTGGTGGGATTGGGAAGCACGTTTTGCAGGTAGCCATATTCGCGCAGCGAGGCCTCGGCACGCAGAGCAAGCGTTGCCATCGTATGCACCGACTCCACCGGGTATTTGCCCATCGCAGTCTCGCCCGAGAGCATAACAGCTGAGCTGCCGTCTAGGATGGCGTTGGCCACGTCGCTGGCCTCGGCCCGGGTAGGTTTGGGATTGCGCTCCATTGAGGCGAGCATTTCGGTGGCCGTGATTACCGGTTTGCCCTTGCTGACCGTAGTGCGGATGATTTTTTTCTGAAAGCCTGGTACCTCCGCTAAAGGTAGCTCCACGCCGAGGTCGCCGCGTGCCACCATGACCCCGTCGGCCTCTTCCACGATTTCCTCGAGATTGCCCAGGCCGGCGCGGTTTTCAATCTTGGCAATTATCGGAATGTGCCGTTCGTAGCCGAACAGGATCTCGCGCATGCTCTTTATATCCTCAGCGTTTTGCACAAAAGAGGCGGCCAGGTAGTCCACGTCGTTCTCGGCTGCAAAGCTCAACTCCTTGATCACGTCCTCGCGGTACTCGGGGCTCACGGAGCTCAGGGTCAACTCAGTTTCCGGCAGATTGACGCTCTTGTTCTCGCGCAACAGCCCGCCGTGGATCACCTTGCAACGGATGCAGCCCTCCTCTACGCCGGTCACCTCCAGTTCCATCGCCCCGTCATCGAGCAGGATCGGGGTACCGGGCTTTACCTCCTGTGGCAGACTGCGGTTAGTGATCGAAACCCCGGTATGATCGCCGCTCTCGCTGTCCGTATAGAGGGTGAAGGGACCACCGGCTATGAGTTCCGCCTGGCCGCCTACCAGTTTGCCTGTACGGATTTCGATGCCCCGGGTGTCCACCATGATGGCGATCTGGGCACCGATTCGGTTGGCTACCTTGCGAACGCGTGCGATGCGCTCCTCGTGCTCTGTAAAACTGCCATGAGACAGGTTCAGGCGCACCACGTTCATTCCAGCAAGGACCAGAGCCTCAAGGATTTCGGGCGAATCGCTGGCTGGGCCTATGGTGGCGATAATCTTGGTCTTGCGGATCTGGGAGATTCTGGACATGGCGGTACTCCGAATGAAACCTGATAAAAAACCAGGGATTATACCGCAAAGCCGCGGTGGTTACTCAGGTAGTCAAACAGAACATAGCCCTTTCTATGCTCACTTTGTAGAAATAAAACTGTTGAATGGCCGCTATCTGGAATGCTGGTGAAAAATTCTGAATGACTCTTCCTTGCTGAAGGCAGAAGTTAATCTGATTGGGTGACAGGCAACTTAGGACTGACACCGGACGATTGTATAATTTCTACACAATGCCTGCTGTTCAGTAGAAGCAGAACCAGTACTTATAATTCACCAGCCATAATTATACCCTTTTACGCATTAGATTTTTGTTTTACCCGGGGCATCCTGATTGAGGCCATCTCCACCATATTTTCGTGATTTTTCCTGGAGTGTTTTGAAAATATTTAGCGCCAATTGTTTTTCCTTAGTATCTAGAAGTCGACAGTTCTTTCGATATTCACGTTCACTGACGAGTATTTCAACTTTCCGAGAATCCTGAATTACTTTCTGAAGTTTTTTCGATGTATATTTTACTTTGATATAGCTAACTCTCCGGTCAACAGAAATAGAGCTAATGTCGGATTCAAAGTGGTAATTCTGAGTATAAACATATTTCAGTTCTGTCGTTACTGAACGTCTTATAGGCAGCCAATAAATCTTCGCCATGTTGGAATATCGACTATTCTCCTTCCCTTGTGGATAGGACGTCTGAAGCATGAATTGTCCACGACCACTATCGATAATAATTGTTTCTTTCGTTTGCAACGCTTCGTCGCCCGTGTACTCATCATCCGAACAACTTATGGCGAATTCGGCTTTAACGAACATTGCAGTCATCATCAGAAAAATAAACAAGGTTAATCTGTACATGATCATTCCGTGAATTCAATTTATAAGTACAACTCTTTAGAGTTAGTGAGTGGGAAGCTGCGGTATCATTTCCAGTTCCTTTTCACCGACTAAATTAGAGGAGCACAATGAAACAGTACACACAGCTTAACCAGGAAGAACGATACCAAATTTCTGCCTTGTTGAAAGCAGAACATGATCAAACTGAGATAGCCATGATATTGAGACGCCACAAATCGACCATCAGCCGAGATCAGACGCATAAACAGTACGTAGCATATTTCTAATATACTGCAATTTTTTCATCACCTAATCAGGTTGGTTCTTGCCGATAGTTGCCCGTGGACTTTAATTCTTAATATCTGCTTCTCAGCTCCTGCCACCCAGTAGAACTTGATCACCGACGGCTAAGGACTGAGAGGAGAGCTTTAGGTAAGTAATTCCATACAGTTTTTCAGGTTCATCATAAAAAAGTCCCACTCAATGAGCAGGGCTATGTAGGCTCAGGAATGAAATCGTTAGTCTGGCGGGTTTTCTCTCAATGTCTGCTAATACAGTAGCGGTCAGTCAAATGCAGAAAAGCTGACCCTCAAAAAGGCTGGCGTCAACGTCTGCTTATGGCTATTACACTCTTGCTTCATCAATAGAGCTAAAAGTTCAGCCTGAACTATTATTTTAATAAGGACAACAAATTTAGAAAGAAAGCCGTCATGTTGAAAATCGTTGCGACTAGCATAGTCACATTAATTACATTATTGGCAACTGTTCAACCAGTCTTGGCTGACACAGCTTTATCTGGCGAAGAGATTAAACAGGCGATTAGTGGTAATACGGTTGTTGGCGAACGATGGAAAAAAGGTGTGAGTAAGGAGTACATACAGAAAGCAATCCGGTTCAAAACCTATTTTAATAAGAATGGTCAACTGGCAGAGAAAGGTGACACCACTGGTCAAGGATACTCCTCCTCCATTTTGGCCCACGGTTCCTGGAAAGTGAAAAAAAATAAGCTCTGCTTCACTTTTAGTGACGCCATACGGAAGTCTGGCGAACAAATGTGCCACAAGGTGATCCGTAGGGATGACAATACCTACGGACTCACAAAAAAAGGCAAGGATAAGAGAGTGTGGAAAGAGATATTGCCCGGCAACCCTTATAACTTGGAATAAAGCCTCAAGGAAACAACTCGGCTTCTCAAGAATCTTCTATTGGCCTATTACGGCCAATTAAACAATTTTTTGCAATAGTCTGCTTTCGCTGAAATTTAACCAATGGCAATAACGACCTGGTGCTGCCTTGCAGGCTTGAACGACAGCTAATGAGAAAGCTGAGATTGGGGATGGATTTATCGAGGACGGCTATTCAATATTTTTACATAGCCTGCGGTAAAAGCGGTCATATTCATCCCTGAAACTATCCTTATTTCAAGACATACTATTGGCTAAATAGTCATGGTATATGGCTAGCTCTATTCAGCTTATTTTTCCTTATATATTTAGTTTAAGTTCGACAAAATATATTCATCAAAACAAGAAAAAACTATTGATATCATTTTTAGCTATTTTAGCTAAATATCGTATCAAGACTCCTGCTTTAGGGGGATTTTTTTGCACAGGAGATAAAAGTGTGAATAAACAGTATTTCAGTGATTTCGGTTTTGATCTCGATGACATTGATTATGAATTTAACGATATGATCAAGTCACTTACTTTCCGTAACAGGCCGGATCGCAAAGAATTCCGTTTTATTGATGATGAATTACCGCAGAAACGCAAAAGAAATCATCATCGTCCTCGTGCTCGGAATACTGAAGTGTTCTGATTAATGAAAAAATGTGTGTTCCTGAATAGATGAAATCTATTTTATCAATCATGGCTGCTTTTACTTCGGTTTCAGGAAGCTTTATCAGTAAGGTTTGGACCACCAATAGACCATCAGTGTAAGCAGGCATGTTGCCACGCATCCGCAAATAGCGAATCACGGTATCGATTTGCACGTCAAGCGGCCGGCAGTTTCATCACCAAAGGCGAGCTGCTTCTCCAGCTGGTCGCGATCTTCAGCATTCATGGACTCAGGTATTACGTCACTGAGTTCACCTGAGGCTGCTGCAAAAACATCGACTCAATCTGCAGTTTCCATGGAGCTGATTGCAGCCAGAAGCGCTTCCTCATCCATATTCTTGAGTAAGTTACTGATTTGTTGTTCAGTATCCAGCAAATTGGAAAGGAGCATATTTATTGGGTCACTCATAATTCACCCTGGTGCTTTTTTATTTTAAATTCAGGGTTTAATTATGTCTGAATGAAAAAAGGTCAAAGGTTTATTGATGCTTTCTGAAAAAAATCACTGAAAAATGTGGTTTAAAGAAGCAAAAAGACGAGTGACTTAATCTAGACACCAAAGAGGAAATGAGTATAGAAGTTGTCTAAATATAGTCACTCGCCAAAAATAAAATCTAGTTTTTTGCAGATTCCTGAAAATCTTTTACACAGTTTTGCAGGTATTCATCCATTTCATCTTCAGCAACTCCATCATCTTTCGCGTAGGTTTTGCAAAGTTCTAGATATTCCTGGGTTTTTGCTTCATTGTCAGATGCAAATATTGGGCAAGCTAAGGCAGAAACAATGATTGCAAACAGGATTTTTTTCATTTTCTTCAATCTCCAAAAAAGATATATTCAAACGTCTTGAGTGCTGATATCTGTGACAAACAAGACAAACCGTCCTTACAGGACAGTGCTTTATAAACAGCTATTGAACTATGGTCTAACGATTGTTTTGAATAGTTTTAACAAATATTTTTGATCAAAATAAATGGATATCGAATTACTGCGAACATTTCTTGAAGTTAACCGTACTGGTCATTTTGGCAGGGCTGCAGATAACCTGTATCTTACTCAATCTGCCGTAAGTGCCCGTATTAAACAGCTGGAAGAATCACTCGGCACACCGGTATTTGAACGCCAGAGAAATAATATTCGTTTAACCTCATCTGGATTACGCTTTCTCCACCACGCAGAAACTATCGTTGCGACCTGGCAGCGCGCACGCCAGGAAGCAGGACTAACAGATATATTTTCCACATCATTGGCAATTGCGGGTCTATCTGATCTATGGGAGCCATTATTAATTGAATGGCTTGTCAATGTCAGAAAAAAGTCTCCAGACATCTCCATACATGCATCGGCATTTTCGTCGCCCGTTTTGATCCAGCAGCTATTAAATGGTCAGCTTGACCTGGGATTTGTTTTTGAGCCACCTGCTGTCCCTGAGCTAAACACACGTTACCTTAAACGTATGAGTCTTATCATGGTGTCTACCAAGAAAGGACTTTCAACGGTTAAAGCTGTTACAGAGGATTATGTAATGGTTGACTGGGGTGCTGCCTATGCAGTAAATCATGCCAAACAATTCCCTGATGCACCTTCGTCACCGGTTTTCATGAGTCATGGTCGCCTTGCTATGTCGTTTATCTTGCACAATGGTGGGACCACATATTTACCCGAAGAGTTTGCAAAACCATTAATATCAGAGAAAAAACTTTTTCCAGTGAAAAATTCACCTGTATTGGAAAGAGAGATTAGCGCCATATGGCGTTCAGACAATGATAGAGCAGCAATTATAAAAAAGGTATTAGACTATTTTCAGTAATACTACTACTTGAAGTCATAATATAATTCGTCATCAAGTAGTTTTTTCAAGGCCTTTTCCTCTAACAGATCTTCTACCTTTCTTCTTGCATCAAGTTGATCGAAACTGGTGATTTTCGATCTACCAAATTCCTGTATTACTTCCAGATCTTCTGATGTAGACAGTTCATCTTCACTATTCTCAAACTCAGTCATACTCAAGATTTTAATGTTGATTTAAATCAGCCTAGTTTTTCGATTTTAAAAAAAAGATCAAATAATATTTCTGATCGTAACGATTCAGATATTTTGTTGAATATACTGTTATTTAAAAGAGCATTAACGGTCTGTCAGGCTGACTCATTATTATGTTTTTTTGGAGATTTTAGAGTGAATGCATATGTGGTAAATTTCTATGGACCAGCTTGAAGTCACTATGTGGTCATTCACTACGATGAGCTTGAAATGGCATGTAAATCCAGTCATTGAAATCCTTATTCACTGACGGCTGTAAACCGCTAACTTGAATGGCTTATAATTTCTGAACACTTAGCTTAATCCTGTTCATTTTTTTTAATCAGGACACTGAATAAGCAATGATTGAAGCGTTACAGTGTAGAGATTCAAGATGATCTTGGAAATATTTGAGTCAATTCACATTTTTTCATGCTAAAAGAAACTTCATAATTGCTTTCAGGTGGCGACAATGGCGAAAAAGAAGGTAGATAAGAAGAAACATAAAAAACATAAAAAACTGGGTAAGAAGAAGGCGCACAAGTTAATCTTGCGTCAGACCCGGCTCGAGGATTATCAGGATATCAAGCTGATCATGGATCAGGTTTACCCAGGCAAGCTGGGTGGAGCCTGGACATGGGAACAGTTTCAAGCCCAGTTAAACACCTTTCCCGAGGGGCAGCTCTGTATTGAGGACAATGGCAAGGTAATTTCCGCAGCTATCAGTCTGATTGTGAATTACGAGCAGTTTGGCGATAACCACAACTATAAACAGATTACCGGTAATGGTTTTCTCACCACACACTCCGGTAAAGGCGACACCCTCTACGGAGTTGATGTATTTGTCCATCCCGACTATAGGGACATGCGTCTGGGGCGCCGTCTTTACGATGCTCGCAAGGAGCTATGCGAACGTCTCAATCTGCGCCGCATCGTCGCTGGAGGTCGTATACCAGGCTATATCAAATACATGAATAAACTGACACCAGCACGCTATATTGAACTGGTAAAAAAGAAAGAGCTGCGTGATCCAATTCTTTCTTTCCAGCTCGCCAATGACTTTCATGTCCGTAAATTGATCACCAACTACCTACCTGAGGACACCGAGTCACACGCTTATGCCACCCTGATCGAGTGGATCAATATCCATTACGTGGAGTCCGAGACTTCGCCTGATTGGCTAGGATCCAGCAAACAGGTGGTACGGGTTGGTGCTGTGCAGTGGCAGATGCGTCCGGTAGACTCCCTGGAGGAACTTAAAGGGCAAATGGAGTATTTCGTCGATACCGTGGCCGGTTATAAAAGTGATATCTGCCTCTTCCCTGAGTTCTTTAGCGCTCCGCTGATGGCTCTCTCCGATGATCCCAACCCCGCCAGTGCAATCCGTCACCTGGCCGACCATACCGCCTCACTGCGTGATGAGATGATTCGACTGGCTATCCAATACAACGTCAATATCATTGCCGGCAGCATGCCGATCTATCAGGATCAGCGACTGCATAATGTCAGTTACCTCTGCCGCCGTGATGGAACCTGGGATATACAATACAAAATCCACATCACTCCCGATGAAACAGATTACTGGGGGCTGATCGGCGGTAATAAGGTTCAGGTTTTCGAGACTGATATCGGACGAATCGGCATCCTGATATGTTATGACATCGAGTTCCCGGAGCTGTCACGTCTGCTGGCCGAAGAAGGTCTCAATATCCTTTTTGTACCCTACTGGACCGATAATAAAAACGGCTACCAGCGAGTGCGCATCTGCGCCCATGCCCGCGCGGTCGAGAATGAGTGCTATGTCGTGATCAGTGGCAGCGTCGGAAACCTACCCAATGTGGAAAACATGGATATCCAGTACTCTCAGGCAGCGATCTTCTCACCATCCGACTTCGCTTTTCCCCACGATGCCATTGTCACTGAGGCGACCCCCAATACCGAGATGACGCTAATGGCCGACCTCGATCTAGGGAATCTCAAGCAGCTGCGTGAACGGGGCAGCGTGCGTAATCATCGTGATCGAAGACTCGACCTTTATCAGCTCTCATGGGTAGAGCAAAAAAACAGATCAGAGTCGTGATATATAGCCCACCGTGAACATGATAGCGTTGCTTAGTAGAAAATACAGGTTTACATGTAGAAGGCTGCTATAGACCTGAGCCTGCCTTTCAGGGTAGTGCGCTTGCACGACAGCTCATAAGAAAGCTGACATTGGGGGTGGATTTATCGAGGACGGCTACTAGATAAAAGCAAATCTCATCAAATCAATGTGGTTGTCAGTTTGCCGTCATTATGTAAAATCTTTCTCCCTCCTACTGAAACAGCTAAGAGGGAACTCAATTATTAATTATGCCGGTTTTGCATAATTACCAAAGCCGGTGACATCAATAAGAACACACCGCTCATCGCCTAAAATCCAGGCATCGTGGCCCGGCGGCATATAGAATGCGTCGCCAGGGCCAAATTCTTCTTCTGAGCCATCTTCCATTTTTACTACCATTTTGCCTTGCACAACGTAACCAGTATGTGCGGCCTGACAAGAATCAGTTCCGGCAACCGGTTTAACATGCTCACTCCAAACCCAACCAGGCTCAAAGATACTGCGTCCCAGGGTGACATCACCCACTGTAACAATTTCTGCTCTGCCTTTACTGTCCTTAAATGATCGAATTTCATCGGGATTATCGAGTTGCTTCCGTTCAAGTTGTTTCGACATGATTGATTTCCTGTTTTCAGATAGACATATTTACGTAAAAACTGGATAGTTTTATTGCTGAAAATGACTGTCTGATAATGAATATAGTAAGGAGCTGAGAATTAGCCGTAACAAGTGGCGTTCCTTATCCTCCTGAATTACCGCAGATAAAAATTGCGTTCCAATCTTGATTTCTAATAGGAGCAAATAAGGCGACTGGTAATAGAAGTTATAGACTATCTGGTTTTTTTAACCGTCATTTTAGACCGACGGTTTTTTAGCATCTGTTTAATAAGTGTCATTTATCTACAGCTTTTAACTAATTTCAACCAATCTAACTGAGCAATCTTAAATCCGCTTTTGGTCTGACTCTATTTACCAGACCATATTATTTTAACTCCTTCCAAGGAGAAGTTGGTATTGAGAGGGAATTTATCGAGCGAAAAATTGACTTGGTAAAAGCAGACAATTTAAGCCTTTCAGGATTTATACTTCATTAGCTCACCCTTGCCTTGTCACATCATCAATATTTACCTTATAGCGATCTTCCGGTTTGCCACTATACTTCATCCTGTTTCAGCGGATGAAATATAAGGAAGTCACTATGCACATGGTAAGGAGATTTTGTAGCCCACTCCTCTCGATATCTTTTCTCTCTCTGATTTTATCTGCGTCGGTTTTCGCTGAGGAATCTGCTGTTTATTTATGGCAGAAAGAGCGTTTGATGAACCCCAATAAAACCACGCTTCAAATGGAAAGACAGAAAAACCAGGTATTCATTTACGAAGGTCTTACATTATCTGACGTAGAAAAAGCTTTAGACAAAAACTTTGACCGGGTTGAACACATGATGTTTGTTGGCACGGTACTTCCACCAACAGCTGACGGAACATATCAAAAGGAAGAGGATGGCTGTGATTAATTAGTAATTTTCTCACTTTAACGAGCATCATTGTCTGTATATATACGGACTTCTTTGCCTGCGGTTTCAACCGCTCGATGCATTAACTTTGCGATTTGTGACAGCAGGCGCTATCAAATAAACATCGCGTGACGTTCCCTAATACAACGGTTATCCTTTGGTTTATCTTCCTTGTTTAGTAGGAAGGGGGGGGGTAGCTGACACGAGTCGGCTGTCATTAGCTCGATCTTGGCTTTAACCTCGAGGGCGCTGCGTTGGCACTTGAGCTGCTCGAACGCATCGAGAAACTCGGTGCGCGATTGCGGGCATTCCCCCCGTTAACCCGTCATCCGGGCGCAGGGACGCTATGTCAGCCAAGTAACATCCACAAGACGCGGCTCCACAGGTGGCAAGGACTGCTTCCAGGCCCATGGTAAGGAAACAGCGATAAACGAACAGACACCAACCAGCCACCCAAAAGAGCTTGTCATACGCACCGACTTGAAACAGTTTTTGCGTGATAAGCTACTTGATAATAAGGCCCACATGGAAAAACATGGTGAAGACATGGCGGTAATTCTCAACTGGAAATGGCAGGATGAATAAGTTAATAAAGTTTTGGGGTGATCTGCGATCGAGTTTCTGGTTTATGCCTTCGCTAATGGTCACGAACAGCGCTATCTTTGCGGTGGTGTTGATCGAAGCAGACTCTGCCGGCAGTGACCGCTGGCTGAGCCAGTGGCCACGCCTGTTTGGAGCAGGGGCGGAAGGCTCGCGCCAGATGTTGTCCACACTGGCTGGCTCAATGATGACAGTTATGGGTATCACCTTCTCCATGACACTGCTGGCACTAGTGCTGGCGTCGGGCCAGTACACCTCTCGCATTCTGAGAAACTTCATGCGCAATCCTGTCACGCAGGCGACGCTGGGGGTTTTCGCCAGCATTTTCACTTATTGCCTGATCGTATTGCGCACCATTCGCGGCAGTGGTGGTGTAGACGAGTTCGTGCCGAGCCTGGCGGTATTTTTTGCCTTTGTAATGTCGCTCGGTGGCGTAGGTATCCTTATCTATTTCATTCATCATATTGCCTTATCGATTCAGGCATCCAGCATCATCGCCTCGGTCGCACAGGAGACTAATGCCTCTATTGATCGGCTGCTGCCAGAAAAACCGTATCAGGAGCCCGATGAAGATGAAGGCCGGAACCAGGTACTCGAGTCACCAGATGAGAGGACCTGGTATCCAGTGCCGGCAGCCGAGAGTGGTTACGTTCAAAGCGTGGATATCGATACGCTGCTGCGCCTGGCAGGGGACAGCAGGACCATCGTGCGAATGGAGCACGGCATTGGCGCGTTTGTTGTGCAAGATACAGCTCTGGTCTCACTCGGCCTGACTTACCCACCAGAGCAGAAGGCAATTGATGCGCTTAATGCTGCTTACAGTATTGGCCGCCACCGCACCGTTGATCAGGATCCGGCTTTCGGTATCAGGGAGATTGTAGATATGGCCCTCAAGGCACTTTCTCCCGGGGTCAACGACACCTCAACGGCGGTGATGTGCGTGGACTATCTGACCTCGATTATGGCTCGGCTGACTGGTCGGCAATTCCCGCCATTGTACCGTTACGAGGGAGAAACGCTGCGTGTGGTGGCGATTGTTCCAAGCTTTGAAGGTCTATTGGCCGATGCCTTCGATCAGATTCGAGGTAGCGCCGAAGTGAATGTTGCCATTCTGCTGCGCATGCTCGGTGCGCTTGATACCATCGGTAGTCTGACGATCAGCCCCGGCCACTTACGAGCACTCGATGAACAGCTGCAGTGTATTGATGAGCTGGCCGATCGCACCATCGAAGCCACCCATGATCGCGCGCGGCTCGAAAGGCGGCTGTCGGAGGTGCGCGAAACGCTGGAAGCGCGTTATGCGTTGAGCTCAGGGGAAAAGAAGGCATAGCGTTATGGATACGAATCAAACAAAACCTAACGACAAATCTTCAATGAATAACGGCGTGGTGATTTCAGTGCGCGGCAGTGTTGTGGATATCCTGTTTGATGAACATTTACCTCCCATCAATTCCCTGTTGCATGCGCGTGAGGGGAAGATTGCGATTGAAGTGCTGTCGCAACTTGACGCACATCGGGTGCGCGGCATTGCACTGACGCCTACCCAGGGCCTGGCGCGCGGTATGCCGGTGGAAGACAGTGGCGGGCCATTACAGACACTGGTAGGCAAGGGTATTCTGTCACGCATGTTCGATGTTTTCGGTAATGCAATCGACCACCAGCCAGCGCCGACAGACATCCAGCGACGTAGTGTGCATCATGCGCCGCCGGCGTTGGCACGGCGATCCACCAAGTCCGAAATCTTTGAAACCGGCATTAAACTCATCGATGTGTTAATGCCACTGGAACGTGGCGGCAAAGCCGGCCTGTTTGGTGGCGCAGGTGTGGGCAAGACGGTGTTGCTCACCGAGATGATTCACAACATGGTCGGGCAGCATGCTGGCGTGAGTATTTTTTGCGGTATTGGTGAACGCTGTCGCGAAGGCGAAGAACTGCACCGGGAAATGAAAGCGGCAGGTGTGCTGGATAATATGGTAATGGTGTTCGGTCAAATGAACGAGCCACCCGGTGCGCGTTTTCGTGTAGGCCATGCTGCACTGACCATGGCCGAGTATTTTCGTGATGATGAAAATCGCGATGTGCTGCTGCTCATCGATAATATTTTTCGTTTTATTCAGGCAGGCATGGAAGTGTCCGGTTTGATGGGGCAAATGCCGGCGCGCCTCGGTTATCAGCCGACCATGGGTACCGAGTTGTCACAGCTGGAAGAGCGTATCGCCAATACGGATAACGGTGCTATCACTTCAATCCAGGCTGTGTACGTACCGGCGGACGATTTCACTGACCCTGCTGCTGTGCATACCTTTTCGCATCTTTCCGCATCCATCGTGTTGTCGCGCAAACGGGCGAGTGAAGGACTTTACCCGGCCATCGATCCCCTGCAATCCAGTTCAAAAATGGCAACGCCCGGCATCATTGGCAAGCGGCATTATGCACTGGCTCAGGAGATCCGTCGCACCCTCGCACAATATGCCGAACTCAGGGACATTATCGCCATGCTCGGTATGGAACAGTTATCAGTAGAGGATCATAAAGTTGTGGGGCGTGCGCGGCGACTGGAACGTTTTCTGACCCAGCCGTTTTTTACCACTGAACAGTTTACCGGTCTGCAGGGTAAGCTGGTTAGTCTCAGCGATGCGCTCGATGGTTGCGAACGTATCCTGCGCGATGAATTTAAAGACTATCCGGAAAGTGCGCTTTATATGATTGGCGCAATTGATGAAGCCAGGCAAAAGGCTGACGAAAATAAAGGTGATGACATCAAACAGGCATCACCAGAGCAAGCACAACCTGCGAGTAGTGCCAATGAATCTTAAGATCCTTTTGCCTTACATGGTGTTCGCCGACAAGCGTGATGTGTTGCGTATTGTTGCGGTAACAGACGAAGGTTTATTTGGACTCCTGCCTCGCCGGCTTGACTGCGTGGCATCATTGTCGGCAGGAATACTGGTTTATGAAACCGCAGCAGATGGCGAAGTTTACATCGCAGTGGATGAAGGTGTTCTGGTTAAAACCGGTAGCGATGTGCGGGTCTCTGTGCGTAATGCGATTGGCAGCATGAGTCTGGATAAATTGCGCACGACCGTGGAGGCGGAGTTTATGCATCTGGATGAACAGGAGCAGAAGGTGCGTTCGGTGCTGGCGAAAATGGAGAGCGGATTTATTCGTCGTCTGGCGGAGTTTCATCATGACTGAAAAACCAGGCTTGCATCAGCGACCGGGCAAAACCGAATTCAGCCGGCAGGTTGGTGATATGGCAGAACGCAAACTGAAGGCGCAGCGTCATGTGACTAAAACCGTGTGGTCCGGCCTGGGTATGATGGGGCTGGTTGGCTGGTCGGTGGCAATGCCAACCTTGCTGGGTGCGGCACTCGGACTCTGGCTCGATAAACGTTATCCGGGTGAACATTCATGGACGCTCGCGCTGCTGGCGTTAGGTCTTGGTCTGGGGTGTTTTAATGCCTGGCGCTGGATTGTTAAGGAAGACAGGGAAATTCATCAGGACGAAAGCGAAAATAAAGAAGCTCCCAATAAAGTGGATGAGAATAATCATGAATGAATTGCTGTTATTTGTGTTTGCAATACTGCTTGCTCTGCTTGAGGGTGCCTTGCTCGGTGTGTTTTTTTTCGCTGGTCTGTGGTGGACGGTACGTAAAATGGCATCGAGCAAACAGGTGGCGTTGTTGTTTTTAGGCAGTATGTTGCTGCGTACCAGCATTGTCATAATGGGTTTCTATTTTATTCTGGATGGCGACAACTGGCAGCACTTACTTGTGGGCCTGCTGGGTTTTATCATCGCTCGCATCATTGTCACCCGGCTGACGCGCAATGCGGATCAGTACAAAAACAGTATTACGGCAGGCGGTTCATGAATCTGAGTCCCGACAATATCATTTACTGGCAAATGGGCTTTTTCAAACTCAATGCCACCATTGTTTACACCTGGGGACTGATGCTGGTGCTGGTGCTCGGTTCAAAACTCATTACCCGCAATTTGTCCACGGAGCTGACACGTTCGCGCTGGCAGAATTTGCTGGAGATTATCGTCACCGGTATTAACCAGCAGATCGAAGAGGTAGGGCTGAAAAATCCGCAAAAATATCTCGGCTTTCTGGGTAGTCTGTTCCTGTTCGTCGCTATGGCAAGCCTGTTCACTGTTGTACCCGGCTATGAACCACCAACCGGCTCGCTCTCGACCACCGCCGCGCTGGCGATCTGCGTGTTTGTGGCCGTACCGATGTTTGGCATCGAAGAAAGCGGACTGGGTGAATACTTTCGCGGCTACCTGAAACCGACGATTATCATGTTGCCCTTCAATATTATCAGCGAGATATCACGCACCCTGGCACTGGCTGTTCGCCTGTTTGGCAACATGATGAGCGGCACGATGATACTGGCCATTTTGTTGACCATTACACCCTTTATTTTTCCGGTCGTAATGAGCGCGCTCGGCTTGTTGACCGGCATGGTGCAGGCTTACATCTTCAGTATTCTGGCCACGGTTTATATTGCTGCGGCAACACGTGTCCGCAAAACCGAACCGGAAGATAAAACAGGGTCTGAAAGCAAACAATGAAACATCAACTACGACGATTGACGGAGATATTATGGACAGCGTAACTATTATTGCGATGGTCTCAATTTTCACCGCTGGCATTACCATTGCCATCGGGGTTATCGGGCCTTCACTGGGAGAAGGCAGGGCAGTGGCGACGGCACTGACCTCGCTGGCGCAGCAGCCCGATGCATCGGCAACCATTACCCGCACATTGTTTGTTGGTCTGGCGATGATCGAATCCACGGCCATTTATTCTTTTGTGGTTTCGATGATTCTTATTTTCGCCAATCCGTTCTGGAATCATGTCATCGCACAGGCCGCAGGAAAATAACGCATGCTGATCGACTGGTTTACCGTTATTGCGCAGGTCATTAACTTCCTTATTTTGGTGTGGTTGCTGAAGCATTTCTTGTACCAGCCAATTCTCGATGCGATTGACGCACGGGAAAAACGTATCGCTGCGAAACTTACCGATGCCGATGCAAAAGAAAGCGAAGCTCAGAAACAACGCCAAGAGTATCAGCAGAAAAACGAGCTTTTCGAGCAGCAACGCAATGCACACATGAATGAGGCAATCGAAGCAGCGAAAGCCGAACGAGCGCAGTTGCTTGATGCGGCACGACAGGAGTCAGAAGCTTTGCGAGCCAGGCTCGAGCAGGCATTAAGAAACGAACAACAGAGTCTGAATGAAGAGCTCGGACGTCGCGCGCGCGAAGAAGTGTTTGCGATTGCCCGTAAGGTTTTGTCTGATCTTGCCGGAACCAGTCTTGAACAACGCATGACGGAAATCTTTCTTGATCGCCTGGCAGAGCTGGATACGGTAAAAGTAAACGAATTGAAATCGGTATTTCATACATCATCCGATACATTGCGGGTACGTACTGCCTTTCAATTGTCAGTACCACAAAGGACGGCTATTGAAATGGCGGTTGCAGAAATTTTAGGTGAACAGAAAACGCTCGAGTTCGTAACCGTGCCTGATCTGGTCAGCGGGATTGAGATCCACTCCGATGGACGCAAGATAGCCTGGAGTATTGCCGACTATCTGGACTCACTGGCAAAAAGTGTTGATGATCTGCTGAAAAACAAATCTGAAACCGCGGGTGCTGCTTCGGCAAATTCGGCAGCGACGACGGCACAGGATGTCGATAACAATGAGCACTGAAAAAATCGCCAACAACAATCTGAAAAGCGGCAATCTGAAAAATGTGTTCGATAGTGTGTACTCCGGAATAAGCCGTGCGCGTGAATCATTTGTACCGCGACTGACGCCACGGGAGGTGGGAACGATTACCAGTATAGCGACCGGCATCGCTAAAGTGTCCGGTCTGCCTGGTGTCGGTTTTGAGGAAGTACTCAAATTTCCTGGTGATATTTATGGCATTGCCTTTAATGTGGATGAAGATGAAATCGGTGTGGTATTACTTGGCGATTACTGGCACTTACAGGCGGGCGATGAAGTTGAACGCCGCGGGCACGTGGTGGATGTGCCGGTTGGCGATGGATTGATCGGGCGCATTATTAATCCCATGGGCCGGCCACTGGATGGTAAGGGCAGGCTGGTTAGCAGCGAACGCCTGCCAGTCGAGCGTCCTGCGCCTTCAATTCTGGATCGTGCTCCGGTAAGCATGCCGCTGCAAACCGGCATCAAGGTCATTGATGCACTTATTCCTGTAGGACGCGGTCAGCGTGAATTAATTCTCGGTGATCGACAGACCGGCAAGACGGCGATCGCGCTGGATACCATACTCAACCAGCGCGGTAAGAATGTGCTCTGTGTGTATTGTGCCATTGGCCAGCGCGCCTCGGGTGTCGCCAAGGTGATTGCCACATTGCGCGAGCAGGGTGCGTTGGAATACACCGTTATTGTGGTTACTGAAGGTAACGATCCGCCCGGACTTGCTTACGTGGCGCCTTATGCAGCGACCAGCATCGCGGAGTATTTTATGCAGCAAGGTCGTGATGTGCTGATTGTTTATGACGACCTGACCCACCATGCACGTGCGTATCGCGAGCTGTCTTTATTGCTGCGACGTCCACCAGGACGTGAAGCTTTTCCCGGTGATATTTTTTATATTCATTCGAGGCTGCTGGAACGTGCCACACATCTGCGCGCGGAACTCGGGGGCGGATCAATGACGGCATTACCGATTATTGAAACCGAAGCGCAGGATATTTCCGCTTATATTCCGACGAATTTAATTTCCATTACCGATGGCCAGATTTACCTCTCACCATCGCTGTTTGAGCTGGGTGTGTTACCCGCGGTTGACGTGGGTAAATCAGTTTCACGTGTTGGTGGTAAGGCGCAGCGTGCAGCCTATCGCGCTGTGGCAGGAGATCTTAAACTGGCCTACGCGCAGTTCGAGGAGCTGGAAACATTTGCCCGCTTTGGCGCCCGCCTGGATGACAACACCCGAAAAATTATCGAACACGGACGGCGTATTCGTGCCTGTCTAAAGCAGCCGGAATTCGCTCCGGTTTCGATGGCAGCACAGATTGCCATGTTACTGGCATTGTCGGAAAAACTGTTTGATGAGATACCGCTTGATCAAATGACTGCGGCCGAGCAGGCCGTGCATGAGGCTGCCACAGGTATTCCGGCCGAGGTCTGCGCACGATTTGAGAGCACAAAAAAACTAAGTGAAGAAGATCGGACTTTAATTACCCAGGTCGCCAGAAATGCACTCACTAACTTTCACCCTGAGGCGTCACTGGAAGAGAAATTATGAGTGATAGCGTCGCCAGCCTGCGTCACAAGATTGGTAGTGCGGAAGAACTTGAATCGGTCGTGCGCACAATGAAAGCGATGGCGGCATCGAGCATTGGCCAGTACGAGAATGCCGTGCGTTCGCTGGATGATTATTATCGAACCGTTCAGCTGGGGCTCGCAGCGTGTTTCCGGGAGGATAAATCACCGGGAGTGAGATCGGCAATAAAACAGCAAAAGCAGACGGCGATTGCTGCCATCGTATTTGGTTCTGATCAGGGACTGGTTGGCCAATTTAATGAGGCCATGGTCGAATACGCTGTTGATACGCTGGACAAATTGCCGGGTAAAAAAATTGTCTGGGCAGTTGGTGTGCGTATTCACTCGCGTCTCGCGGAAACTCATCTGCAAACGATGGCGGATTTTACCCTGCCGAATTCGATTAATGCGATTACACCACTGGTAGGGCAGATTCTGATTGAATTGGAAGCGCAGCGTGAAAAGGGGTTAATTGAACAGGTTTACCTGTTTCATAATCGCCCCAAAACCGGATCAATTTATACTCCTGCGAGTCAGCAGTTGCTGCCACTGGACGAAACATGGTTACAAAATTTGGCAGAGATTCACTGGCCTACGCAAAATCTACCAGAGGTGATGAACAGCAGGGAAAAAACCTTAAGGGCACTGGTGCGTGAGTATCTTTTTGTTACGCTATTTCGGGCATGCGCTGAATCGCTGGCCAGTGAAAATGCCAGTCGACTGGCTGCTATGCAACGTGCTGAAAAAAATATCGATGAACTGCAGGACGATCTTAACCGAACCTTTAATCGCCTACGGCAGAGTGGTATCGATGAGGAACTGTTCGACGTGATTTCCGGGTTCGAGGCGCTGAGGTAAAGCTTAGAAACTAAATTGCTTGCTACAGGTTAACCCGGATTAGGAATTATTACCGGGCTGTTCCTCGGAAAATATATCGGTATTTCCGCTGCTTGCTGGCTGGGCCTGCGCTACAAGGTTGGCTGTTTACCGGATGGTCTTAATCTTCAACATGTTATTGGGATCTGACTCATCGCAGGGATAGGTTTTACTATGTCGACATTTATAGCCACGTTAAGCCTGGACCATATACGTTATTTATTGCCTGCTTTTCGTTTCTCGTAATTTTTAGAGCAACGGGATTGCTATTTGGATTTGAGTGAATCACTCTTCCGTTTAATCTCAAAGCTGAAAAAGGACCACCATGCCACACAGCGACTATCTCGACTTTCTGAACTATTCATTACTTAACAACGCCGTGCAGGACTGGCTGATCGCGCTTGCAGTCTCAGTCATTGTATTCATGGTATTAGGTATCGTTATACGTGTCGGCATTTCACGCCTGACTGTGCTTTCAAAGGACACAATCACGATCTGGGACGATGCTGTCACCGATGCGCTGTCACACACCCGCGGCCTGTTTGTACTGATCATCGCGCTGTTCGCGGGCTCGCTATACCTGGTGTTTCCGGAGCGGGTACGAACAGCAATCATCAGTGTGACTTACATTGCGCTGATCGTTCAGGGAGGGCTGTGGGTGAACAGTGCCGGTATGTACTGGTTGAAGCAGGAAGGGCAGCGCCGCCGCAAGATCGACCCTTCCACGGTCACAACCGTGACCGCAATCGGTTTCATCGGCCGCATGGTGCTATGGGTGCTGGTGACTCTGCTGATGCTGGATAACCTTGGCGTTGACGTCACCGCACTGGTCGCCGGTCTCGGTGTTGGCGGTATCGCGATCGCACTCGCAGTACAGAACGTACTCGGCGACTTATTTGCATCGCTTTCAATCGTGCTGGATAAACCGTTCGCGGTCGGCGATTTCGTGATCATCGATGAGCACATGGGTGCTATCGAGAACGTCGGCCTCAAAACAACTCGCATCCGTAGCCTGTCCGGTGAGCAGCTCGTGTTCTCCAACGCTGACCTGCTGAAAAGCCGAATAAGAAACTATGGCCGGATGTTCGAGCGCCGCGTCGTGTTCAAGCTCGGCGTAACCTACCAGACGCCACGCGACAAACTGAAACTGATCCCGCAGATCGTGAAAGAAGCCATTCTGGAGCAGGACAAGGTCCGCTTCGACCGCGCCCACTTCCAGGCCTACGGCGAATCAGCGCTAAACTTCGAGGTCGTTTACTATGTGCTTGCCCCGGACTTCAACCTTTACATGGATATCCAGCAGGCGATCAACCTGCGCATCCATGAGCACTTCGAGCAGGAGGGTATCGAGTTTGCCTATCCGACACAGACAGTTTATGTGCACAGGGCGGGCACAGAGGGAGCAAATGAGAAAAGCTGAACAAAACGCTACAGCAGAAGCGCCAAAAGCGCGCCGCTGAGCGTGATCGTTGTTCTGAATTCTGTAGGTCGATTTATCGAAGTCGATGAGTGGGAATAATGTTCTCTCCTGGATAACAATGGTATTGCAGACAGGCATGCTTAATTTTGATAAAAAAGACTACCGCTAAACGCTTAATCTGGACAAGACAATGGCAATAAAAAGAAAAGTATCTAAAAAGAAGATTGTAAAAAAGTCAGCCAAAAAAAAGGTTTCAAGAAACGCGCTACGCAGAAGATCCCCTAATAATCAGCCTGTAGCTGAGTCGCTTCTCAATAACAAATCTATCAGCGAGGCAAGAGTGACAATCAGGAGCCTTCGTAGTGCAACCTGCGAATTAAGCAAGCAGGTTGTTTTAGTGGGAAAACAGCTGATCGAAATTAATAAGGTTATTGTCGGGCTTGAAAGCACTTTGTTCCAAAATAAAAAGGATTCAACAAAAAGTGTAACGAGGAAAAAAGTCGTTACGAAAAATATCGTTAAGAAAAAGGTCAGTAAAAAAACAGCTAAAAAGAAGCTGGCAAAAAAGAAGATAGCTAAAAAGAAGACAGCTAAAAAGAAAGTCAAAATATAAAAAATTCACAGAGGATTGGAATATATGACTGATAGCTTTCCCTGAATTTCCAGATTCAGATTGAGCAAAGACAATGACTGGATAGTTCGCATTTGCTTGCCTTTTATAGCTAGCTGCTAATCGTTTTGATGGAGTTTTTTAGTTTAATAAAGTTTTGACTTTGATATGTATCTACTGAAATGAGTTAAACGCAGATCATGTATTTATGGTAGTCTGTTAAATGACTACAAAATAAACCCACCAAGGCATTTCTTTTGCCGGATAACAGAATATCCCGTGGTCCCACTGGACGGACGGCTTTCTCGATATTCATTACTTTGTAAAACATTGTCAGGACATCATTGAACTGACTCATTCTAACAATTTTCAGTTGAATAGGGTCGCAGTGTCTGTCCTGACGAGATTTCATTAATCAGTTAGGAGTGAACATCGTGAGTAAAGGACAAAACAGTAATAAAGAGAGTAAGAAAAAACCTGTCATGACGCCAAAAGAAAAGAAGGCGGCAAAGAAAGAAAAGAAACAAGCTTCTGGCTTATTCGCTAGACAAGTACTCTGAATATTTTGTCACCCGAATGGTAATGGGAAGGGCAGGTATCGCGTTGTATTAAGTCAAGCAAGGCGGTTGCTAGTTTATTTGTTGCTTTTCCCAATGCGACTATGAGTTTTAGCTCGTTTTCAGTGATTAGTAATGCATTAAGACTAAAGCCTATCCAGATGTGAGGAGATATGAAAATGTATGACCTACATTGGCTGAGTGGAGGTTTTGTGTGGTTGTTCTGGATTTTGATTTTTGCCGTAATCGTATGGTTATGGAGATTTAATTATCAAGATACTGGGGAAAAAAAATCTGCACTTGATCTTCTTAAAGAAAGATATGCCAGGGGTGAAATTATTCAAGAGGAATTTGAGGATAAAAAGAGGCATTTAAGCCGTTGATATTTTGAGTTATGAAACAGTTTTAACAAGCAAAACAGTGAGTTTATATTGGGTATACGCGCTAGTAATACGCTGAGCAAAGATGAAGATACCAAGTTGCTGCGTGCAGAGCTGTTTAGCATTGAACAGCTAAAACGCCATGCGGTGAAGCTGGCAGGACTATACAAAATTGCCCCAGCCCCAGGGGAAGATAAATTACTACCACGTCTGGAGGACAATGAACGGGTTCTTCTGGCGGCCTATGATGTGGTGGTTGCCACTACCGCGCCAGGTCAGCGGATTGTGCCAGCCGAGGCTTGGCTACTCGATAATTTTTATCTCATTGAACAACAAATCAATATGGCACGGCGGCATCTGCCTCCCGGTTATAGTCGACAATTACCACGCCTGGCTGATGGCCCGTCTGCAGGTTTTCCCCGTATCTATGATTTAGCTTTAGCGTTGATTTCACACATGGATGGTCGTGTTGATAGAGACAATACTACCCAGTTTATCGCTGCGTTCCAGACTGCTGATCCCTTAAAATTAGGTGAATTGTGGGCATTTCCAATCATGCTCCAGTTAGCGCTCCTGGAAAATCTGCGCCGCGTAGCTTTGCGTATCGCTCATCGACGTGAAGAGCGGGATACTGCCATCTCCTGGGCTGATCGTATGCAGGAGACGGCGGAAAAAGAACCCAACCAATTGATTCAGTTGTTGGCTGAATTTGCCAATGCCGATGTGCCACTGACGGCTCCGTTTGTGGAAGAGTTTTACGCCAGACTGCAGGCGCAGGGACCGACCATAGCGTTTGTGCAAACCTGGGTTGAACAGAAACTCATCGAGCAGGGCGTGTCAGCCACGCAGTTATCTGCCGCTGCGGCTCGTACTGCGGCAACCAACCAGATATCCATGGCCAATAGCATTGGTAGCTTGCGTTTCATCGGTACCATGGATTGGCGCGATTTTGTTGAGTCGCTGAGCGTGGTTGAACAGATCCTGCAAAAAGATCCTGCAGGCATGTATGCCAGCCAGGATTTTTCCACGCGCGACCGTTATCGACATGTTGTTGAAGAGATGACCCGAGTGACTGCGTGCAATTCGTGTAGTGAGTTAACGGTGGCACGCGAAGCCATTGCTCTGGCGCAAGCAGCAGCAGATTGTGAGGGAAACAACGACCGCAGTGCTCATGTGGGCTATTATCTTGTCGATCGCGGACGACGGCTGCTGGAGCAAGCTGTCGATTGCCGTTTATCGTGGCAAGTGCGGGCCAGTCGAGCGAGCCAGCGTGTTCGTCTACCCCTTTACCTTGCACCGATTGTATTGATCACGGCGTTGGTTACAGCGTTTGTTTTGTCGACCTTTAGTGGTTTGGCGGTAACTGAGTGGCGCTTCTGGTTTTTTGCCATCACCGCTTTAATTGGTGGTTCGGCATTGGCTGTGCCTGTAGTGAATCTGATGGTTACCCAGCTTTTACCACCACGCTCTTTGCCACGTCTTGATTTTTCCAAGGGCATTCCAAATGCTCACCGCAGCATGGTGGTGGTGCCGACATTGTTAAGCGGCACTCAAGAGATTGATGATCTACTCGAAGCCTTGGAAATTCGTTATCTCGGAAATCGCGACCCCAACCTGTTTTTTGCCCTGCTGACGGATTTTCGTGATGCGCCGGAACAAACACAGCCAGGTGATGATGACTTGCTTGCCTATGCACGTATGGCCGTGCAACATCTCAACGACACATATCACGAGGATCGCCCCAATATCTTCTACCTGTTTCACAGGCCGCGGTTGTGGAACGAATATGATCAGGTATGGATGGGTTACGAGCGCAAGCGTGGCAAGCTGGAACAGTTCAATGCGTTTTTGCGCGGTTCGGCGAAAACGGCTTTCTCAGAGGTTGTTGGTGATGTTTCAATTCTTGGTTCAATCAAATACGTCATTACCCTGGACACCGATACACAGCTGCCACGCGATGCCGCGCGCACCTTGGTGGGTTACATGGCGCATCCACTCAATCGGCCGGTTTACGATGCCGAAAAGGGCAGGATTGTAGAAGGCTATGCCATTCTGCAACCAAGGGCATCGATCAGCCTGACCAGCGCGCTGCAATCACGCTTTAGCAAACTGTTTGCCGGTGAATCAGGCATCGATCCTTACACCCGCGAAGTCTCGGATGTCTATCAGGACCTGTTTGGTGAAGGCTCGTTCATTGGCAAAGGAATCTACGATGTCGATGCATTCAGACAGGCCGTTGATGGCCGCTTTCCCGATAATCTCATTCTAAGTCACGATTTGCTGGAAAGCGGCTATGCCCGTTCAGCATTAATCACTGATGTGGATTTGATTGAGGAACATCCAGATTCTTACATGATTGATGTCAGTCGTCGCCATCGCTGGATACGGGGTGACTGGCAACTGGCTGGCTGGTTATTGTCGAGCGTGCCTGGGCCGGATATTGATGCTGGTTCAATAACAAAATACAAGCGTCAGCCTAATCCCTTATCGGCCTTGTCGAAGTGGAAAATCTTTGACAACATGCGCCGCAGTCTGGTCTCACCGGCCTTGCTTGCCTTGTTGCTGGGCGGTTGGCTGTTTGGTCCGGGTCCGGCGTGGTTTTGGAGTCTGTCTGTAGTGGGCGTGCTATTCCTGCCCAGCCTGTTTTCCAGTGCCGTTGCGTTTATCCGTAAATCCAAGGAACGTGACTGGCTGGTGCATCTGATACAGACCAGCAGAGCCATAGGGCGTCCTGTTGCACACGGGTTTTTAACCCTGGCCTTATTGCCTTACGAAACCCTGATTTGCCTGGATGCCATTGCACGTTCGGCTGGCAGGATGCTGTTCACACGACGTGGACTATTGCACTGGCACACCCATACCTATGCTCGTCGCAATGTCCGTCGTACGTTGATCGATTTTATTAAGGAGATGTGGGTAGCGCCTGTTACGGTACTGGCGTTGAGCTTCGCTTTGAGTAGTACTGCCTTGTTTTTCAGTGCACCGATATTGCTGCTTTGGTTTGTCTCACCAATGGTTGCCTGGTGGATCAGTCAATCGCTGGTTTCTCCTGTGCCCGATTTGAGTGCGGAACAACGTTTGTTTCTGCGAGCCACAGCTCGGCGCACATGGCGTTATTTCGCGGATTTTGTCGGGCCGCAAGACAATTGGTTACCGCCCGATAATTTCCAGCAACACCCTGAACCGGTCATTGCTTCGCGTACCTCTCCCACTAACATGGGCATGTCGCTGTTGGCGGATTTATCGGCCTGTGATTTTGGCTACCTGTCTGCCGGAGAGTTTCTGGAGCGTACCGGGAACACACTGGCGACGATGGAGAAACTGGAACGCTATCGCGGCCATTTCTATAACTGGTATGACACTCAAACATTACAAACGCTGCAACCGCTATATATCTCATCGGTAGACAGCGGTAACCTGGCGGGCGCATTGTTGACCCTGCAAGCCGGATTGGCAGAGTTGCAGGATCAGCCGGTGATATCGGTCAATGTCTTTCAAGGCCTGCAGGATACCTTGCAGGTGCTGCTCGAACAGGTGCCATCAGAACCTGCTCCAGGCTTGACCACGAAGATTCAACTTCTCCATGACGAACTGACGCATCTCACGCAGACGCCACAAACTTTGATAGAAGTCGACACAGCGTTGGACGATATTCATCGCCTGGCGGCGGAGCTCCTGGCGTGGCTTCCTGCGGGTATTGATATCGACGGTGAGCTTTATTACTGGGCGCAGGCGTTCGAAAAACAATCCCGCGCATTAGTCAATGATCTTAAATACCTGGTGCCTGATTCACACGCATTCAGCAATATCCCGACACTGGCGGAGCTGGGGAAATCAAAATCTCAGGGGAACTTCCCGGAGCAATCCCCTTACAAAAGCGCTTTGGATCGGCTCAAAATCATCGGTGATTTGGTCAACCGTTGCCGTGAATTAGCGATGATGGATTTTGAATTTCTCTACGACACTGCCACTGATTTGCTGAGTATTGGCTATGATGTTGGCGAACGGCGACGTGATCCCTCATTTTATGACCTGTTGGCATCGGAAGCGCGCTTAGCCAGTTTTCTGATTATCGCTCAAGAACAAGTGCCACAAAAGCACTGGTTTGCACTCGGGCGTTTATTGACCAACCATGGTGGTGACATCAGCCTGATCTCCTGGAGTGGCTCGATGTTTGAGTACCTCATGCCACAGCTGATTATGCCAAGTTACGATAACACTTTGCTGGCGAAAACCTGCAAGTCGGCTGTGGCACGCCAGATCGAGTATGGTCGTCAACGGACAGTGCCATGGGGGATTTCCGAGTCATGCTACAACGCCACCGACATGCATCATGTTTATCAATATCGTGCTTTCGGTGTGCCGGGTTTGGGCTTGAAACGTGGCTTGGGAGAGGACCTGGTGATCGCTCCTTACGCCAGCGCATTGGCATTGATGGTGATGCCACTGGAAGCCTGCAGAAATCTGCAAACGCTTGCTGCCAATGATTTTATAGGGCCTTATGGTTTTTTTGAAGCTATCGACTACACGCCATCGCGGGTGCCACGGGGTAAGAAGTACGCCATCGTGCGTGCCTTCATGGCCCATCATCAAGGCATGAGTTTATTGGCACTTGAGCATATTTTGCTCGATCAGCCCATGCAGCGTCGCTTTATGTCTGATCCCCTGGTGCGTGCCACTGAATTATTACTGCAAGAACGCGTGCCGAAGCAGACTGCAATTTTACATCCCCATGCCGCGGAGGTTGTCGCAGCAGCCCGTCCAGCTGAAGCTGAGACCGGTTCAATCATGCGAGTGTTTACCGAACCGAACACCCCAACACCGGAAGTGCATCTGTTGTCCAATGGCAGTTATCATGTCATGGCGACTCATGCCGGTGGGGGGTACAGCCGCTGGCGTGATCTGTCTGTCACCCGTTGGCGTGAAGATGCCACTAGCGACGGCTGGGGCACGTTCATTTATTTACACGATCTGGATGCTGACAGGTTCTGGTCAAGCGCTTATCAACCAACGCTACGCAAGGCCGATCACTACGAGGCGATTTTTGTCCAGGGTAGGGCGGAATATCGCCGCCGTGACCATGATATCGAAACCCATACCGAGATTTGCGTGTCACCGGAAGATGATGTGGAAATTCGTCGTATCACCCTCACCAACCAGTCACTCGGCCAGCGGCGTATCGAAGTCACCAGTTTTGCTGAGGTGGTATTGGCGCCGCTAAATGCTGACCTGGCTCATCGTTCGTTTAGTAATCTTTTTGTACAGACCGAAATTCTGCCCGAACGCCAGGCAATTCTTTGTACTCGTCGGCCGAGGACACCGGGGGAACAGCTGCCGTGGATGTTCCATCTGTTGGTCGCGCCAGGTGCAGTGGCCGATGAGCCATCCTATGAAACAGACCGGGCTAAATTTATTGGCAGGGGCCGCACAGCAGAGAAGCCACTGGCGCTGGATAGCTGTGAGCGCTTGTCCAACAGCGAAGGTTCCGTGCTTGATCCTATCGTCGCCATTCGTAACACGATTACGTTTGCCCCCGATGAATCGACCATTGTGCTGATCATCTCCGGCGTCGCTGATTCACGTGAAGCTGCATTGGCCTTACTGGATAAATATTGTGACCGCCACTTTGTTGAGCGGGCCTTTGAAATGGCCTGGTTTCAGAGTCAGGAGGTGTTGCGCCATCTCAACGCAACCGAGGTAGATGCGCAAACCTATGGGCGTCTGGCCGGTGACGTCATTTATGGCAACTTCTTGCGCCGGGCCGCCCCCAGTGTGATTGCGCGCAACCAGTTGGGACAGTCCGGGCTGTGGCGCTTTGCTATATCGGGTGATCTGCCTATCGTCTTGCTGCATATCGGTGACATGCATCGTATTGATCTGGTTAAGCAGGTGCTGCAAGCCCATGCCTATTGGCGCATGAAGGGTTTGGCAGTGGACCTGGTGATTGTGAATGATGATTTCTCCGGCTATCGAGCGGCTCTGCAAGACCAGATTATGGGGCTGATCAATTCAGGGCCTGAGGCGCAGGTGCTTGATAAACCGGGCGGTGTTTTTGTGCGCCGTGCTGAAGAGCTGACTGAGGAAGACCGGGTACTGTTCCAGAGCGTTGCTCGTGTGGTGCTTAAGGACAGTGCCGAGACCCTGCTTGAACAGCTGGAACGTCGTGTCGCAGTGGAACGCCTGCCGAATCATCTGATTGCATCAGTGACAGCCGGTTCTGAAAAGATTCAACCGCTTTTTCCACGTGAGCGTATTTTTTGTAACGGCCTCGGCGGTTTTACCCCTGATGGGCATGAGTATGTCGTCACGCTTGAACCGGGGCAGACGACTCCGGCGCCTTGGGTCAATGTCATTGCCAGTCCGTATATAGGTACCGTGGTCAGCGAGAGTGGCAGTGCTTATACCTGGGTGGAAAATGCCCATGAGTTCCGTCTGACCACCTGGCATAACGATCCGATTAGCGATAGCAGCGGCGAGGCCTTCTACATTCGTGACGAAGAGAGCACTGTTTTCTGGTCACCCACACCATTACCGGCTTGTGGAAAATCAGCTTATGTATGCCGTCACGGTTTTGGCTATAGTATCTTTGAACACTTTGAAATGGGTATCGCTTCAGAGCTGACTACCTACGTCGCCATGGATGCGCCGGTGAAGTTCGTGGTGATCAAGTTGCGAAATGCGTCGGGGCGTACCCGGCGTTTGTCACTGACCGGCTATTGGGAACTGGTACTGGGCGAATGGCGACACGCCAACCAGATGCATATTGTCACTGAGACAGACCCTCACAGTGGGGCGCTGTTTGCCCGTAATGCTTATGGTCGTGAATGTGCTAATCGCGTTGTCTTTGCCCAGGTGAGCGAACCGGAACGGTCAGTCACCGGTAACCGCACCGAGTTCATCGGTCGAAACAGTTCATTGGGCAATCCGGCAGCGTTGGGCCGCGAACATCTGTCGGGTAAGACTGGTGCCGGGCTTGACCCATGCGCAGCGATGCAGACCCGGATCGAACTGACCGATGGCCAGGAACGCGAGATCGTGTTTATTTTCGGCGCGGCTAAACACGCGGACGAAGCGCACTATTTTATCCAGCGCTTCGGTGGTCAAGCCGGTGCACGTCACGCCCTGGAAACCGTGTGGGGCTACTGGAACCACACCCTGGGTGCGGTGCATGTTGAGACACCTGATCCAGCGCTGAATGTGCTGACCAATGGCTGGCTGGTCTACCAGACACTCTCCTGTCGCTATTGGGGACGCAGTGGTTATTATCAGTCCGGTGGCGCTTACGGTTTTCGCGATCAATTGCAGGACACCATGGCACTGCTCCATGCAACCCCATGGCTGGCCCGTGAGCAGATCATACGTTGTGCCGAACGCCAGTTCAGCCAGGGAGATGTGCAGCATTGGTGGCATCCACCCAATGGGCAGGGTGTACGTACTCATTTCTCAGACGACTATTTGTGGCTGGCATATGCTACCTGTCGTTATGTGCGGGCAACTGGTGATAAGAAGGTGCTTGACGAGCCTGTCTCTTTTCTTGAAGGACGCGAATTAAACCCTGATGAAGAGGCTTACTATGATCAGCCGCAACGCTCCAACGAAACAGCCACGCTTTATGATCATTGTGTGCGAGCGATTAAACACGGCCTGCGTTTTGGCGAACATCAACTACCATTAATGGGCTGTGGAGACTGGAACGATGGTATGAATCTTGTCGGTGCCAAGGGTAAGGGCGAGAGTGTTTGGCTGGCATGGTTTCTTTATGAAAATCTACTGCAGTTTTCTGATCTGGCTCGTGAACATGGTGATCGGGTTTTTGCAGATCTTTGTACCCGGCAGGCAGTAGAACTGCTAGCTAATATTGAGAAAAATGGCTGGGATGGCAGCTGGTATCGGCGCGCCTATTTTGATGATGGTACACCGTTGGGTTCAGCCCGGAACGACGAATGCCAAATCGATTCCATCAGTCAAAGTTGGTCAGTTATTTCTGGTGGAGGTGATCCTATGCGTGCCCGCCAGGCGATGGAAGCGGTTGATCAACGTTTGGTGCGACGTGATGCTCAGTTAATTCAACTGCTCGACCCCCCCTTCGATAAATCGACTCTTGAACCAGGATATATCAAAGGCTACGTGCCAGGCGTGCGTGAAAATGGCGGTCAATATACCCATGCCGCTATTTGGGCGACTACCGCATTTGCCATGATGGGTGACAAGAAACGTGCCTGGGAGCTGTTTACTATGCTCAACCCCATTAACCGTGGCAGTCAGGCAGAAGAGAGCGAACGCTACAAGGTTGAACCTTATGTGATGAGCGCGGATATCTACGGTGCTGCGCCTCACACCGGTCGTGGCGGCTGGACCTGGTACACTGGCGCGGCAGGCTGGATGTATCGACTCAGTCTCGAAACACTGCTGGGTCTGAAACGGGAAGGCGATCAATTGCGCATTGTGCCTTGTGTCCCTGATGATTGGGATGCCTACAAAATTTACTACCGCTATCGCGACACCTTTTATCACATCACGATTAAATGTGGCAGTGACCGAGCTGAGCGTGTGACGGTTGATGGTGTAGTGACGAATGACGATGGTTTGATTTCTTTGGTGGATGATCGTCAGGATCATTATGTCGAGGTGGTGTTGGCTTAAACAAGCCTGGCTTGAAAAACAGAATTACCCGAATAGTAGTGCCAATGGCAGATGCCGCAAATTCCAGACCCCCTTTTAGCAGGCGCCAGTTTCCAGGCTTGAAATCGTTAGTGATTTTAAAACGTGTTGGTGTGGTCATGAGTTCATCTCCATAGCACCCTGCGAAAAATTCAACTACTTGGGATTGCCGGTATATAGGCAGGAGAAGTGATGATGGTAGAATATTTGCTATAGGCTTTATTTTAGTCGGGATAGGACAATGTTATGGATTTCATAGATTACTACAAGATTCTGGGTGTTGATCCGGATGCAGACAGCAAGGTGATTAAAACCGCCTATCGTAAGCTGGCACGTAAGTATCACCCGGATATGAATCCTGATGAAGGCGCCGAAGCAAAATTTAAAGATGTTGCCGAAGCTTATCAGGTTCTCAAAGATCCTCAGCGCAGAGCGGTATTTGATGAATTGCGCCAATATGGAGGGCAGTCTAAGCAAGGTTTTGTACCACCGGGCAGCCAAGCTGGCCGCGATGCTGAATATCAAGCAGACAGTCAATACGCCAGCGATTTTTCAGATTTTTTTAATTCTATTTTTGGTGGTCGGAGTAGTGCATATGAACAAGCTGGGCATGCTCAACATCATCATGTCAGAGGGCAGGACGCGGAAATAGAACTGCCGGTACTTCTGGAAGAAACGATCAAAGAAAATCAAAGAACGATCGAATATTTGTTGCCAGTTTATGAAAATGGTCAGATAAGCCAAATCAAAAAGCACCTGAATGTAAAAATACCCAAGGGCGTTATGGATGGTGAGAGAATACGGCTTAAAGGCCAGGGACATCCTGGTCTTAACGGAGGTCACGCTGGCGATTTGTATTTACATATTCGCGTGGTCCCACACCCATTGTTTGATGTGCAGGGGCATAATCTGATCATCGCATTGCCACTTGCACCATGGGAAGCTGCCTTAGGTACCAAGGTAACGCTGCCCACTCTCGAAGGAAAAATAAGTCTGTCGATACCGCCAAATACGCAGTCTGGCAAAAAATTGCGAATCAAAGGCAAGGGCTTAAAAGGCCGTGAATCTAAAGACAATGCGATCACAGGTGATTTGTTCGCTATTGTCAAAGTGGTTATGCCAACCAGTATAGACGAAAAGGAAATACACCTGTGGCGCGAGCTTGAGGCTACCGCGAACTTTGATCCAAGAGCAGAATGGAGTATGCAGTCATGAGCGAGATATTAATCAGTATTTCATTTAATGAATTGTGTCAGGTTGAAGGGGTTGAAAGCGAGAGCATCATTGAAATCGTTGAATATGGCATTGTTGAACCGATAGATGGTAATGAAGTAGATCAATGGATGTTTGATGTCAGCAGTATTCACTGGATTAAAAAAGCTTTACGACTGCACCAGGATTTGGAGATCGATTGGGTAGCCGTTGCTTTAGTGATTGACTTGATGCAGCAAAAGGAGTCGTTGGAAAAAGAAAACGCAGCGTATCAACGACAACTTAAGCACTTTACCTAAGAGGCAGAGACATTAACCGAAGCAGTTGATGTCATGGGACATTCCACGGACTATTTTACAGCAGTGATATTCAAAAACCGGCAGGTGTCAAGCAATCCAGGGCTATACCCGTTCCGAAAAATAGGCAAAGTGTGAAGTTTGCTGAGAATTAAAAAAGCCCGCTGATCCCCGGGGACGAGCAGGCTTGGTGTTGAGTTGAAGTTTCCAGCTATTTTGTAACAGCTTTCTTCCTGGTAACTCGCCCTCGGGTTGTTTTCGGCTTTAATGCTTTTGCTTTGGCGGCAGCATTTCTTGCAAATTCTCTCTGGAAGCGTGCCATAGATGAGGTGTAGAGAGTGGCTAAGCCACGCAGGACTTTCTCAGCATCATTAACCGCTTTGGTTTTCGCTTTGGCGTCAGCGACAACAGCATTTCGCGCTTCTTTAGAATCTTTTAACCGGCTTTTGGCAAGCTCTTTCTGTTTTGCTGTCCTGGCATTATCGACATTAGCCAGGCTTTTTTCAAAACGTCCAGTAAATGCAATCACTTTTTTATTTACTGATGTGAGTGAACGCATCGCTGCGTTAAAATTGACGACAGCTTCTTTACAGGCAGGACTGATAGAGGATTGTGATGAAACAATATCGATAACTTTTTCAATCGACATAACAACTTTTCTAGCAGATTTCTTTTTTGATACTTTCTTCTTACTGGTTTTCTTTATAGCCATAAATTTCTCTGTTTTGGGTGAAATTGTTAACTATAGAACATACAGCTGATAATGCTAGTGAACTTGATTATGTGAAATATATATTTGCTACAGTAATGTCGTTCTTTTTTGTAGGAGCATTACTCGATTTCAGAAAGTAATTCGCAGTGCTATGTATGTCTATTCAGCGATGGGTATAATGCTGCCATGAGCCTCTCCTATGACTGGGTGTTAGTATGAATCATGAGATCAATTACAAGAATAATCCTTTGCACGGTGTTAGTTTGAAAAAATTATTGGTAGAAATAGTCGACCACTATGGTTTTGAAATACTCTTTGCCTATTTAAATATCAATTGCTTTAAGAACAATCCGAGCATTGCTTCAAGTGTCAAGTTCCTTAAAAAAACAGATTGGGCACGTGAAAAAGTTGAAGCATTCTATTTGTATCAGTTTAAAAATTTACCAAGAGCATCTACAGATCAATTTGCACTGTCGCCCAGGGATCGGATAATTCCGGAAGATCAAGCGCCGGGGGAACCTGCCGAGCTAAGCTTGGAAGATGCTGAGCGCTTACGTGAAAATCGTGCAAAAAAAGCGGATGCATATGAGCAAGGTACAAGAAATCGCTCGAAATTGGCTAAGCATTCTGGCGCTCAAGCTGGCCGTTATTCTGACAGTCGTGATAAAAATCGTTCAGGCAAGACTGAGTATGAGCCGTCGACCTCGTCTGGTACTTCTATTGAGGGAGATGTCGACCCTTGGGCGAAACGGAGAAAAAAACCCGGCAACTAAGATGATTCAGCGTTTTTTGTTCTTAAGAGAATGATTGAATGAAAATTAAAAACAATCAGGATCAACAACGTTCTCACATAATCAGAACAGATGCAGGTGAGGCATTGATTGTTGGACTGCTTACGTTCCCTATTTGGTTTTCCCTGTATCGATATGGTCCTTTAGGTGATTGGATAAAAAGTCTGGAGACATGCGGCATTTACGCCGTCTTTGGGACTATTATGCTGACCTATATTGGTATTTATATTGTATTAAAAATAACTGGGTTGCTGGTAAATTCGGGCAACGGATAATTTTGGCACTGCCGAAAATACAACCTTAAAGCTAAACTGGTATAAAAATAAATACAAAGGCCCCACACAATAGCCGGCTTCGTCTTTAGGTCGTTAGCCGCACCATATGACGGAAAATGACAAGCATCGATCGTTTTCCATGGTAACTAACACCAGACTATTTTTCCCAAAATATCACCACCCAAGATCGCTATAACCATAACTCTCTCTGTCGGCATTTACTTCTACCTGAGGCGCTTGCTTGATTTTTTCAGAATTTTCCTGGTTCTTAAAATTTAGATACTCTTCTTCATCCCAATTCCAGGGAATAGTTTCTTCCGCAAATAAATCTGCACCAATAAAAACCAATGACACTAATAGCGTTGCTAAAGCAAAAATTTTCATATCTTTCTCCTGATATACAACCCGTTGGGGTTTCTGATCAACCTGGTAAAATGTATAGGAGAAGATACATGGTATATCGATATTAACATTGAAATTTTTCAATGTTGCTTAGTATTGTTTATCTCCCTAATAGAATGACCCTTTGTATGAGAAGATTTTCTGTCCAATTGGACACCAACCTGATCCTGAGTTCTTTAATGTTCGTTGTTACTGAATCGCGGTTTTTCCATTTCGTGGTTTTAATTCACTTTCATAACAAGTCTGTCTATCCTTCTGAGAGGTGTACATTAAGTGGAGCTGGTCGGTGATAGATTTATATTGTGAGCGGGTTGGTGCTGGTTTATGGGCTGAACCAATTAATGCATTGACCAACTTTGCCTTTATCCTTGCAGCCTATGCTGCCTGGAGATTTGCAAGACAAAGCGCAGTGCTTTCCAAGAGCGCATGGCTGCTTATCGGAGCACTGGCTGATTAAAAATTCTAGATGACCGAACAATTAAGCCACCCGCATTGGGTGGCTTTTTTTGTGAACTGTTAAAAATATGCCGACTTCCATTTGTTGGAATAAATGGTCGGTATTCGTCTTACTTTTTCTCTTCTGGCAGTTCGAGATGAAATGGCTTACTGAGTGCATCAATGATTGGTTGATCCCTGTTGTAAATATCATTAAAGAAAATCACGTGGCCATTATCAGTCTGCACTGTGAAATACAGTAATAATACGGGAATCTTTTTGGTTAAATTAACATTCTGCAACTCACCGGATGCGAGAATTGTCTGAAACCGCTGCTGGTTCCATTGGCTGCTGTCGTTTAGCAGGAGTTCAGCTAATTCAAAAGGGGCTTCAACCCGGATACATCCAGAACTGAATGCCCGCTCGTTTCGTGAAAATTGGCTTTTACTGGGTGTATCGTGGAGATAAACCAGGTGTTTGTTGGGGAACATGATTTTAACCCGTCCCAGCGCATTTTCCGGGCCTGGTTCCTGGCGAATCATGTAGGGGAATTTATTGGCTGTCATGGTCGACCAATTGATTGTTGAGGCGTCAATAATATTGCCTTTAGAGTCAATCACGTTCATGTTCTTTTTCTGTAAATACCCTGGATCCTTTTTTAACTTGGGAAGAATATCCTTGCTTAAAATGGTCGGGGGTACAGTCCAGGTAGGATTAAACGCCAGGTATTGGATCTCATCTCTGAATACCGGCGTTTGGCGATATTCCTTACCAACCTGAACCCTGGATTCCCAGATAATCTGGTTATCCCTTACGTAGTAAACCTTGTAACCGGCAATATTAACCAGTACAAATTCATCACCAATATTGTGTCTTACCCAGCGAAGTCTTTCCAGGTTTGCCCGAATTTGTTCGATACGTTGAGTAACGCTAACATTCATTTGCTGTAATGTGCCTTCACCAATGACACCATCCATTTCCAGGTTGTGACGTTGCTGGAAGCTTTTGACAGCCATTTCCAGTTCTGTTCCATATTCCAGTTTTGCCTGATCAATGGTTTCTGCCTTCAGGTCGCCACTGGCCTGAAGACGCGATTTTATTAAAGGAATACGGCGGTCGCTCATTCCCGGCTTAATAAGCTCGCCAGCAGGAATGGTTGACCACCCTCCGTTCTGTTTTATCTGACGATATTTAGCCAGTGCCTTGACCAGCTTTTGATAGAAAGGTCCCTGTTGCAGTCGTTCATCAAGAAATTTTTTCAGGTTGCCTGCTGACTGCAAAATATCATGCAAGGTGCCAACCGGGTCTGTGGTGAGAAATACCCGACTAAAATTCCAGTTCGGATCCAGGCGTCCCGGAACGACTTTGCCATAAGTTAAATGATATACCAGGCGAACCAGGGAGTCGCTTAGGATAATATCTAGCTGCGCCTGTTGTTCATCTGTTTTATTTAATCGGCCATCGATGCGATTCTGGATTGCGGCAAGATGGTAATCTTCTGGAGAGAGGCCAAGGTCTTCTGCGGCTTCAATAGTGCGGCGCAATGTTTCGATCATCGACTGATCTTTCCAGGTCAGTTGATAATTATTTTTATGATAAAAGCTTTTTAGAATTTCCAGTGCTGAAATTTCATTTTGACCTATCTTCAACTGGCCGTTGTTAATTGCACCAAATTGTTTTTTAAGCTCATCTTGCGTGTCAGCCTGTAACTGAACATTGAAAAGCATTAAAAAAATAATTAAAGCAAATGAAAAGGGCTTGAAGAGTTTAATTTGCATTTTTGAAGTCCACGGCGCCATTAGATGGGTTTGAAACTTAATGAATTATATCGTGTCCAGCTTTTTAATACCGGCAGATTATTTAAAAATAGATCGGATAGGTCTAGACGAAAGGTTTTTCGATACGGTCTTCGTCATACTCAAAGACACCTGCTGTTGCTGCATGGGTTCTCCAGTTTTAATGAATCAAAATTAATCTATAAAGAGTGAAAATTGGTCGAGAGCGGACTATTTCCAATTTTGCATTTTGAAATAATATTTAAAATATTGAGGGCTTTCTCAGTTTTGCTTTGCTCTATTAAAGAGCGGTAACCAGTCTGTTGCGTCATATTGGTGCAATGATCTCGTTTCAATCGTGATGAAATGCTTTCAAATAGTGCGTTTGTGATATGGCACAGAGATTGCTGAAGGTGATTTGTAGGCTTTTACCTTTAACTCAACTTCATAGGAAATCTCAATGAAAAAAACACTGTTAAATGTTTCAGTTGGTGCAGCATTGCTGGCCAGCTCGATGTTCGGTGCAGTCGCAATGGCCGCTGATACGATCAAGGTTGGTGTATTGCATTCCCTGTCAGGCACCATGGCGATTTCAGAAACAACGCTCAAAGACACCATGCTGATGCTGATTGAAGAGCAGAACAAGAAAGGTGGGTTACTTGGCAAGAAACTCGAGCCTGTAGTCGTAGATCCGGCATCCAATTGGCCTTTGTTTGCAGAAAAAGCCCGTGAACTGGTCGAGAAAAACAAGGTTGATGCCGTATTCGGTTGCTGGACTTCGGTATCCCGTAAGTCTGTCTTGCCTGTATTCGAGGAACTCGACAGCCTGCTGTTCTACCCGGTTCAGTACGAAGGCGAAGAGTCTTCCAAAAACGTTTTCTACACAGGTGCAGCGCCAAACCAGCAGGCCATTCCTGCTGTTGACTACCTGATGAATGATATTGGCGTTAAACGCTGGGTACTGGCTGGTACTGACTATGTTTACCCACGTACAACCAACAAAATCCTTGAAGCGTACCTGAAATCAAAAGGTGTTGCCGAGAAGGACATCATGATCAACTACACGCCATTCGGTCATTCTGACTGGCAGTCAATTGTTTCTGATATCAAGAAGTTTGGTTCTGCAGGCAAGAAAACCGCGGTAGTTTCAACCATCAATGGTGATGCTAACGTACCTTTCTACAAGGAACTGGGTAACCAGGGTATTTCTGCACAGGATATTCCTGTTGTCGCATTCTCGGTTGGTGAGGAAGAACTTTCCGGTATTGATACCAAGCCGTTGGTTGGCCACCTGGCAGCATGGAACTATTTCATGAGTGTTGATGCGGAAGAAAATGATGCATTCATCGAAGCCTGGCAGAAGTTTATCAAGAGTGAAAAACGTGTGACCAACGATCCAATGGAAGCTCACTACATTGGCTTTAATATGTGGGTGGAAGCGGTCAAAAAAGCAGGTACTACTGAACCTAAAGCGGTTCAGGAAGCTATTATCGGTGTCGCTGTACCCAACTTGACCGGTGGTCTATCAGCCATGATGCCGAATCATCATGTTACCAAGCCAGTGCTGATTGGTGAAATCCAGGATGACGGTCAGTTTGACGTGGTATGGAAAACTTCCGGACTGGTTGCTGGAGATGCTTGGTCTGATTACTTACCCGGATCAAAAGACATTATCTCTGATTGGAGAGCCCCTCTGTCTTGCGGTAACTACAACGTCAAGACTGCCAAGTGTTCAGGTCAGAACTTTTAACCTGATTTAATGAACCGGCCAGTGTATTTGCTGGCCGGTAATTCAAGCAGACTTTTATCACATCCAGCCTTTTTTATTTTCAGGGCTGGATTTGATAGGGGTTTTATCAGATTTCAATTTAGTCGGCTAGAAAGATAATGTTAAAAAAACTCTTACAATTCATCCTGCTCATTAGCTTTCTGGTTTTCAGTCCAGTACAGGCGGCTAAAGTTGAAACAGGTAATGCGGAACTTGATCCAATTTTTAATGCTCTGTATTCAGGTTCCTTTGATGAAAAGGATCTGGCTCTAAAAGCATTTATGCAGGTAGAGATTGATGACAAGAAAAAGTATCTCAATGGGATTGTCGATAAATCGTTGATGGTCCACAAAAAATCCAAAAAAGTAGTCTGGGTAAACGAACGGGACGGTAAGTATCAAATGACAGATGCTTTTACCGGTGAGGACCTGGGACTCGAGAAGAAACGAAAGTTAAAAAAGTTTTCAATAAATAACAGGCTACGCAGCCAGGTCAGTGCCATCATTTCTACCATGGATCTTGATTCGCCAGATGCTGCAGTACGTTTGGCAGCAATTGATTCCATGCTGGCTAATCCCGCTCCTGAGTATGCAGAATTATTAAAACAACGTTTATCCAGTGAACAGGATGAAGAAGTTCGACAGGCTATGCAGCTTGGGATTTCGCTGGCTGAACTGGGACATGAGGATGCAACTAAGCGGCTGGCTGCGATTGCTGCTGTTGCTGAAAGTCTTGCACCTGCCGTACGTAATGCATTAGCCAATATTATAGAAAATGACCCTGATACAAAGGTCAAGGCCGCTGCACAGAAAGTCGTTGATAAGCAACAGGAAAGAATCGAGTTTTTCGGAAACATTGAAACCCTGTTTTTTGGCCTGAGTCTGGGCTCAGTGTTGGTGTTGGCTGCTATTGGCCTGGCGATCACATTTGGTGTGATGGGCGTTATTAACATGGCGCATGGTGAATTGATCATGCTGGGTGCCTACACAACTTACCTGTTGCAGCTGGCCATGCCAAATTCACCTGGCTGGGCACTGATTATTTCTATACCGGTTGCCTTCATGGTTTCAGGGCTCGTTGGTATTGGTATTGAACGAAGTGTTATTCGTTTTCTATATGGCCGGCCGCTGGAAACACTTTTGGCTACCTTTGGTATCAGCCTGATATTACAGCAGCTGGTTAGGACGGTAATCTCACCCCAGAATGTGCCTGTATCCAATCCTGACTGGATGAGTGGTTTTATCCAGGTAAACAGCGTGTTGAGTATTACCTATAACCGACTGTATATCGTGTTTTTCTGCCTGATTGTATTTGCATTACTGTTTTTCATTCTAAAGAAAACACGACTGGGTCTGGAAGTGCGCGCTGTATCGCAAAACCGTGCTATGGCACGTGCTATGGGTATTCGCTCATCCAGGGTTGATGCGATGACTTTCGGGTTGGGCTCAGGTATTGCCGGAGTGGCTGGTGTAGCGTTATCCCAGTTGACAAACGTAGGACCCAACCTCGGCCAGGCTTATATCGTTGACAGTTTTATGGTGGTGGTATTCGGTGGAGTAGGTAACCTTTGGGGGACGCTGATTGGGGGCATGAGCCTCGGTGTGCTCAACAAGTTTATGGAGCCATGGACTGGTGCAGTTCTGGCCAAGATCCTGGTGCTGGTCTTTATCATATTGTTTATTCAGAAACGTCCTCGCGGCTTGTTCCCGCAGAAAGGCCGTGCGGCGGAGGGTTAAAAAATGATCCTTCGCATATTGAAAAACGATCTGGGTGGGCAAATCTTCATGCTGGTTTTGCTGGCTGTAATGATAGGTGTTCCGGTTTTAAACCAGTTGCCACCTGAAAGCCCTTTTCATGTACCAATCTATACAGTAACGCTTCTAGGTAAATACCTGACTTATGCATTACTCGCTGTTGCGGTTGACCTGGTGTGGGGTTACCTGGGTATTCTCAGCCTCGGGCATGCGGCATTTTTTGCATTGGGTGGTTATGCCATGGGTATGTACCTGATGCGCCAGATTGGTGAGCGCGGCGTTTATGGACACCCTGAACTGCCTGATTTCATGGTATTCCTGAACTGGCAGGAATTGCCCTGGTTCTGGTCCGGGTTTGATAATTTCGGTTTTGCAATGCTGATGGTGATGCTGGCACCGGGCTTGCTGGCCTTTGTGTTTGGCTGGTTTGCCTTCCGTTCTCGTGTAACCGGTGTATACCTGTCGATCATTACACAGGCATTGACTTATGCGCTGATGCTGGCCTTCTTCCGTAACGAGATGGGTTTTGGTGGTAACAATGGACTGACTGACTTTAAAGATATTTTAGGATTCAGTTTGCAGGCAGACAGTACTCGCCTGGGATTGTTTCTTGCTTCTGCTATTGCATTGGCTCTTGGATACCTGTCATGTCGTGCCCTGGTTAAATCCCGACTGGGTAAGGTAGCAGTTGCCATCAGGGATGCTGAAGATCGAACGCGCTTTATTGGCTACAAGGTTGAGCACGTCAAGTTGGCTGTTTTCACGTTCTCTGCGGTATTGGCAGGTATTGCTGGTGCGCTGTATGTGCCACAGGTTGGAATCATTAATCCGGGGGAATTCGCACCGCTTAATTCTATTGAAGTTGTCGTTTGGGTGGCAATGGGTGGGCGTGCAACCCTGTATGGTGCTGTTCTGGGTGCGTTGGGTGTCAACTATGCCAAGTCATGGTTCACAGCCGCATTTCCGGAGATCTGGTTGTTTGCCCTGGGTGGATTGTTTGTTGTGGTAACGCTGCTGATTCCAAGAGGTATTGCCGGTTTGCTTTCCAGAAAAAAGGAGGGCGAATAAATGAATACATTACTGCATAGAGATCGTGTTTTTGATTTCCTGGTGCCCAAGGTTGTCGATGGACTGGATTTGTCACATGGCACTGTATTGTATATGGAAAATGTATCAGTCAGTTTTGACGGGTTCAAGGCGATTAATAATCTGAACTTTTATGTTAATACCGGTGAGCTACGTTGTGTCATCGGGCCTAACGGTGCAGGTAAAACAACAATGATGGATATTATCACCGGTAAAACACGTCCTGATACCGGTGCTTGCTGGTTTGGCCAGCGTATGAACCTGTTGAGAATGTCCGAGCCGGAAATCGCCCAGGCAGGTATTGGCCGCAAATTCCAGAAGCCGACCGTATTTGAAAAACTCACGGTGTTTGAAAACCTGGAATTGGCCATGTCTGGCCCCAAGGGGGTTTTTCCAACGCTGATAGCTTCTCTTTCTGCTGAGCAGTATGAACAGATAGACCAGGTTGCAGAAATCATTGGTCTTGCTGCAGAGATAAACCGTAGTGCCGGTTTGTTATCACACGGGCAGAAGCAATGGCTGGAAATCGGCATGTTGCTGATGCAAAACCCGTTGATGTTGCTGGTGGATGAACCCGCTGCAGGTATGACACATCAGGAAATGGACAGAACCGTGGAGTTGTTGACCAGCCTGGCTGGTCAGCATTCCGTGGTTGTTGTTGAGCATGATATGGATTTTGTTCGGGCACTCAATTCAAGAGTCACTGTGTTGCACCAGGGGTGCGTGCTGGCAGAAGGCAACATGGATGCAGTACAAAATGACCCTAAAGTCATCGAAGTGTATCTGGGTGGATAATAGGGAATAAAGAGATGTTAAAGATCGAACAGCTAAACCAGTTTTACGGTGAATCTCATACCCTGTGGGATCTTGATCTGAATGTACCTTCCGGCGAGTGTACTGTTTTGATGGGACGTAACGGAGTAGGGAAGACCACGTTGCTGCAATGTATCATGGGGCTGATTCCGGGTAAGTCCGGCTCAATTAATTATCATGGTACCAATATACTTGGCACGATTGCAGAAAAAAGGGCCCCGATGGGGATTGGGTACGTGCCGCAGGGACGTCAGATTTTTCCGCTAATGACAGTTGAAGAAAATTTACTGATTGGATTGCCCGCACGTAAGGATAAAAGCAAGGCTGTACCTGAATTTATCTATGAGCTGTTTCCCGTGCTGAAGGAAATGCTGGGTCGTCGTGGTGGTGATCTGTCAGGTGGACAACAACAGCAACTGGCTATAGGTCGTGCGCTTGTCACTGACCCTGAATTACTGATTCTGGATGAGCCAACTGAAGGTATTCAGCCTAATATCGTGGCCGAGATTGGCGATATTATCACCCGTCTGAACAAAGAGATTGGTTTGACTGTTTTGCTGGTTGAACAAAAACTGCCTTTTGCGCGTCGCGTCGGCGATCATTTCTGTATACTGGACCGAGGTCATTCTGTTGCTGCCGGTAAGATGTCAGAATTGAACGATGAACTGATACAACAATACCTGACAGTTTAAATAATATTTGATTATTGCGTCATTCCTGCAGTTGCGAGAATGATGTTGAATTATTTGGAGCTAATCTGCGATGAAAAAAATAATTTTAACTTCAAGCCTGTTCCTGTCTGCCAATGCATTTGCACATGTAAGCACGGCTAGTAACGTACAACATTCCAGCGAACACTTGCTGCTTGCAGCATTGCTGATTCCTGTTGCATGGTTGATTGCTCGCAAGGTTTTCAATAAGTAACCACAAGATCGATTGAGCCGTGTCAGTTGCAAGTACTGCATTATCAGAAACTGATGTCTCAAAAAATCAGGGGCAGGGCTGGCATGCTCAGCTGGAGCTGGGTTTTAAAAAAACACCGATAAAAACCGTTTTAAATAAGCGTCGTCGTCAGGGACCCTTGTCCGTACAACGTGCGTTTTACCCGGAAGATGATGTCTGCCATATCTATTTATTACATCCTCCTGGTGGAGTTGTCGGCGGGGATAGGCTCGATATCAAGCTCGATCTTAATACCGACTCACATGCTTTATTGACGACACCTGGTGCAACCAAGTTCTATCGCAGTGCGGGTCAAACTGCGGTACAGCAACAGGTATTTCATGTCAGAGACGATGCAGTGCTTGAATGGTTGCCACAGGAAAATATTTTTTTCCCGGGTTCACAAGTCAAAAACAGTTTGCAGCTATATCTTGAGGGTAGTGCCAAAGCTGCTGTCTGGGAAATCCAGTGTTTTGGGCGCCCGGTAATCAATGAGGTTTTTGACACGGGCAGCCTGGACAGTCATTGGCAAGTATTTCGTGATGACAAGCCACTACTGATAGAACGCCTGCGGGTTGATAAAGAAAGGCAGAAGTTCAGTGCTCAACTTAACAGTCACGCAGTAACTGGAAGTTTCATTGTTACTGGTGTTGATAAACAGTTGCTGGAAGAGCTACGTGGGGAAACCTTTTCAAATAAGCAGGAGTCACTGGCTATTACGTTGATTGAGGATTTGCTGATTGTTCGCTATCTCGGTGATTCTACGGAAAATGCCAGGCGATGTTTTTCTAATATCTGGTCAAGAGTACGTGAGCTGGTATTAGGACGAAAAGCAATTGTTCCACGTATATGGAATACATAACAAAGAGGTAAAGGTATGGAACTTTCACCCAGAGAAAAAGACAAACTGCTGTTATTTACAGCGGGTTTATTGGCAGAGAGGCGCAAAGCCAGGGGCCTGAAGCTTAACTATCCTGAAGCGATGGCACTGATCAGCTGTGAAATTCTGGAAGGTGCACGAGAGGGCAGAACAGTTGCAGACTTGATGGATCATGGACGAACAATATTAACGCGCGAAGATGTTATGGATGGTGTAGCAGAAATGATTCCGGAAGTTCAGGTGGAAGCAACGTTCCCGGATGGTACCAAGTTGGTCACTGTACACGACCCAATCGTCTGAATTCCATCCTGATGGCACGATACAGCGTTGAAAATAGCCTCAAAATGCTCATTTACTGTCTAGGTAAACTGCGCTTTTTCATCAATTTTCGCCTTGTCTCGCACTCATCAGAAAGAATTTCTGAAATTAACAATTGAGGAATGAAATATGATTCCAGGTGAAGTCATTGCAGCTGAGGGTGAGATCGAACTGAATGCAGGGCGTGAAACATTGACATTAAGCGTAGCCAATACCGGTGACCGTCCTGTTCAGGTGGGTTCGCATTACCATTTTTATGAAACCAACCGTGCGCTTGAGTTTGAGCGCGAGTCCAGCAGGGGATTTCGTCTGAATATTCCGGCAGGCACTGCTGTGCGATTCGAACCAGGTCAAACACGTGAAGTTGAACTGGTTGCCTTTGCCGGTGATCGCCAGGTTTATGGATTTAATGGCAAAGTGATGGGAGGACTGGACTGATGGCAACGATTAGCAGACAGGCTTATGCTGAAATGTACGGTCCAACAACCGGTGACCGTGTTCGCCTTGCCGATACAGAACTGTTTATCCAGGTTGAAGAAGACCGCACTATTTATGGCGATGAAGTTAAATTTGGTGGCGGCAAGGTAATACGCGATGGCATGGGGCAAAGCCAGCGTGTTGCTGCTGAAGTTGTTGATGTTGTGATTACCAATGCATTGATCCTGGACTGGTGGGGTATTGTCAAGGCGGATATCGGTATAAAGAATGGTCGTATAGTCGCCATAGGAAAAGCCGGTAATCCTGATGTGCAACCCGGCGTTGATATTATGATCGGGCCTGGAACCGAGGCGATTGCCGGTGAAGGACAGATATTGACTGCCGGTGGCATTGATTCACATATTCATTTTATTTGCCCGCAGCAGGTTGATGAAGCCCTGATGTCTGGTGTGACAACCATGTTGGGTGGTGGTACTGGTCCTGCAACAGGGACCAATGCGACAACCTGTACTCCAGGTCCCTGGAATATTCATCGTATGCTCGAAGCGGCTGATGAACTGCCGATGAATCTGGGCTTCCTCGGCAAGGGTAATGCCTCATTGCCTGATCCGTTAACTGAGCAGGTCAAAGCCGGTGCAATTGGCCTGAAACTGCATGAAGACTGGGGAACCACACCTGCTGCTATCGACAACTGTCTGACAGTTGCTGAACAAACCGATGTGCAGGTCGCCATTCATACAGATACCTTGAATGAATCTGGATTTGTGGAAGATACCCTGGCAGCGATGAAAGACAGAACCATACATACCTATCATACCGAAGGTGCGGGTGGCGGGCATGCGCCTGACATTATCAAGGCCGCCGGTTTTGATAATGTATTGCCATCATCAACCAATCCGACACGTCCTTACACAGTCAATACCGTCGATGAACACCTGGATATGTTAATGGTTTGTCACCATTTAAGTCCTTCAATTGCAGAAGATGTGGCATTTGCAGAGTCACGTATCCGTCGTGAAACAATCGCTGCTGAAGATATTTTGCATGACCTCGGGGCTTTCTCGATGATTGCTTCTGATTCCCAGGCAATGGGGCGCGTGGGGGAGGTCATTACGCGTACCTGGCAGACAGCGCACAAGATGAAAGTACAGCGAGGCGCATTGAATGGCGATAGCAGTGATGCCGATAACAACCGTGCCAAACGTTATATTGCCAAGTACACGATAAATCCTGCCTTAACGCATGGAATGGCACACGAAGTAGGTTCTGTAGAAGTGGGCAAGCTGGCGGACCTGGTATTATGGAAGCCGGCTTTCTTTGGCACCAAGCCAAGCCTGATTATTAAAGGCGGGATGATAGTTGCGGCCCCAATGGGTGATCCCAATGCGTCTATCCCGACACCTCAGCCTGTACATTACCGTCCAATGTTTGGTGCTTTAGGTGGTGCCAGGCATGCGACCAGCATGACATTCATGTCCCAGTCAGCCATAGCAGAAGGTGTGCATGAACAACTGGGTCTGAAATCAATGATTGGCGCCGTAAAAAACTGCCGTAATGTGCGCAAGAAAGACATGGTGCTGAATAATTATCAGCCTGTGATCGAGGTGGATTCCCAGACCTACCAGGTTCGGGCTGATGGCGAACTGTTAACCTGTGAGCCTGCTGAAGTTCTCCCCATGGCGCAACGTTACTTCCTTTTTTAAAAAGCGTCATCCCCGCCTTCGCGGGAGTGACGGAATGAGGGTTTATTCTAGGTATGTTGAAATTTACACAAAGAATACAAGGCGGAAGCGATGCTGTTTATACGCTGACCCTGCCTTTTGATCAGCGCATCAAGGGGCGCTTGAAAGTCACGCTGGATAATGGTGATCAGGCAGGTCTGTTCCTTGATCGCGGACCAATTCTGCGTGGTGGTGACTGTATTGCCACTGATGATGGCCAAATAGCTGAAATACAAGCTGCTACAGAGACGGTTTCCACCGTTAGAAGTGAGAATGCACTTATACTGGCAAAAGTCTGTTATCACCTTGGCAACCGTCATACACCACTACAGATCGGTGAAGGTTTTGCACGTTACCAGCATGATCATGTGCTGGATGATATGGTGAGGGCATTGGGGCTGGAACCCGTCTGTCAGCAGGCACCTTTCGAGCCTGAGCCCGGCGCCTATGGCGAACATCACAGTGACCATGCCCATGGTGGCCACTCTCATGGACAGTCTAATGGCCCGTCTAATGGTAGTCCTCATGCACACTGAAGGCTTACCTGAATTACGTTTGATGCAACTGGTCAGTCCTGCATTGCCTATCGGAGCCTTTACCTATTCACAGGGTCTGGAGTGGGCTGTTGAAAGTGGTCAGGTGTCAGATGCAGAGGCTGTTCATGACTGGATGCTGGGACAGGTTGACGATGGTCTCACTTATCTTGATCTGCCGGTTTTAAAACGTCTATATATGGCAATTGAAAATAATGAGCTGGAGACGGTTAACTATTGGTCAGAATATTTATTGGCCAGCCGGGAAACCAGCGAGCTGCGTCAGGAAGAAGTCAACCGTGGGCGTGCTTTAGGCAGACTGTTAACAGACCTTGATATAAAGGGTGTGGTTCAATATGAAGCTGCCATGCAGCTAGGCCAGTTGCCAGGTTTTGCATTGGCTGCCGTAGCCTGGGGTATTTCATTGCAACAGGCTGCACTCGGTTATAGCTGGGGCTGGCTGGAAAACCAGGTTGCAGCGGCGATAAAACTTGTACCCTTAGGCCAGACAGCAGGTCAAAAACTTCAGCTGCAACTTGCAGAAGTGATTCCACAGGCGGTCAACAAGGCCTTAAAACTCGAAGATACAGAGATTGGTGCTTCAGCGCCAGCCTTGGCCATTGCCAGCAGTTTGCATGAAACGCAGTACACGCGTTTATTCAGGTCTTAATTAAATTAACCAGAAGTAGGTTCAGTCGTGTCAGAAAACAAAACTCCAGTTCGTATCGGTGTCGGCGGCCCGGTTGGGTCAGGTAAAACAGCCTTGCTTGAAGCTTTGTGTAAAAATATGCGTGATGACTATGACATTGCTGTTGTCACCAATGATATCTATACGCAGGAAGATGCGAAAATATTGATGCGTGCCAATGCACTCGATGAAGAGCGTATCATCGGTGTCGAAACCGGTGGTTGTCCGCATACCGCCATTCGCGAAGACGCTTCAATGAATCTTGCTGCCGTTGCGGATCTGCAGAACAGATTCCCAAATCTTGATGCCGTGTTTATTGAAAGTGGTGGTGATAATCTGTCGGCAACATTCAGCCCGGAACTGGCTGACCTGATGATTTATGTTATTGATGTAGCGGAAGGAGAAAAAATTCCACGCAAGGGTGGCCCGGGAATTACCCGCTCAGACCTGCTGGTGATTAACAAGATTGATCTTGCTCCTTACGTAGGTGCTTCCCTGGAGATAATGGAGTCAGATACAAAAAAAATGAGAGGTGACAAACCTTACATTTTTACGAATTTAAAAGAAGCTAAGGGTCTTCAGGTCATTATCGACTTCATAGTCGATAAAGGAATGCTGAAATGACACTGGCTATTTGCACTTGTGTTACTTCGACCGCTTGAGCAGGCACTGAATTGTGGATGTCAATCCAACATTATATTTCTTTGTAATACTGTTCTGAGTGAACAATAATTGCTTTATCAACATGGGCGCTATTCAACTGGTATTGTTGAAGCCAGGGTTTCATTAGTTGGAAAATTTCAGTGCTTTTACTCAGCGTGGGCAACGTTACATAAATAAAGTCTCTTTTTTTATTTATTGTTAACTTAATAGAGTCAACCTGGAATGGATTGCTTGAAATCGAGATTGATGCCCAATCGATTATATAGTCTTTTGTCTTAATGAAATTAAGAGTCTTGAGCAATAATAATAAATCCTGTGTTAAATGGAGTGACCAGTTTTGTTTGGCTTTTCGATTATTTAAACTCTCAAATCGAAATATAATGCCGTTGTTTATATAAAAATCAGCCTTATGTTTTTTGTTCATCAGCCAATAACCATTAACGATCGGCTGAATATTCTCAAAGTATTTTTCTTCATCTTTTGTAAGATGATCCTGGCAGTCAAATAAATCACAGAAAAGATTTATGATATTGCTTTCCATCAAGCTGTCGGCTTTATTATTGGGGCCGGAAATCATAAGCGTTTCACCAGAAACAAAAAATACTATTTTGTCTTGTTGGTTGACGAAAAAACCATAATCACTTCCGGATAGAATTTGATTTAAAGCGTTTTCTATCTCCCTTAGATAATGATTTGTTGCATAACGCCAGCGGTTTAGCTTGGTTTTACTTTTTAATTCGCCAGGCCTTTCATTATAAGAATGGTTAAGTTCAAATTCGTATGTTATATACATTTGCGTGAGAGCAATGCGTGCAAATTCAATCTTTTTATCACTAGATGCTATTTCAAGATTTTGCGCCAAAACTGCAAGTTGAGAACGTGCTAAATTAATTTCTGACGCAGGCCAGCAAGTTATTGGCAAAGTAACAAGTAGTATTGAAAATAATTTCAGAACAACACGCATTTGCGTATCCTGATGCAATGATTAACTGATAGGGTAGATTCTACTGATTTTTTATCATTTTACCCCATTGGTAAACCTATTCAGTTTTACAGATAAGCGTAACTGACAGCTGCAGGTGGTCAGCTACTGTTTGTAGTTGGATGGATGAATGTTTGCATCTGGGATAACTAACCCTTTTAGGGATAGGCCTGCTCCGGGTATCATACACCCTACAAAAGAGAGTGAAGGATTGCTAATATCTCTCTATCAATCTTAAAGGCTGTGCATCATGCAAAAATTAATAGACTTGCTTGCCGAGCGTCTGAAATCCGTAAACGAAATCATGCCCTGGGATATGGAGGAGATGATGGAAGCGGATCCGGACATTTTGGTGTTGGATGTTCGGGAACGGGACGAGTTTGATACCATGCATGTACCGGGTAGTCTGAACGTGCCCCGCGGTATCGTGGAATCTGCTTGCGAATGGGGTTACGAGGAGACCGAACCGGAACTGGTCGAAGCCCGTGACCGGACAGTGATCGTGGTTTGTCGTTCGGGCTACCGCAGTATTCTGACCTCATTCAATCTGCAACTGCTGGGTTTCAAAAAGGTTTATTCTCTGACCACTGGACTGCGGGGATATAATGACTATGAGCTTCCGTTTGTGGATATCGAAGAAAAGCCAGTCGATATCGAGCTGGCCGATGCTTTTTTTGTCAATAAAATTCTGCCCTATCAGTTGGAGAAAAATCAGGAATAAAGACGCTTGCATTGACTGCGTCATCTGAAACTTTGTCTTGTTATTGCTTGATGTCAGCTATTCTCAATAGCATTCGTTCTGAGGCGATGATCTAAAAAGCAGGGTCGGGTCGAAAGCTGCCACTTTTCAAAGTTCATCAAGTAGTCAGTTTTTGCTAATAATTTTTAACTACTTGGACTGTATGAGCGGGCGTTTTGGTTTATTGTAGCTATTTCGCTCGTTGATGTTCACTACACAGTCATTGGCATACTTAATGACTTCCGATAGCGTTCCGCTATGGTAGCCTGTAATCCGTGAGGAGCCGCGTACGAGTACATAACGATACCAGTCCTCTCCATCATCGCCGACTGGGTTCTCGGCTATCTCCACTTCAACCAGCGAGTAATCTCTCAGGATGATGGAGGATGGTGACTCGACTTTTTCCACTTGAGATAAGTCAATGATATCTATGCCTGAAGGTTTTTCTTTGTAAATGGGTAAAATCTGTAAATGATTCTTTAATAAATTCATATAGTTGTTTTGGAATGAAGTGCACATTTCCTAAAAAGCTACACCTCTTGCTTTTTAAGTGGTGCCAGCTTGCAGGCTAACTACAAATGGTCGCATGCATTGATGCGCAGGATGTAGCGTCGATTTGGTTAACCGTAGTCCTATTTTCATAAAATAGCTTATCAAATTAACTGATCACTAGAAGTTACCCCAATTAGCCGACCTTCATATTTAGATAAAATACCCACTCAATTCAAAATAAAATAAACGGCAGCAAAACCAGGATTTTCATTGATGCACGGTATGAAGTCGAGATTCTCATGCTTAAACAATTGGCATATTTTGCCAAGCGATTGACGTTTTCTGATAAGCACCTTTCTACACAATGTGTAAAATTGTTTTCACCAAGACCGGTTTTGACGATATGGAAATATGAAATTGGCGCTTTATGCCAAGCATTCAAATCAGGATGCGTGATGATCAATTCGAGATAATCTTATGGGTGGCGCAACAATGGCAAAATGCAAATGGGTTAATGAAAGCGATCTGGATCACTGTATTTATGTTTTTAGTGATGGTGACTGCTTTGCCAGCCCACGAAAGTACAACTAATGTTGCTCTGTGAGTTGTTTGAGCGAATCATACGGGATATGCAGCGAAACAGGTTGATGGTTAGAAGCTTAAAAGCACTGATGTTTTTACTACTATTGCTGGTGGCAGGGGTTCATGCCGGCAGCCTAGCCGAAGAGTTGATCGCAAAGGCTCCATCAGCGAATCCGGAAGTGGTCAGGCTAGCTGTTAAAGCTGCTCAGTGTGCTGCCAGTCGTGGTGAAGGCAGTTCCGATATCATTACCTTAATAGACTATTCCATCGATTCAACGATGCCGCGTCTCTGGGTGTTTGATACGGTGAATAAAGCACTTGTCTACGAGGAATGGGTAGCCCACGGTAAAAACTCCGGTGAGAATAGTACGAAAAATTTTTCCAATGAGCACAGAAGCTACGCGACCAGCCTGGGTTTATTCAAAACGGCAGATTCATATTATGGAAAAAATGGCTATTCCTTGCGCCTGCACGGGCTCGAGTCCGGCGTAAATGACAAGGCTTTCGAGCGTGCAATCGTGATGCACGGCGCTCCCTATGTCAGTGAAACCGCGATTAACAACTGGGGTCGCCTTGGGCGTAGCTGGGGGTGTCCTGCTGTTCGCAGCGAGATCGCAGCTGAACTGATTGATACTATTAAAGATGGATACTTTATTTTTTCGTATTATCCAGATAGCGAATGGCTGGAGCACTCAAAGTATCTTAATTGTGCTCCATAGTCCTGAGGGCATGCACCGCAACAGACTCCATCCTAAGGTGGGGTTATAATAGTCAAGCATTTCCCATTCCAATCCAGTTGCAAGGAGGAAATCATGCAGGGTGAACGTCACGAAATAGAAGCCGAATTCCCCGAATTTCGTCAATGAATAAAAGACTTGTCCGCAGCGGACCCAGGCTTCGCAGCCAGCATCAAGCTTCATGAAAGTGATGGACCTGACCACTATCCCTGATTCCGGTTTAAAGGATTTTGCAAGTTATGATTGATTCATACATTACTTGTCATGACTGTGGCCAGGCTCATCACCAGCCTCATTTGTCACAAGGTTTCACGGCATATTGTCGTCGCTGTGGCGGTGTACTCACTCGTCACCGCCCGCCAACTTTCGAGCGTGCACTGGCACTTACGCTTGCTGGGCTGATACTATTCTTCCTGGCGAATTTCTTTCCGTTTCTTGGTATTCAGTTTGGAAGTATCAGCCAGGAAACGACCCTCATCACGGGTACCATTGAACTCTTTCTTCAGGGCAAATGGATGTTATCGTTGCTGGTTTTTTTTACCAGCATCCTTGCGCCTGGGCTATTGCTGGTTTTAATGCTGTCGATACTTCTACCACTTCACTTTGGAAGGGTACCATCGTATCTGCCACAGGCCTTTCGGTTTGTGGGCATGATGAGGATGTGGACTTTGATGGATGTTTTCATGTTAGCCATTCTGGTCGCAGCAATCAAAATGGCGTCACTGGCTTCTTTGGTTCCGGGGATTGCGCTGGTCTCTTTTCTGATCCTGATTTTTATTCTGGCCGGTGCACAGGCCGCCATTGACACTGACCGGATATGGACCATGGTGACCGTGCCCCGTTTAAACACTATTTCCAAAGTCAGAGGCGAAGCGATTCAATGCATGAATTGTCATCTGAACGTGGCAGCACCAGTTGCTAGTTCAGCTAAATTGTCCTGTCCCCGATGTTTTGCACCATTGTTTCGACGTAAACCGGCAAGTTTGCAACGTACCTGGGCGCTGTTGCTTGCTGCGATCATATTTTATATCCCAGCGAATTTAATGCCCGTTATGTATGTTACGGAATTGGGTAATGTCGAGGCTGACACAATTATGTCTGGTGTGCTGTATTTTCTCAGTAGTGGCGAATGGTATCTTGCGCTCATCATTTTTATTGCGAGTATATTCGTCCCGTTTGTGAAGATTTGTATACTGATTTACCTTTTGTTATCCGTTCAACGGAAAAGCCGCGTTCTTCTGAGACAACGTACACAGATTTACAGGGTTGTTGAAATAATCGGGCGATGGTCAATGTTGGATGTATTTGTGGTTTCAATTCTTGTGGCGATGGTTCAATTTGGAAACCTGTCCAATATCGAGGCCGGTTGGGGAGCGGTTTTCTTTGGCGCAGTTGTGGTTCTGACCATGTTTGCGGCAATGTCGTTCGACCCCAGGCTGATTTGGGATGCAATGGATGAAAAAGCATATGATTAATACTGACAACAATATGTCTGAAAGTGACGTTGCTTATGCCTTGGTAACGCGTCGTCGCCGATTGTCACTGGTATGGATTGTCCCGATTGTTGCTCTAGTGATTGGTTTTGTGCTGACTTACAAGTATTACTCTGAAAAAGGTGAAAACATCACCATCATTTTCAATCAGGCCAGTGGTATCATCGCTGGCAAAACCAAGGTCCGATTCCGTGATGTCGATGTCGGCGTTGTTACAGGAGTGACATTTACCCCAGACTTACAGAATGTTGCTGTAAGTGTCGAAATGAACCCCTCCTCGAAGCCCTATTTAAATGACAAAACAATATTCTGGCTTGAGCGTCCGCGCCTGACATTGACAGAGGTAAGCGGTCTGGAAACATTACTCAGTGGAGTTTATATCGGTGTTGAGTTAGGCCATGGAAAAAAGACGTTGAACAGTTTCACGGCCTTACCAGAAGCACCGCTAGTCGGCCAGAATAATAGCGGACGTTTTTTTACACTAAAGGCAAAGAGCAAAGGTTCATTGGTAGAAAGATCACCGATTTATTTTCATGGTTTCGAAGCAGGCAAGGTTGTAAGCACTCATCTTGACGGGGATAAAAAACAGGCAGAGATTCGTGTCTTTATTGAATCACCCTATGATCAATATGTGTATACGAATACAAGTTTCTGGAATGTTAGCGGGGTTCAGGTTGATGCAGGCGCCAATGGCGTAAAAATCAAGACAGAGTCTCTGGTTAGTGTGCTTATTGGCGGGTTGACCTTCGACGTGCCGAAGTACGAGCTGCCAAAAAAGGTAGCCGATGAAGATACTGAATTCAAGCTGTTTTCGAATCAGGAAGAAGCGTTTCAGCGATATTATGCTAAACAGCGCGTCGTCATGTTTTTTAAAGATAGCCTGCGTGGCCTGACTGTCGGAGCACCGGTGACAGTTCGTGGTATGCCTTATGGACAGGTAGTGGATATCCGTGCGATATATGACACGAACGATTTGTCACTAACTTTTCCGGTTACGGTTGAGCTTGAACCGGAACGTTTCGAACATGTTGGTGTTACTGATAAAGGTACTCCGCCAGAGATAATGGAACAGATAATTGAAAAGGGATTCAGGGCACAGTTGAAGACAGGTAGCCTGATTACCGGGCAGTTATACATAGATATGGATTTGCATACCAATGCTCCACCTGCAAAGCTGGTCATGTTTGAAGACATGCCAGTCTTACCCACCATCCAATCGACTTTTGACACGCTTACTGACAGGGTGGATCTTATAGCCAGTAATATCGTATCAATTACACAACAGTTACGAGAAGATGTTGCACCGGAGGTAACTGATACATTACGTGAAATTAAGGGCGCCGTTGGTGTTTTCAACAAGGATGTTACACCTGAGCTTAGCAGTACTTTGCAGGAAATAAAGCTTACAGCGAGTGGCTTGCACAACGATGTTACACCTGAAGTTACCACTACCTTGATGGAGCTAAGGGAAGCTGCCCGCTCTTTGCGCATGATGGCAGATTATCTTGAACGTCATCCCGAGGCACTGCTCAAGGGAAAGAAGGGGAGTAACTAAAGTATGCAAAAACTCTACGGGATAATGGTATTGGCTTGTGGCCTTATGCTTACAGCCTGTGGCACAACACCAATGGCTAAATTTTATACCCTGGGTTCTATCGAAAATACCAGGCAATCGGTAACGCCTCAGAAAAAAATTGCTTTGCGCGTCAACAGTTTTACTTTTCCTGATTATCTGGATCGTCCGAACATCGTCACACGGCCATCCGGCAATCGTGTAGAGGTTGCCGAGTTTCATCGTTGGGCTGGTATATTTCCAGATGAGTTTAACCGTGTATTAGGTGCAAATTTAGGCATTCTTTCAAATAGCCCGTTTATTTCAGTCTATCCTGCAGAAACTCCGTTTGAGCCGGATTATTATTTATCGGGAAATATAGTTAGCTTTGATGGAACACTTGATGGTGAGGTTAAGCTTGATATTTACTGGGCCATCAAGGATAAGTCTCGTCGCAATATGCTGGGCATACGCCACAGCATTTTTACCGCTAAGGTACAGGGTAAGGATTACGATGCCCTGGTCGATGCTTACGGAAGAGTGTTATCAGATCTAAGTAACGAGATCTATCAGGTCTTGTTAAAAGAAGTAAAAAATCAGTCTTAAAATGCGAGTAATGAATTCTTATGGGCATCCTATCTACCCCCCCCTGGGTGCCCAGAAACTCGGTACCCAGCTCAGGGTTTGAAATATCTCGTTCCTAAAGCTGCTTATTTACCATCGGTATCATATAAGCACTGACAGCCTTGACAAAACAGGCACCTCAATCCATAGGCGACTGCAGTTGCCATCAGACCTACGTTAATCCACATTAGAATTTCCATATGTCACTATTCCTTTATAGATAAATATCTATATTTAATTAATTACTAATTGTGTTTTCGGCTGCTAATTTTATTTATTGAGTAATTTGGGAATTATTTTCGGCTTAAAGCGGAAAATTGTGACAAACGTAACATTTTAATGGTCTTTAGCGTTTTATTCTTCAACTAACCGTAACTCATCAGGCGGCACACTATGGTTAGTCAGCACAATTGGCGTATCGAAATTTATACTCTATATGATGGAGCATCAGGGATACTCACGAGTAATTATTTTGTTCCAGAGACATTCGATTCTTTAGATGGAGCAAATGAGGTGGCTGACAAAATTTGTATGGAAATTAAGGCTTCTGGCTTCAATATTTTTCAGTCGGAAAAGGTCGCTTACCAATAAGATTAAAGTTAATTAAACAAATGTCGATAAAAAACTGGTTTTAATGATTGTGAGTTTATTTATGTTAGGGAAAAATAAAAAAAACATGGATTGGAAGCGCATGCCTGCTGTAGACAGGACATATTTAATTGCCGCTTATAATCGCTATGAGAGCCTGCGGACATCATCTGATCTAGCGCGCTTAAAAACGGATAATTTTCAGGATTGGTTACTTAAACGTGGTATTCGAAAGCAGGTATCATCGACTGCAATACGCATATCAAATTAACCCTAATTCAGGTCGATCAGACAACCGCTAATAACCAGAAGTGCTTATTTAAAGGTTTGGCGTTGCTGCAATGATAAACTGATCAGGAAATCCCCTAACCAAAAATATCTTTAAGCAGTTGGATTGTTACTTCCCGGCCCAGTCCTCCAATGGCGCTGGTAAGAGGTATGTCTTTCGGGCATACCCTGACGCAGTTCTGCGCATTGCCACAATCAGACAACCCACCTTCTGACATAATGGCATGCAATCGCTCGGTCTTGTCGTACTGTCCAGTCGGGTGGCTGTTTTTCAATCTGACCTGCCCAAGCACGGCAGGCCCAACAAAGGCTTTATCGGGGCCAAATTGAGGGCAGGCTTCCATGCAGCAGCCACAACTCATGCAGCGACTGAAGATATAACATTGTTCCCATTGTTTCGGGGAAACTCGCGGAGCGCGTTCATGCACATCCCAGGCACCATCTATTTCCACCCAGGCTTTGACTTTTTTAAGACCATCAAATATTTGACTACGATCAACCATCAGGTCACGGACCAGTGGGAATTTCCTGAGAGGTTCAAGTGTAATCGGGCCTTCATTACCCATTTGTTGGCGCAGCTCATCAATGAGTGCTGAACAGGCCTGGCGTGGACGACCGTTGATGACCATGGAGCAGGCACCGCAGACTTCTTCCATGCAGTTGTATTCCCAGGCTGGTGGATCAACGCGTTCACCGTCAACAGTGACAGGGTTATCACGTATAGCCATTAATGCAGACACCACGTTATAACCCGCTTGATAGGGAAGTTCAAAATCTTGCCAGTACGATGGCGCATCAGCATGCTGCTGACGGAGGATACGCAATATAATGGGAGTGGACATCAGCGGTAATCCCTCGGTTCTTCAGGTGTAACAATGGAAGTATCCACAGCCTCGTATGAAACCTGGGGGCCAGCCGGGCTGTGTTTTACCACGGTGGTTTTTAGCCATTGGTCATTGTTGGCTTTCCATTGTTTACGATATTCCTCGAATTCAGGGTCACCCGGATATTTTCCCTGAGGAATTTCCATCTCGTAATCCGGCTTATAGTGAGCGCCACGGCATTCGTCCCGTTTACGTGCTCCCTGTGTAATCACGCGCGCCAGTCCAATCATTTCCTGTACCTGGCGGGCATAGGTGAGGCTCTGGTTGCTCCAGCCACTGTGATCATCCATGGTCATGTGTTGTGCACGTTCTGACAGTTCAAGCAGACTGGCATCAGCTTCATCAAGCGCCTTGTTATCCCGAACCACACCAACCTTGTCGGTCATCAACTCACCGAGCTCATGATGTAATTTATAGGGTGTATCACCCTTGTCTGAGGCCATCAGGTTTTCATTGATTGACTGCTGTTTGTTTATCTCATCCTGGTAATGGCTGCCGGGTAATCGTTCCCCGGTTTTCAACTGGCCTTTAAGATAGGAAACCACCGACTCACCTGCGACCCGGCCACTGAAGGAGGCCGACAGTAATGAATTCGCGCCTAACCTGTTCGCGCCATGGTATCCATAATCACATTCACCACAGGCATACAGTCCGGGAATATTTGTGGTGTGGTTACGTGGGCTGCCATATTTCAACCCACCTGTCGTTGCATCTTTTTCATAATCAATCCATAAGCCACCCATGGCATAATGAGCTGACGGGAAAATCTCCATCGGGTAATCCAGCGGATCATTGCCTTTGAATTTGCAGTAGATATCCAGAATGGAGCCGAGGCGGGCGGTAACAAATTTTTTGTCCAGGTGAGTCAGGTCAAGATAAGCCTTGTTTTCACCGTCAACACCCAGGCCTTGTTCATGGACAACGCGCCAGATCGCTCTTGATGCAACATCACGAGGCACTGTATTGCCGTAGCTTGGATACCATTCTTCAAGAAAATGAAAACGATCCTGTTCCGGAATCTTGCGCGGGTCGCGTTTGTCGTCGGGATTTTTCGGTACCCAGATTCTTCCACCCTCACCACGTGCTGCCTCGCTCATCAAGCGGGTTTTATCATTACCCAGCATGGCAGTCGGGTGAAACTGGAAAAATTCCGGATTGGCGTAATGCGCTCCCTGCAAATGACAGCGGTAAGCGGCAGCTCCCGTTGAATTATTGGAGTTGGTTGTGCGATGACCAAATACCTTGCCCATACCGCCAGTTGCGATAACCACAGCATCCGCCTGGAATGCATGAACTTCCATACTGCGCAAATCCATTGCAGTTATTCCTTTGCAGTTACCTTCATCATCCTGCAACAGGGAAAGAAATTCCCACCACTCAAATTTTTTAACCTTGCCCAGTGATTCGTAACGGCGTACCTGTTCATCAACACCGTACATAAGTTGCTGCCCGGTACTGGAACCAGCAAAACAGGCTCGCTTATTCTTCACGCCACCAAACAGACGAACATCCATCAAACCTTCAGGTGTGCGTGAGAATGTCACTCCCATGCGCTCAAAAGTTCGAATCAGACCAGGCGCATCCTCACACATAGACAGGACAGGCGGCTGGTTAGCCAGGTATGCGCCACCCTTGATCGTGTCTTTAACATGCTGATCAATAGAGTCACGTTCGCCTTTGGTATCAAGTGCTGCGTTAATACCGCCCTGGGCACAGACTGAATGCGAACGCTTGACTTCAAATAATGAAAATACAGAGACATCAAAGCCGGCCTCGGCAATACGCAATACCGACCATAAACCGCCGATTCCGCCACCAATGACGATGACATGTGGTTTCTTTTTCATTGTAAAAACCCCCATAAGCCATGAATGCCTATGGCTGCCAGTAACAAGGTGATTGCCAGGCAGAAAATAAAACTCAATTTCTGTGACTTGGCAGTTGTCGTTACACCCCAGCTTATTCCCATGGTCCAGAGTCCGTTACCCAGATGGAATACCGATAATAAAAGACCCGCTAGATATAACAGTAACATCAAGGGATCGCTAAGCGTCGATTGCATATGACCGTAAAGGTCTTCCTTGATAGCTGGTTGCCAAATGCTCCAGATACGTGTCATGCCAACGTGCATCAGCAGGAATAACAAAATTCCGACACCAGAGAGCCGCTGTAGCCAATAAAAATAGTTATGTAACCATGGGTAGCGTCTTAATTCAGACTTGCCAGTCAGCAAAATTCTCAAACCATAGCCCGCATGAAAGGCTATTGGTAATGCAATCACAAAAATTTCCAGTACCAGCAGATAGTTTAATTCCTGCAGCCATCCCACGACCTTAACGTTGTAATGTTCACCACCAAAACGCGACTGGGAGTTTTCCCACAGGTGAAACATCAAAAAAGCGCCTACAGGCAAAAGGCCAAACAGCGAGTGAAGCCGGCGTAAAAGGAAATGGGGATTTTGAATGGATGAACTCATCGATCAACCGCTTATTACCGTTTTATATAGATTACAGCAAAGCAGGCTGGTTGATAAATGCATCCGGGATAAAAAATTGCTGCGTATTGAAATACCCTGTGACAATTCCGGAACTATCGGCTTTTCTGAGATTAACCGTGCTAACCCATCCAAACCGAATACTTAGGTGTGACAATTTGTCACTTCATCTTTTTATCTTTATCAATAGACTTCGCTGGGTTACAAAATTTAGAGAGCCGGCAAGTGAAAATAAAAAAATACATAACGACTGGAATCGTAATAGGGCTGATTTTTCCATTCACCATACATGCTGAAGATGATGCAGATGCTGAAGGTTACACAATCAGTGTGACTGCAAGCAGAGAGGAAGAGAGGGTCCTTGATGTGCCTGCCAGTATCGGTGTCATCGACAAGGAAAACATCGCTTTGGATCAGCCAAACTTTCAGAAAGAACTGTTTAACTCGATTGCCGGTGTCAGGATAACCCAGACTGGGTCTACCCTGGGGCATATAACCGGTATCAGAATGCCGCTCAATACCGGGCCATATTACCTGTTTCTGCAGGATGGCATCCCGGTACAGTCATCAGGATTTTTTAACCATAACGGTCTTGCCTATACCAACTTCACCTCGGCAGGTTCAGCCGAAGTTTTGAAAGGTGCAGGCACGGCGCTTTATGGTTCGGACTCGATCGCGGCAACTATCAACGTGATTTCAAATGATCCTTCTTTAACCGAAGGCTACAAGCTCAAGGTTGATGGCGGTAGTGACGGGTTTGGCAAACTGGGCCTGGTTGGTGGACATCAGTATGAGGACTCCAGTTTCGGTTTTGAGGCTTCATACAGTCATAATGACGGCTGGCGTGACCACACAACTTCTAAACGCAACGAAGCGAACGTAACCTATTACTCAGATCTTGACGATAAAAATTCTTTGAAAACCATTTTTGCTGCCAATAAAACCGAGGCTGATATGGCCGGCAGTTTAATCGGCCTTGATGAACTGAAAAATAATACTGATTCGGTTGGTGATATACAGGCAGCTTTGGATTCCGGCCTGCCAATCGAGCGTAAATTTGATTTTGCCCGTTTAAGCACGGAATGGATGCACGACCTTAATGCTGCAACCGAGCTCAGCACCATCGCTTACCTGCGCTACAACCGAAATCGTTATATAGCGACCTGGGAAAAAAACCTGCCACAAAATGACTCCAAGGAGAAAACCCTGGGTGTCATGTTCAAGGCGAATGTCGATAAGGGGGACACACGCTGGATAGCTGGTACTGACCTTGAGATAACGCGCTCAGAACGAAACTATGATCAGTTATTTGATTATGAGAAAGCCAAACCCTGGGAAAAGGATGTGCCCGCGGGCAGTATTTATGACTACGATGTTGACTACCTTGCAGTTGCTCCGTACGCAAGGGCTGAACACAATTTATCTGACAAACTTCAGCTTAATGCGGGCCTCAGGTACGATTACAGCAAATTTGACTACACTAACAACACTGAAGATGGGCAGTATGAAGACTCGACTTATTTCCGTCCCGGCAGTGATAACGATCCGTCTTTCGATCATTTAAGCCCTAAACTCAGCCTGGCTTATAAAATAGATAATAATCAGAATACCTACGCCAGGTATGCCAATGGTTTTCGTATACCGCAGGCTTCACGACTCTATCAGTTAAGAACCGATAACATTGCTTTTGATCTGGATCCTGAAACCACTGATACTTTTGAAATTGGCTACAAGCTGCAAACAAGTCAAGCCCAGTTCGATGCGGCCGTGTATTACATGATCATTGATGACAGTATCGTAAGGCGTGAGAACGGCGAGGGTGACCGGTATTATGAGAACGGTGGCAAGACCACACATAAGGGTGTAGAACTCACAGCCCTTTACCATTTCAACAAGCAGTTCTCTACACGCCTGGCATACAGTTATTCAAAACATGAATATGACAACGATGAGGTTTATGGTGATAACGAACAGGCCAACGCACCTAATGATATTGCCAATTTCAGACTGACTTATAAACCGGTGTCTCTACCGGGGTTGGAAACCATGCTGGAAGTTGAACATGTTGGAGATTACTGGATGGATGATAACAACACCATTTCATATGATGGTTACACCATTGGTCATCTGAAAGCGACATACAAGGCAAGCAAGGACCTGAATATCTCGGCAAAAATCAATAATATTACTGATAAAACCTATGCTGAAAATGCCACGTACAGTTATGGCAAAGAGAAATATACGCCAGGGGCCCCCCGCCAGTTTTTTGTCGGGCTTGAATACCAGCTGTGAGGCTTTACCGAGTCGCGCAAATTCACAAAGTCTCAGGACTGCTTTTTGGCGCAGTCCTGTTGATTTTGGCTTTTACCGGTTTTTTTCTAAACCACGATAATTTCAATATTCTATGGGATATCCGTTTCAATAAAGAATCGCTACCCAAGGCTGTTGCTGAAAAAACGGCCAATGCTTTTACCTCCTTCAAGGTCAACAGTGAAAACACCAGCCATCAGATGGCGGGTTCAAGGATGGGTTTTTTCCTGTCCCTGGACGGCGGCCAGGTTTATCAAAAGACTTTAAGTGAGCAGGTTCTTGCGATTGAACCGCAGCGCTGGCATGGGAAAGAGGACTATGAGCATTTATTTGTCGCAACCACCGATGGTATTTACCAAAGTCAAAATAGCGGGAAAAACTGGGTGGCGCTTGCATTGCAGGGGCAGCCGATAGAGTCAATCAGTGTATTCGATGGTTTTTTATACGCAGTAGTTGATAAACGAAAAATACATAAAATCAATATTGAGACTGGGGAGAGCGAACATCTTGAATTTACTCCCTTGGCTCCAGAAATATTACCGGATCAAATTTCACTGGGTCGCTTTGTGCGTGATCTACATTACGGGCGGGGGCTGTTTAGTGGCGACAGTTCCTTACTGATTAATGATTTCAGTGCAATGGTATTATTTTTTCTGCCTGTTAGTGGCTTGCTCATATACCTGGCGATAAAGAAAATCAGGCGAAGAAAAACCAAAAATAAAACTACCCTGTATTTCTGGAGAAATCTCCATTCGAATAAACTGGTGATTTTTTCATTCATACCCATTTTTTTATTGCTGGTTACGGGAGTGATTCTTGATCATCCGGATTTTTTTCGTTCATTTTTGAAAACAACAAAATTAAGTATCAGTTATCTACCGCCGGTGTATCGCGACCTGTCTACAGATATTTGGGGTATAGATTATGATGGAGCGCATTATCGTATTGGTAATCGGCTTGGAGTTTTTAAATCCGCAGATTTAAAAAACTGGTCATTGGACTCCAGTGGTTTTGCCTGGCGCATGAAACGTCTCGGCAATGACCTGTATGTTGGTGGTATGGGGTCCCCAAACCGGCTTCTTGTCGATCACCAATGGCAAATTCTTGAGGGTAAAGCCCACATGCCAAGAGATTTCTTCCGTATTGGTGATGAAACCCATTTATTCACCAAGCACCATCACCACTTTCAAATGCCCGTGCTGGAGCAGGTTCCTGTTTATCACGTTTTACTGGCTTTGCATGATGGTGAATTTTTTCATGAATACTGGGTATTTGTGAATGATCTCGCATCAATTGCAGCTCTTGTGCTTCTGATTACAGGCTTTATTAAATGGTATCGCAGGTATCATCATCCTAAATAAATGACTCTTGTCAGTGGCTGAAGTGAAGGGGCTTTCCAGCTAATGCAGGAAGGCCCTCTTTATTGTCTGCTATTGACCCTGGCTAAAGTCAGTGAGGTTGATTTTTTTATTATCTTAGCTGGTACATCTCTAAATGCCCGAAGTTCTGCACGCTGTATAACCCGGCATGTTATTCTGCACCTCAATACTTATTTTATTTTTGACGATCATACGATCGGGACGGAATTGTGACCAATAATGACATCATCAGGCGTATTCGTTATATCTTCGATTTTAAAGAGCCGAAGATAATCGATTTGTTTGCACAGGCTGATCAGCAGGTATCGGCTCAGCAGGTCAACAGCTGGTTATTAAAAGACGACGATCCTGCGCAGCAAAAGCTCAGTGATTCGCAGCTGGCTGTGTTTCTCAATGGCCTGATTAATGACAAACGCGGCAAAAAAGAGGGTGCGCAACCGCAAGCTGAGTCACAGTTAACCAATAACATCATTCTAAGAAAATTAAGGATTGCGTTGGATTTTAAAGATAAAGATATGCTGGAGACCCTGGAACGGGCGGATGTTCACATCAGTAAGCACGAATTAAGCGCGTTTTTTCGCAAGGCCGGCCATAAGCATTACCGTGAATGTAAAGACCAGGTGCTGCGTAATTTTCTCAAGGGTTTGCAAATGAAATACCGCCCTGCAGTTCAGTCGAGTGAAAGCTCTGTATGGAAGCAGTAACTTTTATTTCACTGTAATAACGCAGGATTATCATTTTGAGCGAAATAAACTTTTCAAACCTTGATCTGAAAGCGGATCTTCTGCAAAACCTGTCTTTCCTGGGATACCAGTCAATGACACCCGTGCAGGCGCAAAGTCTACCCCTGGTTCTGGCTGGACATGATGTGATTGCGCAGGCTAAGACCGGTTCAGGGAAAACAGCTGCATTTGGTCTGGGGCTGCTACAAAAGCTGGACGTAAAGTGGTTTCGCATTCAGTCACTGGTGCTTTGTCCTACACGCGAGCTGGCAGACCAGGTTGCCAATGAAATCAGAAAACTCGCCAGGGGCATACATAATATAAAGGTACTGACTCTATGTGGCGGCATGCCTTTTGGCCCGCAGGCCGGCTCTCTGGAGCATGGCGCTCACATTATCGTGGGCACACCGGGGCGCATCGAAGATCATCTTGGCAGGGGCACGCTTAAACTAAACGAGGTCAATATGCTGGTCCTTGACGAGGCTGATCGCATGCTCGATATGGGGTTCCAGCCTTCTCTTGATGCCATCATTGAGAAGATACCCGGCAAGCGCCAGACGCTGTTATTCAGTGCGACTTTCCCTGATCAAATTCAGTCTATGGCCAAACGTGTCATGACCAAACCGGAGATGGTTAAAGTTGACGCTGTGCATGAAGCAACCAGTATTGAACAGCACTTCTACAAGGTGACTGATAACAGGCAACGTTTGACCGCGTTACGCCTGTTACTGATGCAATACGCTCCCGAATCTACCGTGGTATTTTGTAACACCAAGAAAGAGACTCAGGAGGTAGCGGATAAGCTCAATGAGTACGGTTTTAGTGCACTCGCATTACATGGTGACCTGGAACAGCGCGACCGGGATCTTACCCTGGTACGGTTTTCCAATAAAAGCATTTCAGTTCTTGTCGCAACTGATGTGGCGGCCCGTGGTCTGGATATAGCTGCCCTGGATGCAGTGATCAATTACCATATTGCCCACGATGCTGAAATGCACGTTCATCGCATTGGTCGTACGGGTCGGGCAGGTCATAAGGGTATTGCCTGTTCACTGTATAGCGAAAGTGAGGGCCACAAGGTTGCGCTCCTGGAAGCCGGGGTTGACCCCATTCTTGATGCTGAAGCTTTGCCGCCAATGTCTTTACTCGATAAGCCTGCAATACAACCAGCTATGGCGACATTACGTATTGATGGTGGTAAAAAACAAAAGCTTCGCCCGGGGGACATTCTTGGTGCCCTGACCGCTAAAAATGGTATTGCCGGTAAACAGGTTGGCAAGATCCAGGTATTTGATAACTGGGCTTATGTAGCTGTTAACCGGAAAGTCGCCAGGCCTGCATTGCAAAAATTAATCCAGGGTAAGCTTAAGGGTCGGACCTTCCGGGCCAGGTTGATAGAGGCTTGATAGAAGCTTGATAGAGGGCTGCGGCCTGGTGAATGCTATAGTCATGGGCTGCATATGGGATGACTCAGGAAATAGAACTGGTTACTCGGTATTGGGAGACAACAATGGGTAATACTCTTCAGGATCAATTGCTACGGGCTGGCGTTATAAACAAGCAGAAGGCACAGGAAGCCAATGGCAAGCGACGAAAAAAACAAAAGTTGAAAAATAAAGGTGTGGTTCCTGTTGATGATGGGGGTAGCGAGTCTGCTCGAGCCGCCCAAGCTGAAAAAATTGCCCGTGACAGGGAGCTTAATCGTCTCAAGCAGGAAGAGATTGAGAGAAAGGCGATTGCTGCACAGATCAGGCAGCTTATCGAGTTGAACCGTCTTTCATGCGAGGATGGTGAAACGCGATTTAACTTTGTCGATGGTAAAACAGTGCAAAATATCTACGTAACTGAGGAAGTGTTCCTGCAACTGGGGCGTGGCTGGTTGTCGGTTGTGAAGTTTGAAGATAGTTATGAAGTTGTGCCTACGGTAGTTGCAGACAAGATTAACGAGCGGGACCATACTGCTGTTATCACACAAAACCAATCCGACCTGGCGGAGGGTGGCGAGGACGATCCTTATGCCGACTTTAAAGTGCCTGATGACTTGATGTGGTAGGCTGATTTTAATTTACATTTCTTTTGCATAGTTGTTTGCAGCACGTCCACATCCATCACTCTAGGCAAAGAGGAAAATCATGTCGCATATCCTGCTTATCTATTCAACAACAGATGGTCAAACCCGGAAAATCACTGACAGGATCAGTCAGGTTGCAGAAGGGCAGGGTCACACGGTAACCGTAATGTCGATCCAGGATGCGCTAAACGCAGAGATAACATCTTTTGACAAGATCGTTATTGGCGCCAGTATTCGTTACGGAAAACACTCTCAGGATGTTTATGAATTCATAAACCGGAATGAGAAGATTCTGGACAATATGCCCAATGCCTTTTTCTCGGTTAATGTGGTGGCCCGAAAACCGGAAAAACGTCTGCCTGAAACCAATCCATATCTTAAGAAATTTCTCAGGCAAATAAGCTGGGTCCCAAAAGAGGTCACTGTCTTTGCCGGTAAAATTGATTATCCACGCTACAGGTTTACCGATCGCCAAATAATACGCTTCATCATGTGGATGACAAAAGGGCCGACCGGGCCGAAGGACGTGGTGGAATTTACTGACTGGCAACAGGTTGAGGCATTTGGTCGATTAATCAGCGATATGTGAATTCACGGATAGCCTTTAGACATCATGACCACAAGCCCCTTTGTGCCACCTGATCTGCCGATTAAGGCATGTCTCGATGAATTATCCCAGGCATTGGAGTCCGGACATGTCACATTAAGTGCCTCTACGGGATCTGGTAAGACCACGGTTGTGCCTCTGAGCCTGTTAGACCAGTCATGGTTAGCCGGCAAAAAGATTATCATGTTGGAACCCAGGCGACCTGCTGCCCGCATGGCCGCCCATCGCATGGCTTTTTTAAGCGGTGAAAAGGTGGGCGAAACCATTGGCTACCAGGTGCGGTTTGACCGAAAAATCAGTCGCCAAACCCGCATCGAGGTATTGACCGAAGGCTTACTGTTAAAGCGGCTGCAGTCTGATCCCGAACTCGCGGATGTTGGGTTGGTTATTTTTGACGAGTTTCATGAAAGAAACCTGGTCGCGGATTTGTCGCTGGCACTGTGTATCGATGTTTGCCAGGGATTGCGTGATGACCTGCGCTTACTGGTCATGTCGGCATCGCTTGATGCCGGGAAGCTCACCCAATTATTGAATGCCAGGAACATCACTGCCGGCGGCCAACTTCACCCGGTAACAATTCAATATTCCAAAAATGATTCGCCCCTCGACCAAGTTGTCGAGGCCTGCCGGCCTCTTATTGATCAGGCATTGGAAAAGGTGGAAGCTGACGTGCTGGTATTTTTACCAGGGCGTAGCGAGATTGCCCGTTTGCGGGAGTTAGCCGAACTGAAATGGAGTAATAGCTGTGAGATTTTAACGCTGTATGGTGATCTCAGTGCGGAACAGCAGGACCGGGTTTTAAATCCAGCGAGTCGTAAAAGACGACGATTGATCTTAACGACTGATATTGCTGAAACAAGCCTGACCATTGAGGGGATTGAAGCCGTAGTTGACGGTGGTAGAGTACGCAAGCCTGTGTTTCAGCCCAACAGTGGTTTGACGCGGCTGGAAACAGGTTGGGTCTCCAAGGCATCGGCTTTGCAACGGGCCGGTCGCGCGGGCCGTTTAGGCCCGGGTTATTGTTTTCGTGCCTGGCCAGAATCGCGCCAGCAACGCCTTGATGACTGGATTCCTCCCGAGATTTTATCTGCTGATCTGGCGAATACTGTATTGGAGCTGGCAGCCTGGGGTGTCAGTGAACCTGACGGGGTAGCCTGGCTGGATAGCCCGCCGAAGGCTCATTGGCAGCAGGCAACCGATCTTCTCTATCAACTGCAAGCGGTCGATGGGCAGGGGCATATTACAATTCAAGGTCGCGGCATGGCCGCTTTACCGCTTCATCCACGTCTTGCGCACATGCTGTTAAATGCAGAAGGCGATGCAGGAAAGCTGGTGGCTGCTGATATTGCGGCACTGTTATCCGATCGTGATCCGTTCTTGCGAAAGCCAGGAAGCATGCTGCCTGTAGATTTAACGTTACGTTTATCGGCTTTAACTGAATGGCGTCAAACAAATTCAACAACAGACTGTGACCGCAATCGGCTAAAACAACTGGATCGCTTGTCAAAACAGTTTTTAAAACTGCTTGCCGGGAAAAAACACGACAAAAATGACAGCAACTTGAGTGAGGCTGCCTGCCTGGCGATGGCTTATCCTGACCGGGTGGCCAAGCGTCGCTCAAAAGGGGACGGTTACCTGATGCGCAATGGACGGGGAGTTGTCATTCCGCAAGATGACAGTCTTGCTGCTTCGGAGTACCTGGTGATTGCTAACCTGGATGCAGGGCATCGAGATGGCAGAGTCTGGCTGGCCGCCAGTATTGATTATTCCGAGATTAAAATGTTGTTTGCGGAACAGATTCAGCACCAGCGGGTTACGCTCTGGGATAAATGCCATCAGAAAGTAGTTGCCCGGGAAAGGGAAAGTCTGGGTGAGCTTATCCTCTCGGAGAAGCAGGTCCCTTTGCTGGCGGATGATCCTGTCATTGGCATTTTGCTCGATCAGCTAAAAGTCGAGGGACTATCCCTGTTTGGCGAACAACATAAACTGGATTCCCTGCGTGCGCGGGTGCAGACAATACGCAGGCTGGATGCCCAGGGCGACTGGCCCGATGCATCAGAATCTGGCCTGATGGATAAACTGGAAGAATGGCTGTTGCCCTGGCTGGATAAGGTGGATTCGCTAAAACAGGTGAGGCAGGTAGATCTTTTTACAGCTTTCCAATCCTGGCTCGGTTGGGAAAAGCAGCGGCAGTTGAACGAAGAATTGCCTGAAACACTGCTGACGCCTGCAGGTACTCATCGGAAAATTGAATACGATTTAAATGAGCCACCGGTGCTGCGCGTGCCATTACAGGAAATGCTGGGTGTATCAGTATCACCCGCTGTAGCCAGGGGAAGGCTTAACCTGGTAGTGCATCTGCTCTCACCGGCTGGCCGTCCTTTGCAGGTGACACGGGACCTGGCGACTTTCTGGGGAGGAGCGTACAACGAGGTAAAAAAAGAGATGCGTGGCCGTTATCCCAAGCATTATTGGCCAGATGATCCTGCCAGGTCAGAGGCAACCCGGTTTACCAAAAGGCATTTGAAAAAGTGATGGCTTTACAGTAACAAAGTTTCATCGATGCGATGAAACTTTGATGCCGACCGTACGAGGGATTCTGCAGTCAGGGCAGGTACACCATAGACTTCAGTCTGGATACCTTGGCTACGGGCTTTTTGCATTAAGAGATCAAAATCGCCATCACCTGATAGCAGGACAATGACATCAACCCGGTTGATTGCTTCCATGACATCAATGGTGATGCCAACATCCCAGTCACCCTTGGCCGAACCATCACTGCGTTGAATATAGGGTTTGAGCTTTACAGAAAAACCAATATGCCCCAGCGCACTCTGAAATTTTTGTTGTTGGGGGTCACCGCGGTCAATTGCGTATGCATTGGCTAAGATTATATTTCCCTGCGCACTGACTTGTTGCCATAATTTTCGATAGTTGAACGACCTGCCATACGCTTCCCTGGTGGTGTAATAGATGTTTTGTACATCAGCGAAAATGGCGATGTTTTTCATGTAAGACATTGTCGGTGAGCTGTCAGGTCAACGACATGTCCATACCGCGTTGATGTGGATGCCACTTGGCAATATCCATCTGGATCTTGCCAATTCCCAGTGTATGTAACCACTTGGCGCAGGAATCCAGCGTTGCCCAGGTCTTGAGCTTGCCTGCATTTGTTTCGACATTATGCTCACCGGTGGGTGTCATCACGCGGATGTAGAGCAGGCTGCCGCTGGCTGTAATAAGAACTTTCTTGATGGCATTGGCATCGGCTAGAGCCAACATGGTCTTTTTATCCACCTCGATTCTCCCTTGTAAAAATGTAATGCATTACATTATATATAAAATGTAAACTATTGATATTACTTGTCAAGTTGGATTTGTTTCTGGCTTTTAATAGCTGCTGCATCAAGTTCAGAGTCAGACCTGCCTGCTTATGCAGGTTCGCAGCATAAGCCAGTGGGCGATGTATTATGGGTATGTGGAATTGCAAATGATCAGGAAGAGGGTTTTGTACCGGGGATTTATTGGTGAAATATGCCACTGAGTAAATCTAAATACACTCGTGGCTTGCAGTGCCACAAGTCACTCTGGTTGTATCAACACACGAGAGAGTTACAAATGCCACCTGGTGCCGCGGCACAGGCCAGGATGGATGCCGGTACGGCAGTCGGGATACTGGCACAGAAACTGTTTCCGGGTGGCAGGGAGATCGAGTTTGATTTCGAAAACTTTGCCCGCATGCTGGGCTTAACCAGGCAATATATCGATGATGGTGTGCAGACAATCTACGAAGCCTCAATCAGCCGTGACGGTGTATTTGTTGCATGCGATATTCTGCACCATGGTGAGCGGGGCTGGGAACTCTACGAGGTCAAGTCTTCAACCGGTGTCAAGGAATACCATCGTAACGACATTGCGATCCAGTGGTATGTGTTGCAAAAAGCGGGTCTGCAACCGGTTAAGGCCGCTCTGGTTCACATCAATACCGGTTACGTGAGGAAGGGTGAACTGGATATCAGCCAGCTTTTCACCATTGAAGATGTAACCGAAGACACCGTTTTCAGGCAGACGGGTATCCCGGCTAACCTGCAGGCAATGAAAAACATGCTTAAGCAGGATGAGCCAGCCATTGAGATTGGTCTGCACTGTAACAATCCTTATGACTGTGATTTCAAGGCTTACTGTTGGCAGGATGTCCCGAAACACTCGGTATTTACGCTTTACGGCCTGAAAGGTCACAAGAAGTTCGAGCTCTATCATAAAGGCATACGCACGCTTGACGATTTGCCCGATGACATGCCGCTAAACGCTGTGCAGCAATTACAGAAAGAAGCTCACCTGTCAGGTGCACCCGTCGTCAACAAGGCGGTGATTGAGGCTTTTCTGGGTTCAATCAGCGAACCGGTCTGTTACCTGGATTTTGAAACCTTTCAGAACGCAGTCCCACGTTTTGACGGGCAAAGCCCCTATGAGCAGATACCCTTTCAGTACTCCCTGTATATTGAACAGGACGGGAAGCTGGAGCATCTTGAATACCTGGCCGATGAAAAGATTGATCCCAGGCGGGAGATTGCAGAACGCCTGGTTCAGGATCTGGGGGGGCAGGGTACCGTTGTGGCTTTCAACATGGGATTTGAAAAAGGGGTTATCAGGAAACTTGCCGGGCTGTTTCCCGATTTGTCAGGCCATTTACTGGCAATAAACGAGCGCTTTGTCGATCTGGTAGTCCCGTTCCGCCAGGGAGGTTATTACGCTGAGAAAATGAATGGCAGCTTTTCAATCAAGGCCATTTTGCCGGCCCTGTTTCCCGATGATGCGCAGCTCAGCTATAAAAGTCTGCATATCCAGGATGGCAATACAGCGAGTGAAATATTTGCCAGTTTATATCAGGACACAGATCCGGACGTCGTCGAACAGGTCAGGCAGGGCTTATTGGCCTACTGCAAGCTTGATACCTTGGCGATGGTGAAGATTGTTCACTTCCTTGGCAATATCCCCGAGAGTGATCAGGATGCGCTGTAGCAAGACTTTTTCGGTTCTTTTGTCTCCTTTTCTGTAAAATGTGATTCAGACACATTAATCTTATAAAGGTATTAGCTGAAAATTATGATGATAAAAACACTTCTGGCGATTTCATTTTTATTACTTTTGACGGCTTGTGGCCGCGATGGCTTTGATGACTTCAAAGCACCAGAGTCCATGCAAAGTGCTCAAATCTTTGATTCTGCCTGTGCACAATGCCACGGTTCTGATGGCGGAGGGATGCTGTTTGGTCTTTTCTATTCCCTTGAGCCGGAAGGAAAAACAAAAGAAGAGCTCGCTGCCAAAATTTTAAGTGGTGGTGGAGGCATGCCGGCATTTCTTAATCTGACCGAGAATCAGCGACTCAAATTGGCTGATTATGTGTTTGAAATTCGCCAGTAAAGCCGGATTTTGATAACTGGCAATGTATTTCGAGTGTTCTTGCGACATACTGGTAAGGTAAATTCATACAACGGAGATTGAAATGAAAAAACTCAAGATACTTTCTTTTAGTGTTTTGGTTGCTATGGCTGTGCCGTTTCATGCAGTTAACGCTGAAGATGTTCTGGCACCAGTGACTGCGGCGACTTCTGTTATTCAGGACCAGGTACAAACGCCTGCGCCATCAAGAAGCGGGGCTGGCAATAACACCCAAAACCAATATCGTTATCAATACCGTCATGGTCAGGGTCAGAACAAAGGCTATGGCCAGGGACGCGGGCAAGGCCAGGGGCAAGGATATGGTAATGCCGGAGCTGGGCAGGGATCCGGCTATGGACAGGGACGCGGGCAAGGCCAGGGGCGTGGATACGGTAATGCCGGTGCTGGGCAAGGACCCGGCTATGGCCAGGGACGTGGTTACGGTAATACAGGAAGCCAGGGATCCCGGTATGGCCAGGGCATGGGAAAAGAGCGGGGATACGGCCGGGGTACTGGTCCGGGACCACGATACGGTCAGTCTGACAACCAGGGAGCTGGAAATGCCCAGGGAAGAGGAAGCTACGGTTCTGGCAGAGGTAATTCACAGGACCAAATGGATAGTGGTTATGGCCAAAGAGGCGGTTATGGAGGCTACCGCGATAACTACGCTCGTCCCCAGGGCGGTCAGGGTGGAAAATCTGGAGCTGGTAGAGGAAACGCTCAATAACACCTGAAACTATCAGATATTGATATCCAGCCCCGCCTTTTCTGGCGGGGCTTTTTTATGTCCTGGTTTTTTATACCAGGCGAAGAAATGTGGCAAAGGTGGCTGCTGCTTATCGTTATAGGCTTTGAATGATTTCTCTTTGAGACCGGAACGAACGAATCCGTTAATCTCAGATCGGTCAAGCGGTAAAGGGATATCGTTTTCCTGCTCTCCAGCCAAACGACTCCGACAGGACACCAGCATATCGCCTCCTGGTGAAAGCAGGCTTATCATTGCGTTACGTGCCTGCTTTCTATATTCGCCGGGTAATACCTGGATAGTGTTACATTCATATACCAGGTCAAAAGAGGCAGCCCAGGACGTTGGATAATCGAAAAGATCAGCAACCAGGTAATCAACTTCGGTATCTGGGTATCTGCCAAGACATAATTTGATCGCGCTTGGTGAAATATCAAAAGCTGTTACTACATAGCCAGCTTTAGATAAGGCTTCTGCATCATCTCCAACACCACAGCCAATGGCGACGGCGCATTTTTCTTGTCCGTTAAAAGAATTAAGCTTGAGCCAGGCAATGAGGTAGGGGTTTGGAGCTAAATCTGCCCAAAAGACGCTCGTGTGGTCTCCGTTGGCTTTACTGTAGATATGCTCAAACCATCCCGTCGGATCATCCCTCTGTTGAAAGGAAACCACCATGCGCCTGTATTCTTCATACTCCTGCTCATCCATTGGAATACCTGTTTCAAAAGAAAAACCGCCATGTGGCTGACAAGGCGGTTTTAACACGCACCGGAATGGGAGTTCGAACGTGGTAATAAGACAGTTTAGATCAGCCTGTGTTTTTTACCGATATTTAAAACTCTAATTCCCCTTGTGAAGAATAAATACTGCATCAAAACTGTTGAAATCAATGTCGATAAAATCCAGGGCGACACTGCTAAGATTAATATAGATGCAGCGTACCAGGTAGCTATCCCGGAAATATGGGTAGTTGATTTTAAATGAGAATATGGCTGGAGACTTTGTTGCCTGCTCATTAAACCGGAAAAGAATAGGCCATGAATAGAAATGCTTCACCACTGGGTTATGTACTGGGTCACCCAGGACGATTTATGCTGGATGTGTTGAAGGGCTTCAGGGATAGCCAGGGCCTGTTGCTGGCCGGTGCCGTGGCCTATTACACCCTGTTGTCGATTATCCCGATGTTTGCCTTATTGTTAATCGTCCTCTCATATTTTGTCGATCCGGAACTGTTATTGAATACGGCCTCTACGTATCTGGCCCTGATTGCCGCAGTACGCACCGAGGTTTTGACCGAACAGCTTGGTATTTTTCTTGCGCACTGGAAGATTATCGGGGTGCTTGGCCTGGCACTGTTACTGTTCTTCAGTTCACTGGCATTCACCGTATTGGAAAACTCCATGTCGATGATCTTTTTTCACCGACAGCTCAAGCGTCGTCGCCATTTCCTGGTTTCTGCGCTGATCCCCTACGTGTACATGCTGTTTCTGGCGATAGGTTTGCTGGTAGTGAGCATGATGGCAGGCTGGCTTAACCAGCACAGCCAGGACACAATTACCTGGTTTGATATACAAGTCAACATGACAGCACCAACGGCGATTGCCCTGTATCTGATGGGTGTTTTCGGTGAAGTGTTGTTACTTACCTCGATCTACCTGGTGATGCCCGTAGGGCGCCTGGTTTGGTCACATGCCTTGATTGGCGGCATCGTTGCGACGTTGTTATGGGAACTTACCCGCCATGCCCTGGTCTGGTATTTCAATACACTGTCTTTCGTGAGTGTTATTTATGGGTCTTTTGCAACTTCTATCGTCATCCTGTTGAGCTTTGAGGTTGGCGCCATCATTTTACTGCTGGGTGCACAGGTCATAGCCGAGTATGAGCGAATTGATCATGGTGGAGTTACAGCACGCGAATAAGATCTCTCAGTGCTGGTAGTGGCATGATTTGGCAAGAATTATTCGTGGTAAAGCGTAGTATATTAATTTTAAGTTGTTGTTTTCGAGGGACTCATAGTGAAGCGGGTACAGCATAAATTTACCGGGAAAGTTATGTTCAGAATGACCGTGGTGTTGATCTCGGTTTTAATACTTGTTTCTGGCTGCGTACCGTCGGGTGTCAAGGAGCTAACGATAAATCCAGCTCATGTGCTGGGTGAGCAGAACATTCACAAAGAAATTGTATTCATGCTGGAAGAGCTGGGGTATGAATATCAGCCGGTACGTGATCCCACAACAGGACAACCGGTCATGGTGGCTGAACAAAATGGACAAAAAAGGATGATGTTCAGGGCCAAAGATCATTTATCCATCCATGTCGAGGTATTTATCAGGGAGAATGACAATCTCACTGAATTGTATTTCTTTGAGGCCGATGGCAAGCAACTCAGTGATGTTGCGATGGATTATTACCGTACGCTTAAGACGCAGGTTACCAACGTATTTGGTGTAGAAAATGTAAGCGCTAAACGCTCTTTGCTGATTCCATAGTTTTCATCGGTAAGCGCGAATTAAAGCGACTTTTGACGGTGTTCTTTTGTTTCCGAGCTAAAACCAGCTACTTTGAGGTTCTACTATAATTGTATAATGCTAATTACTAATTGCCTTTTCCGGTGGATTTAATGTTGTTTTCCAGGAAAAAACTTATTACAGCGACTCATGTTGTGGCGTTTTTCGTAAATTCGCTTGTCTATGCTCAAGGCACGCTTGGTTCTTCTATTGATTGTACTGATGTCAGTGTGCATTTTTCAGATAACGCTGAATTAACCCGGGAAGAACGACTGGAGCTGATGGATAAAGCGCTTTTCAACTCGTTAAATAAATTCGAACTTTGCCAGTCAGCACGCAATAGTAATGGCTCTTCAGGGGCTGCTGGCAATGCTGGAGCAGCGGGGAATAATGGTCAGGGATCTGACGGTGGCGATGCCGGTGAAGGTGGTGATGCCGGTGAAAGTGGTACCTCCGATGGTAAATCCGTTGCAAGTACAGGCATTTCGGGAACCGAAACTCCCAAAGCATCGAAAATTTCTGATGAGGTGACTGAGTCCGGGTCCGGGGCAAGCAGTGCATCCCAGGACGAAAACGGGAAAATGGCAGCTTCTGAGGGAAAACAAATGACCCCGGGCAGTGGCAAACTTCCTGATGATATACCGGCAGCAGCCAATGATGATGCTTTGGCCGCGCAAATCCGATATGCAGCAGAGAATGAAAAAGATCCTGTGAAAAAAGCACAATTGTGGGATGAATACCGAAAATATAAGGGTCTTCCTACGAAGCAATAGAGATGGAATAACAATGTTTTTCAAGAATCCAGTTACAGTTATGGTGATATGCACTTTCCTGTTATCAAGCTGTGTTACCAATACGCATAAAACCGATGGTCCAACAGTCGGCCCAGGGTTTTCATCATCTTTTTTTAAATCAGAAGTTGTTGAAACGGCCGTGGAGAAACCAAAGCTGGAGGTTATTATTCCGGTTTTTGATCCGGGTTTTCCAGAAAACCCGGATGATTACGAAGATGAAGGCATCTGGCCGGAACTTCGTCGGGCAGAAGCCAACCGGTTTGCCTATAAACTCAAAGAAGCCATGGATGCTATCGGCAGTTTTGGTGCCGTGCGGGTAACTCCCGATAAAACTGCAACAGGTGATTTATATGTTCTCGGTACCATTGCCCAGTCTAATGGGGAAGAAGTAGAGATTGATTTGACGGTTGTCGATATCAGCGGTGATGTCTGGATGGATGGCTCTTTCGAACATGAAGTAAAAGAAGCTTTCCATAATGATCTGAGAAATGATGGTAAGGATGCCTACGACCCTGTTTTTGAATTAGCCGCCAAAGCGATTGCTGATGAGCTCAGGTACTATTCAGCTAAAGACCTGGCTGACTTGCAGTATCTGACAAACATGCGTTTTGGTGCGAGTTTTTCTGAAACTCCCTTCAAGCCTTATATAAAGGTAGAAGGCAATGAAGTGAAATTAATCAGCAAAATGAGTGAAGATGATCCAATGTATCATCGAATTATGGCAATACGCACACGGGATCAGTTATTTGTAGATGGTTTGCAAACCAATTATGTGCAATTTTCTGAACAAATGAATGAAAGCTACTTAATGTGGCAGAAACAAAGTTTGCTTGAAATGAAAGCTGAAAGTGAAGCGAGGAAAGAATCTATTGGTAATGCTATTGGCGGGGTATTGCTTGTTGGTTTAGCCATTTTTGCCGCCGTTGAAGGTAACGATTCGAATAATTCCGGCACCCAGGCTGCGGCTGCAACGGGTGCTCTTTTAAGCGGTTTGGCAGGGGCAAAGCTGCTTCAGAATAGCTTTAAAACCAGTGAAGAAGCCAAGGTCCATCGTGATGCTCTAAACGAGCTGGGACAGTCGGTGGATGTAGAAATGGCTCCTCAGGTAATTGAATTTGAAAAAGAGACAGTTAAGCTGACTGGGGATGCCAAGCAACAGTTTATGCAGTGGCGTGAGTTCCTGAAGACCATTTATGCCCAGGAAACAACGCCGGATGTAAGTCTCTAGAGGCTTCACCGTATGCTCGATGAGAAACTGGAAGAAGCTAAACAGGAAAACGCTCAAAAGCGCCAGAAACTGTTCATTATTCTGACTCTCGTAGTTGCTGGCTGCGCAATAATTATTGCCGGATTTTCATTGTTTTATGCGGCTTCAAAATCCAATACTGAGGCAACCATTCCATTGCCTGAAGCAGAACAGATCTCTCCGGAGTTGCTCGATCAGGCTCGTGAAGAATTTAAACAAAAACTGAAAATACATGAGAACGAAATAGAACCATATATTGAAGTTGCTTACCTTGAGAACTGGAACAAGGAAGCCGCTTTTGCAATTAAGGATTTTAAAGCCAAAGCGATCAGTTATTTTAGTGAAGGTAATTACCCCGAAGCGCTGGTTTTTCTGGAAAAGCTGGATGCTAAAGCCAAGGCCATTTTCAATGAAAGAGAGCAGTTGTTCAGCGAGCAACTGGAACTATCACAACGTCACTATGATCAAGGTGATTATGACCAGGCCAAGCTGTATATTGATAAAGCTTTAAACATAGACCCTGTATCCCAAGAAGCAATTTTGCTGCAGCAAAAGATCGAAAATTTACCTGATGTTCTGTTTTTGTTGAACGAAGTCAGGGTTGCCCGAACTGAAAACAACCTGGCTAAAGAGCTCATCCTGCTTACCCAGCTCCAGCAATTGGAACCGGGCAGGCAGGGAACGGGGCAGCGTATTGCGGAATTGAGCGAAATGCTTAAGGAAATGGCATTTAAAGAACATGTCTCCGCTGCATTTGCAAACATTGACAGAAAAAATGCCAAACAGGCCAGGGCTAACTATAAAAAGGCGAAAGACATTTTTCCGGATCGTGATGAAATCGGCATTCTTCACAAGCAGCTCATGGAACTGGAAAGCCATTTAAGTTTCCAGGCTGCTGTCGCTTCGGCAGATAAATTCATTCGTAAAGACGATTGGATAAAAGCCAAAACCTATTTCGAAAAAGCTGCAAAATATGCACCCGCCAATGCAACTGTAGTCCAGGGGCTTGCGCGGGCTGATCAGGTTCTGCAATTGAAAAACGCGTTTACAGAATATGAAAAAAATCCCTATCGCTTGTCTAACAGTCATTACCGTAAAAAAGCAGAAGACAATTTGCTCTTGGCTGAAGAAGCAGGAAAATTCAGTTTTTCTTTATTGCAGCAAGCCAAAAGAGTTTCAACCTTAATCCATGCAATGGGCCAGAAGAAAGAGGTATCTGTTGCTTCTGACAACCAGACTTTTGTCCAGGTCAGGGGTATTGGCAAGATAGGTAAAACAGCCGGGAAAGTCATCTGGATGAGGCCGGGTAATTATACTTTTGAGGGAATGAGAGAAGGCTATAAAACCAAGCTGGTTAAGGTGCTTGTTCCCTATGATAAAAATAAAATTAACGTAAAAGTTATTTGCGATGAGCCCATTTAACGAGAGCCTCGAACGGGCAAAAGTAAAACAGCGTATCACCTACCTGGTGGTGTCTATCGCTATTATTATTACTGGACTTTTTTTGCTCGGTGTTTTTCTTGTCGCTAATGGAACCAAAATAATTGTCAGCCCGGAAGAGGCCAGTGAAATTGCCCGACTGCAAGTCTCAAGTGGTCTTGGCTTCAGTGTCGGTGACACGGTTTATTCACTCAGTCGAAACACGAGTGTTCATGTCAATGCTTCAGGGTTTAAGCCCGCTACTGAGATTATCCCGGCGACAAGCATGGGAAAAATCCATCGCATAAAGCTGTATGAGCTTCCCGGAAAGTTGCGCATTACCACGTCATCAACCTATGAGCATACCCGCTGGATTAATGAGGGCAAAATTATTGCGATTTCCAGGCAACTCGATCATGAGTTTCAGGCAGGGAATTATTCACTCACCATTGATGATCCATATTACGAATTAAAACAACTGCCTGTTACCGTTAACCGGGCCGAAGAGACCAGTTTGAAAACTGAATTGGAGCCGATCAAGGGGGATATCAATATTCTTACCGAACCTCCCGGAGCTGAAGTCTTTATTAATGGAGAGATGGCAGGGATAAGTCCTGTATCAATTGTTAAAAGCGGGGGGAAGTATTCAGTCAAGGTATCCATGAACAACTACCAGGATATTCTGGACGAGGTTGAAATCAGGAGAGGCTCTGCAGCGGTTCAACGAAACTATATTCTACAATTGGAAAAAGCCCGTTTAACCGTTCAAACAGAACCCGCAAACGGAAAGCTTTTGCTTGATGGCATTATGATTGATGCCCAGACGCCAGTCGAGGTAGAGGCAACAGTTTCTCACCAGCTGACATATGTGAAGCATGGTTACTTCAGTCATAAGCAAAAGCTGACTCTTGAACCGGGCGAAGAAAAAAGCGTTGCGATTAAACTAAAAGCTGAGCTGGGTAGCGTAGAATTCAAATCATCCCCACAAGCCGAAGTATGGGTGGCCGGCAAGAAAAAAGGCCTCACACCGTTAAGCCTCAAGTTGCTCGCCATACCACACAGGGTCACGTTCAGGAAAGAAGGCTACAGGGGGATTAGCAAAACGTTCAAACCTTCATCCAGTGCTGTTCAGAAAATCGCCGTAAGCCTGATGCCCGAGAAACAGGCCCGTCTGAATGAAGCGAAGCCGGAGTATAGTCATTCAGCAGGGGGCAAGCTTAAACTCTTTTTACCAAGTGACCTGGTGACATTAGGTGCTGCACGTCATGAAAAGGGTCAACGGGCCAATGAGTTTTTGCGAACTGTTTCGCTGACGAGGGCTTTTTATGCTGGGCTGAATGAAGTGACCAATGCTGAATTTGGTCGATACGATGCGAAAAAGGTAACTGGTGCGGCAAACGAACCGGTTACCTCGGTATCATGGTCAGAAGCGGCCTTATTCTGCAATTGGCTGAGTAGGAAAGAAAAACTCAAACCGTTTTATGTTGTTTCAGGAAAGCGTATTACGGGATTTAATCAGCATGCCGATGGTTATCGTTTGCTCAGTGAGGCTGAATGGGAATGGCTAGCGCGTAAGGCCGGTAAACCCGCGCAAACGGCTTTTGTCTGGGGTGATGAATCCGTAATACCGGCTAATGTGGCAAACATTGCGGATGAATCAGCCAATGGCCAGGTCAAGTTTTATGTGCCAAATTATACGGATAATTTTGCACAGGTTGCTCCTGTGGGCAGCTTTCAGCGCGAAGCATCGGGGTTGTATGACATGGCCGGAAATGTCAGCGAATGGGTGCATGATTATTACTCAATCGTAGCACCTGATAAAAATGCCGTTCAGGATGACCCTTTAGGTGATCAGTCCGGTCAGTCTCACGTCGTGAAGGGGGCAAACTGGCGTTCAGGAACGGTTACCGAACTTCGTCCTGCATTCCGGGAAGGCCTTGTTAATGGTCGTGATGATCTAGGTTTCAGAATTGGGCGTTATTTATACGGTGAGTAATATGAATAAACTATTCAGCAAGATAAAACGAAAACCCTGGTTGTGGATTGTAATGCTGGTTGCAATCATTTTTATTACAGCTGCAGTACAGGCTGCCTTGCCTGTAATCAGCCTCAATTCTCCAGTTTCATTTCCAGTGGATATTTAAAATGCAGGATACGATTAAATCTTTTATCGCGCTGGTCGTATCGATCATCGTGGTCCATCTCATGTATATCGGTTATATCCGTCCCGAAGCCGATTTGTTGATGCAGGCAGCCAAGCTGGCAGGTCAAACAGCGCCCCGCGACATAGTGGTGATTTTAAAAGACTACGAGCAGGAGATCTGTTTCATTCTCATGCTATGGGGTACCTATTTGATAATAAGCAAATCGCGCACAATTTTAAAAAACAATTACCTTTTCCAGGTTGACCTGATTGATGCATCGGCGGACAAAAAAATCAGTCCCGAAGCAATAATCAACAAGTTCGACACTGAATTATCGGCTGCTCACAATTCTGCGCCATTGATTCAGACTCTCAGGGCGGCTTTATGGCGCTACGCGGGCACGAGAAATGTTCAAAATCTGTCTGACGCGATTGAAAGCAGTGTCGAAGCGCTGGGCATACGCCAGGAAGCGGAAAATTCCATGATTCGTTACCTGATATGGGCTATTCCATCAATTGGTTTCATTGGTACCGTACGCGGTATTGGACAGGCATTGTCACAAGCTGACAAGGCGCTGGCCGGTGATATTGCCGGTATGACTGATAGCCTGGGTGTGGCGTTCAATTCTACGTTGGTCGCTTTGCTTATCAGTATTTTCCTGATGTTTCTGTTTCACCAGTTACAGCGACTGCAAGATGGCCTGATCGTGGATACCCAGGCTTATTGTGACAAGTACTTGCTGGCTCGTATCAAGTAACAGGTCATCCCTTGAGACGCCATCGTAAATCAGAGGGTTTCAACCTTGCTTTTCTGGACATCATGTCCTGCGGGCTGGGTGCCGTGGTGCTTGTCCTGATGCTGGTGAAGCACAATGTCGGGTATTCAGCACTGGAAACGGATTTGCTTAGTGAAGACCTGGTCAGTCTGCAGCAACAGCAACAGGAACTGCAGGAAACCCTGACTGCTCTTAAAGATGTCTCGAAGTCCGAAGCAGAAAAGATCGCTCAACTAAAGGCAAAAATATCAAAACTGGAACAGGAGCTTCGCGGTAAAAATTCAAGCCTGGTAAATAAAAAACAACAGCTCGCCGCGTTAAAAAATGATATTAAAAATGCCCCGAGAGCTAAAAAAGAGGATGTCATAGAAGATGACCGTGGCGGTGAAGAAAACTACCTGATGGGTTTAAAAGTTGAGGGATCGCGCATTGCCATTTTGCTGGATACCAGTGCTTCCATGACGGATGAAAAGCTCATTGACGTCATCAGGAGAAAAAATGCTAGCGAAGCAGATAAAAAAAGAGGGCCAAAGTGGCTGCGAACAAAAAAAGTTGTCAAATGGCTGTTGGCTCGGGTACCCAAAGGCAGCAAGGCCGCGGTTATCTCCTACAATGATGTTGCCGTCACATTGGGTCAATCTGACTGGTTTGACCCGGCAAGCTCATCGGAACTTGCCGGTATCTACCAGGATGTTGATAACCTGGTACCAGAGGGGCCAACCAATCTGCAAAGAGGTCTGAAAGCAGTTGCCGGTCTAAAACCGACAGATATTTACGTGATTACGGACGGACTGCCAACCTCGGGTGATTCCAGGTATGCCAGCCTCAATCCATTTGCGAGTTGCAGCTCGCTGCTCGGTAAATCAAATACTATCTCGGGAGAATGTCGCGTTAAGCTTTTTCGGCAAACATTAATCGATAGTGCGCCATCAGCGGCAAAAGTTAACGTGGTTTTGTTGCCGATCGAAGGTGACCCGGATGCCTCCAATGAATATTGGATATGGACTGCGAAATCCGGAGGGCTACTCATCAGTCCGGCGGTAAACTGGCCATGAAGCTGAAAAGGAAAGACTTTCAAATTTTTAACCTGTCGTTTCTGGATATTATCTCCTGTGGATTCGGTGCTGTTGTTTTACTTGTTTTAATTTCAAATACTGCACCGGATATATCCCAGTCCAGTCTGGATGAAACCCAGGCATTGCTGGGAAAGGTGATTGCCCTGGAGACAGCAATCGACAGCTTATCAGAGGAAATTGACAGGCAGACAAAACAAAACGACGAGCAACTATCAGACAGTGGCAGCCTCGGCAATGCCGCACTGAGCTTGTCCCGGCGATTAGGCCAAAAAGATACGGAAACCAGAAAACTGGATGATGACCTGGAAGGCTTGTCGCTGGTAAAAGATTCCCTGAAACGTTTTTCGATTACTCCCTCGTCAACTGATGCTACAAGAGATATCGAGGTGGGCGGCATCCCGGTAGACAGTGATTACGTGATCTTTGTTGTGGATACTTCTGGCAGCATGCAGCAAATCTGGAACCGCGTTTCGACTAAAATACTCAACGTGTTAAGCATTCACCCAAAGGTTAAAGGCTTTCAAATTCTCAATGACCAGGGGAAGTCACTCATTTCCGCGTACGCTGGCCGCTGGATTCCGGATACGCCACAAAGACGAAAAAGTGTTATGGCAGTATTTGGTGGCTGGAATGAAGTCTCGAACAGTAGTCCTGTTGAAGGTATTGAAATTGCGCTGAAACAATACGTAAAACCAGGGCAGGGGGTATCGATTTACGTGTTTGGTGATGATTATACGGGTTCTTCTTATGATCCGGTTATTGATAAAATCACCAAGCTGAATAAAGGCGGTAAAGCAAGCCGCCGTTTAGCGAAGATTCATGGTGTTGGTTTTATTTCACCTCATACCACGAATAGATTTGCTATCTTAATGCGTGAATTAACCAGGCGAAACGGTGGAACCTTTCTTGCGCTACCGCTTTAAGATGAGTATAGGAAGTCCCGCGTAGTATCCCGGGTACCCAGTATCGATAGTAATTATGGACCTTTATCAAAATGAAAAAAACTTGCCCATTCTGCCATATCCCCAGGGAGAAATACGTCGAAGAGACTGACCTGGTATATGCCAAGCGTGATATCCACCCGGTCAATGAAGGGCACACCCTCATTATTCCCAAGCGACATATTGCTACTTTTTTTGAAGCAACTGCAGAAGAGCGACTGGATCTGATGAATACGGTCGAAAAAGCCAGGCAAGCCTTGCTGGAAGAGTTCAGGCCTGATGGTTTCAATATAGGTATTAACGAAGGATTGGCAGGTGGCCAGTCTGTCATGCATCTTCATATTCATCTGATACCAAGATACACAGGTGACATTGATAATCCTCAGGGTGGTGTCAGGGGATGTATACCTGATAAGCAGAAATACTAAAGATATTAAAAGATATTATCTGTGAGTTTACAGAAGGTAATAAGCTCTCTCTTGGCCTCCATCTTTTTGGTCGGGGGGTACCAGTAGTTCCTGATGATAAGAAGAGTTATTGCCAAATATTATTTTGATGCCGGATTCCGGCAAGAAAGGGTCACTCAGTGGAACTGGACTGGGTAAAGCAAATTGAAGCGACGTTGTTAGAAGTGAATTCTTTTTTTAAAGAGATACGCTGCAGAAAATGGCTAGGCGTTTCGCCTATTTCCAGTGATATTATTTTATGGGAAATTCTAGTTTTATAAACTTCAAATTTTCTTTCAGTCTGAATTTCAGAAGTGATTCTTTCAACAAGGTGGTTAACTTGTTCTTTTGATGTATTCGGACATGCGATACATAAAGTATGAGTATCCAGCCTTCCAAAAGTGTCCGGACTGCGCATTTTGGATTGGACAATTCTGCCAAGTGTTCGATTCTGATTAAGCTGTGTATGCGCTTGCAGTTCAATGTCATTTTCGATGTGCATGCAGAACACTGTCAATTCTTCATCGTAGCGATTAGCGCGTAATGCCATCGATTCGAGTATGTCACGGAAAACTAAAGCACCTAATGCGCCAGAAGACTCATCATGAAATTTACCCATTATATTTTCAGCATTTCGCAGCATTGTAGTGGTTACAATGGATAAATTTTTGTATAAATGCATAGCCAAACGAGGATAGGTTCTGCTGATATGATGTAAATCTTCCCATTTAAGTACCATCATCCGACAGGGTTTAACTGCAACCATGTCTGCAAAGCACTGCTGTCCCGCATCAGGCAGTAATACACCAAAAACACCCCCCGGTTTTGTCACGCTGACTTTGTTGGTTGAGCCATCATTTCGTGTGCGCCAGGCTTCCACTTCACCTTCAAGCAGGACAAAGAGATGGTTGACCTTTTGCTCCTGTAGCACGATTGCTTCATCTTGAATGAAATTCCTGATTTCACTCATAGCAATGATTTTTTTTGACTGCCACTGATACATCCCATGAAAAAGAGAGCATTTGTCTAACACATTACGTTTTACTCCCATAGAAAGGAGGTCCCATACAGTAATTAATCGTGTATGTTGAAGCATCATGGCTGTTAACACGAAGGTACTGATAAGTGCCATTAACATTACCAATGCACTGAGTTGCCCAAAACGGGAAACGGGCGGAAAATCTGAAATAGATAGTGTTAAAAAGCCTGCTGAAAGTGCCAGTGCGGTTGAAATGATTGGTACTGCCTCTTCTTTGAAAGTCTCAAAAAGGGGATTGAAGTCATCAATTACCTGACGCGACAGTCTTTGATAACGCACCATAAAATGCATGGTGTAGTCGACACACACGCCTAGAGAGATTGCAGCAACCATTGATGTTCCAGTGTTGACAGGTATTTCAAAAAAACCCATAACCCCAAATAACACAATAATTGGAAACAGATTGGAAATAACGGCTATAAGACCAGCCTTTAGATTCATAAAAAGGAATGAAACAATAATGAAAATAGCGGTAAGTATCAGTAGCAGCGAATAAAATTGACCTTCGGCCATGTAGTCAGATGCGCGACTGTTGAGGTAATTCTCACCTGTTACATTGATTTTCAGTGAGGGGTCAATCCAGGTGTCTGCGTAACTATTGATTACATCAGCTGCTTGCCCCAGCTTTTCTGATGATGAGATGTTATGACGTACCAGGATACGTGCCTGACTAAAATCAGGTGATACAAACGTCCTGGCAGATGACTGGTCAATAAGTGACATATATTCCCGAACCACCTCATTCCTGTCCGGTAAATAGATTAAATCAAACCCTTCAGAATCCAGCCCTGTATGAATAATACCAATAAAATCAGCAAACGAGTACGAGCTGTCAAAATGACCGGTGTCTTTAAGGAATTCTTGCAAATCCCATAGTTCCTGCAAATAAGGTACTTGCAGAAATGTACCTTCTGTACCAGTCAATATAATTGAAAAAGTTTGGATTCCAGAAAGATTTTCATGAAGCATTTGGGCATGTATGGTGAGTTCAGAATCTTCATCAAAATAATCCATCACATTGTTATTTACATGCACTTGTGTGGCAAAGTAAATAGATACAAGACTTATCGATATTACTGAAGCGAGCAATATTGTTCGATAGCGAGTAGAAACTTTGAATATTACAGCGGCAATTGATCTGAAAACTGGTTGCGACTGATCTTTTATTTTACGGCTAGTGCGTAAACTGAAAAACCGCAGAGTAATTGGGACTACCAAAACAGTAACAATGAAATTCAACATGAGACCAGTTGAAGCAATCAAACCAAACTGCTTTAGCAGATCGAGATTACCTAAAGCAATAGATATAAAACCCAAATAGGTAGTAATAAAGGTTAATAGCACTGCTAACCACATATTTTTTGCTACCAGGTCAAAAGCCTCTGCCCTGGTCTGTGCCTGTATGGCAGCGCTGCGATATTCAGTTAATAAGTGGATGTCTTCAGTTGAACCAATAATAATTAACAATGCAGGGATAATGGATGTCATTATGTTGACAGGAATCTCCAAAGCAGCCATTAAGCCGAATGTCCATAAAATGCTTAATCCAGCGGTAAGTAATGGAATAAAAGCCGCATTTAATTGCCTCAGTGTTATTGCAAGAGTGGCAACCAATAAAATCACTGCGAGGGGAATAATATTTTTCTGGTCTGCTTTGATTCTTTCAGTTAGTCCAACACGCACATAGGGGTCGCCTATGTAAAATACCTTGTCAAACTTACTTTTCAGCGGCTCAATAATATTATTTATTTCCGCATTTACCTTTGCATCAAAACCACGCTGATAGTTCGAAGTATCCAGAAAGACATTAATGGCCATTGTATTGCCATCTTTGGATAACAGATTATTAACAACAAGTGGATTATGAATCGCTGCTGCTTTGATGGTCTCGATTTGGGCTGGATTGTCTGGAATATTTTTCAGGTATGGATCTGTATAGCTAAACCCATCCTTTGTTCGTATATAACGCGCTGAAAACAGGCTGGTTGTATGGTCGACGAGAGGCGAGGAATCAAGTTGCTGAACGATTTTCTGAATTGTTAACAGCTTGTCTCGATCAAAAAGGTTTTTGTCTTCAAGATATACAATGCTGACATTTTCTGAGCCGAATGTATCCAGTGTTCTCTCATAGAATTGGCGTAAGGGGTCGTCTTTAACCATCATTCCTTCAGCCGTAATTTCAAGACGAAGGTTGGGAATACTGGTTAAAGCCATGACAGAAATAGCAACCAGTATCCAGAAAACCTGCCAGGGATACAGGTAGCCAAGTTTCAGGAGCTTATTCACGCGGATAGAATCCAGTTACTCGCAACTGGCGCAGATAAAATCAGGGAGAAAAGAATTGAAGAGAGGATTAGACTACAGCATCTCTTTACCTTGCGCATAATGATTGCCCTGTATTTAATCCCATTAAACAGCATGAAGTATAGTCGCAAATCGCAAAGTTCCTGCTAAGGTAAATATTGATGATGCGACAAGGCAAGGCTGAGTCTATTCAGTTTTTTTGCGTATTTGCCTTTTTAACTTCCTGGTTATATTTATTCCAAAAATGAGTAGAACCATAACCCGGATAATAAAAACAATTCTAAAACACACCCGCCATGTCTGACGGGTAAAGGAGGTTAAGAATGAAGCATGAAAACAAGAGAAATTTGCTTCAATAATTATTCAGCAATCACTATGCCAATGATGAATACCCGAAAAAACAATAGGTTGTATTTGAGGTCGCGTTTAAATTGCACTTTTAGCGTGCAAAAAATTATTAGCAATAACCATTTTGATGCATGCTGAAATCTGAAAATGCTTCAATTAGATGAAAAATCCCATTACTAAGGAAGTGTTTTTCTTAGCAACATTGATGGCTTCTGGTAAAGGCTGTACATCACAACTGACAAAATTCAATACATTCAAATGTCCCCTTTTATAGAACAGCAAATGTCATTCATTCAGGTCATTGTTTTGCCTTGGTACAGTGGATACCAATGGATAACCAAGCTATTTAATAATTTCAAGTCATAATACTGAAAACATATGTCAGCTATATGACGAACTACGATGCAACTAGGAACAAAGCAGATTAACGCGTTGAATTACTAAGCCATTGTGAAGCGATAATTTTGTTCTCGAACAAGGCAAAGTTTTTATATCTTTGAACAAAGGAAAATTCATTAAAAAGAACCGGACGTACATAGGTCTTTTTGTGGCCAGCATATATGGCAACCTTACTTTTACTGAAATAGTTTTTTTTATCTAAAAATAATTCACAAAATTGAGGTTCTTTATTTTCTAATAAATCAGTATTAAGTTTACTGACATCTAGGAAAATATTTAAAGATGGGTTCTCCACTAGTTTTTCTACGAGTTCATCAATAATTTTGATTCTTTCATCCGAAGGGGTCGTATCATCGCAAACGACGGTAACTAGATTAGTTACTTCATCAATATCAAATGAAAAAGCCATTACGATTAACTCACATTGCTAATTAACTTAAGGTTTAGACGGCATTTGTATTCTTAACAATAGTTACAAATTGATAATTATCAATCATATGTTAATGGTTAAAAAGAAAGGAATATTGATTTTGATCAATAAAATGTTGATTCGGGGCAGCCTAAAAGACTATTGCTGCATCAGGCTGAAGGTATAGTTTGACAATTATCAATAAATCACTATGTTAGAAAGAAATAAAGAAAAACAAATAAAAACAATAAGTTAATTAGCATTTATTGATATTAAGAAATATGAATGAGAGAAGACGACATTACCGTACTGAATGCAGAGTGCCTGCTTGTGTTGAACAGAAGGGGCTGATCGATGTAGATCAATATTGCCGTACCAGCAACATTGGCATGAAAGGTGTTTTTATGCCAAATGCTCCGCGTCAACCTTTAGGAAAGATATGCAAGTTGGTGATTCATGATAATGCGCAGGATCCATTGAAAATTGATGCAAGGGTGTCGCACATCTCCAAAGACGGTATTGGGTTCACATTCACCAATCCGCGTGTGGAGGACTGCTTTAGATTGAAGCATCTTGTCAAACCTCACTGGGATGGTAAGGATTTCCTGGAAGGCATGATGCTGATGCTAAGATATTCAAAACCTTCAACAGAATTGAAGGACTGTCTTTCATTGACGAGTTTTTTATCGCTTTATCCCGGCGTTTTTACCAGGTTTCCACATAGCAAGTCCGGCTGTAACCTGACTAATTGAGCTTTAAACCCATTTGTAAGTTGAACTGAGCGTTCAGATAAACCTGAATGATCCGGCTGTTCATGTCTCGTGCCAAACTTGCAGTGACATCCAGGTATTAATCTTAACCAGTGATTGTGGCGTATTAAGCGGGTTAAGTGCACATGAAAAAATCTATTCAAGTAATAAGTAATATTGTGATCAAGTAATCGTATTATTGTCATATAGTAGTTACATCCGTTTGCTAACCTGGAATTAATTTTTTTTAATTCAGCGTCCAATGCTCAAACAGTTCCTCACAATTTTTGGCATAAGTTTTCTTCTCTGGCTGTTGCTTGTGGGTAATATCAGCACTGCCGAGCTTATTGCGGGTTTACTGGTTGCAGGAGTTGCAGCCATTTTTGCACTGGAAAAATCAGCCGTTTTCGCTGGTCTGCTGATCAAGGTTCAGGCACCTTTTCACTTGCTGTCCTATTTACTGATCTTTTTGCTGGCATTGTTACGATCCAACCTGGATATGGCACGCCGGGTTTTATCTCCTTCGATCCCATTAAATCCTGGCCTGGTCAAGGTTAAAACAACGCTGGAATCTGACTTGGGCAAGCTGCTGCTGGCGAACAGTATTACCTTGACGCCGG